>NZ_LMOW01000006.1:0-1098 GCF_001423645.1 Microbacterium sp. Leaf161 | reverse complement strand
CTTCCGATCTCTCGGATTACTCGGTCAGGAGGGCGACGCCTTCCTTGCCGATCAGACGCTGAATGTTGATCAGCAGCTGAAGCACGACGCCGAACACGCCGAGCGCCATCCAGCCGAAGAACACGAAGCCCCAATGCAGCGGCGCGACGAACAGTTCTTCCATGAACCAGAACGTGTGGCCCCACTCATTCAGGCCGACGTTCGGGATGATCATGAACGGGCCGATCGCCACGATCAGATAGGCCACCGAATAGCCCTTGGCGAAATACGGAAGACGCGTCTTCGCATAGAAGAAGCCGCCGACCGCGATCACCGAGTAGATCGGGTAGCTCATGTAGAACTCGATGATGTGCGACGGCGTGAAGTCCGTGTCGCGAATCACCGTCATGTGCCAGGTGCCGTCCTGCTCCGTGAAGAACGACGCGCCCCAGTAAATGGCCGCGGCGTAAACCACCAGCCACTGCACTTCGACAACCAGGCGGCGCATTTCTTCGCGCGCCGTCAGAGTCGAGAAGTCGCGCGTGCGCGTCTTCCAAAGAAAGCCCGCAAGGCCAATGCCCGAGATCAGCTCAAGCGGAATCTCGGTCCAAAGGATCGACATCCAATAGGTCTGGAACTCCGGCGCAAACGAGTCCAGGCCRGCGCGCCAGCCATAAATCTGCTCGTAAATGCGAACGACCAGATAGAACCCGTTCAGAACGGCCAGGCCGATCCACATGCCCTTCAGGTCAACTACAGCTTCCGTGCCAGCAGCAGCCCGGGCTGCTGTGTCAGTCGTTGAGCTCATACCCTTCTCCTCCAATGTGCTCCCAGGGAATTGCGCGTGACCGGTATCGCTCCGCCTCCCACAACGGAGCCGCTTCGTCCTCGTTTCGTAAAGCAAAGCGAAAGCGCGTCTTCTTCTAAAAACACGCAAAACCGCCCTTGTTTGCCGCAGCCTTCCCGAAAAATTCCAGAAAATCCCCCGCCCAAAGGCGAGCAAATCATTCCAAAATCCCCAGAACCCGGCTGCTTGTTGTTATCGGACGAAAACCGACGTCGCCGCCTAAGCCAAAATCCCAAATCCAACCCCTTCAACGGGCAGACCGCAGACCCAGC
>NZ_LMOW01000005.1:0-2450 GCF_001423645.1 Microbacterium sp. Leaf161 | reverse complement strand
GTTTCAATTCGTCAGTATCGCTTAGGGCATGTCGCCGGCGACGAACTTCGGAATGACCGGTCCGCCGATTTCGGCCGCAAAGCGGCGACCCGTCGGCGAGAAGAACATCAAGAGGCCGCCGATCTGGCTGTCGGTGTCGTAAGCCAGGTCAGACAGACGCTCGATGTCCCAACGCGCGTCCTGCACCTTCACGGCGATTTCCTTCGTCTCGCCCGGCGCGATCGGCGTCGGGTCCGTCGACAGACCGCGGTCCGCCAACAGATAGTCCGGGAAGTCGGGCTTCGTCGTGAACACGTCAGGGTTCAGGAAGCGCAGGCCGGCCGCCGTATATTCGCCAAGGCGAAGCGGCTCGGAGGTCGAGTTCGTGACCTTGACGTTGATCGTCAGCTCACGGCCAGGAACCTTGTAGACGCCGCCGTTCAGCTCGCTCGTCACGCGCTCCTTGCCGACGCCCGCCGTGCCGTCCGTAACGAGCGGCGTCAGAGGCTTCTGCAAGCCCGCCTGCAGCGGGATCGTGCGCGGGAAGGTCGAGTTGGTCACGGCGTAGCCGACGATCGTCGCCAGAATGGTCAACGCCAGCACAATCGCGCCAATCCGCTTGTCGTCGTCGGTCACCTGCTCGTCAACCTTGCCGGTGGCGACACGGAGATACGAAGCGATGATGCCCTTGCGCACGAACCAGAACAGGATCCACGCCGCGCCGACCGCAAGCCACGGCAGATGCCACGCATAAACGCGGCTGATGCCGTAGGTCTCGAGGTCGACCGTCGAGCCGTCAAGCAACGTCACCGGATCGGTGAAGTCCTTCATGTCGCCCTTGATCTCGATCCACTGGCCGGGGCCGATGATCGGACCGCCGCCCTCGACGTTGATCTGCGCATGAACGTGCCAACGGCCCGCGCGACGTCCGCGAAGGTTGATGGAGAAGGCGTAGTCGTTGCCAGGAACAAGCGACACCGAACGCGGCGCAAACTGCTCGCCGATGAACTGCGCCGTGCGCACCAGAACCGGACCGGGCTCGCCGGCGTTCAGGAACGACACGCGCGGATTGGCGACCGCTTGCGGCCAGGCCGAGAACACATGGATCTTGCCCGACAGCACCATCTCTTCATTGACGTTCACCGTCGTCTTCGACCACTGAACGTCATACCAGTTCAACGTGCGCATCCGAAGAAACGCCTGCTGAGACTTTTCGCCGTGCGCCGACGCAGGAGCAACAGCTCCCAGGGTCGCCGCCACAGCCGCCGCCGCGCCAATCGCGGCGAGCTTGACGAACTTTTTCATCGATAAACCTCCCAGGTTCCTCTTCCCGGCCGCCGCCTCGCGCGCCAACCGGTCTTGTCTCTCGCAGCGGACCTTCGCTCTTGAATAAGCGTCCAGCCCGCCGCTCTTCTTTCTTGCAGGCCGCCGCGGCGCCCGTTCAGCGCCGCAGCCCGCGACGCGGCTTAGATCGTGTCGATGATCTTGGTCGTCGAATACCAACGGCCCATGAACCACCACAGGAAATACACCATCATCGAGACGAAGCCCGAGAAGAACGCCGCGACCGGCACAACGTCCTTACCGAAGGTGCGCAGCGTGCCGCGCTCGACCATGCGGATATATTCCGGCATCGACGTGCGGACGAAGTGGAAGCCGATCAGATCCGCAAGCGTCATCAGCTGACCATGCTGCTCCGTCGCCTGGTGGAACGCCGCAATCGCCGGCCAGTTGTTCGGGTAGAACAACAGACCCCAGCCCAGCGAACCAACAATCGCCGTGATCACATAGGAGCCCGACAGAAGCAGGATCACGTCAAGCCAGATCGCCGGAACGATCAGAGCGGACGGGAACACAAGGCTGATCGGGAAGTAGGTCCAGCCCCAGAAGTTGACGTAGCGGTTGATCCACTCGCCAATCAGCAGGCCAAGAGCCGCGAACACCGCGCCGAACGGCAGACGGAAGTTCACCCACCAGAACGCCTGCGCCGCGGCGCAGAAGGTCACGCCGAGAATCGGCACAACCGTCGGCCACATACGACGATCCTTCCAGTCAACCCAGAAGTCCCAGTCGCCCGCCGTCAGCATGAAGTGGACGTGGTAGCCGCCAAGAACGGCGAAGAACAGAAGAACAAGAAGCATCCAGTCGACCGTCTGAACGCAACCCGCCGCCTCGGCGACGGAGTTGAACGGACCGACCGCCCCCCCGCTTTTCGATTGTGACATCACTCTTCTCCTTGGTGTTTCTCGAACTCGTAAAGCCCGAGTTCTTTCCTTATGGCCTCCGGCAGGCCTTCCCGCCGCCGGCGCCCGGACGGCGGAGATCCCGCCGACCGCATCGCTTTAAGCCCTTCGCTCCCGATCACCCCAGCGCCCGAAGACCCTGCTCGACCGCAACAAGCCAACCCACGCGCCAAGGCGACAGGCAAAAGCTCTCTGGTTTTTCGCGAAAAGCTCAGAGCCAGACGCCGC
>NZ_LMOW01000004.1:0-3421 GCF_001423645.1 Microbacterium sp. Leaf161 | reverse complement strand
TCACATTGCCCGTATTCGTCACCACCACCGCATAATCGACCCTGTCCCCCACCACACCGATATCACCCTCCGCCAACACCCCCGACTTCACCGCAGACAGCTCGGGAGTGCGAGGGATGCTGACGCTCGCCGCGTCGGACGCGTCGATCGTCGAACCGTCGGGAGTCGTCGCAGCGGCGTCGACCGCATTGGCGACGGAACCGGCGTCGATATCGGCCTGAGTCAGCGTGTAGGTCGCTGTTCCCCGCGCTTCGGAGCCGACCGGCAGCACGCCCGGAGCCGCGTTGCTCGGCCAGATCACGTCGATGTCGCTGAGACCCGGCAGCTGGTCCTCGAGGGTCACTCCACCCAGCGTCTGGTTGCCGCTGTTCGCGATGAGGAAGTCGAATCCGACGAGGTCGCCCACCTGCCCGGTCGAGCCAGGAGCGAGCGCTCCGGTCTTCTCGATGGTGATGTCCGCGGCGGCGCCTGCCGTCGGTGTACGGATCTCATCCGACGCGTCCTCGACTGCTGCGCCTCCCGGTGCGGTGCCGGCCGCCGTCGCGACGTTCACGACTTCTCCCTCATCGACGTCCGCCTGCACGATCGCATAGCTGGCTGTGCCCGTGGCGATCTCGCCCGGCGCCAGCACCCCGGCCTCATCGGGCCAGCGCACATTCGGCACCGAGAGTCCTGGAAGCGGGTCGATCAGAGTGATGCCGGTCACCGTGACGTTCCCGGTGTTCTCGACCGTGAAGGAGTAGTCGATGATGTCCCCGACCGCGCCGTCGCCACGCACAGTCGCTGTCTTGCCTGTCAGAAGCTCGGGTGCGGACGCGGCGACATCGGTCGTCTCCGGTGCCGTGCTGGCCGTGATCGTGTCGCCCACCGGCGGCTTGCCGCTCGCCGTGGCGATGTTCGTGACCGAACCGCGATCCACGTCTGCCTGCGTGATGGTGTACTCCGCCGTCGCCTCGACGGTGTCGCCGGGCAGCAGGATTCCCGGTTCCCGCGGCCATTCGAATTCCGGCGCGCTGACCCCGACCAGCGCATCGAGGAGATCGACGAGCGTGAGCGTGACGTTGCCGGTGTTCGTGATGCCGAACGTGTAGTCGACCCGGTCGCCGACATTGCCGGCGCCGTCCACGAGACCGGATTTCGTCGGAGCCAGCCCCGGACGCGCCGCGATGACGACGGAAGCCACGGCGGATCCGGTGACCTCCGCGCCCCGCGGCGGCGTTCCGACTCCGTCGACGGCGCTCGAGACGCCGCCGCTGTCCACATCGGCCTGGGTCATCTCGTACGTGGAGACGGCCGAGACGCTCTGGCCGGGAAGGAGCACTCCGGGTCTGGCGGGATCGGGCCACGTGTACTGAGGCGCTGTCGAACCGGCCAGACGATCCGCGAGGGAGACGCCCGTGAGAGTCACGTTGCTGGTGTTCTGCAGCGAGTAGCTCCAGGTGATGACATCGCCGGCGACCCCGGTCGCGTCCGGGTCGAGCGCGGCGCTCTTGTCCACGACGATCGACGCCTGGATCCCCTGCGTGTCGACCGTCTCGATTCCCGCGGGGCTCGTGACGGGGCCGCCTCGCGAGCTGCCGCTGGCCGTCGCCGCGTTCGCGATCGATCCGGCATCCACGTCCGTCTGCGTGATCGTGTAGTCGGCCGTCGCGGTCGCCGACTGTCCCGGAGCGAGAACGCCCTGTGCCCCGGGCCACGTGATCTGCGGCGCACTGAGCCCCGGCATCGGGTCGGCGAGAGTGATCGCGCTGACCGTCACGTTCCCGGTGTTGGTGATGCGGAAGGTGTAGTCGATGTTTCCACCCGCGCCGCCGTCGCCGTCGACGACGCCGTCCTTGACGACGGTCAGCCCCGCCGCGGGCCTGACGGTGTTGATGACGACGGGGTTGGAGTCTGCCACCACGATCGTGCCCTGCTCGGTGACGGCCTCGACACCGGCGATGTTGCGGACGAACCCGCGATCGATGTCGGTCTGCGTGAGCGTGTACCGCGCAATGCCGACCACGGTGTCGCCGACGAGGAGCTCGCCCTCGGGACCCGGCCAATCGATATCCGGCAGCGAGAGCCCGGCGAGACGGTCGATGAGTCGACCGTCCTGGACCGTCACGTTGCCGGTGTTCGTCACGACGAGTCGATATTCGATGACATCGCCGACGGCTCCGATGCCGGGCTCCAGAAGCCGGCCGCTCTTCACGGTGGTCAGCTCCGCGGCCTCGGCGACCGGAACGACCGCATCGGCCGTGCGCTCGATCGGTGCGCCATCGGGGGCGGATGCCGTCAGGGTGACCGTGTTGTCCACGCGGCCCCGGTCGACGTCGGCCTGCGTGAGCTCGTACTCTGCCGTCGCGTCCGCCCCGGCTCCGGGTGCGAGGACTCCGTCCTCACCTGGCCAGGCGACGTCGATCGCCGAGAGGCCGGGCATGGGGTCGTCCAGGGTCGCGTCCGTGAGCGTGACATTGCCCGTGTTCACGATCCGGAACGAGTAAGTCACGATGTCACCGGCGCGTCCGAGGGCGCCGGCTCGGAGCGCGCCGCTCTTCGCGACCGTCGCGTTCGGGGCTGCGGAGACCGTGTCGACGACGACCTGTGCCGAAGGGTCATCGACAGTGGTCCCCGAAGGATCGGTGCCCGAGCCCACGGCGATGTTCGACACCTCGCCGCGGTCGACGTCGGCCTGCGTGATGACGTAGCGCGCGGTTCCGGTGAGCGTCTGCTCGGGTGCGAGCACGCCTGCATCGCCAGGCCAGACGACCGCGATGTCGGAGAGGTCTTCGAGCTCGTCGACGATCCCCACGTCCTCGAGGGTCACGTTGCCGGAGTTGCGCACGGTGACCGTGTACTCGATCACGTCACCCACCGCGCCGGTGCCACCGTCGGCGATCCGGGCCGACTTCGTCGTGACCACGGCCGGATCCGGCTCATCGAGTTCGGTGACGACCTCATCCGACGATGCCGAGATGTTCGCGCCGCCGGGAGTGGAGGCACCCGCCGTGGCGGTGTTCTCGACGGTGCCGGCGTCCACATCGGCCTGCGTGATCACATAGGTGGCCGAGGCCGTGGCGATCTCGCCCGGTGCGAGCACGCGGCTCACCGTGGGCCAGACGATCGTCGGGGCACTGAGTCCTGCCAGCGTGTCGGACAGCACGACTGCCGAGAGCGTCACGTTGCCGCGGTTCTCGATCGTGAACGAGTACTCGATGGAGTCGCCGACGCTGCCCCCGGTGGCTGCGGCGTCCTTCGTGACGACGATCTCCGGGGCGCTCGCGATCGGCACGGTGGCTGGCGCGGTCGCCGAGACCGCAGCGCCGTTCGGGGGGTTTGCGGTGCCCGTGACGAGGCTCGTGACGGCCCCTGCGTCGACATCGGCCTGCGTGAGGACGTACGTCGCCGTCGCCGTCACGGACTGCCCGGGAACGAGGAC
>NZ_LMOW01000003.1:0-430494 GCF_001423645.1 Microbacterium sp. Leaf161 | reverse complement strand
TCACATTGCCCGTATTCGTCACCACCACCGCATAATCGACCCTGTCCCCCACCACACCGATATCACCCTCCGCCAACACCCCCGACTTCACCGCAGACAATGCGGCCCCCGGCGTGATCGTGACAGTGGCTGCGGCAGTCGCCGGCGCGAGCGTTCCGCGCACCGGAGTGCCGATGACCGTGACGGCGTTCGACACGGCTCCGGCATCGACGTCGGACTGCAGAAGCGTGTAGGTGGCCGTCGCGGTCGCCGCGGCGCCGGGAGCGAGGATGCCGGGAGCGGCGGCATCCGGCCACGACATGCTGAGCGGGCTCAGACCGGCCAGCGCGTCGTCGAAGGCCACCTCGCTGATGGTCACATCACCCGTGTTGACGACGGAGAAGCGGAACTCGACGGTGTCGCCTGCCCGTCCGGTCGACCCTGCGGCGAGTGTGCCACGCTTCGTGGCCGTCAGCTCGGGGGTCGCCGCTGCGAGGTCGGTCGTGACCTCGGCCTCCGACGCGACATCGATCTCGGCGAGCGTGGTTCCGGTCGCGGTCGCGGTGTTGACGACCTCTCCGGCGTCGACATCGGCCTGTCCGACCGTGTATCGCGCGGTGGCGGCGACTTCCTGACCGGGCGCCAGAACCCCGCTCTCGCCGCTCGGCCACGCCCCGAACACGATGCCCGAGATCCCCTCGAGCTCGTCGGCGATGGCGATGTCCGTGACGGTCGTGTTGCCGGTGTTGCGCACGACGAATGCATACGTGATCGCGTCGCCGAGCATGCCGTCACCCGAGAGCTGATCGTCCTTCACCAGCTCGAGCGCAGGAGTCCTGGTCCGGGTCGACAGCGTGATCGTGTCGGATGCCGAGACGGTGGCATCCGTCGGGGTGAGCCCGGTGACGGTCGCGGTGTTGCGGATGCCCGCGAGATCCACATCGGCCTGACTCACCGTGTATTGGGCGGTCGCGCTTACGGAGCCGGACGGCGCCAGGCTGCCCGGCGCCCCCGGCCAGCCTTCGAACGTGATCGCGGAGAGCCCCGGGAGCGGGTCGCTGAGCGCGATGGCATCGATCGTGGCGGTTCCGGAGTTGGTGACGGCGAAGGTGAAGGTGACGACGTCGCCGACCACCAGATCGGTGTCCTGAGAGGCGCTCTTCACCAGCGTCAGCCCGGCGGTCGAGTCGATGGCGACGGCGGCCGGGGCTGACGCGCTGACGACGGCGCCGGACGGAGCCGTGCCACGTCCGGTGACGACACTGATGATCGAGCCGGCGTCGACATCGGCCTGGGTCAGGATCGTGGTCGCCGTCGCGGTGACGCTCGCACCGGGGGCGAGGACTCCCGGAGTGCCGATCCACTGATAGACGGGGGCAGTCGTCCCTGTCAGCGCTTCGGAGAGCGCGGCATCGGCGAGGGTCACATTGCCCGTGTTCGTCAGCACGTAGGTCCAGGTGACGGTGGAACCGGCCGCAGAGCCGGGAGGGAGCACCCCGTCGTTCGACACCGTGACCGACGGAGACGCCGCTTCCACCGGCACGATGCTCTGCGCAGAGGTGGTCGAGACGGGACCCTCCGGTGCGGTTCCCGACGCGGAGGCCGTGTTGAGCACGCGACCGGCGTCGATGTGGGCCTGGGTGATGTCGAGAGTCGCTGTCGCGGTGACGCTCTGGCCGGGATCGAGCACTCCGGTCGCTGCCGGCCAGTCAGCCTCGATGTTCGACAGCCCGGTCAGCGGGTCGGCGACGACGATGTCCGTGACGGTCACGTTTCCGGTGTTGCGCAGGACGAACGTGTAGGTGATGTCGTCGCCGAGACCGGCCTCGTTCGGCAGCGTGCTGCCGGCCTTGGTGAGCCGCAGCTCGGCGCGCTGCGCGCCGGTCGCCACATCGACCGAGTCCGTCTCCTGCACGACGGCGCCGGTCGGAGGCGTGCCGGTCGCCGTGACCGAGTTCGGCACGGATCCGTCGTTCACATCCGCCTGCGTGATCTCATACAGGGCGACCGCTGTCGCCGTTGCACCCGGCGCGAGGGCCCCCGGTGCGCCTGCGTCCGGCCAGGTGACGTCGAGCACGAGTCCCGGGATGCTGTCGGCGAGCTCGACATCGGTGAGCGTGACGTTGCCGGTGTTGACCACGACAAAGTCGAAGCGGATGTCATCGCCCGCCTCACCGTCGGCCACGCCGTCACCGACGACGGTTCCGGTCTTCGACACGTCGATGGATGCGGCGGGGGTGATAGTGATGGTGACGTCGTCGGTCTCGGTGACGGTCGCGCCGCCGGGCGCATCACCGGAGCCGCTCACCGCATTGTCGACACCGCCCGCATCGATGTCGGCCTGCGTGAGCGTGTAGGTCGCCGTCGCGGTGACGACCTGGTTCGGGGCGAGCGTGCCCTGCGCTGCCGGCCACGAATAGGTGAGCGGTGAGACCGCCGGCTCGAGGTCGTCGAGCGTCACTCCCGTGAGCGTGACGTTGCCCGTGTTGCGCAGCGAGAACGCGTACGTGACGGTGTCTCCGGCCCGCGCAGTGGCGCCGCCGGCGAGCGTGCCCTTCTTCGTCACCTCGATGTCCGGCGTCTGCGCGGCGGTCGGGGTGACGAGCGTGTCCGACGGGTCCGTCACCGCGGGGCCGGTGGGCGGTGCACCGGTAGAGCTCGCGGTGTTGGTCACCGAACCGGCATCGAGGTCGGCTTGAGTGATACGGTGCGTCACCGTCGCCGTCACGGACTCGCCCGGTTGCAGGGTGCCGTTGGCTCCTGGCCATGGGCCGTAGGTCAGCGGGCTCAAGCCCGAGGCGGGGTCGGACAGAGCGACGCCGGTCAGTGTGACGTTGCCCGTGTTGGTCGCTCGGAGCGTGTAGGTGATGAGATCGCCCAGCTGGCCTGAGCCACCGACGGATGCCGTCTTCGTCGTGAGAATGGCCGGCGAGCCGGCGGCCGTATCGAGGACGACGGTCTGCGATGTTCCCGAGACGACCGCTCCCGTCGGCGGACGACCCGAGACGGTCGCCACGTCCGTGATGGTGCCCGAATTCACGTCGCTCTGACGGACCTGATAGGTGGCGGTCGCCGTGATGGTCTGATTCGGAGCGAGAGTCCCCGGTGTGCCCGATGACCAGGTCCCGTAGCTGATCGCCGACAGGCCGCTGTGCGGATCCACGACGGCGACACCTGTGAGCGTCACGTTCCCGGCGTTGCGCACCGAGTAGGTGTAGGTGACGGTGTCGCCCACCGCACCCGAGCCGGCGGTGTACTCACCGGCCTTCTGGATTGTCAGCGCCGGGGCCGATGCGAGCGGCACGGTGGCCGAACCGATCGCCGAGGTCGCCTGGCCGCGTGAGGGAGCACCCGTCGCCGTCGCACTGTTGGACACAGCGCCCGCGTCGACATCCGTCTGACGCACTGTCGACGTCGCAGTGGCGGTCACCTCCCCGCCGGGAGCGAGAACGCCGGTGGTCCCCGACGGCCACGGGCCGTAGACGAGGTCGCTGATTCCGGGGAGAGAATCGGTGGCACTTACGCCCGCGAGCGTCACGTTGCCGGTGTTGCGCAACGTGACCGTCCAGGAGATGCTCTCCCCCGCCACGCCCGTGGCCCCCGCAGGAAGCGTGCCCGACTTCACGACCTGGAGACGTGGGTCTCCTGCGGCGGTCGGAGTGGTGACTGTTCCGGGTGCCGCGCTGACGGGCGTGCCGTTGGGCGATAGTGCGCTTCCGGTCGCGACGTTGACGATCGAGCCTGCATCCACGTCTTCCTGGGTGATGGTGTGGCTCGCCCGAGCCACCACCTGCGCACCGGGTGAGAGGATGCCGGACTCGCCCGGCCAGGTGTACACGAACGGCGTGAGACCCGCCATCGGGTCGTTCACCACGACGCTGCGGAGCGTCACGTTGCCGGTGTTGGTCACCCGCACCGTGTAGTCGATGACGTCGCCCACGGCACCGGTCCCTCCGACCGTCGCCGATTTCGTCGTCGTCAGCCCAGGACCCGCGGCCACCGTCGCGAGCGTCACGGTCGGAGAATCCGCTCCCACCGCGGGTCCGGACGGCGGCGCTCCGGTGACCCGCGCCGTGTTGCGCACGGTTCCTGCGTCGACGTCCGCCTGGGTCACGGTGTAGGTCGCGGTCCCCACGACCTGTGCGCCGGGGGCCAGTGTGCCTGCGGCACCGGGCCACGCGAGGGCGATCGGGGTGAGGCCGGCGTGCGGGTCGGTGAGGTCCACGCCCGTCACCGTGACGTTTCCGGCGTTGCGCGCCGTGAAGGTGTAGGTGATGACGCTGCCGACGGCGCCGCTCCCCTCGGTGTAGGCACCGGTCTTGCCGAGTGTGAGCAGCGGGCCGGCGATCAGCGGCAGGGTCGCGGCGGAGGTGGCCTGCACGGCGACCCCGCTCGGCGGGGTCGCGGTCGCCGTCGCCGTGTTCGCCACAGAGCCGGCGTCGACGTCCGACTGCGTCAGAGCTCGCGTCGCGGTCGCGGTGACGCTCTGCCCCGGCTGCAGGATGCCCGCGGCGCCTGGCCACCCCGTGAAGGTGATGGTCGAGAGTCCGGGCAGGGGGTCGGCGATCCCGACACCGGTCAGGCTGACGTTGCCGGCGTTGCGGATGGTGAAGCTGTAGGTGACGATGTCGCCTGCACGTCCGGTCGCCCCGGGCGCCAGGCTCGCGGCCTTGTCGAGCGTCAGCTGCGGTGCCGCAGCAGACGTCGGCGTGACCAGCTCGGCGGACGAGGCGTTGACAGCGACCCCACCGGGGGCCGTGGCTGCGGCCGACCCGCGGTTGCGGATCGACCCGGCGTTCACGTCGGCCTGGCTGATGACATACGTCGCGCGAGCGGTCGCAGTCTGACCGGGCGCGAGCACTCCCGCGGTTCCCGGCCATGTGACCGACAGCGAGGAGAGACCCGGCAGCGGATCACTCACCGTCACTCCGGTCAGCGTCTGGTTCCCGCTGTTGGTCGCCTGGATCGCGTAGGCGACGACATCGCCGACACGGTCTCCCGCCGCCGTGTCCGCGGTCTTGGTGACCGAGAGGCCCGGCGCCGCCGCGACCGTCGGCACGACCGCCTCCGCAGAGGTCGCACTCACGACCGCGCCCGCCGGCGGGCGGCCGCTGACGGTCGCGATGTTGCGCACGGATCCGGCATCGACATCGGCCTGACGCACGGTGTACGTCGCCGTGCCCGTGGCGGTCTGCCCCGGTGTGAGGGTGTTCGCGGCTCCCGGCCAGGTGATGGTCGGGGTGCCGAGACCCACGAGGTCGTCGGTGAGCGCGATGCCGCTGAGCGTCACGTTGCCCGAGTTGCGGATCGTGAACGCGAACGTCACGGTGCTGCCCACGTCTCCTGAGCCGGTCGTGATCGAGCCGCTCTTCGCGACGGAGATCGAGGGCGCTGCCGCGATGCGCACGGTCGATGGTGCCGTGCCGCTCACCGCAGCGCCTCGTGGCGGTGTGCCGGTCGCGGTGGCGGTGTTCGCGACCGCGCCGGCGTCCACATCGGACTGCGTGACCGCGTACGTCGCGGTGCCCGATACGGTCTGACCCGGCTGCAGGGTGCCGGCCGCTCCGACCCACCCGGTCAGCGTCACCGCGCCAGCGCCGATCAGCGGGTCGACGAGCGAGACACCGGTGAGGGTGACATTGCCGGAGTTGCGGACCGTGAAGTCGTACGTGATGGTGTCGCCCTCGACGCCGGTGCCCGAGAGAGTCCCGACCTTGGTCACCGCCACGGCCGGCGCACCCGTCGCCGTCGGCGTGGTGACGGCTCCGGATGCCGCAGACACCGTCGTCCCCCCACCCGCGCCGTTCGCCGTGGCGGTGTTCGTGACCGCACCGGCGTTCACATCGGCCTGCGTCACGGTGTACGGTGCCGTCGCGACGACGGTCTGTCCTGGCGCGAGCGTGCCCGCGGCGCCTGGCCACTGGTAGTCGAGGGTGCCGAGGCCTGCGAGCGGATCAGCGATGCCGACGCCGGTGAGCGTGACATTTCCGGTGTTGCTCGCGCGCATCGTGTAGGTGATGACGCTGCCTACTCCTGCGCCACCGCCCGCCGCGCTCTTCGTGATTGCGATCGCGGGCGCAGCGGCGATCGTCGCGACCGTCACCTCGCCCGACGAGGCCGTGATCGCGGCGCCCGTCGGCGGTGTGCCGCTCGCACTCGCGGTGTTCTTCGCCGACCCGGCATCCACGTCCGACTGACGCACCGCATAGGTCGCGGTCGCGGTCACGGTCTGATTTGGCTGGAGCGTTCCTGCGGCTCCGGGCCATGTGTACGACAGCGACGAGAGCCCGGCATGCGGGTCGGCGATCGAGACGTCCGTCAGCGTGACGTTGCCGGTGTTGCGTGCCGAGAAGGAATAGGTGATCGTGCTGCCGACCGACCCGTTGCCGGCGGTGACGGCGCCGGTCTTGGTGAGGACGAGGTCGGGAGCCGACGCCAGCGACACGGTCGCGGGCGCGGTGCTCGTGACGGCGGCACCGGTGGGAGGCGCACCGGAGCCGGTCGCAGCGTTGCTCACGGCGCCGGAGTTGACGTCGGTCTGGGAGATCACCGAGGTCGCGGTCGCTGTCACGGTCTGGCCGGGCTGCAGCACCCCTGGTGTGCCGCTGGGCCAGGTGCCGTAGCTCGGAGTGGATATGCCGGGCAGAGAATCAGCGACCGCCACCCCAGTGAGGGTCACGTTGCCGGAGTTGCGCAGGGTGAGGGACCAGACGATGGTGTCGCCGGCGCGTCCCGACGAACCGCTCTGCAGCGCACCGGTCTTCGTCGTGATGATTCCTGGCGCAGCGGGCGCGGTGCTCGTCGTGACGGTGCCCGAGGTGCTCGTGACCGGCGTGGTGCCGAAGGCCGCCGTCGAGGACGCGACGTTGCGCACCGACCCGGCGTTCACGTCGCCCTGTTTGATCGTGTAGGTCGCGACCGCGGTGACCGTCTGTCCTGGTGCGAGTCGTCCTGCGGCTCCCGGCCAGGTGTAGGTGAAGGCCGAGAGACCTGCCAGCGTGTCGGTGATGACGACGTCCGTCAGCGTGACGTTCCCGGTGTTGGTGGTGCGGACCGTGTAGGAGACGACGTCGCCGACCGCCGCCGCCCCCGAAGCCGTCGCCGTCTTCGTCGTCGTGCTCGCCGGGGCGGCCGTCGCGGTGTTCACCCTGGTCGTGGGTGAGGTCCCGGTGACCGACGTGCCGCCGGGGGTTCGGGCGGATGCCGTCGCAGTGTTCGTCACTGCTCCCGCATCGACGTCCGCCTGTCGCACCGTGTACGACGCGCGCCCCTGCACGGTCTGTCCCGGCGCGAGGGTTCCCGGCGTGCCCGGCCAGGTGTATGTGATGGCCGAGAGCCCCGCCAGCGGATCCGCGATCGCGACCTGGGAGAGCGTGACGTTGCCGTTGTTGGTCGCTGAGAAGTCGTACGCCACCGTGCTGCCGACGCCGCCGGTGCCTGCGGTGATGGATCCCGACTTGAGCATGGTGAGCGCCCCGGCCGCCGTGACGGGGAGCGTGGACGACCGCGTCTGCAGGAGCCGCGCACCGGTCGGAGGCAGCGCCGAGGCGGTCGCCGTGTTCGCCACCGCGCCCGCATCGACATCCGACTGCTTCACCGTGTACGTCGCGGTCGCAGTGGCGGCCTGCCCAGGCGCCAGCGTTCCCGGCGTCCCCGGCCAGGTGTACGTCAGCGCCGAGAGCCCGACGAGCGGATCGGTGACGGCCGCCTCGGTGAGCGTGACGTTTCCGCTGTTCGCCAGGCGGAACGAGTAGGTGACGACATCGCCCGCCCTGCCCGTGCTCCCCGGTGCGAACGTGCCGGTCTTCGTCAGGTTCACGGCCGGAGCGGATGCCGCGGTCGAGATGACGGACTGGCTGCTCGGGACCGTCAGGGTCGCTCCTGCAGGAGTGCGTGCGATGCCGCTGGCGGTGTTGCGCACCGCTCCTGCGTCGACGTCGGCCTGGGTCACGGTGTAGGTCGCGGTCGCCGTCACGCTCTGCGCGGGGGCGAGGGTTCCTGCCGTGCCTGGCCATGCGTAGGTGAGAGTCGAGAGGCCGGCCAGCGGATCGCTGATGGCGACGTTCGTGAGCGTCGTGTTGCCGGAGTTCCGAGCGGTGAACGTATAGGTGATCGTGCTACCCACGGCGCCCGTGCCCTGGGTGAGTGCACCCGACTTCGTCGTCGTGAGTCCTGGGGCCGACGCGATGGTCGCGACGGCGACCTGCGCGGAGGAGCCGGAGATTCTGGCTCCGCCCGGTGTGCGGGCGGTGGCGGTGGCGGTGTTGCGGACGCTGCCGGCGTCCACGTCCGCCTGGGTGATGGTGTAGAAAGCGGTGGCGGTGGCCGCTTGTCCGACGGGGAGGAGTCCGGCGGTCGCTGTCGGCCAGGTCATGACCGGTGGGGAGAGCCCCGGCAGCGGATCGACCAGCGACGCGTTGTCGAGAGTCACGTTGCCCGTGTTGCGCACCGTGAACGTGTAGTTGACTCGATCGCCCACCCGGCCGGTGGTTCCACTGGCGAGGGCACCTGTCTTGGTGACAGTCACCGCGCCCGCGGCAGCGATCGGCGTCACCCGGTTGGCGGATCCCGACGGGCGGATGCCTCCGTCGTCATCCCTGGCGTTGACGGTCGCGGTGTTCGCCACCGAGCCCGCATCCACGTCGTTCTGCGTGAGCGTATAGCTGGCAGTCGCGGTGACGGATTGCCCTGCGGTCAGGGTTCCCGCGGTACCCGGCCAGGTTCCGAAAGTGATCGCGGAGAGGCCGGGAAGCGGATCGCTGAGCACGATGTCCGTGAGCGTCGACTGCCCGGTGTTCGTGATCGTGAAGGTGTAGATCACGACATCGCCAGCGCGGCCGGTGCCGCCGGGAGCGAGCGCACTCGTCTTGGTGAGCCCGATCGCGCTCAGGAGAACGGTGGTGGTGTCGTTGTCCTGTGCGAGGAAGTCGCCTACCGCCGTTCGTGCTGTCGCGTCGGCCGTCGACACATATCCCGTCGTCGACGGAGCGGTCGCAGTGCAGGTGTAGGTCGTCGTCTGCAACGGCGCGAGGGTGAGCGCGCCGAGGCTGCGTGCGCAGTTGGCCTGGTCGTCGGTCACGACGATGTTGCGGAGCGTTCCGGCACCCGTGTTCGTGATGCGGATTGTGAAGGTCGCCAGTTCGCCCGATGTGCGCGACTGCGTGTCGGTCGTGCCGTCGAAGGTCTTCACGATCTGCAGGCCCGCCGTCGGCACGGAGAGCATCGCGTTGCGCAGAAGATACGAGTCGCCCGACGTGCCCAGTCGGAGGTTCACCGTGGAGTCGCCGGCGACGACGTTGGGCAGGGGAACGGTCGCGACGTCGACGCTCTGGTTGGTGAACGCGGTGCCCGCCGTACCTGTGTATCTGGCGGAGCCCACGGCTCGCGAGATGCCGACGTTCCCGGTCGCGCCCGCGGCGTTCGAGATCTCGGTGTACGGCGTCGCCCCACCGCGCGAGTACGCCGCGGTGTCGCCGGTGATGTTCCGGTCGCCCTCGAAGAGAGTGAAGCCGGCGCGGGTGCCGGCAGCCACCGCAGTGAAGCCGTTGAACGCGACGGTCAGGTCGGCATCGTTGGCGCCCTGACGGACGTGACCCTCGTAGTAGATGATGTTGTGCGGCACCGACGCCGGGTTGTCGGGGATGAACGTCCCGTAGTCGTACACGACGTTGATCGACCATCCCGCGTAGCATCCGGCGCCGGTCGGAGACCAGATGTTGCCGGTCGAGACGGTGATCTCGGAGCCGGTCGGCACCGACGCGAAGGCTGAGGTGACGTCCGCGCTCGCGGAGTAGTACAGGGCCGTGGCCTGGGACGCAGGATCGGCGAGCATGCTCTGCGGCGCGACGTTGACGATGGCCCCGGAGGCGACCTTCAGCTGCACGGCCCGGGAGGTGTACCCGGTGACGCTGCCGGTCGGCATCGTCGCGACACCGCGCGCGGCGGAGTACTGCGAACACAGACGGCGAGTGTCGCCCGTGTACACACCGGTGTTGGCACTCCAGGTGAGGAAGGCCTTCACGACGGTGGCACCCGCCGGGATGGTCATCGTCGCGCTGCTCGAGTTCGAGGTGAAACCCGAGACGGAGTTGTTCTGGGTCATCACGAAGTTGTCGTTGACGTTGTTCGTGTTGGTGCTCGATGCGGCGTGCAGATCGGCGCACGAGCCGTTCGTCGTGGCCGTCGTCGCCGAGCACGCGAGGACGCCGTTGCCGGCCATGATGAAGTCCCCGTTGACGTTGGCCTGATAGTTCGGAGTCGTGCCGGAATTTGTGCCCCACTGGACGACGGCGGCCTCAGCGGCCTGGGGCGGGGCGCCGAGGGTGAACCCGGCGGCGATGACGGCGATGGCGGTGATCATGGCGAGGACGGACTTGCGTCTGCCCCGCCCTTCACCTCCCCCGACCACCACGACCCCCCTCAGAGTCCGTCACGACCCGACTGTGGGAAAGCGACGTTTTTTCACACTACGGGAAAGGTTCCGTTGTTGACAATGATGCAGTTGTGACTCATGAGGAATCCGAGCGGCTCCGGGACGGGCTCCACGACCGTCTTCGCCGACTGATCGAATGCGCGTGCAGAAAACAAAAAACCCCCGGAAAACCGGGGGTTTCTCTGTGCGCGATACTGGGATCGAACCAGTGACCTCTTCCGTGTCAGGGAAGCGCGCTACCGCTGCGCCAATCGCGCCCGTTCGGGCTATTCAGTTACTGAGGTGGCGACGGGATTCGAACCCGTGTAAACGGCTTTGCAGGCCGGTGCCTAGCCGCTCGGCCACGCCACCGTGTGGATTGACCCCACGTGCGGAAGGCCTTCCGAAGAAGGCCCCTGCACTTGAGCGGATGACGAGACTCGAACTCGCGACCCCAACCTTGGCAAGGTTGTGCGCTACCAACTGCGCTACATCCGCGTTGTTCCCGGTTGTTGTCCCGGGCACTTATGAAACATTAGCCGATGATCGGCGACTGTCAAAACTGAAACCGAATCTCGCGCGTGTCTCCCAGCATGGTCAACTTCGCCTCCGACCGTCGGGTAGTATCGGTTGACGTACCCCACAGGTATGGGCGATTGGCGCAGTTGGTAGCGCGCTTCCTTCACACGGAAGAGGTCATCGGTTCGAGTCCGGTATCGCCCACCACAACCCCGCACACTCAGGTGTCGCGGGGTTTTTCGCACCCATGAGCGGATCGTCGCCCGGCACAGGATGACCACTCTGCTCGACGACTTCCTCTCGGGCGACCGCAGCCGCGGGATTCCGGCGGTGTGGGAGACCATCCACTCCCGGGATCGCGACATGCTCGACCCGCTCGTCGCAGCGCTTCCAAGACTCCGGCTCGCTGCGGCGCAGCTAGGCGAGGTCCGACGTCGGTGGCCGCCGGTAGCGTGCCGATCGTGTCGGCCATCCTGCTTCCCAGCCCCTGCTCGCTGTGCGGCCACGCGGAGGCAGTGCGCGTGGCAGCGGCGCTGATGTGCGCCTGGTGCGGATGGCGATACGGGGACTCGCCGGATCCCGGTCTGCCCAGGCCGGTGATCGAGGTGGTCTACTACATCCGCTATGACCGCCGAGTGAAGATCGGAACCAGCCGCCGCCCTCGGCAACGTCTCGCCAGCATCCGTCACGAAGAGCTCCTGGCCTTCGAGCGTGGCGGCCGGAATGTCGAACAGGCGAGGCATCGGGAGTTCGCGGAAGCCCGCGAAGGGGGCGAGTGGTTCACGCTCACCCCGATCCTGTCGGCGCACATTGCGGGGCTGCGCACTGAGGGCGAACCCTGGCAGCAGTACGCACGCTGGGTGAGCTCGGCGTTGCAGAACTGAAGCCCCGCACGGGGCCGACGTTCCGTGCGGGGCTTCAGAGTGCAGATGGATCAGGCGCGTGCTGTGGCCTTGACGCTCGCAGGCTGGGGCTGTGAGAACAGGACGACCAGGATCACGGCGACACCGACGACCACATGCGGGAGCCACACGTTGGGCGCCTCGGTCGAGAAGCCGAAGATCCAGGGCGAGAGCGCCAGGAACAGGCTCGCGACGATGTCGAAGACGAGGTGGACGGGCATCGGGATGAAGCCGAAGGGGCCCCATTCATACTTCGTGAACAGGCTGTAGACGATGAGGCCGACGCCGAGCACGATCGGGATGATCACGGCGGGACCGCCGACGTTTGCGAAGCCGAACAGCCACGGAGCAGCGATCAGCGCCACTCCGACGACGTAGTCGAGGATGCCATGGACCTTGGTGGGGATGAAACGCATGATGCCTCCTGTGATGTCGTCGCGTGCTGCGACTCACAGATGGTTCGCAGCGCTTCGCCGAACGGATTGCAGCAGTCCCGCTCGTACCCTGAACGGATGACGTCATCGCCGCCTGCCTCTCCTGGGATCGGAATCCTCCGTGTGCTCGTGGGCGGAGTGGTGGTCGGGATCCTGGTGTTCACGTATGTGATCGGAATTCCCCGTCAGGGAGCGAGTCTGGTCGACTACTTCGGCTACTTCACGAATCTGACGAGTCTGCTGACCTCTGGTGTCCTGATAGCGACGGGGCTGCTGACGATTCGCCGTCGCTCGATACCTGTACCGCTCACCAGCGCTCGTGCCGTGGCCGTTGCGTGCATGATCGTCGTGGGCGTCGTGTTCAACGTGCTGGTACCGGGAACCGGAAGCGCGCCGGCCTGGGTGAGCCTCGCACTCCACACCCTGTTCCCCGTGCTGCTGGTATTCGACTGGGTGCTCATCGGCGATCGTGCTCCGATGCCGTGGCGACGCCTCTGGCTCGTACTCCCGTACCCGGTCGCATGGCTGGGCGTCGTCTTGCTCAGGGGCATCACGGACGGCTGGGTGCCCTACGGATTCCTGCTGCCCGAGCGGGGCGGCATGTCTCTGACACTGCACGTCGCGGGACTCGTGGCGGCTCTCGTCGCATCCGGCTCGCTGGTGTGGACGCTGAGCAGAGTGCGCGGCTTCGAGACCCCCAGACGCTCGAAAGAGTCAGATGCTCAGGCGCTCGCCCAGCCGTACCGTCGTGCCAGCGCCGACGCCACGCGACCGTAGCGAGAGCGGTCGAGCGCGGCCGCTTCGCGGCGCAGACCGCTCTCGTGCACGCTGTAGAGCTGCTCGACATCGACCCACGACTCGCGTCCTTGCGAGTCCCAGTCTCCGGAACCGATCGACAGATAGTCGCGGTCGCCATCGTGGGCCTTGCTCGTCATTCGCACCGCGTAGACCCGATCCGCCGATTCGCGACCGATCACGAGCACCGGACGGTCCTTCCCCCGGCCATCGTTCTCCTCGTACGGCACCCAGGTCCAGATGATCTCCCCCGCGTCAGGCGCATAGCTCATCTGCAGGTCCCGGATCCTCTCGGGATCCACGCGCACCGTCGCCGTTCCTCGCGCACCTCTCGCGTCTGACGCGGCGGTACGCACCTCCTCGGACGTGCGCACACGGGAGACCGGGCGTCTCGGACGAGTGTTCGTCCGAGACGCCCGGTCAGATCCCAGTGCTGTGAAGAGGATCTCCGCGAGTCTTGCCAGGATGCCGTTCGAGTTGCTCACACGGTCACCCTAACGGGAGTTCAGGCGTCGGCCAGTGCGTATCCCTCCTCGCCGTGCACGACCTGGTCGACACCGGCGATCTCGTCTTCGCTGGTGACGCGGAAGCCGATCGTCTTCTCGATCGCGAAGCCGATGATGAAGGCGACGACGAAGGAGTAGACCAGCACACCGAGAGCTGCGATCGCCTGGACGGCGAGCTGGCGTGCGTCGCCACCGACGAAGAGACCGGTTCCGGAGGCGAAGAAGCCGAGGTAGAGCGTTCCGATCAGGCCACCGACGAGGTGGATGCCGACGACGTCGAGCGAGTCATCGAAACCGAGGCGGAACTTCATCTCCACCGCGAGTGCGCACACGATGCCGGCGACGGCACCGAGCAGCAGCGACCACCCGGGGGTCAGGTTGGCGCAGGCGGGGGTGATGGCGACCAGACCGGCGACGGCACCCGACGCTGCACCCACCGACGTGGGCTTTCCGTCCTTGATCTTCTCGATGAGGATCCAGCCGAGGATCGCTGCCGCCGTAGCGCCGAGGGTGTTCAGACCGATGAGTCCGACGCCGCCCATGTCCTCCGCGAGCCACTCGGCACCGGCGTTGAAGCCGAACCAGCCGAACCACAGCAGAGCAGCACCGAGGAGGGTCAGCGGAACGTTGTGCGGCTTGAGGATGCCCTTCTGGAAGCCGATGCGCTTGCCGAGGACGATTGCGAGCGCGAGCGCGGCAGCACCCGCGTTGATGTGCACAGCGGTACCGCCGGCGTAGTCGATCACGCCGATGCCGCTGTCCTCACCGAAGAGCGTGGTGCCGAGGTTCATGATCCAACCGCCGCCCCAGACCCATGCGGCGACGGGGAAGTATCCGACCGTGGCGAAGACGCCGGCGAAGATCAGCCAGCTGCCGAACTTCGCACGGTCGGCGATGGCACCCGAGATGAGTGCGACGGTGATGATCGCGAAGGTCGCACCGTATGCGACTCCGAGAAGTGCGACGTTCGACCCCTCACCGGCCGCGAGGCTGGAGAGGCCGATGTCGGCGAAGGGGTTGCCTGCGAAGGCGGTGGGGCTGTCGACGGCGCTCATCGAGAACCCGAAGAGGATCCACAGAACGGCGACGAGGCCGATCGAGCCGAAGCTCATCATCATCATGCTGACGACGCTCTTGGCCTTGACGAGACCGCCGTAGAAGAAGGCGACGCCGGGCGTCATGAGCAGTACGAGGGCGGTCGCGGTGATCGCCCAGGAGATGTTGCCTGGAGCATCCATAGTCAAACCTCACATTCGGGAAACTGAGAGCTTCAGTGTGAGGCCGCCCGATTTCCGGAATGCGTGAGGTTTGTTGCGGCGGCGTTACAGAGACGCCGCGTGTGTGAACATCGCGTTACGCGACACTGCGATCCGCGTGTGTAAGTGCATTGAGTCTGGAGATAGCACGCAGGTATTTCTTGCGGTATCCGCCGCTCAGCATCTCCTCCGCGAACACCTGGTCGAGGCTCACACCGGTGGCGACGATCGGGATCTGCGCGTCGTACACACGGTCGACGAACGCGACGAAGCGCAGAGCCTCGGACTGGTCCGTCAGAACTCGCACGTCCTTCAGGCCCACGAGGTCGAGTCCTGCGATGATCCGGAGGTAGCGCGAGGGGTGCACGCGAGCCAGGTGACGGATCACATCGGCGAACGAGTCGTCGGATGCGGTGCCCCGGCCGGCCCCATCCTCGATCGCGCGGTCGTACGCATCGTCATCGCTGACGACGGCGTGCCCGTCGAGAGCGCGCTGTCGGAAGTCCACGCCGTCGATGCGGATCGTCTGGAAGCTGTCCGACATCGCGTGGATCTCACGCAGGAAGTCCTGCGCGGCGAAGCGTCCCTCTCCCAGCGCGTTCGGCGGCGTGTTCGAGGTTGCGGCGAGTTTGGTGCCCGTCGGCACGAGTTCGCCGATCAGGCGCGTCATCACCATGGTGTCGCCCGGGTCGTCGAGCTCGAACTCGTCGATGCACAGCAGATCGGCGCCCTTGAGCAGGTCGACGGTGTTCTTGTATCCCAGCGCGCCGACCAGAGCCGTGTACTCGATGAACGAGCCGAAGTACTTCCTGCGCGCGGGCATCGCGTGATAGATCGAGGCCAGCAGGTGGGTCTTTCCGACGCCGAAGCCGCCGTCGAGATAGACGCCCGGTTTCGTCTCGGGCTCCTTCTTGGCTCGGCCGAAGAATCCACCGCGCTTCATAGGAGCGCCTCGTCCGGCGAAGCGGATCAGCGTCTCCTTCGCCTCTTCCTGAGACGGGTACGCCTCATCGGCGCGATAGCTCTCGAACGTGGCGCCGTCGAACTGCGGCGGCGGCACGAGGCTTGCCAGCATCTCGGGACCGGTGACGGTCGGCTGTCGCTCTGTCAGGTGCACGATGCCCGTGCGGGTGGGCGTGTCGGTCATCACGGTCCTGTATCGGGGGCGCACCTGTGTCGAAGTCTTACGAATCCGGTGCAGGGCGCGCGGCGTGGATCTATCGTCGAAGTATCGGCTCCACATTACGCCGTCACCCCTGCATCATCGCCGCTCACCGTCTGAGGAGATCCCTGTGGCCATCGAGTTCGACACCACTTCGTCCAAGTTCGCCGAGTATGCCGAGCCCGGTCGGCTCGTGACCACCGAGTGGCTGGCCGAGCGCCTCGGCACGCCCGGCCTGGTCGTCGTCGAATCCGACGAGGATGTGCTCCTCTACGAGACCGGTCACATCCCGGGCGCCGTGAAGGTCGACTGGCACACCGAGCTCAACGACCCGGTCGTCCGCGACTACGTCGATGGCGAGGGGTTCGCGAAGCTGCTCAGCAGCAAGGGCATCTCCCGCGACGACACGGTCGTGATCTACGGCGACAAGAACAACTGGTGGGCCGCCTACGCGCTCTGGGTCTTCTCGCTCTTCGGCCACGAGGACGTGCGACTGCTCGATGGCGGTCGCGATCGCTGGATCGCGGAGGGTCGAGAGATCACCCGCGACGCACCGCAGATCACACCGACGGAGTACCCCGTCGTCGAGCGCGATGACTCTGTGATCCGCGCCTACAAGGACGACGTTCTCGCACACATCGGCAGCCCCCTGATCGACGTCCGCTCCCCCGAGGAGTACAGCGGTGAGCGCACCACCGCACCGGCGTACCCCGACGAGGGCGCTCTGCGCGCAGGCCACATCCCGACTGCTCAGAGCGTGCCGTGGGCCAAGGCGGTCGCAGAGGACGGCGGCTTCAAGTCGCGTGCCGAACTCGATGCGATCTACCGCGACGGCGCCGGACTCGCGGACGGCGACGACGTCGTCGCGTACTGCCGCATCGGTGAGCGCTCCAGCCACACCTGGTTCGTGCTCAGGCACCTGCTCGGCTTCGAGAACGTCCGCAACTACGACGGCTCGTGGACCGAGTGGGGCAGCGCGGTGCGCGTCCCGATCGTCACCGGATCGGAGCCCGGATCCCTCTGACCGTGGGAGGATGGCAGGGATGAGCAAGAGCGAACTTCCTGACACCCTCGCCGAGATCCGCGACGGGTTCCTCGAGACCCCCGAAGCGGATCGCCTGCTGCTCCTGCTGGAGTATTCGGACGAGCTGCCCGAGGTCTCCGAGGAGGTCGCGAACCACCCGGAGATGTGCGAGCGCGTCGCGGAGTGCCAATCCCCCGTCTACATCTACGTCGAGGTGAATGACGGCGTGGTCACGATGCACGCGACGGCTCCGCCCGAGGCACCGACCACGCGCGGGTTCGCGAGCATCCTCGTGCAGGGCATCACCGGCCTCACTGCCGACGAGGTCCTGGCGATCCCCGACGACTACCCGCAGTCGATCGGGCTCACCAGAGCCGTGTCGCCGCTGCGCATCGGCGGCATGACGGGAATGCTCATGCGCGCGAAGAAGCAGGTCAGGCAGAAGCGCTGAAGCCCTGCGCGGCGAGCCATCCGGTGATGGCGTCGCTCCACCCGATCTGGTCGTAGTTCCAGATCTTGGTGTGCCGAGCGCCCGAGAATGCCGGCATGGTGACGAGATCCGGGCGGGCCCGCTGCAGCGCGTGCGACGCGTCGGCCGGCACGAATCCGTCGTCATCGCTGTGCAGGATGAGAATGGGCACTTTCAGCTCATCCGCGCGCGCCACCATGTCAAGGCTGTCGAACGAGATCGCGTTCTCAGCGCCGCTGAGCCGCGCGGTCAGCGGAACGGACAGCGCGCTCATCGCCAGATCCGGCAGCGGCGCGCGCATTCCCGCCGCTCGCGCCTGGAAGCGCAGCACGCTGCGCCAGTCGATCACGGGCGACTCGAGGATCAGTCCGGCGATGCGGTCTCGGTTGCCCGAGTTCAGTGCGGTCTGCAGAGAGACCGCACCCCCCATCGACCATCCCATCAGGATCACGCGCTCAGCGCCGTGGCGCAGCGCGTACGAGACAGCGGCGTCCACATCGCGCCACTCGGCGGCCCCCAGCGCGTAGGAGCCGCTTCGGCTGCGTGGAGCCTCGCCGTCGTTCCGGTACGACACGACGAGGTTCGGGAAGCCCGCCGCGTGCAGCGCGGGGACTGCGCGAAGGCACTCGGCACGGGTGACTCCGCGGCCGTGCACCTGGACCACCCACGTCGACGACTCGCCGGGGAAGAGCCACGCCGGGCACGGACCAGCCGGTGACCCGATGAGCACGTTCTGCCATGGCAGGTGCAGCTCGCTGGGCGTCGAGTAGTACCAGCCGCTGAATCCCGCACTCCTGTCGACGCGGGCGCCGGGCTCGATCTGCGTGAGCAGCTTGCGCCGCACGGTCGTCGCGTCGGCGCTGAGCACCGCACCGAGCTTGACGTACCCATAGGTGCCCGAGGTGAAGAGACCGTAACGCCCCGGCAGCTCGGTGTCTCGTGTTCGAGTGAGCTCGATCGTCTGCGCGCCGGTGTCGACCGCGAGGATCTCGACGTCGGCCGGTCGTTTCTTCGGAATCACGACCCGGCGGGCCACGCTGAAGACGAGCAGGGCCAGTGCCGTCCCGAGAGCGAGCAGTGCAGGGACAAGGAGCGCAACGGCGTGCCTGAGACTCTTCATCGCTTCCTGACTCTAGCCTGTTGCCGTGACCGCTCACCCCGATGCCGGGACGATCTTCGACGCCGCCGTGGCCGAACTGCGCGATATCGCCTTCCGCGCAGACATCACCATCCGCGAGATACCCACACCACAGGGCCTGGCTCCGCACGCCCTCGCGCTCGCCGCAGACGTCCGCCCGGACGACAGCGGGGAGTCCGCCTACGGCACCGGACGCTTCGTGCTGCTGCATGATCCCGACAACCCGGCAGCGTGGGACGGCGACTGGCGAATCGTGATCTTCGCCCAGGCTCCTCTGGAGACGGAGATCGGCACCGATCCCCTGCTCGCCGATGTCACCTGGTCGTGGCTCGTCGACGCGCTCGACTCCAGGGGCGCCGGCTATCACTCCGAGTCCGGCACGTCGACCAAGACCCTCTCGAAGGGCTTCGGTGGCCTCGCCGTCGAAGGAGACGGCGCACAGATAGAGTTGAGGGCGTCCTGGACACCCGAGGGCCCCTTCGCACCCCATGTCGAGGCCTGGGTCGAACTGGTCGGGATGCTGGCGGGTCTTCCGCCGGGTTCCGAGGGCATCGCCGTTATCGGCGCGCGAAAGGCAGCACGTGACTGAATACTCCGTGATCTCCGACGTCTCGGAGTTCCGTGCGGCGTGCGCTGCACTGGCCGCAGGCACAGGCCCTGTCGCCGTCGACGTCGAGAGGGCATCCGGATTCCGCTATTCCCAGCGGGCGTATCTCGTGCAGGTCTTCCGCCGAGACGCGGGGGTCTTCCTCTTCGACCCCCCGGCGCTCGGCGACTTCAGCCCGCTGCAGGAGGCGATCGGTGATGTGCTCTGGGTCTTCCATGCAGCCAGCCAGGACCTCCCTTCGCTTCGCGAACTCGATCTGCTGCCGCAGGAGATCTTCGACACCGAGCTCGCATCGCGTCTGCTGGGTCACGAACGAGTCGGTCTCGCTGCCGTCGTGGAGAACACGCTCGGCATCACCCTCAAGAAGGAGCACTCCGCGGCGGACTGGTCGACCAGACCGCTCCCCGCGGCCTGGCTCGAGTACGCGGCGCTCGATGTGCTGTACCTGATCGACGTCTATGAGGCACTGAAGGCGGAGCTCGAAGAGCAGGGCAAGACCGCGTATGCCGCCGAGGAGTTCGCCGCCACGCTCACCCGGCTCCCGAAGCCTCCGCGCGAAGACCCCTGGCGTCGCCTGAGCGGGCTCCACCAGGTGCGCGGTGCGCGCAACCTGGCCGTCGCGCGCTCGCTGTGGCAGGCTCGCGAGGCCTTCGCGCAGGATCAGGATGTCTCTCCGGGACGTCTGGTGCCGGATCGCTCACTGATCGCTGCGGTGCTCGCGAACCCGCAGAGCAAGCAGGCGCTGGCAGGAATCAAGGACTTCCAAGGTCGAGCGAGCCGTACGCAACTCGATCGCTGGTGGCAGGCGATGGTCGATGGACGCGCCGCGGAGGAGCTGCCCCGTGAGCGGGTTCCGAGCGACACGCTGCCGCCACCTCGGGCATGGTCGGACCGCAATCCGGAGGCCGATGCGCGCCTCAAGGCTGCGCGCCCCGTCGTCGAGGCCACGGCGGAGGAGCTCGGCATGCCGACGGAGAACCTGCTCACCCCCGATCACCTCCGCCGGGTGGCCTGGGACGTGCCGGGAACGACGCCGGAAGCCATCGGCGACGCGCTCGCGGAGCTCGGTGCCCGCCCCTGGCAGATTGCACAGACTGCACAGAAGATCGCCGACGCCTTTGTAGAAGCCGCGCAAACACCCGACGAGCCCCCGTCGGACGCTTCGTAGGTTCGATCCAACCGATTCCTCCCCGTTTCCGGCCCTCCATAGACTGAGGCCACCGCACAAACTTGGAGGCAGAGTGGCCGAAATATCGGACGTCTTCTTCGTCGATGGAGTGCGCACCCCCTTCGGGCGCGCCGGCGAAAAAGGCATGTACTGGAACACCCGCGCTGATGACCTCGCTGTCAAGGCGACCATCGGCCTCATGGAGCGGAACGCAGCCGTCCCGGCCGACCGCATCGACGATGTCGCCATCGCCGCGACCAGTCAGACCGGAGACCAGGGTCTGACCCTCGGCCGTTCCGTGGCGATTCTCGCGGGGCTTCCGCAGACTGTGCCAGGACTTGCCGTCGAGCGCATGTGCGCCGGCGCGATGACCAGCGTCACGACCATGGGCGCGTCGATCGGCGTCGGCATGTACGACTTCGCTCTCGCCGGCGGTGTCGAGCACATGGGCCACCACCCGATCGGCGGCAACGCCGACCCCAACCCGCGTTTCGTCGCCGAGCGCATGGTCGACCCCGGTGCCCTGAACATGGGCGTCACGGCCGAGCGTATCTTCGACCGCTTCCCGCACCTGACGAAGGAGCGCTCCGACCGGTTCGGCATGCTCAGCCAGCACAAGGTGCAGGCGGCCTACGACGCCGGAAAGATCCAGCCCGATCTCGTGTCGGTCGCGACCAAGGGCGCCGACGGCGCCTGGGGTCTCGCCACCGAGGACGAGGGTCGTCGTCCGCAGACCACGATGGACGACCTCGCCGCCCTGAAGACGCCCTTCCGCCCGCACGGTCGGGTGACGGCGGGAACCTCGTCGCCGCTCACCGACGGCGCCACGATGTCGCTGCTCGCCGGCGGTGGAGCCGTGAAGGAGTTCGGCCTGGCGCCGAAGATGCGCATGGTCTCGTTCGCCTTCGCCGGCGTTCAGCCCGAGATCATGGGAATCGGACCGATCCCCTCGACGGAGAAGGCTCTGAAGAAGGCCGGACTGACGATCGCCGACATCGGCCTGTTCGAGCTCAATGAGGCCTTCGCGATTCAGGTCATCTCGCTGCTCGATCACTTCGGCATCGCCGATGACGACCCCCGTGTCAACCAGTGGGGCGGCGCCATCGCACTCGGTCACCCCCTCGCGGCATCCGGTGTGCGTCTGATGATCCAGCTCGCGGCGCAGTTCGCCGAGCGTCCCGACGTGCGTTACGGCCTGACGGCCATGTGCGTCGGTCTCGGGCAGGGCGGCTCCGTCATCTGGGAGAACCCGCACTACGACGGCAAGAAGAGGAAGTAAGCCCGATGGCCAACCCGATTTCCGAGCAGTACGCGAATGTCGACTTCTCCCCCATCCAGGCTCTCACCGACGGCGAGGTGATCACGCACTCCCCCGTGCGTGACATCCGCCTCGCGTCGGGCAAAGTGCTCGCACTGATCACCCTCGACAACGGACGCGACCACAACCGACCGAACACTCTGGGGCCCGCCACGCTCACCGCCCTCGGCGAGACCCTCGACGGACTCGCCGCACGCGCAGCTGCCGGAGAGATCCAGGCGGTCGGCATCACGGGCAAGCAGTACATCCTCGCCGCCGGCGCCGACCTCTCCGACATCAGCAAGGTCGGCTCGCGTGACAACGCCCGCCTGATCGCGCAGCTCGGTCACAAGGTGCTGGGCAAGCTCGGCGAGCTCGGCGTCCCGTCGTTCGCGTTCGTGAACGGCCTCGCGCTCGGCGGCGGTCTGGAGATCGCGCTGAACTCCAGCTACCGCACGGTCGACGCCTCCGCAGCGGCGATCGCACTCCCCGAGGTCTTCCTCGGGATCATCCCCGGGTGGGGTGGGGCGTATCTTCTGCCCAACCTGATCGGAATCGAGAACGCCCTCGAGGTCGTCATCTCGAACCCGCTCAAGCAGAACCGGATGCTGAAGCCGCAGCAGGCCTTCGATCTGGGCATCGTCGATGCGATCTTCCCCGCGGCCAACTACCTCGAGAACTCGCTCGCCTGGGCAGATGCGGTCCTCGGGGGAAAGAAGGTCGAGCGCAAGAACGAGCCGGGCAAGATCGAGCGTCTCACCAAGTGGCCGATCGCGATCAAGATGGCCCGGGGAATGCTCGAATCGAAGATCGGCACCGTGCCGCGGTCTCCGTACGCCGCACTCGACCTGCTCGACAAGGCGAAGAGCGGAACGAAGGCCGAGGGTTTCGCTCGAGAAGACGAGGCCCTCGCCGATCTCGTGACGGGTGACCAGTTCGCCGCCTCGATGTATGCCTTCGACCTCGTGCAGAAGCGCGCGAAGCGCCCTGTCGGCGCGCCGGACAAGGCTCTCGCAAAGAAGGTCACCAAGGTCGGCATCATCGGCGCGGGGCTCATGGCGAGCCAGTTCGCACTGCTGTTCGTGCGCAAGCTGCAGGTGCCGGTGCTGATCACCGACCTCGACCAGGCGCGCGTCGACAAGGGCGTGGCCTACATCCACGACGAGATCGGCAAGCTCGAGGCGAAGGGTCGCCTCGACGCGGACTCGGCCAACAAGCTCCGGGCGCTCGTGACCGGCACGACCGACAAGAGCCTGTACGCCGACTGCGACTTCGTCATCGAGGCAGTCTTCGAAGAGGTCGGCGTCAAGCAGCAGGTTTTCGGCGAGATCGAGAAGGTCATCGCCGAAGACGCGATCCTCGCGACCAACACCTCGTCGCTGTCTGTCGAAGAGATCGGCGCGAAGCTCGCTCACCCCGAGCGCCTCGTCGGGTTCCACTTCTTCAACCCGGTCGCGGTCATGCCGCTGATCGAGATCGTGAAGACGCCGGGCACCTCGGAGGCCGCACTGTCGACCGCGTTCGTCGTCGCCAAGAATCTCGGCAAGAACGCGGTGCTCACCGCGGACGCCCCGGGTTTCGTGGTGAACCGTCTGCTGGCGAAGGTCATGGGCGAAGCCGCGCGAGCGGTCTACGAGGGCACCCCGATCACGGATGTCGAGAAGGCGTTCGCACCGCTCGGACTTCCGATGGGACCCTTCCAGCTGATCGACCTGGTCGGATGGAAGGTCGCCGCTCACGTGCAGGACACGATGGCGCATGCGTTCCCCGACCGCTTCTATGCGAACGAGAACTTCCACGCGCTCGCGGAGCTCGATGCGGTCGTCGAGAAGGAGAAGGGCGGCCGGGTGACCGGCTGGACGAAGCAGGCAGAGAAGCTGCTGAAGCCCGCCGTCGGCAAGACGCCGGCGTCGGCAGAGACGATTCTGCAGCGCGTGCAGGACGGCCTTGCGAGCGAGATCAAGCTGATGCTCGACGAGGGCGTCGTGCCCGAGGTCGAGGACATCGATCTGTGCCTCATCCTCGGAGCCGGCTGGCCGTTCATCGATGGCGGCGCATCGCCGTACCTCGACCGTGAGGGCGCCTCGCAGCGGGCGTTCGGCGGCGAGTTCCACACGCCGCAGATCCGCGGCATCGAGAACCGCTGATCTGAACATCGGAGGGGGTCGCCATCAGGCGGCCCCCTCCGTCGTGTCTACAGCGGCGGGCGCTGATCGGCTTCGCCGCGGCGGGGCCAGTGCGACAGAGCGCGCTCGGCGAGGGCGGTGATCGTCAGCGACGGGTTGACCCCGGGGTTCGCCGGCACGGCGGCGCCATCCACGACGTGCAGCGCCGGGTGACCCCATACCCGATGGTAGAGATCGACCACGCCGGTCTCGGGAGTGGACGAGATCACCGCGCCTCCGAGGAAGTGAGCAGTCAGCGGAATGCCGAAGACCTCGGGCCACGAGCCTCGGGCCGCAGCCGGAACGCCGCCTTCCTCCTCGACCCGCGCTGCGATCACCGCGGCCGCGCGGTGCGCCTGCGGCAGATGACTGGGGTTCGGTTCGCCGTGTCCCTGTGCACTGGTCATGACCAGCCGCCCGAACCGTCGCCGGAGTGACAGCGAGAGGGAGTTGTCGGCCGTCTGCATCACGAGCGCGATGATGCCGCGTTCACTCCAGCGTCGAAGTGAGCCCAGACGCAGCTGACGGATCGGCGCACGCACGAATTGACCGATCAGACTCGCCAGTCGTCGCCCGAGACCGCGATCACCGGGCACCATGATCGACGCGAGCGCCCCCATGAGGTTCGATCCCGGCCCGTACCGCACATTCTCGACGTGCGTACTCGCGTCGATGTGGAACGAGGTCGTGATCGCGACGCCGCGCGCGAGCTCGAGGGAGGCCGGGACAGCAACGGCGACGGCGCCGTCGAGAGCCTCCGAGTTGGTCCTGGTGAGGCGGCCGACCGCGTCCGACACCCGTGGAAGGGCTCCGGCGCGTTTCATCCGATGCAGCAGCTGCTGCGTGCCCCAGGTCCCCGCTGCCAGCACCACCTGGCGTGCGCGCACGGTGCGGCGCTCGCTCCGGAACCATGCCCCGCTTCGCTGCGTCGTCACCGAGAAACCGCCGCCGGGGAGTTCGCGCACCTCGGTGACGGTGCGCAACGCCTCGATGACGACACCGCGCTTCTCGGCGAGGGCGAGATAGTTCTTCATCAGCGTGTTCTTGGCGCCGACGCGGCATCCGACCATGCAGTTGCCGCAGAGCGTGCAGCCTGTGCGGTCCGGACCCTCCCCTCCGAAGAAGGGGTCCGCTGTGCGCTCGCCGGGCTTGCCGAACCAGACCCCGACAGGTGCGTTGCGGAACGTGCTGCCCACTCCGAGGTCATCGGCCGCGCCCGCCATGATGCGCTCGACGGGGCCCGTGTGCGGATAGCGTTCCACCACTCCGAGCATCCGCTTCGCTGTCGCATAGTGCGGCGCGAGGTCGGTCTCCCAATCCGCGAGAGCACTCCATTGCGGGTCGTCGAAGAACGCGCCGCCGGGCTGATACAGCGTGTTGGCGTAATTGAGGGAGCCCCCGCCCACCCCTGCTCCCGCGAGGATCATCACATGCGGCAGACGATGGATGCGTTGGATGCCGAAGCATCCGAGCTTCGGCGCCCACAGATAGCGGCGGACGTTCCAGTTGGTCTTCGGGAAGTCCTCGTCCTCGAAGCGACGACCCGCCTCGTACACGCGCACGCGATAGCCCTTCTCCACCAGCCGCAATGCGGCCACCGAGCCGCCGAACCCCGAGCCGATGACGACGACTTCCTCGTCGAAGGCCCCGCTGTCCTGCGCATCGCGCGAGGTATCGTTCATCGCTGCTCCTGCGCAGTCGTGGGCACCAGGATCGTCAGAGCCGACCGGCGGATTCCGATGGTGCACTCGTTCTCGGCGATGCGCTCTCCGTCGGCGTAGACGACGAGCCCCGGGGCGCTCACCGTCACGGAACGAGCCTGGCGACGGGTCACCTCGGGTCTGGTCAGATGCGCTCCGCGCAACAGCAGCGGGAACAGGCGCAGCAGCCGAAGCCGAGTCAGCGGCGCGACCTGCACGATGTCGAGCAGCCCGTCGTCGGCGGCGGCGCCGACGCACAACGGCATGCCCCCGCCGTAGCTCTCGGTGTTGCCCACCGCGACGAGCGTGCCGGGCGCGTGGATGGGCGCGGCGCCGTCGACGGAGACCGTGAACTCCATCGGCCGGAGGCGCACGAGCTCCACGATCAGGGCGAGGTGGTAGCGCAGCACACCGTGCGGCCAGCGCAGCCGGTTGGTGCGATCACTGACCTTCGCATCGAACCCGAGCGCGGCGATCGTCAGGAATGGATCGACGCGCCCTGCCGCGCGTACCTCACCGATGTCGATCGCTCGGGGAACGCCGGTCAGCACGAGCTCCGCCGCGGCGACGGGGTCGCGGCGGGGCAGCCCCAGAGCTCGAGCGAGGTCGTTGCCGGTGCCGGCCGGCACCAGGACGACCGGCACCCCGGCTGCGCACACCGCGTCGAGGATGCCGGAAAGCGTGCCGTCTCCTCCGACGACGACGAGCACGCGCGGACTCTCACGGAGCGCCTGTGCCACCAGGATCCGGCTGGACGCGGCCGACTCTCCCGTGTAGCTCCGCACGTCCAGGCCTCGGTTGCGGAGATGGGCGAGTGCGGCCTCGGCCTGATGCGCTCCGCGCCCCTTGCCGGCGAACGGGTTCGACAGCACGGCGATGTGCTCAGCCATGTCGGGCCGACCGATCCGACATGATGACCGCCCCCGGGTTGAGGATCCACGTCGGGTCGAGCTCGCGCTTGATGGCCGCGAGGATCCGCACCCCCGTCTCGCCGATCTCCTTCTCGAGCCATGGGGCATGATCGCGACCGACGGCGTGGTGATGGCTGATCGTGCCACCCGCCGCGATGATCGAGTCGTTCACCCGTCGCTTGATCTCCGCCCACGCCTCCAGGGGGTCGGACCGAATGTTCGCGAGCACCGTGAAGTACAGGGAGGCTCCGGTCGGATAGACGTGTGAGATGTGGCACATCACATAGGACTTGGCTCCGGCCGCCGCGAAGCCGCCGCGAAGAGCGGCCGTGATCTCCGCTCGGAGGTGGTGCAGGTTCGACCACGTGGTCGCCGTCTCCAGCGTCTCGCAGAACACCCCCGCATCCAGCAGGGAATCACGCAGATAGGGGCCATCGAATCGGCCGTCGAGCCATCCCTCCGCGCCGCTCGCTCCGGATGACACGCCACCTGCCGCCGTGAGGATCTCGGAGGTCCGCGCCCGACGCTCGGCGATGCCGTCGCCCTCGTACACGGTGACGATGCTCGCGCCCTTCGCGAGCGCCTTCCCGATCCGGCCCACCTGGGCGAGGCTGACGGCGGTCTCGGCCTCATCGGAGAGACGAATGACCGTGGGGCCGCCTCCGTTCTGGGCAACCTGTCGCAGCCCGTCGACACCATGCGAGAAGTCCGCGAAGCTCCACGACTCGAGGACGCGCTCTCGTGGCACAGGATGGACTCGAACACGCACCTCGGTGATCACCCCGAGGATGCCCTCCGACCCCAGGAAGACTCGGATGAGATCGGGACCGGCTGCGGAGCCCGGTGATCGACCGAGATCGATGTCGCCGGTCGGGGTCGCGACTCGGAGGCCGGTGACCATGGAGTCGAATCGCCCATGCCCTGCCGAGTTCTGCCCCGACGAGCGCGCAGCCGCGAACCCGCCGATCGTGGCGTAGCGGAAGCTCTGCGGGTAGTGGCCGAGTTCGAAGCCCTGAGCAGCGAGCAGCGCCTCAGCCTCCGGACCGGCGGTACCTGCGGCGAGACAGGCCTCGCCGCTCACCTCATCGAGACGGATGAGGCCCGAGAGCCGCCGCAGATCCAGACTGATCACCGCGCGGTGCGCGCCTCGATCGGGGTCGAGAGCGCCGACCACGCTCGTTCCGCCCCCGAACGGAATCACGGCGATCCCCCGGTCGGCGCACACGCGGAGCAGCGCCGCGACCTCATCGTGGCTTCCTGGCAGCACGACGGCATCCGGAGACGCCTGTTCCGGCTGCCGCCGTCTGAGCAGATCCGGTGTCGAGCGGCCCCCTGCATGGCGGATCCGCGACTCATCCGCCGTGTCGATGTGCTCTGCCCCGACCACCGCCGTCAGTGCCTGCAGATCGCCGTCGAGCAGTGCGGACGGCTCGACCCGCACCTCGGCGAGGTTCACCGCCGTCGCGGGCTTCTGCGGGCGTCCGAGCAGCAAGGGCAGAAGCATGCGCACGGCACGCGGCAGATCTGATGCCCGAGCGGGATCGCCCCAGCCGTTCCAGCGCATCTCCGACCGCACGGCGACCCTGCCGTTCTCTCCGCTCATGCGTTACAGTGTGACACATCATGGAAGAACGTCAAGCACTGGCCGACGTCGGCACCTCAGCGCCCGAATGGGATGCCACGCAATCGCGCATCCTCGACGCCGCAGATGAGCTGATCGTTCGCCGAGGAGTGCACGGCCTGACGATCGCAGAGCTCGCTCGCCGCGCCGGTCACAGCCGGCCCACCGTCTATCGCAGTTGGAGCGATGCCGACGATGTCGTCCGCGCAGCGCTGCTGCGCAGAGTCGCAGTGATCCTCGACCGGTTCCTGGCTCATGCAGCCACCCGAAGCGAGCTGGTCGACGACGTCCTGCGCTTCACCGCGCTCTTCCGGGCAGACGCCGTGTACGGGCGGCTTCTCGCTGAAGAGCCCGAAGCATTCACCCGGTACACGCTGCAGCGGGTGGGATCGAGCCAGCGACTGATCCTGGGCTGGCTGGCCACGGCGATCCGATCGGCGCAGCGGGGCGGATCAGTCCGCTGGGGTGATCCGAACGAGATCGCCGTCATGCTGCTGCTCATCGCCCAGTCTGCGGTGCTCTCCCACGGGACGGTCTCAGAGCTCCTCTCCGAGGACTCGTGGGAGCGCGAGTTGCGCGCCGCACTCGACGGGCTGCTCCGGCCATGACCTCTCACTCCCCCGACCTCAACGTCGCGCGTCGGGCCGCAGAACTCCGCCGGACGGGCGACGAGACGGTCGATGTCCTGGTGATCGGCGGGGGCATCACGGGTGTCGGCGTCGCGCTCGATGCCGCGGCACGGGGTCTGAGCGTCACTCTTCTCGAGGCCGAGGACCTCGCGTTCGGCACCAGCCGTTTCAGCTCGAAACTCGTGCATGGCGGACTTCGCTATCTCGCCACCGGCGATGTGGCCACCGCCAAGGAGAGCGCTGTCGAGCGACACCTCCTGATGACGCGGATCGCACCGCACCTCATCCGTCCGCTCGGCCAGCTCCTGCCCTTCACGACCGGGGTGACCGCGCACCAGCGTGCGGCCGGGACTGTCGGGATGGCGATGGGAGACCTGCTCCGCATACGAGCCCGCACGCCGAGCCGGTTCCTGCCACCGCCGCGCCTCGTCTCGGCTCGAACGGCTCAGCGCCTCGTCCCTTCGCTCTCCCGAGCGGGCTTGCGAGGAGGGATGCTCTCGTACGACGGTCAGCTCGTTGACGATGCGCGCCTGGTCGTCACGGTCGCCAGGACTGCGGCCAGTCACGGCGCTCGCATCCTCACACGGGTGCGGGCGCTCGAGCTGCGCCGCGACGGCGCCATCGCTCAGGACGTGCTGACGGACGAGCGCCTGGATATCCGGGCGCGAGCGGTCGTCAACGCCACCGGTGTCTGGGCCGGGAGTCTCGATGAGTCGATCACGGTGCGGCCCAGTCGCGGGACGCATATCGTGCTCGATGCCGCCGATCTCGGCGACCCGTCGGCCGCGCTGACGATTCCCCACGAGGGTTCGATCAGCCGCTACGTGTTCGCGCTGCCGCAGCAGCACGGAAGCGTTATCGTCGGACTGACCGACGAGGACGCGCCGGGGCCGGTGCCTCGCGTTCCTGTGGCGACCGAGGGCGACATCGCGTTCCTGCTCACGAACCTCAACCGAGTGCTGTCCGTGCCGATCACTCGGGACCAGGTACGCGGATCATTCGCCGGGCTGCGCCCACTCGTCGACACCGGCGCGACCTCGACAGCGGATATCTCCCGTCGTCATCTCGTCGCGGTCTCGGAGAAGGGCTTCGTCAACGTGCTCGGCGGCAAGCTGACCACCTACCGACGGATGGCCGAGGACGCGGTCGACCTGGCCGTGGAGACGGCAGGACTCGGAGCGGGCCCGAGCAGCACGGCGACGCTGCGGCTCACCGACACCGTCGTCGCCGTTCCCGCCGGCGACAGCGTGGGCCGCGGACCTGTGTCGCGCGCCACCATCGAGTTCGCCGTCCGCGCCGAGGGCGCGATGACCGCAGATGATGTGCTCGACCGGCGCACGCGCGTCGGCATCGTGGACGCGGACCGCGAGCGGCAGCGTACAGCCGTCGAATCCGCCGTCGCCGAAATACTCGCCACTCTCTCCTGACAGGGCCGCACCACCGCGACCGACCCGCCCCCTATCCGCCTCGCGGCAGGCCGGGTAACGAGCGCGGAACAGCGCATGAACACCTTCGCATGCGCCTCGAAGATGGCGATCCGCCCGCGCTCGAGGGGGCACAGTGGTGGCATGGACATGCTCCTCTCGATGCTGGGCGGCAAGGGAATGTCGGGCCTCTTCAAGACCGGCACTGCGATCCTCACGATCCTGCTGGTCGTGCCGGCGCTGTTGAAGATCTTCATCGTCACGGTCGATGAGGGGTGGGCTGCGATCCGCACGCGGAACGGCAAGCCGATCATCCGCAACCGACCGCAGCGTCGACCGTCATCCCGAGGCGGAGCGGTCGGAGAGGTCGTCGTGCTCGACCCGGGATCCCACGGCGCATTCCCGCTCTTCTACTGGTACCGCCTCATCGACGTGCGGTGCCGTGCCACCGATCTGCCCGCGCGCGAGATGACCGGGGCGAACGGACATCAGCACCGCGTGCATGCCTCGTTCGAGTGGCGTCCGATCCCGACCGGGCGAGATCTCCGGGTCTTCGAACTCGATGTCGTCAACGTCAAGGAGCGCGCCTCGAACATCGTCGGTGCGGCGCTGCGAGACGTCATCCGAGGACTCGACGGCGCCGAGCTGCCGCACAACGACGAGATCAACACCCGCGTGATCGCTGCCAGCGCCGAAGAGGTGCGCCGGGCGTGCGGAGTCGAGCTCGTGCGCGTCATGGTCACCGGCGATGCCCTGACCGACGGCTACCTGCTCTCGACCGCTCTCCGCGACTCCGATCGCGGGGCCCAGGCGGTCGCCGCCCTCCACGCATTGAACTGATCGTCGGGTTCGCTGACTCCTCGGCCTTCCTCGGCCGGGACCGCAATGCGACGTCGATCAGCTCCGCTCGTGCAGCGGCAGGTCGATCGATCCGTTCGCGCCGGCATCCCGTGCAACGGGGATTCGCGTTCCGAGCACCTGAGAGACGACGTCCTGCGCGATCTTCGACGCGGTGAGGCCTGCATCCGCGAGGATCTGGTCCCTCGATGCATGATCGATGAACTCGTCCGGCAGCCCCAGCTCGTCGACGGCCGTGTCGATGCCGGCTTCGCGAAGGACCTGACGAACGCGAGTGCCGATGCCGCCGACGCGGATGCCGTCTTCGATGGTGATCACGAGGCGATGCCGCGCGGCCATGCTCACGATCGAGGGCTGCACGGGAATCGCCCACCGGGGGTCGATGACCGTCGCGCCGATGCCCTGGGCACGAAGCCGCTCGGCGACATCCATCGCGAGAGCTGCGAACGGGCCGATGGCCACCAGCAGGACATCCTCCGACTCACCCCTGGCCAGCACGTCCACGCCGTCGTGCAGGCGCTCGATCGCCGGCAGCTCGGGCGCGACGTCGCCCTTGGGGAAGCGGATCACCGTCGGGGCGTCGTCCACGAGGACGGCCTCGTCGAGGGCCTCCGTCAGCCGCGCGGCGTCTCGTGGTGCCGCGATGCGGATGTGCGGGACGATCTGCAGCATCGCGAGGTCCCACATGCCGTGGTGACTGGGCCCGTCGGGTCCGGTGACACCCGCACGATCGAGAACGAAGGTGACGCCCGCGCGGTGCAGCGCGACATCCATGAGCACCTGGTCGAACGCGCGTCCCATGAAGGTCGCGTAGAGGGCCACGACGGGATGCAGTCCGCCGAACGCGAGGCCAGCGGCGGAGGCCACCGCATGCTGCTCGGCGATGCCCACGTCGTACACGCGGTCGGGGAAGCGCTCGGCGAACGGAGCGAGCCCCGTCGGGCGCAGCATGGCTGCCGTCATGGCGATGACGTCGTCGCGACGCTCGCCGACCGAGACCAGGGCGTCGGAGAACACGTCGGTCCAGCCGGTGCCGCCCGACGAGAGCGTCTCGCCCGTGGTCGGATCGATGCGCCCGACAGCGTGGAACTGGTCGGCCTCGTCGTCTCGGGCGGGCTGGTATCCGCGGCCCTTCTCCGTGATGGCGTGCACGATGACCGGTGCACCATAGGACTTCGCGAGCTCGAGGGTCTCGAGGAGTGCCGGGAGGTCGTGCCCGTCGACGGGACCGAGGTATTTGATGTCGAGGTTGGAGTACAGCGCCTCGTTGTTGGTGAAGCGCGACAGGAAGCCGTGGGTGCCACCACGCACGCCGCGGAAGACCGCGCGACCGACGGGCCCGAACGCCCGGAAGAGCCGGTCCGACTTGTGGTGCAGGTCCTTGTAGGCCGCGGCGGTGCGCACGCGATTGAGGTACCGCGACATCCCGCCGATCGTCGGAGCGTACGAGCGCCCGTTGTCGTTGACGACGATCACGAGATTGCGGTCGTTGTCGTCGGAGATGTTGTTGAGGGCTTCCCACGTCATGCCACCCGTGAGCGCACCGTCGCCGACCACCGCGACCACATGACGATCGCCGCGACCGGTCGCGGTCAGCGCACGGGAGACTCCGTCGGCCCAGCTGAGAGAGCTCGACGCGTGGGAGGACTCGACCACGTCGTGCAGGCTCTCGCCGCGCTGGGGGTAGCCCGCGAGTCCACCGCGGACGCGGAGGGACGAGAAGTCCTGGCGTCCCGTCAGCAGCTTGTGCACGTAGGACTGGTGGCCGGTGTCGAAGATGAACGGATCGTCGGGCGACGAGAAGGTCCGGTGCAGAGCGATCGTCAGCTCCACCACTCCGAGGTTGGGGCCCAGATGTCCGCCGGTACGGGACACGTTCTCGACGAGGAACTCGCGGACCTCGCCGGCGAGTTCGATGAGCTGCTCCGTCGAGAGGGAGTCGAGATCACGGGGTCCTGAGATGCTCGGAAGAATGGGCATCTGCACCTCCTCATAGGCACCGTTGGCGGCATCCGATTCCGGTTCGAAAGCCTGATCGATCCTACCGCGGCCATCCGTGAAAGCTCGGAGAACGCCTCGCCCCTTGACACGGACCCGCACACGCGAAAGGGCCCGGTTCAGAAGAACCGGGCCCTCGTCGTCGCTGTGATCAGACCAGCGAACGCAGCACGTACTGCAGGATTCCGCCGTTGCGGTAGTAGTCCGCCTCACCGGGGGTGTCGATGCGGACGACCGCGTCGAACTCCACGACCTGCTTGCCCTCGGGCGAGTCCTCGGTCGGGGTGGCGGTCACACGGACCGTCTTCGGAGTGGTGCCGTTGTTGAGCTCCTCGAGACCCGTGATCGAGACGACCTCGGTGCCGTCGAGACCCAGCGACTCCCAGCTCTCGCCTGCGGGGAACTGCAGCGGGACGACGCCCATTCCGATGAGGTTCGAGCGGTGGATGCGCTCGAAGCTCTCGGTGATGACGGCCTTGACGCCCAGCAGGCTCGTGCCCTTGGCCGCCCAGTCTCGCGACGAGCCGGAGCCGTACTCCTTGCCGCCGAAGATGACGAGGGGCGTGCCCTGCTCCTGGTAGTTCATGCTCGCGTCGTAGATGTACGACTGCGGTCCACCGGGCTTCGTGAAGTCACGGGTGAAGCCACCCTCGACGACCTGGCCGTCGTTGACGGCCGAGACCATGACGTTCTTCAGGCGGATGTTCGCGAACGTTCCGCGGATCATGACCTCGTGGTTGCCGCGGCGCGATCCGAAGGAGTTGAAGTCCTTGCGGTCGACGCCGTGCTCGGTGAGGTACTGAGCCGCAGGGGTTCCGGGCTTGATGTTGCCGGCAGGCGAGATGTGGTCGGTCGTGACCGAGTCACCCAGCGTCGCCATGACGCGCGCGCCCTCGATGTCGCGCACCGGGGTGAGCTCCATCGTCATGCCGTCGAAGTAGGGCGCCTTGCGCACGTAGGTCGAGTTCTCGTCCCACTGGAAGATGTCGTCGTCCGGGGTGGGCAGGCTGCGCCAGCGCTCGTCGCCGTCGAAGACGGTGGAGTACTGCTTGATGAACTGCTCACGCGAGATCGACGAGTCGACGAGCTCCTGGACCTCGGCCGGGCTGGGCCAGATGTCTCTGAGGAAGACGTCTTCGCCGTCGGTTCCCTTGCCGAGCGCATCGTTCTCGAAGTCGAAGTGCATCGACCCTGCCAGCGCATAGGCGATGACCAGCGGCGGACTGGCGAGGTAGTTCATCTTCACGTCGGGGCTGATGCGTCCCTCGAAGTTGCGGTTACCGGAGAGCACGGCGGTCACGGCGAGATCGTGATCGTTGATGGCCGCGGAGACCTCCTCGATCAGCGGGCCCGAGTTGCCGATGCAGATCGTGCAGCCGTAGCCGACGGTGTAGAAGCCGAGGCCCTCAAGGTCCTTGTCGAGACCGGACTTCTCGTAGTAGTCGGTGACGACCTTGGATCCAGGGCCGAGTGTGGTCTTCACCCACGGCTTCTGCTTGAGCCCCTTCTCGAGCGCCTTGCGGGCGACCAGACCCGCGGCGATCATCACCGAGGGGTTCGAGGTGTTGGTGCACGAGGTGATCGCCGCGAGGGTGACCGCGCCGTTGTCGAGGATGTACTTCTCACCGGACGGAGTCGTGACCGGAACGGGCTTCGACGCGTGCGCCGGAGCTCCGCTGTTGATGTGCACGGGACGAGTCGTGGTGGGCTCCTCCTCGCCGGGGACCGAACCGGGGTCGGACGCCGGGAAGGAGTGCTTCGACTCGAGATCGACGACGGAGTCCGACGTCGATGCCGAGGCGTACGCGAGGATGTCCTGCTCGAACTGCGACTTGGCGTCGGAGAGGAGGATGCGGTCCTGCGGGCGCTTCGGGCCGGCGATCGACGGCACCACGGTGCCGAGGTCGAGCTCGAGGTACTCGCTGAAGACGGGCTCCTGCGACGCGTCATGCCAGAGCTTCTGCTCCTTGGCGTAGGCCTCGACCAGCGCGACGGCCTCTTCGCTGCGACCCGTCAGGCGCAGGTAGTCGAGGGTGACGTCGTCGATCGGGAAGATCGCCGCGGTCGAACCGAACTCGGGCGACATGTTGCCGATGGTGGCGCGGTTTGCGAGCGGCACCGAGGCGACGCCCTCGCCGTAGAATTCGACGAACTTGCCGACGACGCCGTGCTTGCGCAGCAGGTCGGTGATCGTGAGGACGACGTCGGTCGCCGTGACACCGGCCGGGATCTCGCCGGAGAGCTTGAAGCCGACCACGCGCGGGATGAGCATCGACACGGGCTGGCCGAGCATCGCGGCCTCGGCCTCGATGCCGCCGACGCCCCAGCCGAGCACGCCCAGACCGTTGACCATGGTGGTGTGCGAGTCGGTGCCGACGCAGGTGTCGGGGTATGCGCGCAGCACGCCGTCGACGTCACGGTCGTAGATGACCTTGGCCAGGTGCTCGATGTTCACCTGGTGCACGATGCCGGTCCCCGGGGGAACGACCTTGAAGTCGCTGAAGGCCGTCTGGCCCCAGCGCAGGAACTGGTAGCGCTCACCGTTGCGCTCGTACTCGATCTCGACGTTGCGCTCGAGAGCGTTCTCCGAGCCGAAGAGGTCGGCGATCACCGAGTGGTCGATGACCATCTCGGCGGGCGAGAGCGGGTTGATCTTGTTCGCGTCGCCACCCAGCGCCGTGACGGCCTCGCGCATGGTGGCGAGGTCGACGATGCAGGGAACACCGGTGAAGTCCTGCATGACCACACGGGCCGGCGTGAACTGGATCTCGGTGCTCGGCTCAGCCGCGGCATCCCAGGAGCCCAGGGCTTCGATCTGCGCCTTCGTCACGTTCGCGCCGTCCTCGGTGCGAAGCAGGTTCTCGAGGAGGACCTTGAGACTGAAAGGGAGCTTGTCGAAACCGGGCACCGTGTCGATGCGGAAGATCTCGTAGTCGGTGCTGCCGACCGTCAGGGTGCTCTTGGCACCGAAGCTGTTCACCGTGGACACGATTCCGTCTCCTTCTATTCGGATGGGAGCGACAGGCGCCTCCATCTTGCTCGCCAGCGAGCCCCTGCGGCTAGCAAGGCAGTCCTAACCAGTCTGCTCTGCTCGACCTCCGGGCGAAAGCCTGCAATTTATCTTGATGTCAAGATAAATCTATCACGACCGTTGCGGTGTTCCGGCATCCGGGGTTCGCGGATACAGGGCGCGCACGACGAGCCAGGTGACCGCGATCAACGGCGCGAACAGCGGCAGGCCCATGATGAGCTTCAGTGTGCCGAGAGCCGTGACGTCCCCCGCCAGATACAGCGGCAGCTGCACTGCGAGACGTGCGAAGAACAGCGCAGCCCAGGCTATGCCGAGCCACAGGAACGCACGACGCTTTCGACGATCGCGCCTCCACGCGGTGCCCTCTCCCATCAGGAAGCCGACGGCGAGACCGATCAGCGACCAGCCGATCAGGGCCGAGACGAGCATCCCGGTGCCGTAGACGGCGTTGGTGATGAGCCCGGGAACGAAATTGTCTTCGCCTCGCCCCGTCCACAGCGCCAGCGCGGCGGCAGCCGCCGCGGCCACGAGGCCACCGATGGCGGCCGAGGGCGGCGACTTCTGGAGCAGCCTGACGATCGTGAAGACCGCCGCGAGTCCGACCGACACGCCCAGAGGCAGGATCAGGGGTTCGGGCCGGATCGTGAAGAGGACGACGAACGCGAGGCTGGGGAGCACCGATTCGAGGATGCCGCGCCATCCGCCCATCGCGGACCATACCACCTTGTGCGTCGCGTCGCTCTCGGTCGGGTCGAGACCGGCGCGGCGGGCAGCGCCGCCGAGCGCGGCCCCGACGATGTCGGATGCGCTCTGCTCGCGCTCGGGCTCGGGAGCGGGGGTGGTCACGCGGAGCCGGGAGTCGCAGGCATCTTCAGCGGGATCAGGTCGCGCGGAGGCATCGGAGCTCCCCCGCGGACGACGACGATCGACCGGAAGAGATCCTCGACCTTGGCGGCGGCCTCGAGGTCAGACGCCGCAGCGCCGCCGATGACGCCGCGGAGGAACCATCGAGGGCCGTCGATGCCGATGAACCGGGCGAGCCGCAGCTCGGAGCCCTCATTGGCCGCCGCAGGGACCTCTGCGAGAAGCTCCTTGCCGAGCGGCCCCTCGCGCTCCTCGACCCGCCCGCCCTGAGTGCGGACCTGATCGCGCAGCTGCACGCGGGTCTCGTCCCACAGCCCACCGGATCGGGGCGCGGCGAACGGCTGCACCTGGAGGGAGGAGTCCGCGTAGTCGAGTCCGACGGCGACGATGCGCTTTGACTGCTCCTCGACCTCGAGTCGGAGGTTCAGCCCCTCACGCGGGAGGATCTTGATTCCACCGAGGTCGATGTACGGACGAACGGGGTTCGCCTCGGAGTCGTCGAAGGGCCCCTGTGTCGCCCGGTCGTCCGGTGCCGACTTCGAAGGAGTCGCGTTGTTGTCAGTCATTGATCTGTCCTGCCGAAGATGAATGGAGTCCTGCCTGGTAGCCGGTCGAGCCGAAGCCACCCTCGCCGCGGACGCTGCCTGGCAGCTCCTCGACCGGGATGAAGGTGGCACGAGTCACGGGCATCACGATCAGCTGCGCGATGCGATCGCCGACGGCCACATCGTACGCCGTGTGGATGTCGGTGTTGATCAGACTCACCTTGATCTCACCGCGGTATCCGGCGTCCACGGTTCCCGGCGAGTTCACGATCGAGATGCCGTGCTTGGCCGCGAGACCGCTGCGGGGCACGACGAATGCCGCGTACCCCTCCGGCAACGCGATGCGCACGCCGGTCGCGACGAGCGCCCGCTCCCCCGGGGCCAGATGAACGGCCTCGGCCGCCACCAGATCGGCTCCGGCATCGCCGGGGTGGGCGTAGCCGGGCACGACAGAGGCGATAATGGGGACATCAACGGATTCAGTCACCCCACGAGGCTAATGCAGAACATCGCTCCCGACGCGCGGACCCGCTACCGCGAGAGACTGTCCCCCAGCCTGTGGCTGCTGGTGACGGTCGCTCTCGCCGGCCCCATGGTGGCGCTCATCTTCGTGCCCATCGGCTCGACCGTCGCCCTGATCGTCGGCGCCGCCGTCTCGGCGGTGCTGGTGGTCGCGTTCATCGCGCTCGCGCCGGTCGTGTCGGTCGACGGCGACGTGCTTCGTGCCGGTCGAGCGCACATCGAGGTCCAGCACCTCGGCACGCCCCGAGCGCTGAGCGCCGAAGAGGCGCGCCAGGCGCGGGGCCCAGGCCTGCCTGCACGGGGCTGGCATCTCATCCGCGGTGGTGTCGACGGGGTGGTCGTCGTTCCGAACGACGACCCTGACGACCCGGTGGACACCTGGACCATCTCGACCCGAACTCCCGATCGGCTCGCCGCGGCGATCATCGCCGCCCAGCGCTGACCTGACCAGAACCGGCGCTGACCTGACCAGAACCGGCGCTGCCCGACCAGACCCAGCGCCGGCTCGACCGCGACGAGCGCTGACCTGACCACAAGACGACGCGCCCCTGACCGTGAGGTCCGGGGCGCGTGGGATCTTGTTCTCTGGTGCGCTCAGGCAGCGCACTCCTTGCAGATGGGGCCGGAAGCCCCCTCGTGGTCGAGCTGCGAACGGTGCTTCACGAGGAAGCAGTTCATGCAGGTGAACTCGTCCTGCTGCGCGGGCAGCACGACGACATCAAGTTCGAGGTCGGAAAGATCGGCTCCAGGAAGATCGAAGCTGGACGGGTTGTCCGCGTCCTCGTCTCCTGACGAGCCGGAGAGCTTGTCCGGCACACGCTCCTTGAGGGCTTCGATCGACTCGGAGTCGTCTTCACTCTTGCGGGGAGCGTCGTAGTCGGTTGCCATGTGGTGAATCTCCACTTTCATGCGAGTGGGTGGTGCGCCGTCGGGGTAATCGGCGGCCATAGTTTGCATGACCGCGGAGGAATAAGCAAATGCCCGCGGCTGCGACAGACCAAACTCACGGCACGCCCAGAGTATTCCCGGTTCTGGGCGGCCCCGCGTGACACCATGAACGCACACCCATCAGAGGGGCATTCGCATGGAAAACGTCACCATCGTCGGCACAGAGGCAGGAGTGCTCGTACTCGCGACCGAGTCGGGCGAGCGCTTCGCGCTGCCCATCGACGACGTCCTGCACCGCGAGATCCGGCGCGCGACGCGACAGAGCGAGCCGACGGCTCAGCGGCTCGCCGCGAGTCCGCGCGACATCCAGGCGCAGATCCGCGCCGGCCTCACGGCACCAGAGGTCGCCGCACTCCTCGGCATCAGCGTCGACGACGTCATCCGCTTCGAAGGACCCGTTCTCGCCGAGCGTGAGCACGTCATCGGTCAGGCGCTCGCCGTTCCCGTCCTGATCGGCAGCGATGTCGAGCCCGACGCTCAGCCCACCTTCGGCACCGCGATCCGCGCCAAGCTCTCTGAGGTCGAGGCCTCGGCCGAGCGCTGGGCGAGCTGGAAGGACGACACCGGCTGGATCATCAAGCTCGAGTTCACCGCCAACGAGGTCGAGCACGATGCACGCTGGAGCTTCGACCTCCGACGCAGTGCGCTGGCACCCCTCAATGCCGATGCCACACAGCTGTCCCGCCAGGGCTCGCTGCCCGACGGCCTCATCCCCCGTCTACGCGCTGTCGAGGCTGAACGGCAGGCATCGCCCTACAAGGATGACAGCCGCTTCGACTCCGGCGCGTTCGGACCCCGCCTGCTCCCCGCGCCCGAGGCTGATGTCGATGACAGCATCGCGCCCGAGCGCTCGACTGCCGCGGTGCAGGATGCCGCCATCAAGCGCGCACCCGAGTCGGCGACGACGAGCCCCGAGACGGCCGACCTGCTCGAGGCTCTCCGACGCCGACGCGGCCAGCGTGAGACCGCGCCGATTCTCGACCACTCGGACGACAGCGACACGGACCAGAATCCGATCGCACTGTTCGACGCCTTCGAGAACAACCAGCCCGGCGAAGACGAGCCGGAGGCCACCCCCGAGCCGACGAACGAGGGCAACGGACGCCGCAAGCGCCGCAACGCGATGCCGTCATGGGACGAGATCGTGTTCGGAGCACGCACCGACGAATAGGGCGCCCTCAGGCGGGTGGATGCCGACGCTCAGCGAGAGAACGCGCCGAACCTGAGCAGTGGGACCTGACGCTCCTCCGGGGTCAGACCGCCGTGCTGACCGATCATCCCTCTGCCGCGTTGATCCGCGGCCGTGCCGTCGTACACCGCCCCGTTGCCTCTCGCCACGACGAGCACATCGCCGATCCTCGACGCGGCGGCCGATGTCACATCGGGGCCGAAGAACCCTGATGCGATCGCCTCCTGCCTGGTGCCGACGTCGGCGAGGCCTTCGAGATCGCGACGCCACCGCTCGGCGACGACCGCCGCATCGGCGTCCGGTTCGACATAGACGTGCAGCATCCTCGGTTCACCTCCGATGTGCCGGACCCCGTCGAGGTGCTCCGCCTCGAGCACGACCTGCCGGTGCACCGGCACGTCGACCATGCCGTGGTCCGAGGTCACGAGGACGCCGACGCCCGGAGGCACGCGTCGAGACAGGGCGGCATCGATCTCCTCGAGCGCCGACACCCACTGCACCGAGTCGAGGCCGTACCTGTGCCCGGCCTTGTCAGCCTCGGGCAGGTAGCAGTAGATCAGCGAGCCCGGGTGACGCTCGGCGAGGTCGTATGCGACCTCGACGCGCTCTGCGGGTGTCTGGGCGGCGACGAACTCGGCCCCGCGCAGCGTGGCCCGGGTGAACCCGCTCGCCGCGTAGGCGGCGACGCCGACCGCAAAGGTCGGGCGCCCCTCCGCACGAGCGCGCTCGAAGACCGTCGGAGCCGCCTGCCAGGTCGCCGGATCCAGCCCTTCCGACTCCCAGCCGGTCAGCTGATTGACCAGGATGCCCCGAGCAGGGTCGAGAACGCGATAACCGACCAGGCCGTGCTGCCCCGGCCACACCCCGGTGAGGATGCTGGTCAGCGCCGCCGCGGTGGTCGAGGGGAAGACCGAGTGGGCGACGTCCTTCTTCGCCATCCCGGACGTGAGCGCCCTGGCATGGCCGGCGTGGGCGCGCAGGCTGATCGCGCCGAGCCCGTCGATGATGGCGAGGACGACGGATTCGGCCCGCGGCAGGCTCGCCGATTCGCCGCGGAGAGCGGCGAACACGTCGTCCGCCACCCCGACGACGCTGCGGGCGGCGAGCGACTCGGACGGTAGAATGAGGGACATCCGAGCCAGTCTGACACAGGCTCCCGTACGCCCTCAGCCTCGCACCATTTCAGGATGCCCATGCCGAAGACCCCGCCTGCCGAGCTCGCCCCCGAGCGAATCCAGGACATCGATCTCGAAACAGAGATGCAGGGTTCATTCCTCGAGTACGCCTATTCGGTGATCTACTCGCGGGCTCTGCCTGACGCTCGCGACGGATTGAAGCCCGTGCAGCGACGCATCCTCTACCAGATGGCCGAGATGGGACTTCGCCCGGACCGCGGTCACGTCAAGAGCGCCCGCGTCGTGGGCGAGGTCATGGGAAAGCTGCACCCGCACGGCGACTCGGCGATCTACGACGCCCTCGTGAGACTCGCCCAGGAATGGGCTCTGCGTGTGCCGCTGATCGACGGCCACGGCAACTTCGGCTCGCTCGATGACGGGCCCGCAGCGGCCCGCTACACCGAGGCACGACTGGCCTCCCCTGCGATGGCTCTCACCGAGAACCTCGACGAGGACGTCGTCGACTTCATCCCGAACTACGACGGTCAGTTCCAGCAGCCCTCCGTGCTCCCTGCTGCGTTCCCGAACCTCCTGGTCAACGGCGCGAGCGGCATCGCCGTCGGCATGGCGACCAACATGGCACCGCACAACCTGATCGAGGTCGTCGCCGCCGCCACCCATCTGCTCGAGAACCCCGACGCCACGACAGAAGAGCTCATGGAGTTCGTGCCCGGCCCCGACTTCCCCTCGGGTGGCATCCTGATGGGGCTCGACGGTGTCAGAGACGCATACGCCACGGGCCGCGGCGCCCTGAAGGTGCGCGGCAAGGTCTCGGTCGAACCGCTCGGGCCACGGCGCACCGGCATCATCGTGTCCGAACTCCCATACATGGTCGGCCCCGAGCGTCTGATCGAGAAGATCCGTGACGCGGTGCAGTCGAAGAAGCTGCAGGGCATCAGCGACGTGACCGATCTCACCGATCGCAACCACGGGTTGCGCGTCGCGATCGGCATCAAGACCGGCTTCGACCCCAATGCCGTGCTCGAGCAGCTCTACCGGCTCACCCCGCTCGAGGACTCCTTCAGCATCAACAACGTCGCCCTGGTCGACGGACAGCCGCGCACGCTCGGGCTCAAGGAGATGCTGCGCGTCTATGTCGCTCACCGGCTGGAGGTCATCACCCGCCGCAGTCGATACCGTCTCGCCCGCCGAGAGGAGCGCCTGCACCTCGTCGAGGGCCTGCTCATCGCGATCCTCGACATCGACGAGGTCATCCAGGTCATCCGTTCGTCGGACGACTCCGAGCAGGCGCGGGCGCGACTGCGCTCGGTGTTCGACCTCAGCGAGCTTCAAGCCGAGTACATCCTCGAACTGCGCCTGCGGCGCCTGACGAAGTTCTCGCGCATCGAGCTCGAGACCGAGCGCGACGCCCTGCTCGCCGAGATCGCCAGGCTGCGGGACCTGCTCGGGAGCGACGTGCTCCTGCGAGCAGTGGTCGCCGAGGAGCTCGACGCAGCGGCTGACGCATACGGGACTCCTCGCCGCACGCTGCTGATGAACGCCGCGCCCCCGAAGCCGCGCGCCACGAAGGGCGCGGTCGACCTGCAGATCGCCGACGCTCCGACCGTGCTCGTGCTCTCGACCACAGGGCGTGCCGTGCGGGTGGACCTCGCCGAGGGCCAGGAGCTGACGCTTCCGGCACGGCGAAGCAAGCACGACGCGATCCTGACGACTCTCGAGACGACGGTGCGCGCAGAGATCGGCGCGCTGACCTCTGAGGGGCGCGTGCTGCGTTTCTCCCCCGTCGATCTGCCGTCCGTGCCGTCGTCCTCGGTGCAGCTCGCGGCGGGAGCTCCGCTGCGCGACTATCTCGGCATCACCATCCGCGGAGAGCGGATCCTCGGTTTCGTGCGCTTCGACAGCGACGTCCCGATCGCCATGGGCACGGCGCAGGGGACGGTCAAGCGCATCGTCCCGTCGACGCTTCCCGTTCGTCCGGATCTCGAGGTCATAGGCATGAAGCCCGGTGACACGGTCGTCGGCGCGGTCGAAGCGCAGGACGACGCCGACCTCGTGTTCGTGACGACCGACGCCCAACTGCTGCGGTTCTCCGCCTCGGCCGTCCGCCCGCAGGGCGCGCCCGCAGGCGGCATGGCCGGCATCAAGCTCGGCGCCGGCTCATCGGTGCTGTTCTTCGGAGCGGTCTCGCCGGATGCCGATGCCGTGGTCGCCACCGTCTCGGGTTCCGACAGCAGCCTTCCGGGCACCGAGCCAGGACGCGCCAAGGTGACGCCCTTCGCCGAGTACCCGTCGAAGGGTCGGGCGACCGGCGGAGTGCGCGCGCATTCGTTCCTGAAGGGCGAGGACCACCTCACGGTCGCCTGGGTCGGGCCGAGCCCCGCGCAGGCCGTCGACCCGACAGGTGCGGTGCGCAAGCTCCCCGAGCCCGGCGCCCGACGCGATGCGTCGGGTCAGCCGATCGACGGCGTGATCGGGAGCATCGGTCGCACTCTGGTCTGAGCGCGCGCCAGTGCGACCTGCCCCACAGCGGCGTCTGAGGCGGCGGCCGGTAAGCCGGATCAGAGTCGGAGAGCGAGGATGTTGGCGGTGAGCCCGGCGGCCGTGCCGCAGAGGATCACGGTGTCGCCTGCCCCGACGCGACCGCTCTCGAGCGAGCGGACGAGCATGAACGGCACGGACGACGAGACCATGTTACCGAAGTCCCGCACCTCATCGATCCGGCGGTCGGCCGGGATTCCGAGGCGGTCGAGCATCGGCCCGAGCGCGGCAGACGCCTGGTGGGGAACCCAGAGGGCGACATCGTCGTGCGCGATCCCCGATCCTCGGTGGAACGCCTCGAAGAACTCGGGAAGCAAGCGCATCATCCCCAACAGCGCCCGGCGCCCGTTCATGTCGAACAGGTAGTCGGCGGGGTCTCCCGCCGCATAGGCCTGCGCTGGCGATCCCGACAGCCCGCCCCTGATCTCCGTGTCGTGCGCATACGCGGGCCAGGTGCGCTGAGCGCTGGCGATCACTCCTCGGTCGCCGTCAGCAGAGCGGCGCAGCACGACGGCCGCACCGGCATCGCTGAAGAGCTCGAAGCTCTCACGCTGCTCCGGATTCAGGAACCGCGTCCCCACATCTCCTGCGAACACGAGGATCGTCTCATGAGCGCCGGCATCGAGATACAGCGAGGCGATGTCGAGCGCCGTGATGAAACTCGTGCAGGTCGAGTTCACGTCGAAGGCCGCCGCATGCCCGGTGAGCGTGAGTCTCTCCAGCACGAGTGCGGCCGTGCACGGGATCGGCTGGATCCCCGCGGCAGATGCGCCGAGAACGAGGTCGACGTCGTTCGCCGTGATGTCCGCGTGCGCCAGTGCCCGCTCGCACGCCTCCGTCAGCATGTCGAGATGAGACACGTCGTCGTCGATGCGATACCGGGTCTCCTCCCCGAATCGCACGACGCGCGAAGGCAGAGACGTCCCCCAGCCCACGATCTCGCAGTTCCTCACCATCTCCGGTCCCCCCATTCCTGCACCACGCGCCGCAGCTTCACTGACCCGTTGCTCACGTAGTCGACGAAGGTGATCGCCGGCCTCTCGCACCCCAGCCGGTCGGCCAGCGCATGCACCTCGTCTTCGACGAGACGCCGAGATCGATCGTCGAGGGTGTCGAGCCCGATCCGCAGCCGCGACTCGCCGATCTGGGTGATGCGATATTCGTCGAAGCCGTCGGCGTAGAGCAATGCGCGCGCGATCACGTCGGCGAAGACAGGCAGATCCCGGCCGTCGAGGGAGCGGAAGACCAGAGTGTCTCCCTCTCGCCCCTCGATGCGCTCGATCGCGGTGAGCGCGCTGCCGCAGGGGCACGGTCGGGTCCGCTCGCGGAGCACGTCGCCGAGCCGATACCGCACGATCGGCTGCGCGCGGCGGCGCAGATCCGTCACGATCGGCGTGAACCGCTCGGCATCCAGTGCCTCGCGTTCGACCAGGATGTTGTCCTCGTTCAGATGGATGACACCGTGCTCGCAGGTGTGCGCGAGGAATCCCTCGGTGCACTGGTAGAGCTGATGCAGGAGGGGCTGACCGAGCGAGGCGGTGATGCGCCGCTCGTCAGAGATCTCGAGCACCTCAGCCACCGAGTACACCCGCTGCGGCACCACATCGAACCCACCGGCGTCGGCCGCGCGCGCGATCATCCTCAGCACCGACGGCGGAGCGACGAGAATGGTCGGTCGGTACTCCCGCAGCCGGGCGATGTTGTCGTCCATGTCGGCGTAGACGTCGAAGTAGCGGAAGGAGACCGCCCGCGAGCCGACCGACTCGTACAGGCTGTTGTCCGCCCGCAGGAACAGCGCGATCCGATGCCCGAGGAGCCTGCCCCGAGGCAGGGTGCGGGCGAGCACGGTTCCCACCCAGGCATCGCGTTCGGCGCTGCTGACCACGAAGAGGCCACGGTGGCCGCTGGTGCCGCTCGAGAGGCCCACCGAGTTCGAGCCCAGATCCGCGTCGAAGTCACGGGAGCGCTCGTTCGCGATCGCCAGTGCGAGGGCCTCGTCCTTGCCCGCGCCGACGGTGTTGATCTCGTCGAAGCGGCTCATCATGACGCTCTTGTCCATGAGCGGCAGTTCCGAGAACGAGCGCGTCGCAAGGAGGTCACGGAAGTAGGGCGACCGGCGTCGCAGGAATCTCAGGTGCGAGCGCAGAAGCCGCCTCTGACGCCGCTTGACCGCAGCCCGCGTGCGCAACGGGCGGAGCCAGCGTGCCCCGATGAACTCGCGCAGGATCCTGAGCTTCGACATCAGCTCAACAGCTCCTTCGCGTCGAGCGGATCATGGCTGCAGACCACGCGGATGCCGGCCGCTGCGAGCTCGCCGAGAATCCGCGCCGTGGCGGCGTATCGATCGGCATCGTGCTGGACGGCCCGGGGCAGGGCCTTCAGCGTGCCGGAGGCGTGGATCAGATCGGTCCCCCATGCCGCATCACCGGCCAGCAGGACGCGGCGCTCGATCAGCGCGCCGAGGTGTCCGTCGGCATGGCCGGGCAGATCGACGACGAGGTACGAACCGTCGCCCTGAAGGTCGTGAGTTCGCAGTGCGGTGCCGCCGACCTCGACGGTGGCGAAGGCTCCCTCGTCGATCACGATCCGCTCGGCATCTGAGAACCAGCTCGGAAGCAGGCCGGTGAGCACCCCCGCGCGCAGTCGCGGAGCCGACAGCGTCCGCTCGTGCCCCGCGCTCAGCACGAAAGTGGCATGCGGGAACCGACGGACTCCCCCGACATGGTCCGGATGCAGATGAGACAGCACGACGTGCGTCACGGACGCGGGGTCGACGCCGTCTGCGCGGAGCCGAGCGGCCACATCATCCGCGTCCCCGACGATCGGAGGAAGCAGACGACGGTAGACGGCACCGCGCCAGCCGGTGTGCCACCGTCCCGTCGCATAACCGGTGTCGAACAGCACGCGCCGGCCGTCCGCGGTGTCGTACAGGAACACGCCGGAGGGGAACTCGCGGACACCGTGCGGTGCGCCGCGGAACATCGCGCCGACATCATGTGAGGTGCTGCCGCAGACGTAGTGGCGGAGGCGGCCGGTCACGCATTCTCCCTCAAGTGTGCGGCCACGCCGGCGAGAGCGTCATCGAGCGACACCTCGGGGCGGTATCCGAGCTCCGCTTTCGCGCGCGTGATGTCGAGCGTCTGAGAGTACGCGATCGTGCTGAGCGTGTAGCGAGTGAGCGGCGGCTCGGGCCGCCACGGCAGCATCGAGCAGACGCCCTCCGACGCGGATGCCAGCACCCAGGCCGCTCTTCGGTGCATCGGGCGGAACCGCGGGGTCTCCCCCATCCGCTCGAGGAGGATCGTCAGCAGTTCGCGGAACCGCCGCGGGTCGTCGTTGGTGATGTTGTACACCCCGCCCGCGGCGTCTCCGCGGGTCAGAGCGAGGCGCAGCGCCGAGGCCACGTTCTCGACCGCCGTGACGTCGATGAGATTGTCGCCGCCGTCGAAGACCGGCACGCCGATGCGTGCGTGGACGTCGAGAAGGCGGGGCACGAGGCTCGGGTCGCCCACGCCGATCAGGCCGCGGGGGCGCACGATCACGAGCTCTGCGATCTTCCCGCTGTCCACGGCGTCGAGCAGCAGATCCTCGGCGGCGATCTTCGAGCGGATGTACCCGTTCAGTCGATTGGAGCGATCGACGTCGGGTTCGCGGATGCCGATGCGGTCCCGAGGTGCGGCATACACGCTGGGAGACGACACATGCACCACCCGGCGCACACGGTTGCGACGGGCGAACTCGACGACATGATCGGTGCCGTCGACGTTCGCCTCGCGGAAGTCCCTCCAGCGCCCCCAGGGAGCCGACAGCGCGGCGCAATGGATCACGGCGTCCACTTGGAGGTCCTGCGTGCGGAGAGAGGCCAGATCGCCGAGAACTCGGTGGCCGTCGTCGGCGACCAGCTCGAGCGCGTGCTCGTTGCGGCCCGCGGCGAAGACCTCGTATCCGTGTCTCCGCAGCTCGGGCACGACGTGACCGCCGAGGAACCCGCTCGCCCCCGTCACCAGCACACGGGCTCCGGACATGCTCATCACGATAGTCGTCCTATTGTGGTCGAGTGCGCATCGCCATGGTCACCGACTACTACCTGCCCACCCTCGGCGGCGTGCAGACGGTCATCAAGGCGCACAGAGAGGCTCTCGAGCAGGCCGGGCACGAGGTCTTCGTGTTCGCGCCCCTGGCCGAGTCCGGCGACGACCCGCATGTCGTGCGCCTGCCGACCGCCCGACGCTTCGCACCGGACGGATACCCGTTCGCCTGGACCCCCTCGGCCGTCGCGGCGTCGCTCACCGAGGGCCTGCGCTCCCGTCGAGTCGACATCGTCCACGTGCACACCGAGATGTTCGCGGCGCTGGGCGGTTTCGAGGCGGCGAAGACTCTCGGACTACCTGTCGTGCAGACCATGCACGGACGCATCGACGTCTATACGCGCTCTGTGTTGCCGCTGCCCTCGATCACGACGGCGCTGCTCGCGACCATGCACCGGCGCCGCATGAGCCACGACAGCACGGTGGCCGACAGCAGCGCGCCATATGCGCAGACACGTGCGGCGCGGCTCATGTGGCGGCTCATGGTCAGCCAGGCGAATCATGCCGACCAGGTCATCGTGCCCTCCGCCCATTTCGCCGCGAAGCTCTCGGCTCAGGGCGTGCGAACACCGCTCACCGTGCTCTCGAACGGCCTGGAGGCGACGGTGCTCCACGAGGTCGGCGCTCCCCCGCCGCGCATCCTCGACCCCGCAGAGCCGCTTCGAGTGGTGTGGTGCGGAAGGCTCTCGCCCGAGAAGCGTCCTGAGGTCTTCGTCGACGCCGTGAGTCAGCTGTCGGGCATCCGAGCCGAGATGTTCGGCGACGGTGTGGCCAGACATCGCGTCGCCGCGGCATCAGCCGGCATGGCTGCCGGCAAGCTCACGGTGCACGGCGGCGTCGCCCAATCGCGCGTGCTCGAGGCGATGCGCGATGCGCACGTCCTGGTGTCGAGTTCCCTCGGTTTCGACAATCAGCCGATGGTGATCCTCGAGGGGATCGCTTCCGGTCTGCCGGTGATCGTCACGGATCCCGATCTCCTCGAGATGCTGCCCGACGGCGGTGGGCTCGTCACTCGGACGCCGGATGCCGAGGGCCTGGCGGCCACGATCCGAGAGCTGCGCGACGATCCCGCGCGGCTCACTCGGATGAGCGCAGCTGCGATCGCTCACCGAGAGCGAGTCTCTCAGGACACCCACCGAGACGCGCTGCTGGACGTCTACCGGGCCGCCATGGCTCTGAAGCGCTGATGCTCAGGCATCGATCGATTCACGCGAGAGCCGGTCGGACGACTCGATGATGAACTCGCGACGAGGAGCGACCTCGTTGCCCATCAGCAGTTCGAAGACTCGGCCGGCCGCCTCGGCATCCTCCATGCGCACGCGGCGCAACAGGCGTCCGCCACGATCCATGGTGGTAGTCGCGAGCTGTTCCGCGTCCATCTCTCCGAGACCCTTGTACCGCTGGATCGGCTCATGCCAGCGCTTGCCCGACTTGCGGAGCTTTGCGAGCAGAGCGTGCATCTCCTGCTCGCTGTACGTGTAGATCGTCTCGTTGGGCTTGGAACCCGGGTTCATCACGATCACACGGTGCAGCGGAGGCACAGCGGCGAACACGCGACCGTGCTCGATGAGAGGACGCATGTACCGGTAGAAGAGCGTGAGCAGCAGGGTGCGGATGTGAGCGCCGTCGACGTCGGCATCGCTCATCAGGATCACCTTGCCGTACCGTGCGGCGTCGATGTCGAAGCTGCGGCCCGAGCCCGCGCCGATCACCTGGATGATCGAGGCGCACTCGGCGTTGGAGAGCATGTCGCCCACCGACGCCTTCTGCACGTTGAGGATCTTGCCGCGAATGGGCAGCAGCGCCTGGAACTCGCTGTTGCGGGCGTTCTTCGCGGTGCCGAGAGCGGAGTCGCCCTCGACGATGAACAGCTCGCTGCGCTCGACCTCGTTGGTGCGGCAGTCGACCAGCTTGGTCGGCAGCGTCGACGACTCGAGGGCGTTCTTGCGCCGCTGGGTCTCTTTGTGGGCTCGCGCAGAGACGCGAGCCTTCATCTCGGCGACGACCTTGTCGAGCAGCTGCGTCGCCTGACTCTTGTCGTCGCGCTTGGTCGAGCTGAACCGCGCCGCGAGATCCTTGCGAAGCACCTGGGCGACGATCTGGCGCACGGCCGGCGTGCCGAGGATCTCCTTCGTCTGCCCCTCGAACTGCGGTTCGGGGACGTTCACCGTCAGCACAGCGGTGAGCCCCGCGAGGACGTCGTCCTTCTCGAGCTTGTCGTTGCTGCCGACCTTCAGTCGGCGTGCGTTCTGATCGACCTGCGAACGCAGCACCTTGAGCAGCTCCTGCTCGAAGCCCTGCTGGTGCGTGCCGCCCTTGGGCGTGGCGATGATGTTGACGAAGGACCGCGTGGTCGTGTCGTAGCCGGTGCCCCAGCGCATCGCGATGTCGACGGCGCAGACGCGCTCGACCTCGGTGGCGATCATGTGGCCGTCGGCCTGCAGAACCGGAACGGTCTCCTTGAACGTGCCTTCGCCCTGAATGCGCCAGGTGTCGGTGACGGGCGCGTCGTTCGCGAGGTACTCGACGAACTCCGAGATGCCGCCGTCGTACCGGTACGACGTCTCGATCGGCTGCCCCTCGACCTCCGAGCCGTTGGCCGCGCGCTCATCGCGGATCACGAGTTCCAGCCCCGGAACGAGGAAGGCCGTCTGACGCGCGCGGGTCACCAGATCGTTGAGCTGGAACGCAGCATCCTTCGTGAAGATCTGGTGATCCGCCCAGTAGCGGATGCGCGTGCCGCTTGTGCCGCGCGGCGCCTTGCCGACGACCCGGAGCTCGCTCTTGTCCTGGAACGGCGTGAACTTCGCGTCCGGTCGCTTCTCGCCGCTGTCGGCGAAGAGTCCGGGCTCGCCACGGTGGAACGACATCGCGTAGGTCTTGCCGCCGCGGTCGACCTCGACGTCGAGGCGCTCGGAGAGGGCATTGACGACGGAAGCTCCGACGCCGTGCAGACCGCCGGAAGCCGCGTAGGACCCGCCGCCGAACTTGCCGCCGGCATGCAGCTTCGTGAAGACGACCTCGACGCCGGTCAGGCCGGTGCGCGGCTCGACGTCGACGGGGATGCCCCGGCCACGGTCGTGCACCTCGACACTGCCGTCATCGTGCAGGATGATGTCGATCTTCGAGCCGTTGCCCGCGACGGCCTCGTCGACGGCGTTGTCGATGATCTCCCAGAGGCAATGCATCAGGCCCGGGGATCCGTTCGAACCGATGTACATACCGGGACGCTTGCGGACGGCCTCGAGCCCTTCGAGCACCTGGAGATGATGGGCAGAATACTCGGCGGTCACAATCTCCGAGTCTATTCGCGATGCCCCTGCTGGAGCCGCAGACACTCCCCGCGAACCCCCACGACGGGTCCCCCGCGTACGCGCTGAGCGAAACACGCCGCAAACCGGGCATGCGTACACCGTCAGCGTGGTTGTATTGAACACGCCCAACCAGCGAACCCGACACTCAAGGAGGCACCATGATGAACGCAACGACCGAACGTGAGACCTCCGCCGTCGAGTTCCGCCTGACCGCCATGGATCGCTGTGATTCGTGTGGCGCTCAGGCCTACATCGCCGCCGAGGTCAACGGCTCCGAACTCCTCTTCTGCGCACACCACGGACGCAAGTACGAAGAGAAGCTCCGCAGCATCGCAACGAGCTGGCACGACGAGACCGCTCGCCTGATCGACTGATCAGCTTCGGTCACATCCGCCTCGGAGCCCGTCATCTGACGGGCTCCGCATTCGTTAAGGGGCGCTCACCCGTCGGATGCGAGCGGTGAGTCGGGTGAGGATCTCCTCACCGACAGTGTCGATGCGCTCGGCGAGGGTCGTCGCGCTCGACTCGCCATGGTCTCCTGCGCCGAACATCCAGACCGAGTCGCCGAGCCGCATTCCCGGCCATCCCTCGACCACCGAGGTCGCCGTGTCGATGCGCAGAAGCTCGCGAGCCCCGGCGGGGGTGCCGACTCGGGCCCCTGCCAGCGTCGACGGGATGCCGTCGAATGCGCCGATGCCCACCACGGCGTCACCGTCGACGATGTCGACGACCGTCGCAGTGAGCTCCGCGACCGGTGCCACCCCGGCAAGATCGGGGCCATCCGCCGAACGGACGCCGTAGCAGAACGCTCCGATCCGCGACACCGAGCCGCGAAGCTCGGGGCGCCACCAGGACGCGGCGGATGCCGTCAGGTGCAGCGCCTCGGGTGTCGCGCCCGACTGCTCCGCCACGCGCACGGCGTCGAGGAAAAGGGTCTGAGCCTCGTCGTCCTCGTCATCGCTCGCCTCGGCGAGATGGCTCCAGATTCCCACGAGCTCCAGGTGCCCTGCGGCCTCACCGGCGCGCACCTCGGCGATGGTGCGTTCCCACTCAGCCGGAAGCAGCCCGTTACGATGCAGTCCGGTGTCGATCTTCAGATGGATCCGCGCCCGCACTCCCCGTCGCGCAGCCAGCGCCGTGATGCGCGACAGGTACTCCGCTGATCCGACTCCCAGGTCGATGCGTGCGCGCAACGCCTCGTCGACCTCGTCATCGGTCGAAGTGGCCCAGGCGAAGATCCGCCCCGTGTCACCCAGCACACGCCTGGCCTCGACTCCACTGCGGACGTCGTACGCCCCGTACCAGTCGACGCCCATTCCTCTCGCGGCCTCCACGGCCCAGCGCAGACCATGACCGTAGGCGTCGTCCTTGAGCACGATCATCAGCGCCGACGGAGCGATGCGATCGCGCACGGCACGGATGTTCGACCTGAATCTGTCTGTGTCCACGCGCAGTTCCGGACGGCTCATGCCTCCCACCCCCGGTCCGCGTGGGAGCCTGCGACGGCGACGAGCTCGGCGATCGTGAGTCCTGTCACCGCGCCCCATCTCGCGAGGGAGGGAGCGGCAGGTCCGCGCCCTCCGAAATAAGTGGCATCGGCTCCGACGGCGACGGAGCCAGAGCCCTGCAGATCGATCACGCACACGTCCATCGCGACGCGCCCGATGATCGGCCGTTGCACGCCCTCGATCTCGACGTGGGCGGCGTTGCCGAGAGCACGGACGATTCCCTGCGCGTATCCGCCGGTGACCAGTGCGGCAGTCGTATCGCGCGTCGCTCGATGCGTGTAGCCGTAGGAGACCGCGTCTCCGGCGGCCAGCGGCTTGGTGGAGAGCACTCTGCCGACCAGGCGCATCACCGGCCTCGTCCGCAGAGTTCCGTCAGGGTCAGGCAAACCGTAGAGCAGGAACGGGTCGATATCGGCATCGCCGTCCGTCACCGCGTCGATGCCCTCGAGCGCCAGCGCCTCCGCCTCTGTGGCGTAGTCGACCCGCACGGACGCCGCGCCGGCCGCGACGACGGCGTGAGCGACAGCGAGCACTCCGTGCCCCCAGGCATCCCGGCGAAGGTCGGCCACGCGGCCCCCGGCGGCGACAGCGGCGGTCGATGCGGCCGCCAGCGCCGACCGCGAGATCATCGCGCGCGGACGAGAGCTCGAAGTCTTCTCACACACGTTTCCAGCCTAGCTCCGCCTTCTCAGGATGCCCTGCGCACCCACCGTAGACTGGAGGGGACCCCGAACTTGGAGATCCATGTCACGCTTTTCCCTCGCGCCCCGCGTCCGCTACCTGCTGGCGCGCGCCCGCCGCATCGACGTCGCCTCGGTCATCGAGAGGGCCAAAGAGGCGTCATCTCAGCACGGCAAGGCGGTGCCGCTCGTTGTCGTCGACATGTTGTGGTCCGCCGGGCGGCACAACGTCGGGTTCCAGGACTACATCGACTACGACTTCGCGATCCTCACCAAGGCGGAGCGCGACACGTTCATGACCCACCCGGTGTCGAACGAGATCTCCCAGAAGTACGACCACCCGGACTACCGCCACCTGTTCCACGACAAGGCGGAGTTCAACGCCGTCTTCGACGCATTCCTCAAGCGCGAATGGATGCTCATCACCGAGGGCAACGCAGACGAGCTGCGTGACTTCACCGAGCGCCAGGGCACGATCGTCGTCAAGGAGACCCACGGGCAGGCGGGCACCGGTGTGCACCGCTATCACGCCGCCGACGTCACCGACTGGGACGCGTTCCATGCCGAGCTCCTGTCGAAGAAGCAGGTTCTCGTCGAAGAGGTCATCCGCCAGCACGCCGATCTCGCGGCCGTCTGCCCCGGAACCGTCAACACCACGCGCATCACCGCGTTCTTCGATGGCGAGAAGACGCACATCCTCGCGATGGCTCAGAAGTTCGGACGCGGCGCGGTGAGCGACCAGATGAGCTTCGGCGGCTTCTACACGATGCTCGACGAGAGCGGTCACTCCGTGGGCTCCGGATACGACTCCCACGGTCACGTGCACGTCACGCACCCGGACTCCGGCTTCCCCATCGCCGACTTCCAGCTGCCGTTGATGGATGAGGTCCGCGAGTTCGTGGATCAGGTCGCTCGTGTCGTGCCGCAGATCCAGTACGTCGGCTGGGATGTCGTGGTCACCCCCGACGGTCCGGTTCTGGTCGAGGGCAACTGGGGTGCCGGCGTGTACGAGAACAAGCCGAGCGTCACCGGCATCCGCACAGGACACAAGCCGCGCTATCAGGCCGCGATCGGATTCTGACCGCACGACAGGCATGCAGAAGGCCCGGATGCTGAGCATCCGGGCCTTCTTGCTGCGACGTGCGACTCGAGGAGTTCAGACCTCGCGGACGATGCCCATGGGCGTCGACTGCGTGGCCTGTCCGAGCGGGTTGTCGCCCAGGATCTGAACGAGTCGACGCTCGCCTGCCTTGTCGAGCGTCGAACCGAGGATGTTGCCGCCGATGTCGTTGATGTCGACGACGGCCACTTCGAGGTTCCCACCGAGCATCTTCTTCAGGCGCACTGCGACCTCGCGCGGGTTCTTCGGGCCGAGCACGACTGCCTGGTTGTACGGCGGGATCGTGTTCTTCGTCGGGCCGTCGATCGCACGCGCCTTGTCGCCGGCGATGCGGTAGAAGTCGCCTCGGCGCCCGAAGGCCTTGGTGATGACCGAGACACCGGCAGCGAACAGGATCCGCACGGTGCCGCACTCGCGCAGCGCCATCTCCATGGTCTCTGGCATTCCGAGACCGATCCCGTAGGACGTGCGGACGACGTATCGCGAGAGGAAGCGTGCGAGAGGTCGCGGCGAGATCTCATCGAGCCGGTACGACCGGCCCTGCGTGATCGCGACGATCTTCTCGGTCACGAACAGCAGGTCGCCCGGCTGCACCGCATCCTTCGCGTACTCCATGACGACCGACTCGAGGTCGTCATCGGGCATGACGACGCGCGTCCGCAGAGGGATGCGCGCGTAGCTCTTGCCGTCGACGCTCGCCTCGAGCGCTTTGCCCTCGTTCGCCTGCATCACTCGAGGTAGTCCCGCAGCGACTGCGAGCGGCTCGGGTGGCGCAGCTTCGCCATCGTCTTCGACTCGATCTGACGAATGCGCTCACGCGTCACGCCGAACGTGTCACCGATCTGGTCGAGCGTCTTGGGCTGCCCGTCACCGAGTCCGAAGCGCATCCGGATGACACCGGCCTCGCGCTCGGACAGCGAGTCGAGCAACTGCTCGAGCTGACGCTGCAGCATCGTGAAGCCCACGGCGTCGGCGGGGACCACGGCCTCGGTGTCCTCGATGAGGTCGCCGAACTCGCTGTCGCCGTCTTCACCGAGCGGAGTGTGCAGAGAGATCGGCTCTCGGCCGTACTTCTGCACCTCGACGACCTTCTCGGGCGTCATGTCCAGCTCGCGACTGAGCTCTTCGGGTGTGGGTTCGCGACCCAGGTCCTGCAGCATCTGGCGCTGCACACGGGCCAGCTTGTTGATGACCTCGACCATGTGCACCGGGATGCGGATGGTGCGGGCCTGGTCGGCCATGGCGCGGGTGATCGCCTGGCGGATCCACCAGGTGGCATACGTCGAGAACTTGAAGCCCTTGGTGTAGTCGAACTTCTCGACCGCGCGGATCAGGCCGAGGTTGCCCTCCTGGATCAGGTCCAGGAACTGCATGCCGCGACCGGTGTAGCGCTTGGCGAGAGAGACGACGAGACGCAGGTTCGCACCCAGCAGGTGGCTCTTCGCGCGCTGGCCGTCACGGGCGACCCACTGCAGGTCGAGTCCGAGCTGACTGGCCTTCTCGGCGGCAGTCATCGTGGAGAGCTTCTCCTCGGCGAACAGCCCGGCCTCGATGCGCATCGCGAGCTCGACCTCTTCGGCCGCGTTCAGCAGGGCGACCTTTCCGATCTGCTTCAGGTAGTCCTTGACAGGGTCGGCGGTCGCACCGGTGATCTGCGTCGAGTAGACGGGCACGTCTTCGTCGTCATTCGACGAGATGACGATGGCACCGGTCGGCAGAGGCTCGGTGAACTTCGGCTTCGAGTCCTCGTCGTCCTCGTCGGGCTCTGCAGCGGGAGGAGTCTCGTCGTCTTCGACGATGTCTTCGGCCTTCTTCTTCTTCGCGGGCGCGCGCTTGGCAGCGGCCCGCTGCGCTGCCGTCTTGGGGGCCGGCTTCTCAGCCGCCTCCTCGACGGGAGCGTCGACCTCGGGAGCGTCGGCGGTCTTCTTCGTCCGGGTCTTCTTCGTCGTGGCAGGAGTCACGTTTCGCCTTTCACGGGGCCGCTCGCAGGCCCCGGAGCATTTCGGACACTAGTAAGACCCTTGTCAAGTCAGATCTCCGGAAAGATCGATTGACAACGGGTCAGACTCCTAGTATCGCACACGTGTGGGCATGCAGGTGCAATCGGCCGAAGTTCGCGCCTTCGACGTCAGCCTCGACCCGGTTTGTCCTCGTCGCCGCTGGGGCGTGAGGCCAGATAGCGCTCGAGCTCTGCCGCCAGTTCGTCAGCGCTCGGCAGGTCGCGCTCGTTGAAACCGCCCTCGTCGTACGACCCGTCCTCGGGGTCACGGCCGGCCATATAGGCGTCATACCGGCGCTCGAGCCCCTGCACCATCTGCTGCAGCTCGTCGTTGCCGATCACCTGATCATCGACGCGAGTGCGGTAGTCCTCTCGGCGTTCCTGCACCTCGTCGAGCAGGATCACCAGGCCGGTCGCGGCCATCAGCTTCTCGGCCGCCGCGATCACGGCGTCGGGGTTCTCGGTCTCGGCGAGGTAGTGGGGCACCAGCAGCACGAAGCCGACGACCCGATCGCCGTGCTCGGCGAAGCGGAACTCGAGGAGGTGGCCCGCGGTAGCCGGCACCTGCGTGCGCGGACGCCAGACGGAATGCGCCACGGTGAGCTCGCGCCTGTTGCCGCTCACGGTCGTGCCGATGGGGCGGGTGTGCGGCACGGGCATGGCGATCGAGTGCACCCAGTTGAGCCCTGACACCTCGAACTCGTCGGCGAGTTCGAGCACCGTGCGCGCGAACTCGTTCCACGCGAAATCGGGCTCGTACCCGGCGAGGAGGAGGAACTTCTGGCCGAGAGCATCGGTCGCGAGCGACAGTTCGAGCCGTGCGGGGCGGAACTCGGTCAGATGGTCCTGATCGAACGAGATCACCGGGCGACGCGCGCGGTAGTCGAGGAGCACGTCGTTGTCGAAGACCACGACCGGCTGGGGAGAGGTCGTCTCGCGAAGGTGCTCGATGAGCCCCGAGACCGCGTTGCCTGCGTCGGTGAAACCCGTGAGGAGCAGGACAAGGGGCAGTCCGCGCGGCACGACCGGCGCGTTAGCTACACGTTCATGGATCTCTCCGGAGAAGGGCATGAGTCAATGCTACGAGCAGCGTCGGACGGCCGGGCGGTGACCTTCAAGCTGAGAGCGAACACCCGCTCGGCGACCGGACGCGCGGCCGACCTAGGATGGAGTCATGACGCTTCCCGCGCTCTCGCGCACCTCAGATCAGTTCCCCGGAAGCGCTGCAGACGCCGCAGTGCTGGTCATCCCCGAGATCTCGGACTCGACGGAGTCGCTGAACGGCTATCCCGGACTCGCCGAATCGCTGCAGGGCATCGGCTTCACCGGTTCGGCGTCGGCCTTCACCCGTGCCTATGCCCCCGAGGTGACGACCCTGCCGTTCGCCGTCGTCGGTGTCGGACGCGCGCCGGACGCCCAGGCAGTGCGCAACGCGGTGGGCGCCGCGCTCCGTTCACTGACCGGCTTCGAGACGGTGTCCGTGGCGCTGGCACCGGGCCTCGAGGGCTTCGCCGCGCCCGCCGCAGACGGTGCGGTGCTCGGCGGCTATCGGTTCGACGGCTACCGCAAGGAATCGGGCAAGAGCCGCGCATCCTCAGTCCTGCTGCACGCAGAACTCGAAGACGCCGCCCTCTCCAGGTCGATCGCCGTCGGAGAGGCAGTGGCCCTGGTCAAGGACCTCGTGTTCGTCCCCGCCGAGTGGCAGAGCCCCACACAGCTCGCGCAGAGCGCGGCAGACAGCGTCGCGGGTCTGGCAGACGTCACCGTCGAGATCCTCGACGAGGACGCCCTCGCCGAGCAGGGATTCGGCGGTATCCTCGGCGTCGCTCAGGGCTCCGACAGGCCGCCGCGTCTCGTGCGGCTCGACTACGCGCCTGCGAATGCGACACGCCACATCGCCCTCGTCGGCAAGGGAATCACGTTCGACACCGGCGGACTCTCGCTCAAGCCGGCCGCGTCGATGGTCGGCATGAAGTTCGACATGGCAGGCGCGGCGACGAGTGCCGCCGCGCTGCGCGCGATCGCCACCCTCGGCCTGCCTGTGCACGTCACGGCCTGGCTCTGCATCACCGACAACATGCCCTCAGGGCGCGCGCTGCGTCCCGGCGACGTCATCCGCATCCTCGACGGCACGACCGTCGAGGTCCCGAACACGGATGCCGAGGGCCGCCTGGTCATGGCCGACGGCCTCGTGGCGGCCAGCCGCGAGAACCCCGACGTCATCATCGACGTCGCTACTCTCACCGGCGCGATCGTCATGGCCCTCGGACACCGTCACACCGGCGTGTTCGGTGACGACGATGCGGTCGCCGAGTTCCTCACCGCGACCGACGCGGCCGACGAACTGGCCTGGCACATGCCACTCCCCGAGTACATGGAGGACTCGCTCGACTCCCCCATCGCCGATATGCAGAACGCCAACATGAGCGACCGCATGGGGGGAGCCTCGTACGCCGGGCTCTTCCTGCGCCGATTCGTCGGCCGCGTCTCCGACGAGAAGGACGCCCCCCGCATCCCCTGGGTGCACCTCGACATCGCGGGTTCCGGCGAGCACAACGGTGCTCCGTACGGCTTCACCGACAAGGGCCCCACAGGGGCGATGGTCCGATCGATTATCGCGTTCGCCGAAGCATCCCACAAGGAGGCATGACCATGACCACGCACACCTTCGACATCGTCGTCCTGGGCGGAGGCAGCGGCGGGTACGCCGCCGCCCTGCGTGCGAGCGAACTCGGCAAGACCGTCGCGCTCATCGAGAAGGACAAGGTCGGCGGCACGTGCCTTCACCGCGGCTGCATCCCCACGAAGGCGCTGCTGCACGCGGCGGAGGTCGCTGAGCATGTGCGCGACGCCGCGCATGTCGGCATCTCGGCGACTCTGGAGGGAATCGATCCCGCAGGGGTCCGCGCCTACCGCGAGGGAATCGTCGCGAAGAAGTACAAGGGTCTCGAGGGCCTGGTGAAGGCTCGAGGCATCACCACCGTCGCGGGCTTCGGCCGCCTCAACGCCGACCGCTCGGTGAGCGTGGGTGACGACGTCTACGTCGGCACAGACGTGGTCCTCGCCACCGGCTCGTACAGCCGGACTCTTCCCGGGCTCGACATCGGCGGCCGGATCCTCACCAGCGAGCAGGCGCTGTCCCTCGATGTGATCCCCGAGCGTGTGCTGGTGCTCGGCGGTGGCGTCATCGGCGTCGAGTTCGCGAGCGTGTGGCGCTCGTTCGGCACCGAGGTCACCATCATCGAGGCACTGCCCCACCTCGTCCCGAACGAGGACATCGCGATGAGCAAGGGACTCGAGCGGGCGTTCCGGCGCCGTGGAATCCAGTATTCGCTCGGCGTCCGCTTCCAGAACGCCACCCAGGACGACAGCTCGGTCACCGTCACACTCGAGGACGGCAAAGAGTTCACCGCGGACTATCTGCTCGTCGCCGTGGGTCGCGGACCCGTCACGACCGACCTCGGCTTCGAAGAGGCGGGGGTGACGCTCGACCGCGGCTTCGTCGCTGTCGACGAGGACCTCCGGACCGGTGTCCCCGGAGTGTGGGCCGTCGGCGACATCACACCCGGGCTGCAGCTCGCGCACCGCGGATTCCAGCAGGGCATCGCGGTCGCAGAACGCATCGCCGGGCTCTCGCCCGCTCATGTCCCCGACATCCAGATCCCGAAGGTCACCTACTCGAGCCCCGAGGTCGCGTCCGTCGGCGTCACTGAAGAAGCGGCCGTCGCCGAGCACGGCGCGGATGCCGTGGTGGCCTACGAGTACAACCTCGCTGGGAACGGCAAGAGCGAGATCATCGGCACCGGCGGGCTGGTGAAGGTCGTCCGACGCAAAGACGGCCCCGTCATCGGCGTCCACCTGCTGGGCGACCGTGTGGGCGAGCTCATCACCGAGGGCCAGCTGGCCGTCGCATGGGAAGCCCACCCCGAGGACATCGCTCCCCTGATCCACGCGCATCCCACGCAGAGCGAGGCACTCGGCGAAGCCTTCCTCGCCCTCGCGGGAAAGCCCCTGCACGCCCTCTGAACACCAACCGGTGAACAGTTCACTAAGCTAGACACGCGTCATTTAACTTCCTGAAGGAGACTCAGTCATGAGCACATCCGTCGTCCTCCCCCCTCTCGGCGAGAGCGTCACAGAGGGCACCGTCACCCGCTGGCTCAAGCAGGTGGGAGACACCGTTCAGGCGGATGAGGGCCTGCTCGAGATCTCGACCGACAAGGTCGACACCGAGATCCCCTCTCCTGTCACCGGTGTGATCGAGGAGATCCTCGTCGCCGAGGACGAGACCATCGAGGTCGGCGCGCTGCTCGCGCGCATCGGCGACGGCAGCGCCTCCGCTCCGGCAGATGACGCCCCCGCGGCCGCTGCCCCCGCCGCTGAGGAGGTCCCAGAGCCGGCCGCGCCGCAGGCCGAGGCTCCCGCAGAGCCCGAAGCCGCCGCGCCCGCTGCCGCCGAGGCGGTTCCCGCGACCGCACCCGCCGGCGACGCCACTGACATCGTCCTCCCGGAACTCGGCGAGAGCGTCACCGAAGGCACCGTCACCCGCTGGCTCAAGCAGATCGGCGACACGGTCGAGGTCGACGAGGCTCTGCTCGAGATCTCCACCGACAAGGTCGACACCGAGATCCCGTCGCCCGTCGCCGGTGTGCTGCAGGAGATCGTCGCAGCCGAAGACGAGACCGTCGAGGTGGGCGCTGTCCTCGCTCGCGTCGGCTCCGGAGCGGCCCCCGCGGCCGCACCGGCAGAGGCACCCGCACCCGCGCCCGCGGCAGAAGCCCCGGCTCCTGCCGCGCAGCCGTCTGCTGCCGAAGCGCCCGAGGCCAAGGAGTCGGTCTCGGAGGCCCCGGTCGACAAGCCCGCAGAGCGGCCGGCTGCCGAGGCGCCCGTGGCGGCACCCGCACAGGCGGCTCCGGAGCAGGCCACCGGCGGCGCCGCGGCGGCTCCGGCTCAGGCCGAGCAGAAGCTGTCACTTCCGACCGAGAGCGACAACCTGTACGTCACCCCGCTCGTGCGCCGCTTGGCCTCGCAGCAGGGCGTCGACCTCGCCAGCGTCACCGGCACCGGTGTCGGAGGACGCATCCGCAAGGAGGACGTCCTCAAGGCCGCCGAGAGCGCCTCGTCTGCACCCGCTGCAGCCGCCGCTCCTGCCGCACCGGCTCCGCTCGAGGTGTCGCCGCTGCGTGGCACCACCCAGCCGATGTCACGTCTGCGCAAGGTGCTCGCGAAGCGCGCCGTCGAGTCGATGCAGCAGACTGCTCAGCTCACCACGGTGGTCGAGGTCGATGTGACAGCTCTCGCGGAGTACCGCGACAGCGTCAAGGGATCGTTCCTCGAGAAGACCGGCGACAAGCTGTCGTTCCTGCCGTTCTTCGCTCTGGCTGCCGCCGAGGCACTGCGCGCCTTCCCGATCGTGAACGCCACGGTCGACGGAGAGAACATCGTCTACCCGGAGTCCGAGAACGTGTCGATCGCCGTCGACACCGAGCGCGGTCTGCTCACGCCGGTCCTGCGCGATGCCGCATCGAAGAACATCGCGGAGATTGCCCACGAGATCGCCGACCTCGCCGCGCGCACGCGTGACAACAAGCTGAAGCCCGACGAGCTCGCCGGCGGAACGTTCACGCTGACCAACACCGGTTCGCGTGGCGCGCTGTTCGACACCCCCGTCGTGTTCCTGCCGCAGTCCGCGATCCTCGGCACCGGAACGGTCGTCAAGCGTCCCGGTCTCGTCAAGGTCGGTGGAGCGGACGCGATCGCCGTGCGCTCGTACGTGTACCTCGCGCTCTCGTACGACCACCGCATCATCGACGGAGCCGACGCCGCCCGCTTCCTCGGCGCGGTGAAGGCCCGCCTCGAGTCGGCGCAGTTCGCCGCTCAGCTCGGAGCCTGACCACAGCATCACCCTGGCTGGTCCGCGACGTCATACACGTCGCGGACCAGCCATTTCTCTGCGATCCGTACGAGCACCACCATCCGTTCCCCACCTTCCGACGCCGCACCATCGCTGACGCCGTGAGACGGGGACACCCGGATCACTGCGACGTCTCCGTACTCATCCACCGATTGAAGCTGCAGGGCTCCGTCGTTGCCGCCGCCCAACGCGTCGACGACACCGACAGACCCTTGAGTAACAGCGCCGTCGCAGACCTTGTCCTCGTTCTCGCCGCAGATACCGATCGCACTGATCAGCATCCGCGCCGCCTCCACGGGGTCCGTCGGTTCGGATCCGTCGCTCGGCGATCCCTCCCCCGGCGTCGGCGGAGCCGGTGCCGGTGACGTGGGCGTCGGCGATGAATCGGTGGCGACGCGGTGCACCTCCTTCGCGAGGGCACTGCTCTTCGGCACGGCGGGGGCGACTTCCCCGTCAGGCTCCCCCGTCGCCCCGCCGGGCCAGAGCAGCCCGCCGGCGAGCACCACTGCCGCCGCCGCAGCGGCGACGATCGTTCGTCGACTGCGTCTCCCGGGAGCACGCCCACCATCTGCGGTGCTCACGTCTGCCGACTCGTTTCGACGGACGGATGGTTCGACGACGCCGCGCCTAGGTCTGCGCCCGAGCCGGAGGGCGACGGCGTCTCGATAACCGTTGAGGCTATGCACGATCCCACCGACGAGGCGAGACGACAGTGCCCCGACTCTGCTGCGGTCCCTCGGCAGCGACGCGCGGGTTCTCAGATGGCGCCGCGCGACGGGCCGTGCGACGACCGCATGCCTCGCCGCATCGGCATGCCTTGCCAGCGCTGGCGCATGCACATCTCGCTTCAGCGGTTTCGGAGCCGCCGTGTCGAACAGCTCGGCCTCCCACCTCTCGAGCTGACGAGCCGGCATCCCCGGTCTCGCGGTCTGGGCGCCGAGCCCTTCCTCGATCACGACGAGCAGACGAGCGAGCGTGCGGTCGGCACAATCCTCCCGCAACCGCTCCACGAGGGCTGCCGCCGCGGCTCGAGCAGTCTCGCCGGCACCGATCACGAACGTCGGTCGTCCGTCGTCCGTGAGCCACCACTCGCCGGTCTCATCGTGCCCCTCGGCTCTCGCGAGCTCGCCCAGACCGCGCAGGATGCTGGCCACGAGCGTGGTTATCTCTCCGGAGGCGAGCGAGGCATCGGCTGCGGCACGGCGTCCGACGAACGAGGAGACCCGCTCCGTGCACCACGGCAGAAGAACGTCATGCCCGTCGGCTCGCCGTACGATGTCGAGCGGCCCCGCGACGTGATCGTCTCCGGCGTGCTCCCACCCCGCCCACCCGCTGATCGACTCCGAGTCGACCTGCACGGCAACCGACCCGCCCCGGGTGACCAGCGTTCCCGCGTACGGTCCTTCGCCCGCGTCGATCCTCCTGATCGCGCGATGCGCACCCGGCACGAGCACCGCCCCTCGTGATCGCTCCTCTGTATCTGCCATCACCCCATGTCAGTGCATCGCACGGAGCCTGTGTGGGAGGGAGGCGCGATGTGGACGCTTCCGCGGGGATCGACGAACTGTGCAGAGGAGGATTGCGACCAGGAATCCGCCTGACGCGAACGACGCCATGAGCGCCTCCCGGAGTCGGTATTCTTATGCACATGGCAAACCGCACGTCCGCGCCCGAGAAGCGTCCGGGATTCTTCTCCCAGATCAAGTCCCTCTTCAAGTTCACGAGAGAGATCTACCCCTGGCTGCCCTGGGCTCAGATCGCGCTGTTGGTCGTCGGTGTGCTCATCGGCCTCATCGTCGGCTACCTGATCCCGCCGTTCCAGGTGTGGACCCTCATCCTCTGGGGCATCTCGGGCCTGATGCTGGGTCTGCTCGGCGCGATGTTCCTGATGACGCGCCTGTCTACCTCCGCGATGTACCAGAAGATCGACGGAATGCCCGGTGCCACGGGCCACGTGCTCAGCACCAGCCTCGGTCGCAACTGGCAGGGCTCCGAGACGCCGGTGGGGATCAACCCCAAGACGCAGGACGCCGTATACCGCACGGTCGGACGCGGCGGGGTCGTCGTCGTCGGAGAGGGCTCACGCGGACGCCTGACCCGCCTCGTGAACGACGAGCGCAGCAAGGCCGCCCGCGTCGCCCACGGCGTGCCTGTCACCGTGCTCTACGTCGGCCACGGCGATGACGACGTCGCCATCGCCGACCTCGCCAAGACGATCAAGAAGCTTCCGAAGGTCATCGACAAGGCCACCATGGGCGCCGTCATCCGACGCATCGAGTCGGTGTCGCAGTCGATCTCCTCGCTGCCGATCCCGAAGGGCATCGACCCCACGAAGGTCCGAGCGCAGCGCCCTCGTTGATCTGACGCCTGCATACGACGAAGCGCGGCCGTCCTCTTTCGAGAGGCGGCCGCGCTTCGTCGTTTCACTCGGAGAGCGGCTGACGCGGGAGGCGGCGGACCTTGGCGCGGCGACGCCGGCGCTCCGGCACCATGGATCGCATCTCGTCGAGCTTGCCGAAGCAGAAGAGTCGATCCTCGGCCTCGAGGACGACGTGCTTTCGCGGGTTCGGGATGACGGAGACGCCGCGGTGCAACGTGAGCACCGTGATGTCACGCTCCCAGAGTCCGGCCTCGCCGAGCGTCTTGCCGACGAGATCGACCGCGCCGTGCACCATCAGCTCGGCGACGCCGTAGCCGGTCGACACCGTCAGGCGCTGACGCACATCGATCTCGGGGAACGCCACCTGCCCTGCGATGTAGTCGATGATCGCCCCGGCGACGTCGAGCTTGGTGGCCGTCTCGATGCCCTGGAGCCCTGGCGAGGAGTTGACCTCCATGACCAGCGGGCCCTCGTCGCCCTCGAGCATGTCGACTCCGGCGACGCGCAGGCCCATGATCTGGGCAGAGCGAACAGCCGCGCGTTCGTAGATGGGGTCGAGCTCGACGGCTTCGACAGAGCCCCCGCGATGCACGTTCGAGCGGAACTCGTCTCCGGCTGCGGACCGTCGCATCGCCGCCACCACCCGGTCTCCCACCACGAGCGCGCGGATGTCCCGACCGCGGCTCTCGGAGATGAACTTCTGGATGAGCACGTTCTGCTTGGTCGAGTGCAGCGTCTCGATGATCGCCTCAGCGACCTTCACCTGCGGCGCGAGGATGACGCCGATCCCCTGCGTGCCCTCGAGGAGCTTGATGACGACAGGAGCGCCGCCGACGCGCTCGATGGCGGGCCGCACATCGGCGCGGTTGCGCACGAACGCCGTGGGCGGCATCGCGATGTTGTGGCGCGAGAGGATCTGGTTCGCGCGGAGCTTGTCGCGGGCACTCGATATCCCGTTCGCCGTGTTCGGCGTGTACACGTCCATCTGCTCGAACTGGCGGACCACGGCTGTGCCGAAGTAGGTGATCGAGTTGCCGATTCGGGGCAGGATCGCGTCGTAGTCGCTGAGCTGACGCCCGCGGTAGTGCAGGTCCGGCTCGTCGGCCGTGAGATCGATCGCGAAGCGCAGCGTGTTCAGCACTTTGACGTTGTGACCTCGCTGGAGCGCGGCGGCGCGCAGCCGTTGGGTGGAGTACGCCTGCGGCGCGCGGGAGAGCACTGCGATCTTCACGGGGGATTTCCTGCCAGGATGGTCGGGTGAGTAAGTCATCCCATTCAAACACCCTTATCGGGTGGCGAGAATGGGTGAGCCTGCCCGATCTCGGTGTGGACTGGCTCAAAGCCAAGATCGACACGGGCGCCCGCACCTCTTCGCTGCACGCATTCGAGATCCAGGAGTTCGAGCGCGACGGCGTGTCGTGGGTCCGGTTCCGGGTGAAGCCCTGGCAGGACAGCCAGGAGGATGCCGTGATCGTCGAATCCCCGGTGCACGATCGCCGCGCGGTGCGCAGCTCTTCCGGCCATGCGCAGGAGCGACTCGTCGTCGAGATGCTCATTCGTCTGCATGACCGAGAGGTGCTCGCCGAGGTGACATTGAGCAACCGAGATGAGATGGGCTTCCGCATGCTCATCGGTCGCGAGGCGCTGCGACAGGGCTATGTCGTCGACCCCGCCCGCTCGTTCCTCGGAGGTCGCGCACCGCGCGAGGCACGACGCCGCAACCGCGGCAAGGAGTGAACCGCGTCAGGCGCGGATGAGAACGAGTCCCGTCACCTTGTCGTGAACACCTCGCTGGTCGGCATCCCAGATGACCGCCGGGATCACGATGACGATGAGCAGCGTGCGCACGATCGGCCGCCACACTCCCACCCAACCACCGCCGAGGCGTACGACGCGCATGCCGAGGATGCGGTGTCCGGGGCTGCCGCCCGCCGTCGGGATGAACAGGATCTGCAGCAGGGCGAACACGCCCATCGGCGCGAACATCGTCAGGCCTGCCTCTGCGGGCAGTGCGAACTGGTCGTATCCGAGGAAGCCGGTGGCGATGATCGTCGCAGCGACGTAGTCGATGAGGAGAGCCCCGATCCGCCGCCCAGGGCGGGCGATGCTGCCCGTCCCCGCCTGCGGCATTCCGAGTCGTTCTCCGGGGTACGTGTTCACAGCATCCGTCACGTCATCAGCCTACCGGCGCGTAACATGCTGGAAACAAAGCGGATACCGTGGAGTAACGCCCCGCACGTACTGTGCACAATGGCCGTGAAGCCATCGATCCGCAATCCAGGAGTCGTACATGTTCAAAGATTCGTCCGAGGTGCTGACCTTCATCAAGGAGAACGACGTCAAGTTCCTTGACATCCGATTCACTGATCTCCCGGGTGTGCAGCAGCACTTCAACATCCCTGCGGCCACTGTCGACGAGGACTTCTTCGTGGACGGGCAGCTGTTCGACGGCTCCTCGATCCGCGGCTTCGCCAGCATCCACGAGTCCGACATGCAGCTCATCCCTGATGTCACCACGGCTTACATGGACCCCTTCCGCGAGGCAAGCACCCTCGTGATGATCTTCGACATCTACAACCCCCGCACCGGAGAGATCTACTCGAAGGACCCGCGCCAGGTCGCCAAGAAGGCCGAAAAGTACCTCGCATCGACCGGCATCGCCGACACCGCATTCTTCGCCCCCGAGGCCGAGTTCTACATCTTCGACGACGTGCGCTATTCGGTCACCGCCGGCGAGAGCTTCTACAAGGTCGACTCCGAAGAGGCCGCGTGGAACACCGGTCGCGAGGAAGAAGGCGGAAACCTCGCCAACAAGACCCCGTACAAGGGCGGCTACTTCCCCGTCAGCCCGGTCGACAAGACCGCTGACCTGCGCGATGACATCACCCTGAAGCTGATCGAAGCCGGATTCATCCTCGAGCGCTCGCACCACGAGGTCGGCACCGCGGGCCAGCAGGAGATCAACTACCGCTTCGACACCATGGTGCACTCGGCGGACGACATCCTGAAGTTCAAGTACATCGTCAAGAACACCGCCGAGGAGTGGGGCAAGGTCGCCACCTTCATGCCGAAGCCGCTCTACGGCGACAACGGCTCGGGCATGCACACGCACCAGTCGCTCTGGAACGACGGCAAGCCGCTGTTCTACGACGAGGCCGGCTACGGCCAGCTCAGCGATGTCGCCCGCTGGTACATCGGCGGACTCCTGGCACACGCCCCGGCCGTGCTGGCGTTCACGAACCCGACCCTGAACAGCTACCACCGTCTGGTCAAGGGCTTCGAGGCGCCGGTCAACCTGGTCTACTCCGCAGGAAACCGCTCGGCTGCCATCCGCATCCCGATCACGGGCTCCAACCCGAAGGCCAAGCGCATCGAGTTCCGCGCTCCCGACGCCTCGGGCAACCCGTACCTGGCGTTCGCGGCACAGCTCATGGCAGGTCTCGACGGCATCAAGAACCGCATCGAGCCGCACGAGCCCGTCGACAAGGACCTCTACGAGCTTCCTCCCGAGGAGGCCAAGAACATCCCCCAGGTCCCGAACTCCCTGCTGGACTCGCTCGACGCCCTGAAAGCGGACCACCAGTTCCTCCTCGAGGGCGGCGTGTTCACCGAGGAGCTCATCGAGACCTGGATCTCGTACAAGTACGAGAATGAGATTCTGCCGATGGCTCAGCGTCCGCACCCGTTCGAGTACGAGCTGTACTTCGGCGTCTGATCCGCAGAATTCTCCGAGAACGCCCTCGAGCTACGGCCCGGGGGCGTTCTCGTCTTCCTGCCCGCCGCAGACCGCACCATGTCCGTCTTGTGGGGGATGTGGGTGCTCGCCCGACTACGTATCGTGCTGCGTATGACCGCATCAGACGAGAACTCCGAAGCAACCGAGAACTCGACGAAGAAGCCGGGTGTCGGCATCGCTCTCGGGATGGCGATCGGGCTTCCGATCGGTGCGGGGGCAGGGATGCTGCTGTTCGACAACGTGGGCGTCGGGGTTGCGTTCGGCCTGGCGTTGGGCGTCGCGTTCGGCGCAGCGTTCGAATCGTCACCGAAGGGCGAGAAGGGCGACAAGCCCGAGACGGCCGAGTAGCGCGCGCTCAGCCGACGAGATCCAGCACCCATTCGTTCATCGTCAGCTCTGCACCGCGGAACGTGTCGGTGAAGGTGCCCACCATCTCGAACCCGCTGCGACGGCACACGCCGTTCGACCCCGCGTTTTCCACCGAGGGGAATGCCGTCAGGGGCCTGCGGTCACCACGGTGCGCTCTCGCATCATCGATCAGCAGACCGAGAGCCCGGGAAGCCACGCCTCTCCCCTGCGCGTCAGGGATCACGAACCACCCCGTCTCGAACGCCGGCACGTCACGCCACTCGGAGTTCCAGAACCCGATCGAACCCAGCGAACGACGATGTTCGTCCTCGATGACGAACATCCTCGCCTCTCCCGAGTCCCACAGCCGGAGGTAGCGGGCGTTGCGGTCGAGCAGCTGCTGCTCGGTCTCGACGCCGTTCAGATGGGCCGTCATCCCCGGAGTGTTCGCCACACGCAGCAGCTCGAGATCACCCGCGGACCAGGGTCTGAGTGTCAGGGCATCCATGCGTGAACGATCGCACAGGCATCCGACATCCACCACGTCATACACCACAAGGAGCGTGGCCGTGTCGCGCTTGCTTTCCCCCGCACCGACTGGTCAACTGAGGGGTCCGAACGAACAAGAGCGAGGGGCCATCATGCGCCGCAAGAACGACAGGCTGCAGTCGAACAGGGTCCATACGACCGAGACTCCCCCGGCTCAGCCCAAGACCGCGGCGGCGGCGATCGCCCGGATCAACCCCTTCATGTTCGGCCTGCTCGGTGCGCTCGGTGTGCTGGTCGCACTGCTGCTCGGCGGAATCGTCAATCAGCTCGCGACCGTGCTGGTCTACATCGGAGTCGCGCTCTTCCTGGCCCTCGGGCTCGATCCGATCGTGTCGTTCATCGAGCGCAGGCTCCCCCGACCGGCCGCAGTCGCGATCGTGGTCTCCGTCGTGATCCTGGCTTTCGCGGGCATCATCCTCGCGATCGTCCCTCTCCTCGTCGAACAGGTGACCAATCTGATCCAGGACGGCCCCCAGATGGTCGAGGACTTCATGGCCAGTGCATGGTTCAAGGACGTGAGCGAACAATTCGGCTCCACCTTCGACGACGCGGCCCAGGGAGTGTTGAGCTTCGTCCAGGATCCCGGCAACATCCTGAACATCAGCGGAGGCGTCTTCGCGGTCGGCGCCGGCATTGCGGGTGGCTTCACCGGCATCACGATCGTCCTCATCCTGACCCTGTACTTCATGGCCTCGCTGCGCAGCATGAAGCGCGGCGCGGTGCGGTTCGTCCCCTCGTACCAGCGCGAGACCTTCGGCGGACTCCTCGAGGACGTCTCGGGCGCCGTCGGTCGCTATGTGATGGGGCAGGCGAGCCTCGCGCTGATCAACGGCATCCTGAGCCTCATCGTGCTGAGCATCATCGGGGCACCGGTGCCTGCGCTGCTCGCGCTGATCGCCTTCATCGGGTCGTTGATCCCGCTCGTGGGAACTCTGAGCGCATCGATCATCAACTCATTGATCTGCCTCATCGCGAGCCCGGTCACCGCGCTCATCGCGTTCGGCTACTACCTCGTCTACATGCAGATCGAGGCCTACGTCCTGTCTCCGCGGATCATGAACAAGGCGGTTGCGGTTCCCGGCGCCCTCGTCGTGATCGCGGCCGTCGCCGGCGGCGCGCTCGGCGGGATCCTGGGTGCGCTCGTCGCGATCCCGGTCGCCGCCAGCATCATCATCATCGTGCAGAAGGTCGTCTTCCCGACGCAGGACAGCAAAGTCGTCCCGCCGGGAACGCTCAGCGAACGGTGAGCGCCGCGGGCTGAACCCGCACAGTGAAGTCGGAGACCGCTCCGACTTCCTCGCCATCGATCTCGAACGTCTGCGGTGACGCGAGCTCGACCCGGACGCGTTCGGCTGAGATGTGGGTCGTCGAGTCGGTGCTCACGGCGGTGTCGACATTGCCCATCATGCGGCGGATGCCGTTCTCCCAGACGAAGGCGCGGACGGTGTCGAGCCACTGCAGCGGCCCATCGGCGCTGACGAGCAGCATGTCGAGCAGCCCGTCATCGAGCACGGCGTCCGGCAGGAGACGGATGCCGCCCTGCACCATGCCGCAGTTGCCGATCAGCATCGTGTGACCGCGGAGGGACTGCGGCTCCTGATCGTCGAGCGTGAGGGTGATGTCGGTCATCTCGGTGCCGGCCAGGGCACGCCCCATCGCCTCCACGTATGCGATCCATCCGGCACGGTTCTTCAGGTCCTCGTCGGTCTCCACCAGCATCTGAGCGTCGATGCCGAAGCCGACCATCACCACGAACGCGTGCTCGGTGCCGTCGTGGTCGACCCAGCCCATGTCGATCCGCTGCGGCTCGCCGTCGCGGACCCGCTCCAGTGCGGCGGGGATGTCGTTCAACGGGATCTCGAGGTTGCGAGCGAGCAGGTTGCCGGTGCCCTGCGGCACGATGCCGAGCGCGGAGTCCGTGCCCGCCAACGATTCCGCGACAGCCCGGACCGTCCCGTCTCCACCGACGGCGATCACCACGTCGCAGCCTGCGGCCACCGCGTCGGCGGCCATACCGCGCCCCGGGTCCTCGATGCTGGTCTCCCACCACTCGACGGGGGTTTCGACTCCGTCGGAGACGAACGTCGCGGCGACGGATTCGCGCAGCGAATCCCCGTCAACCTTGGAGGGGTTCCAGATCACACCGAGCTTCGAGATCGTCATGCGCTCAGCCTGTGCGACCGGCGCAGAAAAGGCAAATGGCGCGCCAGCCCTTGACGCGACGCGAGACCGCCTACCCGTAGAAGAGCTGCTCGAACGCCCGGCGCGCACGCCGGGTCACCCCCAGGTAGTCATCGTCGAGCACGCTCGCTGAACGATCGGGATAACCGAGCAGCCGACCGATCGCATCGAGGTCGCGCGGATCCGTCGGCAGCACGTCGCTCGTCTTGCCCGTGTACAGGGTGATCGCCGAGCGCAGGCGACTGGACAGCAACCACGCGGCGCGGAGCAGATCGGCGGCATCGGCCGGGACGAATCCCGCGTCGACCGCAGCCCCGAGGGCGGTGAGGGTCGACGTGGTCTGCAGTGCAGGCACGTCGTGGGCGTGCTGCAACTGCAGAAGCTGCACCAGCCACTCGACATCGCTGAGCGTGCCTGGGCCGAGTTTCAGATGACGACGCGGATCCACCCCCTGGGGCAGCCGCTCGCCCTCGACCCGAGCCTTGATCCGCTTGATCTCGCGGGTGCCCTGCAGATCGACCTCCGCGGGGTAACGGATGCTGTCGGCGAGGGCAGTGAACTTCGCGATGAGAGTGGCGCTGCCTGCGACCCCTCGTGCTCGGAGCAGAGCCTGGGCCTCCCACGACAGCGACCAGCGTCGGTAGTACTCGGCATACGCCTCGATCGACCGCACCACCGGGCCGTTGCGTCCCTCCGGCCGGAGGTCGGCATCCAGGTCGAGCGGCACCCGATGATCGGTCAGGTGCTCCCGGAGTCCTGCGACGATCCGCGTTGCGAGCGACTGCGCCCGCTGAGGGTCGACGCCGTTCGCGTCGTACACATAGAGGATGTCGGCATCGGAGCCGAACCCCAGCTCCGCTCCCCCGAATCGGCCCATGCCGATGACCGCGAAATCGAACGCCTCGTCATCGGCGGTGACGATCTCACGCCGGACCGCGCGCAGCGCCGCCTGGATCGTGGCGTCGGTGATCTCGGTGAGCGAGGTCGCGATCTGCTCGATCGAGAGCACATCGAGGACGCCGCCCATCGCCGTGCGCAGCAGTTCGCGACGTCGCAGCGCTCGAACGGCCTGCAGTGCGTCACCCACGTTCCTGTGACGCGTCTGGATGGCCCTGGCCTCCTCGTCGAGCGCCGCGCCGCTGCGCGGACGCAGGAGCTCGCTGCTGTCGAGCCAGGCCACGGACTCGGGGATCCATTCCATGAGCTCGCCGACGTAACGTGACGACGACAGCAGCCTCGTCAGGCTCTCAGCGGCGCCGGACGAATCCCGCAGCATCCGGAGGAACCAGGGGGTGTCGCCGAGACGCTCGCTGATGCGGCGGAACGCGATCAGCGCATAGTCCGGGTCACTCCCGTCGGCGAACCAGCGGACCATCACCGGCATGAGATGCCGCTGGATGGTCGCCTTGCGACTCAACCCCGTCGTGAGCGCGCCGATATGTCGCAGAGCGCCCGCCGGGTCGCGGAAGCCGATGGCCATGAGGCGATCGTGCGCCTGGGCGGTCGAGAGGGTGCGCTCCTCTTCGGGCAGGGAGGCCACGGCGCTCAGCAGAGGACGGTAGAACAGCCGGGTGTGGATGTCGCGCACCTCACGCCGGACGCTCTCCCAACGAGCCCAGATCGCCTCGCCGGACTCTCCGAGCCCCGTGCTGCGAGCCAGAACGCGCAGGCCGGCGGGCGTGCGAGGCATCAGGTGGGTGCGGCTGAGCTCTTTGAGCTGCAGCCTGTGCTCCATCAGCCGCAGCACGCAGTAGTCGTCCGCGAACGACGCAGCCTCCGCCCGACCGATGTAGCCGCCTTCGACCAGCGCGTCGAGGCTTTCCAACGTGCCGCGGGTGCGCAGGCTCGGGTCGGTGAGGCCATGCACGAGCTGCAGGAGTTGCACGGTGAACTCGATGTCCCTCAGTCCACCGGAGCCCAGTTTGAGCTGGTACGGCGCATCCTCGGGGTCGATGTGCTCCATGACCCGCTCGCGCATGCGCTGGACGCTGTCGACGAAGTTCTCCCGCGCGGCGCTGGAGAACACCTTGGGCTGCACCGCGGCGATGTACTCGGCGCCGAGCTCGGGATCGCCTGCGAGAGGCCGCGCCTTCAGCAGCGCCTGGAACTCCCAGCTCTTGGCCCAACGGTCGTAATACGCCAGGTGCGAGCCGAGTGATCGCACCAGCGCCCCCTGCTTGCCTTCTGGACGGAGCGCCGCGTCGACCTCCCAGAGCGGCGGTTCGACCTCGATGCCGCTCAGGCCGCGCATCGTCTCCCTCGCAAGGCGCGTCGCGATGTCGATCGCCCGCGATTCCGAGACGACATCCTCGTCTGCGGTTCCCCCGACGAAGATCACGTCGACGTCGCTGACGTAGTTCAGCTCGCGTGCGCCCGCCTTGCCCATGCCGATGATGGCGAGCTGCGTGGCAGCGACCTGGTCGCGACTCATCGTGTCGACGAGCCGTCGACGGGCGATGGCCAGCGACGCCTCCAACGCAGCGCCGGCGATATCGGCCAGCGCCGCTGCGACATCGGCGACGATCCGCACCGGGTTGTACGCCGTCAGATCGATCGCGGCGATCAGTGCGAGGTTGCGCCGGTAGGCCACGCGCAGCGTGACCACTGCACTGTCGTCGCCCGAATCGGCGAAGCCGTCGCGCGCGCCGACCGCGTCGAGCATGCGCTCGCGCAGCTCGTCTGCCGACGGCAGCCCCGTCGATCGGTCAGCCAGCACCGACACTTCTGTCGGATGCCTGAGGAAGAAGTCGGCGAAGCCCTGTGACGACCCGAACACCCGCCATGCGCGTCTGCGCGCCCGCTGGTCTGCGAACACAGCTGCGATCGGTGCCGCATCGCGCCGCGCCACGCGCAGCATCCCCTCGACCGCCGCGTCGGGATCAGCAGCGTCCGCCTCAGCGAGCAGAAGCGACCGGTCGACACCGATCAGCGTCGCGAGCTCGGTGAGGTTCGCCGCCGCCTCGCTGAGCTCGGCGAACCCCAGCCTGGCCAGCGCGGAGAGCGAGACAGAGTCGTCCGAACGGGCCATGGGCGACGCTCAGAGCAGCTCGAGGTTGTTCTTCAGCTCGAGCGGCGTGACCTGGCCACGGTAGGCCTCCCACTCCTTGCGCTTGTTCAGAAGCACGTAGTTGAAGACCGATTCGCCGAGCGTCTCGGCGACGAGCTCGGAGCTCTCCATGTACTCGAGCGCGTGGTCGAGGCTCGCCGGCAGCGCCGAGTAGCCCAGCGCACGACGCTCGGCGTCGCTGAGCGACCACACGTTGTCCTCGGCCTCCGGCGGCAGCTCGTACTCCTCCTCGATGCCCTTGAGCCCCGCCGCGAGCATGAGCGCGTAGGCGAGATAGGGATTCGCTGCAGAGTCGAGCGCGCGGTACTCGACGCGCGACGAGCCGCCCTTGTTGGGCTTGTACATCGGCACCCGGACGAGCGCGGAGCGATTGTTGTGGCCCCACGTGACGAAGCTCGGAGCCTCGTCGCCGCCCCAGAGTCGCTTGTACGAGTTGACGAACTGGTTGGTCACCGCCGCCATCTCGTTGGCGTGCCGCAGAAGGCCGGCGATGAAGTGACGCCCGGTCTTGGACAGCTGGTACTTGGCGCCCTCTTCGTAGAACGCGTTGCGCTCCCCCTCGAAGAGCGACATGTGCGTGTGCATGCCGCTTCCCGGGTGGCCGCTCAGAGGCTTCGGCATGAACGTCGCGTAGACGCCCTGTTCGATCGCGACCTCCTTGATGACCGTACGGAACGTCATCACGTTGTCGGCCATGGTGAGCGCATCCGCATAGCGGAGGTCGATCTCGTTCTGCCCCGGCCCGCCCTCGTGGTGGCTGAACTCCACCGAGATGCCGAGGTCTTCGAGCATCCGCACCGAGCGACGACGGAAGTCGTGCGCGGTGCCGCCGGGCACGTTGTCGAAGTAACCCGCAGAGTCCACCGGCACCGGACCCTCAGGACCGAACGACGACGACTTGAGCAGGTAGAACTCGATCTCGGGATGCGTGTAGAAGGTGAACCCGGCATCGGCGGCCTTCGCGAGGGTGCGCTTGAGCACGTGGCGCGGGTCGGACACAGCCGGACGCCCGTCGGGCGTGGTGATGTCGCAGAACATGCGCGCAGTCGGGTCGATCTCGCCACGCCACGGCAGGGTCTGGAACGTGGTGGGGTCGGGCTGTGCGAGCAGGTCGGACTCGTAGCTGCGGGTCAGACCTTCGATGGCAGAGCCGTCGAACCCGATCCCCTCGGCGAACGCGCCCTCCACCTCAGCCGGCGCGATCGCGACGGACTTGAGAGTGCCGATGACATCGGTGAACCACAGGCGGACGAACTTGACGCCGCGCTCTTCGATCGTCCGGAGGACGAAATCTCTCTGCTTGTCCACGGTCACTCAGCGCCCTTGCCGGTGCCGGCGTCCCAGCCGCTCTCGGCCGCTTCCTCCTCGGCCCAGGCGCGCGAGCGCTCTTTGAGCTTCTCGGGAGCCCGAGAAGCCTCGGCCTCGGTGTCGAAGGGCCCGACGCGATCGGCCGACGCGGAGATCATCCCGAACTCCACCTGGCCGGTCTCCAGGTTGTACCAGTACTTCTCATCGCCGTTCGACATGGCCGATCCCCTTCTTCACGTGGTGTCATCGATCCTATCGGCGCTGACGTCGGTCGCTAAGCTATCGACCATGGCAAAAGCGATCGGCGTCGACATCGGCGGCACGGGTATCAAGGCAGGTCTCGTCGACCTGGAGCACGGCATCATGGCCTCGGACAGGGTGCGCGTGCCCACTCCCAAGGGCGCATCTCCGCAGGATGTCCTCGAGGCGGTGCAGACCGTGCTGAAGACCCTCGACGTCAAGGACTCGACTCTCCCCCTCGGCGTGGCATTCCCCGCCATCGTCAAGCGCGGCAAGACGCTCTCCGCCGCCAACGTCTCGAAGGAGTGGGTCGACTTCGATGCCGAGCGCTTCTTCCGCGACGGCCTCGGACGCAACATCGTCTTCGTGAACGACGCCGATGCCGCCGGCGTCGCAGAGGCTCGCCACGGTGCGGCCCGCGATGTGCGCGGCTTCACGCTGCTCACCACCCTGGGCACGGGAATCGGTTCGGCGTTCCTCTACGACGGCGTGCTGCTGCCGAACACCGAGCTCGGACACCTGAACTTCGGAGAGTACGAGTCGGTCGAGACCTATGCCGCGACGTCCGCGCGCGAGCGCGAGGGCTTGAGCTGGGCGGAGTGGGCCGAGCGTCTGCAGAAGTTCTACTCGCACATCGAGTTCCTCTTCAGCCCCGACCTGTTCGTGGTCGGCGGCGGCGTGTCGAAGAACGCCGGAGACTTCCTCCCGCTGCTCGACCTCAAGACCCCGATCGTCCCGGCGATCCACCGCAACAACTCGGGCATCATCGGCGCTGCATCCCTCGCCGGCGACTGACCCGCACACGCCGAGTACACAGGGCCCCGCCGATCTGGCGGGGCCCTGTGTACGTTCGGGCGAGGGGCCGGCCGCGATCAGTCCACCGAAATACTGCGCGGCACCACACCAACGTGCCACCATGGCATCTCCTCCGTGTCCTTCTCGGGCGGCGAGACAGCTCTGAACAACGGTCTCGACGCATGGGCCGCATCGCAACGAAAGGCAGCTTCGAGATGAACGAACGGTCAGAATCATCGTGGGAGAGGCCGGTCTCGCCGGAGACGACGGCCGGCCTCGTCCCCGTCGAGAGGCCTCAGGCGAAGAAGCTGCGGTCGCGCCACGTCACCATGATCACCCTCGGTGGAATCATCGGGGCGAGCCTCTTCGTCGGATCGGGCAACGTCATCCGCGCTGTCGGGCCGGCGGCGGTGCTGTCGTATCTCATCGGCGGGCTTCTCGTCTTCCTCGCCATGCGCATGCTCGGCGAGATGGCGGCGTCGCGGCCCGCCATCGGCTCGTTCATGGAGTACGCACGAGTGGGCCTCGGCAACTGGGCCGCGTATCTCGTCGGTTGGCTGTACTGGTACTTCTGGGTCGGCGTGCTGGCCTACGAGGCGGTGCTGGGCGGCGAGACCATGGCGAGCTGGTTCCCCGCGGTCCCGTCATGGGCCTGGTCGCTGATCCTGATCGGCATCTTCGTCGGCACGAACATCATCTCCGTCCGCGCCTTCGGCGAGGTCGAGTTCTGGCTCGCCAGCGTCAAGGTGCTCGCGATCGTCGTCTTCCTCGGCGCCGGTCTGCTGTTCGCCTTCGGGCTGTGGCCGAACTCCGAGGTCTCGATCTCGAACCTGTGGGAGCACGGCGGCTTCGCGCCGAACGGCTTCGGCGTCGCCTTCACAGGAGTCGCGCTGGTGATCTTCTCGTACTTCGGCACCGAGATCGCCGTGATGGCCTCCGCCGAGTCGGAAGACCCTGCCAAGGGCATCCGTCAGGCGACGAGCACGATCATCTGGCGCATCCTGCTGTTCTTCGTCGGCTCCGTGCTCATCATCGTCACCGTCGTTCCCTGGAACGAGCTGCCGGTTCCGACCGATGTGGCCAATGCGCCGTTCACCTACGCTCTCGAGCAGTTCGGCATTCCCGGCGCGAGCATCATCATGCAGCTCGTGATCTTCACCGCGGTCATCTCGGTGCTGAACTCGGGTCTCTACTCGGCATCGCGCATGTTCGCGGCCCTCGCCGAGCAGGGCTTCGCGCCGAAGATCGTGGCGAAGAAGTCGAAGAACGGCGTGCCGGTGATGGCTTTGCTGGCCTCGACCAGCGGAGGACTCATCGCCACCCTGGTGAACTTCCTGACGCCGGGGTCAGGGATCTTCGACTTCATCATGAACTCGGCCGGACTCGTCGCCCTGTTCGTCTACGTCTTCATCGCCCTCACGCAGTGGCGGCTCCGTCAGAAGATGACGCCCGAGGAGGTCGCGAACCTCAAGCTCAAGATGTGGCTGCACCCCTGGCTCAACATCCTGCTGATCGCGTGCATCGCGGCGGTGATCGCCGTGATGATGTTCAGCGAGGGTGGACGAACGCAGGTCTGGACGAGCCTCATCGCCACCGGCGTGCTCGTGCTGTTCTGGCCCCTCGTGCGGCGAAACCTCAAGCGCCGGAAGGCGTCGGATGCGGGGAGCAGCGCCCCGGATACTGTCAGCGGCGCTGAGGCTCCCAGATGAACGTTTCCGTCGCGAGCGGCTCCATGGCTCCCGGTCCCAGCGTCAGCACATCGCCCGGGTACAGCATCGACCCCAGACGGCTATAGCTCATCGCCGCGTAGACATCGCTGCACAGCCGCTCCCTGATGGCGGACGGCGCGTCGCCAGCGGCGACCGTGTACGTCGCGATGCTGCCGTCCGCTGTCTTCGTGACCGTGCCGCGCGCGAAATCGGTCATTCCGTTATCCGCCGGCAGTACGCCGTTCCACGTCGCGTAGTAGGTCGGCTCTTCATCGCCCTCGCTGTAGCCGGTCAACGAGATCATGGACAGCACGTCGCAGCGGCTCACCTCAGCTGTCGCGGTCGGTGTCGGCACGGGCGTACCGCTCGGCGTCGGCTTCACCACGGGCTGAACTGCCGCGGGAGTCTCGGTGCCCTCTGGAGCCGGCGCGGTGCAGCCGGTGAGCGCTGCGGCAACCAAGGCGGCGAGGAACGCCACGGTGGCGGCGGCTGTGCGGTTCGACATGAACGAACGCTACCGAGCATCCTGCCCCGAAGCCAACGGTGATGATGCGAATGGGCCGACCTGTACGCCGGGTTCTGTTCCGGGGTTCTTCGCCCCTTCGACGGCCATCTCTCTCGGCGACACGTTGCCGTGGCACTCTAGCGGTCTACCCGAGGACTCGGCGAGCCGCGTCAACATCCTCTGTCTGACCTTGCTCCGGACGAGGTTTACCTGGCGGGCCATGTCACCATGGCCCCCGGTGGTCTCTTACACCACCCTTTCACCCTTACCCCTTGCGGGGCGGTCTGCTCTCTGTGGCACTTTCTCGCGGATTGCTCCGGGTGGGCGTTACCCACCGTCCTGCCCTGAGGAGCCCGGACGTTCCTCGGTGCGGTTGCCCGCCACGCGACCGTCCAGTCGACCCATTCGCACGTCCAGTCTACGACCAGAGCGTCCTACTTCTCAGCCGACTCCGCGATCCGCAGATCGAGCGGGACCTCGATCGGGAAACCCCCGAAGAGTCGGCGCGTGGCCACCGCCGCCGCTTCGCGTACGGCATCCGCGGCGGCATCCGCCTGCTCCTGAGGAACATGCAGGATCACCTCATCGTGCAGGAAGAAGGCGAGGTGGGCACGCGCGCCGAAGATCCCGGATGCCGGAGCCTCTCGCTCTGCCTCGGGAAACGGCTGCAGGCGGTGCCTGATCTCAGCGAGCCAGATCAACGACCACTCTGCCGCGGTGCCCTGCACCACGAAGTTGCGCGTGAAGCGTCCCCAGTCGCGCGCGCGGCGGCGCGCGAGTGCCACCTCGGCGGGGTCGGCGTCGGCATCGGTGGCGGCGGCCTGCATCGTCTCCCACTCGATCGACGGACGCGGAGACGACCGACCCAGCCACGTCGACACGACTCCCCCGTCCTCGCCGAACCGTGCAGCCTTGTCGACGAGCGCCATAGCCCGCGGATACACCTTGCGCAGTCGAGGAACCAGCCGACCGCTGTCACCGGTCGTCGCTCCGTACATCGCCCCGAGGACGGCATACTTCGCCTCTTCGCGCGTCGCCACGGCACCCGATTCCACCACCCCGGCGTAGAGGTCCTTTCCTTGCGCCGCCCGGGCCATCGCACGGTCGCCCGCCATGCCTGCGAGCATCCGCGGCTCCAGCTGAGCGACGTCGGCGACGACCAGCGTCCACCCTTCGTCGGCGCGCACCGCGGCGCGCAGGTTGCGCGGCAGCTGCAGAGCGCCGCCCCCCGCCGACGCCCACCGCCCCGTCACGACCCCGCCCGTGATGTAGATCGGCCGGAATCGCCCGTCATGCACCCACTCGGCGAGCCACGCCCATCCGTTGGCGCTCAGCAAGCGCGACAGCTTCTTGTACGCCAGCAGCGGCTCGACCACGGCATGACTGTGCTGGGCGAGCTCCCATCGGCCCGTCGACTCGACCTGCACGCCGACACGGTGCAGAGCGCGGAGCAGCTTCGGCTGGCTCTCGAGGTTGAGATGGGGGTCTCCGAGGATCGAACGCACCCGCTCGGCCTGCGCCACCATGCGGCTGGGCAGGCCTCCCGCGATCGGTCGGGTGCCGAGGATCTCGGTGAGGATGCCATCGTGCACCGACTCGTTCCAGGGCAGGCCGGCCGCGCGCATCTCCTCGGCGATCAGTCCTCCGGCCGATTCGGCCGAGGTGAGCAGCGTCAGGCGACCGTCCTTGCTGTCCCTGAGAACGCGACGTTGCTCGCGGTACTGGTCGAGGGTGTCGCCGACAGGGTCATCCGGCGCGTCATGCGCGACGACGTCGAACAGCGCCGGGGCTTCGTCGACGGGCTCACGTCGCACCCAGGACGACGACGGAGCGAGCGGGCGCGGGACCTTGTCCGTGTCGCGAAGAATCGCGTGGCAGAGCAGCAGATCGTGAGAGCGGGCGAGCATGACCCCCGCGTCGAGCAGGACGGGGTAGATCTCGCGGGCGCTGCGGATCACCCAGCGCGGCGGGTTCTCGCGCTCCTGAGCCGCGACCCACGCAGGCATCTCAGACGCGGAGAGATCGAACCGATGTGCCTCGGCATCATCCGCATCGAGTTCCACCGCCGTGTAGCCGCCCGAGCGAGCCGCCACCAGGACGACGCGACGTTCGGTCTGCTGCCGCGAGTTCACCGCTGGCGTGCTCGCGGCGCAGAGATCACAGCCCGGATTCCTCGGTGCGCACCAGGATGCAGCCGCACTCGGGGCAGAAGACCACGAGGTCGTCCGGCGCGTTGCGGATGTCGTTGAGGTCGGTGCCCGGGAGCAGCATCCGGCAGCCTTCGCAAGTGCCACGGCTCAGCACCGCGGCGCCGGCGCTGTTCGCGGCGCGGCGTGCGTACTCGGCCAGGAGCGGCGCCGGAAGGGATGCCGTCACCGCCTCGCGATCGCGCGTCAACTGGGCGATGAGGTCGGTCGCGGCCGCGACGTCGGCCTTGGCCTGAGCGGTGAGCGCGGTTCCTTCTGCGGTCGTGGTGCCGAGCAGAGCCTGCTGCGCGGCGACCGCCGCGTCGGCATCTTCGACACGACCCATGACATCGAGCTCGATGTCCTCGAGGTCGCTCTGGCGCTTGGCGAGGCTGGCGATCTCGTGCTCGAGCGCCTGGGCCTCCTTCGAGTTCGTGGCCGCGGCGAGCCGATCGGCATCGCGGGCCCGGCGCTGCTCGACGAGCTTCACGTCGGACTCGAGCCGCTTGAGCTCGGTGCGCACGTCGTCACGCGTGCCGGTCAGCGCGGTCAGCTCGCGGAGCTGATCCTGACGGATCGCGACGAGCTCGGTGATGCGGGCGGCCTGCGGGGGCTTGGTGCGCGCGCGCTCCGCCTGCGCGATGCGCCGGTCCAGGTCGGCGACGTCGAGCAGGATGCGCTGGTGTTCTGGGCTGGCGTTCACGCTCTCAAATCTAGTCGCTGCGCGGTCACGTCCATCACCCGACCTGTCCGTCGAGGTAGAGCCACCTGCGGTCCTCGCGCACGAAGCGGCTCCGCTCGCGGAGCGAACCCCGCTCGGCGCCCTGCTGCCAGAAGGCCTCGAACTCGACCTCGCCGTCGCGATCGAAAGGGCCACCGCCGGCGCGATCGATGATCACGAGGCGCCGCCAGACCACGTCGTCGTCGAGGTCGATCTCGGCGGGGCGGGTCGACGGATGCCAGGTCTCCAGGAGGTACGCGGCATCCTTGATCGAGAACGCCGTGAAGCGCGAGCGCATCAGGCGCTCAGCCGTGGGTGCGAGTGCCCCGTCGAGCAGAGGCCCGCAGCATCCGCCGAAGACTTCTCCGGAGCCACACGGACAACGCGCCGCATTATCCGGGACGCCGTCATCTGGCGCCATCCTCTGCAGTCCGCTCATCGCTCCAGCGTACGCTGGCGCCATGACGGCTCTCCCTCACTTCACGGCCCACAACGGCTTCGCCCTCCCCGCTCTCGGACTCGGCACCTACGCCCTCAACGGGGATGCAGGCGCGGATGCCGTGGCCTCGGCGATCGGCGCCGGGTACCGGCTGATCGACTCGGCATTCAACTACGAGAACGAGGGGTCGGTCGGCCGCGGGGTGCGCGAATCCGACGTGGACGCGTCCGAGCTCATCGTCACGACCAAGCTGCCCGGCCGTCATCACCCGCGCGCGAAGGCGCGGACGAGCATCGAGGAGAGCCGGTCACGGCTGGGCGTCGACGCGATCGACCTGCACCTCATCCACTGGCCGAACCCGCACCAGGACGAGTACGTGCAGGCATGGGAGGCGCTGGTGGACGCTCAGCAGCGCGGAGTCGTGAGACAGATCGGCGTCTCGAACTTCCTCCCCGAGCACCTCGAACGCATCGAGCGCGAGACCGGCGTCCGCCCTGTCGTCAACCAGATCGAGGTGCACCCGTACTTCCCGCAGGACGAGCAGCTCGCCTATCACCGCGAGAACGGCATCCTCACCGAGGCGTGGAGTCCACTGGGACGCGCGAAGCAGCTGATCGAGGAACAGGTGATCGGTGAGGTCGCCGCGGCGCACGACATCTCCCCCGCCCAGACCGTGCTCGCCTGGCACATCGCACGGGAGACGGTGGCGATTCCGAAGGCATCCTCTCTCGAACACCAGGTCTCGAACCTCGCCGCAGCTGAGATCGTGCTGACCACCGCCGAGGTCGAGGCGATCACCGCGCTCGGACGTGCAGACGGACGGCTGTTCGACGCAGATCCCGCGTCGCACGAGGAGTCCTGAGGCGGCGTCCTGAGCGGGCGTCGGCAGAGGGCGCTCATAGACTGGCGGCATGCCGGTCATCGCAGGGATCCCGATCACACCGGTGACCGCTCGGCTGTATTTCGCTGTGCAGGCTCTGGCGGGAGCGGCCTGGTGGATCGCGGTGGCGCTGTCGGACGACGTGCGTCGCCTCACCCTCGGAGACCTGCCGGCGGGACTCGTGGCGGTGTTCGACATCCCGCTCTTCGTCATCGGTTCGGCAGTCATCGCAGCGGGTTCCCGGTGGGCTGTCTGGGTCGCTGTTCCGTGGACGGCCATCGTCGCCGCCGGTATGGCCGTCTATGCCACGGCGACGGGCCTCGCCGGATGGGGCGCCCTGGTCATGGTGATCGCTGCCGGGGCGAGCGTCGCGGCCGGAATCGTCTTGCTCTGCGGAAGAGCACCCGTGGAATGGCTGGTCACCGGCCCACTCGCCTTCCGGCCGGCTGCGAGAGTCGGCACACGAGCGCTGCTCGCCCGCACCGGACTGCAGACGCTGTTCTTCTGGGGCACCTTCCTGGTGGTCATCCCCATCGTGGTGTCGCTCGTCGAGGCTCGTTGGTCGCTGCGCATCGAGGTTCCGCTCGTCGTCCACCTGGCCGGCGGTGTGCTTCTCGCCGCCGCGACCGCCCTCGGAATCTGGTCGGCCGTGTCGATGACGGTCGAGGGTGAGGGCACCCCGCTCCCATCGCAGATGGCGCGACGCCTCGTGATCTCCGGCCCCTATCGATACGTGCGCAACCCGATGGCGGTGGCCGGCATCGCACAGGGCATCAGCGTCGGCCTCATCATGGGCTCCTGGCTCGTCGTCGCGTATTCGCTCTTCGGATCGCTGTTGTGGAACTCGGTCGTGCGGCCGCTCGAGGAGGCGGATCTGGAAGCGAGATTCGGGTCGGAGTTCGTGGAGTACAGCAGCAGGGTCTCGTGCTGGGTGCCGGTCAGACCCGCTGCGTCCCGAGCACTCTGAGCAGTTCGAGCTTGCTCGCCGCGTCGCTTCCCGGCGCTGCTGTCAGCACGATGAGCGCCTGGGATTCGTCTTCGGTGAACAGCGCCTGACAGTCGACCTCGATCGGGCCGATCTCCGGATGGATGAGGACCTTGTGGTCTTCGAAACGCCGCCGCACCTCGTGCACGTCCCACAGCTCGGCGAACTCCGGGCTGCGGACGATGAGCTCGCGCACGATCTCGCCGGCTCGTGAGCGCTCGCCGAGCGCGCCGTATGCGGACCGGAGCGACGCCACGAGCACACGACTGTGCCGCAGGTGATCCTGCTCCGGATAGCGCCCGCGCTCGTCGTGCGGGTGCGCGAACCAGCGGTAGATCCCGCTGCGCTCGATACCCTCCAGACCACTGACGTCGCCGAGCAGCGCCCGTGCGGCGTCGTTCTGGATCAGGACCTCGTCGAGCACCGAGACGACGAAGGCGGGCGTGTCATCGAGGCGGTCGAGCACACGGAGCATGCCCGGATGCACGTAGTCGGTGAAGGTCGTGCGGTCCGGGGCGCTGTGCCCGCAGATGCGATGGAGATAGTCGCGCTCGTCGGGAGTCAACCGCAGCGCCCGTGCGAGCGAGGCGAGGATCTGCACGCTGGGCTGCGGACCGCGCTGCTGTTCGAGGCGCGCGTAGTAGTCGGTCGACATGGCTGCGAGCTGCGCGACCTCCTCGCGACGGAGACCGGGAGTGCGGCGGCGCGCTCCCGCGCCGAGCCCGACGTCTGACGGCTTCAGCTGCTCCCTGCGTCGCACGAGGAACTCTGCCAGTGCTTCTCTGTCCACCCGTGAAGTATCTCGTGCTCGGGGTCGTGCATCCAGGGATCGCGGATCCCTGGATGCGCGGTCTCTGGTGAGCCGCTGCGACACGTCGAAGAGTGGACGCATGAACATCACCGGAAACACCATCTTCATCCCCGGCGCCACGAGCGGGATCGGCCTCGCGCTCGCCCGGCGACTCAACGAACGAGGCAACACCGTGATCGTGGGCGGGCGTCGTGTCGAACTGCTCGACGAGATCGCGGCGGCGAACCCCGGCATCGACACCGTCGAGATCGACACGACGGATGCCGGCAGCATCCATGGGGCCGCGCAGACGGTGCTGGCCGCGCATCCGTCGCTCAACGTCGTCATCGCGATGGCCGGCATCATGCGCCCTGAGGACTGGAAGTCGCCCGAGGGGTTTCTCGAGACTGCCGAGGCGACGGTCACCACGAACCTGCTCGGCCCGATCCGACTGATCGCGGCGTTCATCGAGCACCTGCGCACCGTGCCGGATGCCACGATCATGACCGTGTCGTCCGGGCTGGCCTTCGCCCCCCTGCGCGTCACCCCCTCGTACAACGCCACGAAGGCGGCCATCCACATGCTCAGCGAATCGCTGCGCCTGCAGCTCGCCGACACGAGCGTGAGCGTGCTCGAGCTCGAACCGCCGGCTGTGCGTACGTCCCTCATGCCCGGTCAGGAGACCAGCGACTTCGCGATGCCGCTCGATGACTTCGTCACCGAGGTCGTCGAACTCATCGAGGCCCAGCCGGACGCGACCGAGATCCAGGTCGAGAACGTGAAGTTCCTGCGCTACGGCGAGGCGCGGGGCGACTACGCGCAGGTGGTCGAGACCCTCAACCGGCGCGACCCCCACGCCCGCTGAGCATGCGGCCGTCGACCCAGCGCGATCAGATCGCTGCGTCGACGGCCTGCGTCGCGGTCTTGTGGGTGAACTCGAACCCGGAGTCCTCGAGCGCCGCCGGCCTCACATCGGCATCCGAGACGAGCAGCGAGTCGGCGGCGTCACGGCTCAGCGCGAGCCTCAGCGCCCAGGTCGGAGCCGGAATCCAGAAAGGTCGCCGCATCTTCTTCGCGAGTGCCCGACCGATGTCGTTCGCCGAGGCGCGCGTCGGGCCAGTGAAGTTCACTGGGCCCTCGAGATGCTGATCGATCACGTGTCGGATGCCGCGGACCTCGTCTACGAGAGAGATCCACGGCCAGATCTGGGTGCCGGGCCCGATGGGACCCGCGACCCCGAATCGGGTCAGCTGGATCAGCGGTTTGAGCACACCCTGGCGGTGGATGATCGGGGCCGTACGCAGCAGCGCCACCCTCGTCTGCTCCCCCGCGCGCAGCGCCTCCTGCTCCCAGCGCACGCAGAGCTGCGCGAGGAACGTGTCGCCCGCAAGAGATGCCTCGGTCAGGATCTCGCCGGGTGCCGAGCCGTAGTAGCCGACGGCGGACGCCGAGACGAGCGACGGGGCATCGTCGCGCAGTGCGCGCACCGCGGTCGCGAGCGTGCGAGTGGTCGTCAGACGAGACTCGACGAGTTCCCGGCGGTAGCGTGGGGTCCACGGCAGGCGACCGACGCTCGCCCCGCCCAGGGCCACCACGGCGTCAGCCCCTGCCAGCACGTCGGGGTCGAGTTCGCGCTCCCCAGGTGTCCACTGAACCTCGGAGGCGTCGCGCGGAGGACGACGCACGAGGGTCGTCACCTCCACGCCGTCTGACCGCAAGGACGACGCGAGGGCCGTGCCGATCAGACCCGATGCGCCACTGATCACGATCCGCTGCGGCATGATGACTCCCTCTGTCCGTCCACCGGACTCGTTCTCCCTCGCGAGTCTGTCACGTCCGACGCCCTCTGGCGATGTCGGCGGCGACCGGTAGGTTTCCCGACGTGGCCGAACCAGTGCAGTCGTGGTGGGCGAGACGCCAGTTCTCGCGAGGCCGAGACGTGCCATACGAGGTCGGCACCTATCGCTCGCAATGGGCCGCCTACCCAGAGTTGATCCGCCAGTACCATCCCGAGCTCAATCACGGCATCGCACTCTCGCAGGTGCCGCTGGCCGCCGACGTGCTGCTGTGCTGGGAATGCCGGGTGGGCCACCGTTTCGCCGCCACTCCGTCGGAACAGCGTGAGCGGCCGGGACGGGTGCGTCGCCAGTCGGCATGGTGCCCCGAATGCTCGACGCTCGCCAGGCCCCAGCCCGTGGTGCTGGGAGAGGCCCGCGCGATTCCGCGGCGTCCGAGACCGCAGCTCACGCTGTGCGCCAAGACTCCCGATCTGCCGACCGGCGAGGCATTTTCGAGCGTGTGCGCTCCTGCGCCGGCATCCGCCGCCGAAGCCCGGCTCCGCGCAGCGCTCGCGTCTCGCATCACCTTCACGTCGGATGTCAACGCGGTCAAGGTGACACGACCGTTCTTCCGTCACACCGAGGTCTGGCCCGACATCCTGCTTCCGGAGCTTCGCGTCGCGATCGAGTACGACACCGTCGGGCGCCACGGACTCGAGCATGTCGGCAAGCGACAGGAGACGGACCTGCGCAAGGATCGTGCCCTGCGCGCCGCCGGCTGGGAGGTCATCCGCATCCGCACAGGGCGGCTCGAGCCGCTGGGCCCCCATGACCTGCAGATGCCGTCGGTCTCCGCACGCAGTGTCGATCGCATCATCGATGAGCTCCGCCAGATCCGCGGACCGATTATGGTCGACGCGTACCTGATTCCCGGCTGACGGCGCTCGCGCGATCGTGAGCGCTCGAACTCGGCGTCACCCCTCGGGGAGGTCGTCGGCACGCCTGACGACCGCATCCCACTCCGACTTCAGGAAGGTGGCATCTCCGGCGGCGACGATCTGCGCGTTGTCGTTCGGGCCGAGCTCGGGTCGCATGGTCAGGCCGCCGACCTCGAGGCTCGGGATGCTCTGCCTGATGCACTCGACGCTTCCGCGCACCAGCAGTTCCGCCGTCTGCTCCGGCGTCGTCACGGCTCCCATCACGGCGTCGTCGTGAGCGACGAGGACCACCTGCCATGCGGGCTGTCGGTCGTCGGGATCCAGCGTGTACTGCATCAGCCCCTGCGGCGCGGCCTCGACCACGATGACGATCGAACCTGCGACCGGCTGCTCGACCCCTGCGTACTCGCCCATGATGGATCCCCTGATCCGGGCGTCCCCACGCCCACTGTCCGCTCAGGGTACTGCCAAAAGATTCTTCCGGAACGCCTTACGGCGATCGAATCCCAACCGATATATGAGTACGGGGAGCAAAGGAGAAGGATCTTGACCAGCACCTACATCGAGACGGGCGGACACGTCCGCGTGTACGATGCGGCCGTCCGCACGCATCACGAGTTCCCTCTCGGCACCTATCGGGTGCACTTCACCTCGAAAGAGGGCTTCAGCCTGATCAAGATCGACGACCTCACCGTGGGCACCGAACGCGTCTACGGCGGCCGCGACAGGAAGGTCGACAAGATCTTCCGCTCCTATGCCCTCACGGATCGCAGTCTCGGTGTGATGCTGTCCGGCGACAAAGGAATCGGCAAGACGCTGTTCCTGCGCATGGTCGCCGAGGAGGCTCGCGAACAGTGCCTGCCCGTGGTGATCGTCTCAGAGGACAACGACGGCATCGTGGAGTTCCTCGACACCCTCGACGAGTGCCTGATCATCTTCGACGAGTTCGAGAAGGTCTTCCCTGCGGGGCGCCGCGGCGGAGAGGGAGACAATCGGCAGAACCAGTTCCTGTCGCTGTTCGACGGCCTCTCGTCTGTGAAACGCATCTATTGCCTGACGGTGAACGACATCAGTGATGTCAGCACCTACATCGTCAACCGTCCGGGGCGGTTCCACTACCACATGCGATTCGAGTACCCGGGCCCTGACGAGGTGCGGCAGTACCTGATCGACCAGGCACCGCACGCCGACCCCGATGAGATCGAGAACGTCGCCTTGTTCTCGCGTCGGGCTCGCCTCAACTACGACCACCTGCGTGCCATCGCGTTCGAGCTCGAGCAGCCGGACGCGCTGTTCGCAGACGTCGTGGAGGACCTCAACATCAAATCGGTCGAGCCGAGCACGTATCGCATCGAGGCTCGCTTCCCCGATGGCAAGGTCTGGTCGGACGAGGTCGAGATGAACCTCTTCGAGCGGGGCGACGTCGGGCGCACCTTCGAACTGCGCAACGCGACGCGATCGATCTTCGCATCGTTCGTGCCCAAGGATCTCATCTTCGAACCGGACGGCAGCATCGTCGTGCCGATCCACAAGCTCGAGCTTCTCGACGACGAGGACGAGGAACCCGAGGTCTACCCGACCACGGTCAACCTCATCCTCGTGGGTCAGGCGAACTACGGCTTCAGTCTCTGACCGGCCCTGCCGAAGCGTCGGACGGCGGACTCCGGGTCAGACGCCGACAGCGTGCGACAGTATCGCGCGGGTGAACCGTTGGCCGGTGGCGGCGAGGCGCTCGAGATAGGCGTCCAGCGCAGACGCCGACGAGCGCGGGACCGGCCCTGCCTCGGTCGGCGGAGCGTCGGCGTAGTGCCGGTCCAGCGCATCGCGGAGCATGCGCACCGCCGCAGCTCGCTGCTGAGAGACGGCGGCGTGCGATACGCCCAGCTCGTCCGCGAGCTCGGTCACCGTTCGGTCGTCGAAGTAGATCGCCGTGATGATCGATCGCTTGCGTTCCGGCAGCGCAGCGACGGCCCGTCGCAGGAACTCATCACGCTCGGACGCGATCGCGAGTTCCTCCGGCAGGTACCCGGTCCACACGATCTCCGGCGCATCCGGTGCATCGAGACTGGTGAGCATGCGCTCGGCGTCCGCCAGCCCCTCTCGTGCGACAGCGGTGTCGACGCCCATGGCCGCCGCGATCTCCGCCACGGTGGGCGTGCGGCCGAGCCCTGCAGACAGAGCCTGCCTCACCTTGATCGTCTGCTTCGCTCGCGCTCGTACGTCTCGGGGCGCCCAGTCCATCGACCGCAATTCGTCTTTCAGCGCCCAATTGACCCGGGCACGCGCAAACGCTCCGAACGGCACACCGAGGCTCGCATCGAACTTCTCGGCTGCACGGACCAGGGCGAACGCTCCGGCAGAGGCGAGGTCGTCTCGGGAGACATGCGTGATGCGGGAGGCCACGTACGCGGTTGCCGCGCCGACGATGTGCAGGTGATCGACCACGAGCTGGTCGCGCGGGCGCATAGGCATCGAATTCGCCTCTTTCACTGTAAGTGCAAGCCCTCCCCAGCGACTCACAGCGTGGCCTCTCCCCAGCGACCGGAACTGCTTTCACCTACATGCTAGGGGTGAGACGGGCAAGAAAGATCCCCGGAGGCCAAAACCTCCGGGGATTCTCGTTTACGTTCAGATAACGATGACTAATCGTTCACCTTGACTCGACGGTTCACCTCTCGAGTCGCAGAGAACTTCAGCACCGTGTAGTCGTTGACCTCGGCGTCTCCGTCGTCCTTCGCGAATTGCACACGATGCCCCTTGTGCGTCTGCGGATAGAACTTGCCGAAATTGGTGAGCGTGACCGTGTTGCCCCGGCCTACGAGGTCGAGGAGTTCGTCGATCATCGCGGTGTATGCGGTCTGCGCCGCCTGGACCGAGATGCCACCGCGTCGTGCGAACCTCTGCACGAACTCCCGCTTGCTGACCCGATTCGTCTCGAGCGTCCTTGATGTGCTCATGTTGTCTTCCGTCCCATGGAATGTCGCTCGTCACCGAGCGCCGTGCGCTGTACCCCTACCAACCGCATCCGTGACGTGCCCCAGGCCCCGATCTCCTGCGACGACGCCGGGATCCCGCCAGTACCCCAGCCTGTGCTCTTCAGAGGATAGTTCCTCTTCCTTGGTATATGCGGTGAATCTCAGAATCCTCTGCATGCTGAGAGCCCGCGCCGCCGGAAGAGCCGTCGAACAGGACGCCCGCTCACCCGCCCAGAAGCGCGCGGATCGGGTACCGCTGATCCTCGAGGATCGCCTGCACCGCACGGCCGGAGGCGGCATGGATGAGGATCGGAGCTCGGAGATTGATGTAGACACCGTCTGCAGAAGGGTTGGCCACGACGAACACATGGATCTCGGAGTCATCGGCGGCGCCGATCTGCGCTCGCACCTCGGCGGGTATGGTCGGCTCGTAGCCGTAGTCCCCGGAGAGCGGATCGAGGAGGAACAGCCGCACATCGGCGTCCGTGGCCCGCAGCGCGTGCAGCCCCTCCGCACCGTCGATCTGCTCGAGGGTGAATGCCGTGTGCGGGCTCAGGCCGGGCATGGGCGACGCGAACTCGACGCACAGCGCCGCGGTCGCCCGGTCGGTCGACGCACCACTCATCGGAGGAACTCCATCAGATTGGTCTGCAGCGATCGCGCCGTCACCTGCAGGGCGGACTGGAAGACGAGCTCGGCAGACTGCAGTCGAACGAGCACCTCGAGGCTGTCGACGTTCTCGACCTCGGTGCGACGGGCCTCGAGGTCGATCGACGCCGAGAGGTTCTGGGCCGAGGCGCGCTCGATCTGCACCTGACGCGCACCCGTCGTTCCTCGCGCGGCGTTGACGTCCTTCAGTCGCGCATCGATGTCGCCGAGACGCGCGCCCACCTCGACGCCACTGCGCAGGTCCGCCGCGATGTCGTTCAACAGGGCGAACGCGCTGTCAGCACCCTCGCCGAACGCCTGAGAGCCGTCGAAGTCGACGCGCACCGTCTCGTTGTCGCTGATGCGGCGATGCACTCCGTCACCCGTGCCGCCGTTGAACGTGAACGTGGTGGCGTCGAAGGCGCCTCCCGCATCGCTCGTGCCGGCGAAGACGCTGCGACCGAGCACCCTCGTGTTCGCCTTGGCGAGCAGCTCCGCGCTGATCGACTCGAGCTCCTGCGCGATCGACTCGCGCGCTGTCGGGCTGAGCGCCCCAGAGTTGGCTCCCTGCGCGGTGAGATCCCGCGCACGATTGAGCAGGTCTGCACTGGCCCCGAGAGCGGTGTCGACGGTCGTCACCCACGCCATTCCGTCGCTGAGGTTGCGGGCGAACTGGGCGACGCGCGACTGGTCGCCGTGCACGCCGAGCGCTGTGGCCGCTGCGGCAGGGTCTTCGCTCGGCGAGCGGAAGGCACGCTGTGAGGCAGCCTGATTCTGCAGGCGCTCGCGGTCCGCGAGGTTGGTCTGCAACGTCCGCAGCGACTGCTGCGTCATGGTGTTGCTCGTGATACGGCCGATCATGTTCACTCTCCCCAGAGTCAGCGGCCGACGAGGCCGGTGCGGTTGATCAACAGGTCCAGGGCCTCGTCGACAGCGGTCAGCACGCGGGCCGCTGCCTGATAGGCGGTCTGGTAGGTCAGGAGGTTGATCGTCTCCTCGTCGCCGTCGACCGAAGAGTTCGACTGCTGCGCGGTGACCGCCGCGACAGCTCCCATGTCGGCGATGTCGGCGCGCTGCAGGTCGCCTGCGACGGTGACCGCGAACCCGGTGACGAAAGTCGACCAGGTCTTGGTGGGCCCCGTCGCCGATGCACTGAGCGCGCTGATGCGGTCGGCGATCGTGGTGTCCTTCGCTCCGGCTCCCGGCGCTGCGAGCGCCAGCTGGTCGAGACCGGTGGGAACCACGCTGAGCCCGAGAGCAGCAGGGCCCGCACCGCCGAGCGCGAAGAAGTCGCCCCCGGCCGCACCGGACGATGTGACACCCGTGCGGTGCACGTCGTTCACGGCGGTCGCGAGCGCGGTCGCCGTCTCGTTGTAGGCCGCAGCGACTCCCGCCAGCGTGCCGCCGTCGGATGCGGGGGCGAGCGCGCTGATCGTGCCGCCGACGATGCCGCCCGTGATCGGCACTGCCAGGTCAGGTCGATCAGCCCACGCGACGGTGATCCGACCGGCGTCCGCGATGTCACGCGGTCCGCTGGCCACGAGCGCTCGGCTGCTGTCGCCCGACACGAGCGCGTTGCCGTCGACGCGCAGGGTGAGGGTTCCGTCTGCCTCCACATTGCCCTTGGCGCCGACCGCGGTCGAGAGCTGCTGGGCGAGGACGTTGCGCTGGTCGATCAGCTCGTTGGCGTTGCGCCCGGACTGCAGCGCATCCCTGATCTGACCGTTGAGCGAGGCCACCTGACCTGCGACGGCATTGACGTCGGCGAGCTGACTGTCGACCTGTCCGCGCAGGTCGCTCCATTGCCCGGCGATCGTCTGGTATCCCGCGCCGATCTGCCCGATGAGCACGTTGGCGTTCGTGAGCACGACCTGGGCCGCAGCCGGATCCGGCGTGTTGGCGAGGTCGGACCAGCCGGCCCAGAAGCGATCGAGGTTCGCCGCGAGACCGTCCTTGGTGGGTTCCGCCATCACACCCTCCGCGCTGCTGGCGGCCGTCGCGCGGGCGCTCCAGAAACCCGACGTCGACAGGGCATCACGGACGCGAGCGTCGAGGATGTCGTCGCCCAGCCGCGCGATCCCGGTCACGCCGACGCCGCCGCCGATCCCGAGTCCCGACGGCCAGAGTCCCGTCTGCCCGGGCGCTGAGAACGAGGTCTGCTCCACCCGCTGGCGCGTATAGCCGGGGGTGGCCTGATTGGCGATGTTCTGACCGGTCACGGTCATCCCCGCTCGCGCCGCCGAGAGCGCGGATTCTGCGAGGCGGAGACCTGCGAATGAAGACATGTCTACTTCACACCCTTGTGTCGAGAAGTCGGGCGTCTCCGCCGCGGACGACATCGCCATGCGTGTCGTACTCGCCGGTCGGGACGCCGAGGCCTGCGATGGTCTCCTGCGTGACCCGGATGGCCGTGCGCAGACGCTGTTCGTTGACCTTCTTCATGTCGCCGATCTCGTCGGCCAGGGTCGTCATCGCGTCGAGGTGACCCGTCAGGATCTCGCGCCACGCGTCGGTCGGCGCGGCCTCGATCAGATCGCGGAGCGTCGTCGCCTCCGGCACGCCCCACTCGTCGGCCACCGCGATGACCAGCGTGTCACGCGAGAGGGCGACGGTCGGCATGGCCGCGATGACCCGCTCGATCTCGTTCGCCGCATGGTGGATCCAACGGTTGCGTCCGGTCGCGAGCAGCATCTGCTGCTCGTCGAGCTTGAAGAGCAGCACCTCGAGAAGGTCGCGCTCTCGCATCAGTTGCATGCTCAGGTCGTGAGCGGCCACGATTCGTCACCTCGTCATGTCGCGGTTTCCGTGACGGGATCGCCCGTCACATTCACGACTATCGCGACAAGGAGCGGGCCAGTAACTCGGCACGCGTCGAGATGACGCTCCTGCGACCGGATCAGGGAGCCGGGGTCGTTCTTCCCAGGATGCCGAGGAGAACCGATTCCGCGGACTCATCCGAGGATGTCTGGACGGCTTCCTGATTCGCATCGCTCACCGCGAGGACGATCTCGGCGCGGTTGATGCGCTTGTCCCGAGGAGCATCGATGCCGACGCGGACACCGCTGGGCGTGACCGCGAGGATGGTGACGGTGATGTCGTCGCCGATCACGATGCTCTCGTTGGCGCGTCTCGTGAGTACCAGCATGCGTCGTCTGCCTTCCATGGCGTGAGCGCTGTTGCGCCCTCTGCTCACAAACGTATCGCACTCAGCTCGTAAATGAGCAGATCCAGACCCTACACCGCCGCGCTCGGAAGAGCCGACTGCGTCATGCGCACCACTCCGACCACGTCGGTCGCGAGGCCGCCTGCCGCCGCCTCGTCGTAGGACAGCACGGGAAGGCCGCTGACCTGCGAGGAGACCATCCGACGCACGGCCTGACGCAGAGACGGAGCGCACACGAGCACAGGTTCCGGCCCCACCTGCTCGAGCTCGGCGACGGTGCGACGCACGTTCTCGAGCACCTGCATGGTCGACTCCGGCGTCAGCACGATCTGCGGATGACCGTCGACGACCCGCATCCCCTCGAGCATCTGCTGTTCGAGCATCGGCTCGAACATGACGACCCGGATCCGCCCGTCTTCGGCGAAGCGCGAGGCGATCGCCGGCCCGAGCGCCGCTCTGGCCGCGTCGATCAGCCCCGCGGTCTCGGTCGACGTCTTGCCTCGCAGTGCGAGCGCCTCATAGATGCGGGCGAGGTCGTTGATCGGCACCCGCTCCGCGAGAAGCCCCGCCAGGACGCGCTGGATCGCGGCGAGCGACAGCACGGCCGGAGTGAGCTCCTCGACCGTCGCGGGGCTGGACTGCTTCAGGTGCTCGGTCAGCTGGCGTACGTCTTCGAGCGAGAGCAGCCGATCGGCCTGGCTCTGCACGATGTCGGAGAGGTGGGTGATGATCACGCTCGCCCGATCGATCACCGTCGCACCCGCCATGTCAGCGGCGTGCGACATCTCCGCGGGCACCCATTTGCCCTCGAGGCCGAACACAGGGTCGACCACGGCCGTGCCGGGAAGCTGCTCGAGACCCGTGCCGATCGCGAGCACGTGTCCGCGCGGCACCGATCCGCGCCCGGCCTCGACCCCGGCGATGAGGATCGAGTAGGTCTGCGCCGGCAGGTCGATGTTGTCACGGGTGCGCACCGGCGGCATCAGGATGCCGATGTCCAGAGCGAGCTTGCGACGAAGGGACTTCACCCGGGTGAGCAGATCCCCCGCTCCCCCAGATGCCAGATCGACGATGTCAGGTGACAGCGAGATCTCCAGCGCGTGCACGCGCATCCTGTCCATGAGCTCTTCCGGTCCCTCGGCCCCGGCCTCGACGGCCTCCTGCTGCAGCGCATCGGCCTCGAGTGCGGCATCGCGGTCTTCGTTGGCCTTGACGCGGGATGCCGCGAACAGCAGCACCGCTCCGATCGCCAGGAAGATCACGAGGGGCATCCCGGGGATGAAGCCCATGGCGATGGCTGCGAGGCCCGTGATCACGAGAGCGTTGCGCGACTGCATGAGCTGACGACCGGCCGCCTGTCCCATCTCGGACTCGGCGTTCTCGCGAGTCACGATCATGCCGGTCGACACGGCCATCAGCAGCGCGGGGATCTGGGTGACCAGTCCGTCGCCGATGGTGAGGATGCTGTAGGTCTCGAGGGCGTCGCCGACCTCCATCCCGTGCTGCACCATGCCGATGATGATGCCGCCGACGAAGTTGATGACGACGATCACGATGCCCGCGATCGCGTCACCCTTGACGAACTTCGACGCACCGTCCATCGCGCCGTAGAAGTCGGCCTCTGCCGCGACCTCGGCCCGACGCCTGCGCGCCTCGGTGTCGGTGATCAGCCCGGCATTCAGATCCGCGTCGATCGCCATCTGCTTGCCGGGCATGGCATCGAGGGTGAATCGTGCTCCGACCTCGGCGACGCGCTCTGCGCCCTTGGTGACCACGACGAACTGGATGACGGTCAGGATGAGGAAGATCACCGCACCGATCACGAGCGACCCGCTGATCGTGATCTCCCCGAACGCCTGGATCACCTCGCCCGCATGTGCCTCGCTGAGCACGAGACGCGTCGACGCGACGTTCAGACCGAGCCGGAAGAGCGTCGCGACGAGCAGCAGGCTGGGGAAGACCGAGAAGTCGAGCGGCTTCTTGATGAACATCGCGGTGAGCAGGATCAGGAGCGCGAACGAGATGTTCAGGACGATGAGGACGTCGAGCAGCCCGGTCGGGATGGGCACGATGAGCAGGAGGATGATGCCCACCACTCCTACGGGCACCGTCGCCTTGGACAGCAGCTGACCGATCATGCGTCTCGCCTTCGTTCTCTTCGTCGTTCGAATTCTGATCGTGACCCGGCTCAGAGGCCGCGGTCCCTGGTGCTCGCGAAGGGCATCGTGTGCGTCCCCCTGGCCGACCCTCGTCGCTTGAGATGCTCGATGAAGGCGAGCACCTGGGCTACGGCGGTGTAGAGCTCTTCGGGAATCTCCCGCCCGATCTCGCAGGCCGAGTGGAGCGCACGCGCGAGCGGGACGTCCTTGATCATCGGCACGCCGGCCTCGTCCGCCCTCTCGCGGATCTTCTGCGCGACGATCCCCGCCCCCTTCGCCACGACTCGAGGGGCCGACTTGCCCGGCTCATACCGCAGCGCGACCGCGACATGGGTCGGGTTCACCAGAACGACATCGCTGTCGCCGACCGCGGCGATCATCCGATTGCGGCTCATGGCGAGCTGCCGCGAGCGGCGCTGGGAGCGCACGAGCGGATCGCCCTCGCTCTTCTTGTGCTCGTCCTTGGCTTCGTTCTTCGTCATGTGCGTGTGCTTGCGGTTGCGCCGCATCACGACGGCCACGTCGATCGCCGCCAGCAGGATGCCCACCGCGACGGCGACCTGCAGGAGCGCGATCGCTCCCCCGGCCGCCTGCTCGAGCAGCCAGGTGATGTTGTGGCTGCCGCTGGCCATGAGCACAGGCACGAGACCTGAGACGACGATCCAGAGCGCGAGCCCGATCGCCACCGTCTTCAGCAGCGCTTTGGCGCCCTCCCAGAGCGCCTGCTGCCCGAAGACCCTCTTCATGCCCGACACGATGTTGAACTGCTCGGTGCGCATCGTCACCCCTCGCAGATGGATGCCGCCCTGAGCGACTGCGGTGGCCGTCGTCGCGAGCAGCACCACCACCAGCATCGGAAGCAGGATGCCGCCGAGCGATGCGATCGCCGAGCCGAGCACGTCGAGAGCCGCGCCGTCGGTGGGGTTCACCGCGACGGGTGTCACGGCGAGGAAGAGCTCGGTGACGACCTGCGTGCCCGAGGCGATCGTCGGCACCATCATCACGGCGGCGGCCGCGATGCAGACCCAGGCGGTGAAGTCCTGGCTGCGGCCGATCTGCCCCTTCTTCCGCGCCTCCTTCAGGCGACGCTCGGTCGCCTTCTCGGTGCGCTCACCGCTGTCGGACTCGCTCATCTCGTCACCCCCAGGAGCAGCCTCGCCGCCTCCTCGGCGATGACCGCGACCACACTGGGCAGCGCCGCGTAGACGAATCCGACCAGCAGCAGCGTGAGGCCGATCTTGATGGGGAAGCCCATCGCGAACGCGTTCAGCGCCGGCGCGACGCGACTGACCAGTCCGAGCCCGACGTCTGCGAGGAAGAGCACGATGAGCAGCGGGCCGGCGATCTGCACGGCGCTGAGCATCATCTGGCCCGCCGCCCCCACGAGTGCCTCCGCCGGTTTGGCGAGATCGATCACGCCGGTGACCGGCACGGCGTCGAACGAGCGGAACAGGCCGCCGAGCACGAGCTGGTATCCGTCCGAGGCGAACAGCAGCATGATCGCGGTCATCTGGAACAGGCGCGTGAACTGCGCACCGTTGATCGCCATCCCGGGGTCGAACGCCTGCGCCAGCTGGAACCCGCCGAACGTGTCGACGAGATGGCCCGCCCCCTGGATCGCGCTGAAGAGCACCATCACCAGAAAGCCGAGGAGCGCGCCCGTCAGCGCCTGACCGGCCAGGGCGAGCATGAAGGCTCCGGTGTCGAGACGTTCGTAGCCTGCTGTCACCACCGGCGATACGGCGAGAGCGAGACCCACGCCGAGCATCGCACGGATCCGCATCGGGATCGTGCCGTGGCTGAACGGCGGAGCCAGCACCAGGAAGGCGGTGATCCGCACGCACGCGAGCGAGGTCGCCTCGAGCCACGTGAAGTCGATGGGGATGTTCATCAGCCGCCGTTCAGCAGCGACGGGATCCGCGCGAACATCTCGTTCGTGAAGGCGATCATCTCGGCGATCATCCAATGCCCGGTCACGAGCAGGGCGATGCCGACGGCGACGAGCTTCGGCACGAACGAGATCGTCATCTCCTGCACCTGAGTGATGGACTGCAGCAGAGAGATGGCGAATCCCACCACGAGCGCGGTGATGAGCAGTGGTGCGCAGAGCTTCGCGCCCACGATGAGCGCTGCCTGCCCGATGTCGATGACAGCTTCAGGGTTCATCAGCCACCCCCGTTGTACGACTGGACGAGCGCGGTGATGACCATGCCCCAGCCGTCGATGAGCAGGAACAGGAGGATCTTGAACGGCAGCGAGATCATGACGGGAGGAAGCATCATCATGCCCATCGACATCAGTGCGCTGGCGACGACGAGGTCGATCACGAGGAAGGGGACGAAGATGATGAACCCGATCAGGAAGGCGGCGCGCAGCTCGCTGATCATGAACGCCGGCACGAGCGTCTGCAGCGGGATGCTGGAGGCGTCCGCGGGGTTCTCCATCTGCGCCGCGCGGTGCATGAGGGCGATGTCCTCTTCGCGGGTGTAGGTGAGCATCCACTCGCGTAGCGGCTCCTGGGCGAGCTCGAACGCCCTGCCGAAGTCGATCTGGCCATCGGTGAACGGCGCGACCGCGACGGCATTGATGTCGGTGAGCACCGGCCACATGATGAACAGCGTCAGAAAGAGGCTGAGCCCGGCGAGCACCTGGTTCGGCGGGATCGACGGCAGCGAGAGGGCATTGCGGGTGAGGGCGAGCACCACGAAGATCTTGGTGAAGCTCGACATCATCAGCAGCAGAGCCGGAGCGACGCTGAGGACGGTGATGCCGAGCAGCGTCATGATGCTGTCGGACGGGGCCCCGTTGATGCCGTTGATCGTCACGCCGTCGCCATCACCGGTCTCCGTCGGGAGCAGCGACGCGGCGGCGTGTGCACCGGTGGTCTGCAGCAGCACCAGCAACGCCGCGATGCCGAGCGCGGCGCCCAGAAGCACCCAGGCACGCCGCGGCAGTCGCGGTGCGCGCGCAGACGGCGACGCGGCGACTGCGGCGGATACGGGCACGGCGGCACTCCGAAGATGGGTGACGTGGCCGATCCGTAGCCAGAGGGTCGAGCGATCCGTGCTCGCAGTCGACTATCGCGACACGACGAAGTGCACGTAACCGCGACGACCGATGAGCTGACCGCCGTCAGGCGACGGAGCGAAGCGCGCGGTCGACGATGTCGTCGGGCATCTCGGCGACGGCGGGGCGCTCCTCTTCTGCGAGGATCTCCTCGGCGAGCGGAGGCGCCTCCTGGGTGTCGACGACATTGATCCCGTGCTCCGTCACACCGAGCACATAGCGGATGCCGCCGAACTCGGCCACCACGAGCTGCGCCTTGCCCCCGATGCCCGACCGCGCCACCACGGTGATCTTCTCCGGGCGTGAGCGCGGGACTGCCGCCGGACGCGAAGGCACGAGCTCGGTCAGCTTGGCGAGCTTCCTCGGCATCAGCCCGGCCAGCGGGCTCACTCCCTTCGCCTGCGACTTCTGCAGGCGACGGCTCAGGAAGAGCAGCAGGCCGAGCACCGCTCCCAGCGCCACGATCGCACGAAGCGCGACGAGGATGTCGTCCATCGTCAGACCGTCTCGGCGCCGTCGAGGATGCGCTCGACGCGGATCGCGAAGTCGCCCTCCGCGACCACGACGGTGCCGTGCCCGATCAGGCGGCCGTTCAGCTTGATGTCTGCGGGAGACCCGGCGGCGCGGTCGAGCTCGACCACACGCCCCGGTTCGAGCGAGAGCACGTCGCGCACCGGCATCCGTGTGCGTCCGATCTCGACCACGAGCTCCATCTCGACACCCGCGATGCGGTTCAGTCGCTGAGGACCCGCCGCCGCTGCGGACCTCGCCCCGTCGATGCGCACGGATGCGCGAGCCACGACGCTGCCGTCGGCGTCGACCATGTCGAACACCTGCGTGCCCGAGTCGGTGAAGACATCAGTGGCTGCGACCACCGCTCCGTCGCCGAGCGAACCGCTGCCGAGCACGGCGGTGGCGGCCTCGAAGATCGGGTGCAGTCGATCGGTCAGCGGTGCGGTCTTCGAGCCGTCCTCGAGTTGCGACGGATCGACGACCTGGATCGCGATACGCGCGCCGGGGCTGCCCGTGAAGGTGACGACGACCGCGTCGCCCGATGCGCCCGGGTCGGTCGAGGGCGCCGGGATCACGGGGTATCCGAACGGCAGCTTGCCGGCGATCGCCGCGGCGATGGCGGTCTCGTGGAAGGTGCTCATCAGTGGGTCTCCTCATGGGTGGTCGTGATCTTGCATGTGAGGCGCGAGCCCCTGCTGCCGGGTGTGGCGAGGGCGATTCGGGTGTTTCCGGCCACGAGCTCGTAGGGGCGGGTCTCCGGGTGCGGCAGGCGCAGCAGGTCTCCCGGCGCGAGGTCGAGGATCTCGCCGGTGCCGATCGTGATGGGGGCGAGACGCAGCGTCAGCTCCAACGGCGTGCTGCGCACCTGTTCGAGGGTCTGCTCGGTCGTGTGAGCCGATGCAGCATCCGATCCTGAGGCCGCAAGGCGGTCGACGACGGCCGACGCGGGCAGCATGACGGTCGCCGTCGACTCCGAGTCACCCAACCGCATCGTGTATCGGGCGACGATCACCGCGGCGGTGGCGGAGATGACCTGCATGTACTGGGGGTTGTAGTGCACGGCACTGAACCTCGGTGCGCCCGGGAGCAGAGCATCGAGGCTGGCGTGGAGGTGCTCGAACGTGCCCTCCATCAGGTTGCGGACGAGAGCCAGTTCGATCGGAGTGAACGTGCGGGCTGCGGGAAGCGATGTGCTCCTGCCGCCCATCATCTGGACGACCCACAGCAGGGCGCTGTCGAGTCCGAACTGCACGACGCACGGCTCGTCCCGGTCGGCGAAGGAGCCGGCGACCATGGCCGTCGTGCCGGGGAGCGTGTCGGAGTACTCCTCATACGAGACCAGGTCGACGCTCTCGAGCGCCAGGTGCGCCCGCACGCGGATCTTGTCGGTCAGCTGCGACGACCACAGCCGGGCGAACGACTCGAACGCCGCCTCGAGATGCCGGGTGCTCTCGCGCCCGAGCTGGGCCGGGCGTCCGAAATCGTACGCCGGGTAGCGCACGGCCGGGTCATCGAGCACGGCGGATGCGGTCATGACGGTCTCCTCGACGGTGGTGTTCACGTGAGCGCTCACTTGTTCGCAGCAGCCGCGAGAGCGGGTATCAGCGCTCTCACCTGCTCTTCTTCGTTCGACTCGACGACGATGTCGACGCGTCTGTTGCTGGCCAGCGCCTGTGGGCTGTCGCCCGGCACGATGGGGCGGGTGTCGGAGAACGCGGTGGCCTTCACGCGTGGACCTCCCAAGCCTTCGTGCTCGACGAGGAATCGAGCCACCTGGGTCGCGCGCCCTCCCGAGAGCTCCCAGTTGGTCGGAAAGGGGGCGGCCGAGACCCGGTGATCGGCGTGCCCCTCGACGCTCACCTGATTGTCGACCGTGGCCAGGACGTCTCCGATGGTGTCGAGCACCGCATCGGCCTTGGCCGAGAGGTCGGTGCTGTTGTCGGCGAAGAAGGTCTCGGCGCCGACCAGCCCGACCTGGAGCCCCCGATCATCGATCACGAACTGCACGGTGTCCTGCAGTCCCTGAGCCGCCAGGGACGTACTCATGCGGTCACGCAGGCCCACGAGCGACTCGAACTCGGTCTCCGCGCGGGCGGCGAGGTCGACCACGCCGTCGTCGTCCTGCAGCTCGGGCGGCACGATCACGCCCTCTGCGGTGTCGGCGCCACCCTCGGTGCTCTCCTGCCCGAACCCCGTCGCCAGGCTGTTCGCGAGCAACTCGAACTTCGTCTTGTCGACGTTCGACACGGCGAACAGCACGATGAACAGGCACATGAGAACGGTGACCATATCGGCATACGAGACGGCCCAGCGCTCGTCCGGCTCGTCATGCGAGTCGTCCTCATGCCCGCGACCGCGAGCTCGACGGGCTGTGCTCACTGGACGCCCTCGACCGACTCAGGCTCCCGCTTCTGCTTGCCGGCCTTGGGCTTCACGGTCGACAGCGCCTCGAGTCGCTCCTGCAGGAGGTGGGGCGCGCTGCCGGCCTGGATGGCGAGCATCCCCTCGGAGACGAGGGTCATCCTCTCGAGTTCGACGGCCCCGATCCGACCCAGGCGGCCGGCGATCGGGTTCCAGATGAAGTTGGCAGAGAGGAGGCCCCAGAGGGTGGCGACGAAGGCTGCGGCGATCATCGGACCGAGGTGATCGGGTTCGTCGAGCTTCTCGAGCACGTGCGTCAGGGAGACGACGGTGCCGACGATGCCGATCGTGGGCGCATATCCGCCCAGAGAGCCGAAGAACTTCGAGGCGACGCGGTTGCGCGACGATGTCGCCGCGATCTCGTCATCCATGAGGGTCCGCAGATCCTCGGCATCCGTGCCGTCCGCGAGAGCCTGGAGCGCCTGCCGAGTGAACTCGTCGGGCGCGGAGTCGAGTTCCTGCTCGAGAGCGAGAAGCCCTTCACCCCTCGCCTTCTCGGCGTAGCCGACGAGGAACGGGATCACCGCCTCCGGCGTCATCTTGGGGCCACGGACCATGCGGCCGAGGCTCTTCACCGCGAGCATCGTGTCGCGGAGGGTGTGGCTGGCGATTCCGACGCCGATCGTCGAGCCGAGCACCAGGATCATCGGCGCGGGAATGAGCAGAGCCTCGAAGCTCGCCCCCTCCATCGTGATCATCGCGACCAGGGCGCCGAACGCCAGGACCACTCCGATGATGAACGCGGGATCCATGATCACGCGCCCGTCTGCGAGGTCAGAGCCTGGGCTGCGCCGAGGACGCGCGCACGGTAGGCGACGATCAGGTCGATCAGGGCGTCGAGGTCCTCCTCGACCACGTACACATGCCCGTCGACCATGTGCAGAGTCGTGTCCGGCGACGCATGGATTCGTTCGATCATGTCGGGGTTCACCGCGAACCGGGTGCGGTCGAGGCGGGTGACGATGATCATCGAGGGGGTCTCCGGGCTTCGGATGAGAGGGGGAAGTCTGTCCCGACTATCGCGACGCGGCTCTCCCCCGGTAACCAGTCGGCGCACCGGCGGGTCTCGACATCACGACCCGCGAGGGGCGACGAGTCCGGTGGCTGGACCGCCCAGTGCGCGGAGGGCATAGAGGATCGTCGCGAGGTCGACCGCTTCCTGGATGAGAGCACCCGCGACCGCCGGGATGATCCCCGTCATCGCGACGAGCATGAGCCCCACGCTCAGCCCGATGCCGATCCAGATCGCGGTGAGCGCAACACGCAGTGTGTGCCGTCCGATGGCGACCGCATCGACGACCTTGGTCAATGAATCGACCAGGATCACGACGTCGGCAGCGTCGCCCGCGGCCGTCGCCCCACGCGCGCCCATCGCGACACCGATGTCGGCGGCCGCCAGTACAGGCGCGTCGTTGACACCGTCGCCCACCATCATCATCGGTCTCGGACGGAGGTCGGCGGCGAGCCCGACCTTCTCCGGCGGGAGGAGTTCTGCGTGGACATCGTCGATCCCGACCTCGCGAGCGACGGATTCCGCGGTCGATCGAGCATCTCCCGTGAGCATCATGATGCGCTCGATGCCGTTCGAGCGGAGCCACGACACGACCGAGGTCGCTTCAGGTCGCGGCGCATCCGCGAGGATGAGGACGCCTCCGAACCGCCCGTCGATCGCCACGTAGGCCGCAGCCTCACCTGTCCCGAGAGTTGCGCGCACGGTGTCGGCGGCGAGCGATGCGACGAAAGCGGGCTTGCCGACGACGACGGTGCGGCCATCGATGACGGCCACCACACCGTTGGTCGCGACTTCACTCGCGTCATCGGATCGACGGAGTACGAGGCGACGCTCTGCGGCGGCGCGACGGATTCCTTCGGCGAGCACGTGCGACGAGTACTGCTCGGCGGATGCCGCGAGCATCAGCAGTTCGTCAGCATCGATCCCCGTGGCGGGTCGCACATCGACGAGGTCGGGGCGTCCCTGGGTGAGGGTGCCCGTCTTGTCGAAGGCCGCGGACCGCACCCGAGCCAGCTGCTCGATCACCGCACCGCCCTTCATGATCACTCCGGTCTTGGCCGCCCGGGAGAGGCCGCCGAGGAATGCGACGGGAGCCGCGATGAGGAGAGGACACGGAGTCGCGAGCACGAGCACCTCGGCGAACCGTGTCGAGTCACCGGAGATCGCCCATGCGGCGCCGGCCAGTACGAGAGCGACGGCGGTGAACGGAATCGCGAATCGATCGGCGAGACGCACGACCGGTGCGTGCGACTCCTCAGCCTCGTGCACGAGCGCGACGATCTGCTGGTATTGGCTGTCTGCGCTCGATCGCAGTGCGCGGATTCGGACGGCCCGTGCTCCGTTGATCGCTCCGGACAGCACCTCGCCCCCGGCCTCGCGAGCGACGGGCATGCTCTCGCCGGTGAGCGACGATTCGTCGAACTCACCTGACGCCGAAAGCAGCACGCCGTCGATCGGCACGATCTCGGCCGGACGCACCAGCAGCGCGTCGCCGACCGCGACATCGTCGACTGCGACATCCCGAACCTCTTCCGAGTCCGGTGCGAGCGGATGCACGAGGACATGCGCAATTCGGGGAGACCTGTCCAGGAGTGCCGAGAGGTCTCGTTTCGCACGTCGTCCCGCGAACTGCTCCAGCGCTTCGCCGCCCGCGAGCATCAGGACGATGATGAGCGCCGCGATGTATTCTCCGACGGCGAGAGTGGCGACCATCGCCACGACCGCGAGGATGTCGAGCCCGACGTGCCCGCGGAGCACATCCCGCACCATGCCGACGAGCGTCCAGACGACGAACGCTCCGACATAGGCAGTGGCGATCCATCGTCCGACGGCGGGTATGCCGACCATGTGCAGAGCGAGCACCCCCGCGAGAACCACGACCGTGATGATGATCACGGGGTACCGCCGGACGAAGCGCATGCCCTCAGCCTCTCTCCCCGCTGCCCCTGGCGCCAGGGGCAGTGTTCGACAGAGCCCCTGGCCGCTTCTCGGCAGCGGGCACCCGGGTCACCGGATCGCTCCGCAGGCAGACCCGGCGCCGTGAGACGGCGCCGGGTCCGTTCGCATCAGCGCTTCAGCTGGGTGAGCTCCTGGAGGACCTCGTCGCTGGTCGTGATGATGCGCGCGTTGGCCTGGAAGCCGCGCTGCGCGACGATCAGGTTGGTGAACTCCTGCGAGAGGTCGACGTTGCTCATCTCCAGAGCGCCCGAGACGAGGCTGCCGAAACCTGCCTGGCCCGGCTCGCCCATGCGCACCGCACCGGAGTTGACGGATGCGCGGTATGCCGTTCCGCCGGCCTTCTCGAGTCCCTCGGGGTTGGCGAACGTGGCCATGGCGATCTTGCCGAGAGTCTGCGTCGCACCGTTGCTGAACGTGCCGACGATGGATCCGTCGCCGGTGATGCTGTACGACTTCAGGGTGCCGGCTGCCGCACCGTCCTGCTCGGACACGGCGACCGTCGACAGTTCCGCATAGCCGGTGACCGCTCCCAGGTCGACGCTCACAGCCCCTGCGGTGAGCGTGAGGCCTGCACCGGTCTGCTTGCCGTCGGTGAACGCCAGCGACCCGGTCGCACCGCTGGCGGGTTCGGTGACGTCCCATCCGGTCGCCGTCTTCGTGAAGGTGAGACTGAGAGTCGAGGGCGTGCCCTGCGCGTCGTAGACAGTGACGTCGCGCACCAGCTCGTCGCCGGTCGCAGCCGTCGACGGGAGGTTGCCGGTGACGGTGGCTTCCGTCGTCGCCTTCGCGGGAGACACGGCGTCGAGCGGGAGCACGATGTTGCCCGTCGCCTGGCCGGTGTTGACGACGCCGTCCTGTGCGGACCAGCCCTGCACGATCGAGCCGTCGGCAGTGACCATCTTGCCGGTGGGGTCGAACGAGAATCCACCTGCTCGGGTGTACAGGGTCTCTCCGCCGGATCGGACCGCGAAGAACCCGTCGCCCGAGATCATCAGGTCGCCTCCTCGGCCGGTCGCCTGGGCCGAGCCCTGTGCGAAGTTGGTGCGCACGCCGGCGACCTGCACGCCGAGACCGACCTGGGCGGGGTTGCGACCGCCGACCTCGTCGTCGGGGATTCCCGGGTTGCCGATCAGCTGCGACAGGGAGTCCTGGAACAGCACGGACGAGCCCTTGAACCCGGCCGTGTTGACGTTCGCGATGTTGTTGCCCGTGACATCGAGCATGGTCTGGTGCGAGCGGAGGCCGGAGATTCCGGAGTAGAGCGAGCGGAGCATGGGGTTCTCTCTTCCTGGGTGAGACGGAGGTCAGACTGCGGCGGGGGTGGGCGCAGCGGGGGTGGTCGGTGCGGGGGCGGTCGGTGCGGTGGTGACGCCCGTGATGACGTCGAGTGCGACGGTCTTGTCGCCGATCGTCACCTGCGGGATCGGTCCATCGAACGAGACCTTGGTCACGAGGCCGGAGACGGTCTTGCCGTCGGCATCCTTGTAGCTCGCCTCCTGGCCGATGAGGGCGCTCGCGGCCTGACGCATGTTCAGGGCGAAGGCCTCGGCGCCGCTGTCGGCGAGAGCCGTCAGCTGCTCCATCATGGCGAGCTGGGTGGTCTGCGAGATCATCTCGTTGGTGTCCATCGGACTTGAGGGATCCTGGTGGGTCAGCTGGGTCACCAGGAGCTTGAGGAACACTTCTCCGTCGAGCACCTGCTTGCGGGCTGCGGGGTCGGTGGTGCTTCCCGTATGGATCGAGCTCGGGGCGCTCACTGCGTCGACAGTCATTCGGTCGTCCTCTCAGGCGAAGATGTCGAGCCCCGCGCCGGAGGCGGCAGAGGGCGTTGTCTGGATGGTGCGGGGAAGATCGGGGGCCTGCTCGATCCCGTGGCGGTGGTCGGGGCGCCCGCGGTTCTCGCGATCGCCTGCCCCCTGCCCTGTCGGCGCATCGCCCGCGGCCTGCTGGCCACGGTCGCCGGAGGCATCCGCGGAAGTTCCGTGGGTGACGCTCAGCGAGGCGTGCGGCATCACCGCGGCGAGGTCACGGCGCAGCTCGACGAGCATGGTGCGCAGCGCGTCTCGCCCGGCATCGGTCGCACCGCTGAGCTCGACCTGCACGTCTCCGGACGCGGTGATGTGTGCACGCACCGTGACGGGGCCGAGACTGTCGGGGTTCACCGTCATCGTGAGCTGGTGCGTGCCCATCGGACGCTGCGCGATGCTCACGACCACCGGCGCGACCTGGGCGGCCACCGCACGATTCGCGGTCGTGGCCGCATCGGGCGACGACACGGGTGTCGCCGTCGGGAGGGAGGCGGCGACCGGCACGGTGGAGGCCGTCGCGGGAGCGGGCTGCGACCCCTGCGGCTGATCCCCCGCATCGCTCGTCGCCTGCTGATTCGGAGCGGCCACGGTCGCGGCCACAGGGGCACCGACCATGGACGGGATCGCGGGCGACGATTGCCTCGGGAGTGACTCCGGCCGGGGCGCGACGGCGACCGGTTCGGACAGCGACGGATCGGCGCCGCCACCGGCAGGCTCCAGCGGAGTCGCCGGAGCGTCGACGTCGACTTCTCGGACGTCGCCCAGCGTCCCGCCCTGCATCGATCGGGGGTCGCCGCGTCCACCGGCGACGACTGCCGCGCTCACCGAAGCGGGTGCCGAGATCGACGCCGAAGCCGACGTCGTCGGCGACGCCGCGGCAACCGGAACCACGTGCATTCCATCCGTCGTGGCGGCGCCGCTCACGGGATCGACAGGTGTCGCCTCCGTCCCGGTCGTCCCGGGTACGGTCTCCACCACCGCGTCCGGAGCCGTCTCACCCGGAACGGTGCTCTGGGACGTCGTCACCTGGGATGTCGTCACCTGCGGCGTCGTCACCTGCGGCGTCGTCACCTGCGGGGCTGCCACGGAGGGCCCCGCGGTCTCCGGAGCCGACCACGCAACCAGGTGGGTCATGGCCGCGATCGCCGCCTGCGGGTCGATCGTGCGATCTGCTGCCGGTGATGCCTCCGCCGTCGGCCCGCTCGGCCGGTCTGCGGCGAGCATCGCCGTGCCCGAGTCCGACGCGCCGTCGAGCGCCTGACCTGCCGCGGTGAGCGCGTCACCGAACAGCGAACCGGAGTCACCCGACGTTCGTCCCCCGGTGTCCGCCTCACCCGCGCCGGCGCCGGAGATCATCGCGAGCAGTGCCACCCCGGTCATCCGAGCATCTCGATGATCTTCTGCATCGACGGAGTCGATCCGCCTGCCCCCGAGGCGCTCGCCGAGAACAAGGTCTGCAGTGCCGCGATGACGTCTGCATTCTCTCCGCCGGATGCCGCAGTGCTGGCGGCCGCTGACCCCGCGGCCGGGGCAGGGGCGGTGGTCTCGGTGGCCGAGGCCGCCTTGGCCGCCTCCAGCACTCCGGCGAACGTCGTCGAGCTTGCCGCCGACGTCTCGGTCGTCGCCTCGGTCGCAGCTGCGGCGGCCGCACGCCCCGCTGGATCCAGCGACACGATCTGGGTCTCGATCGCGTCGACGCGGGCGATCACCGCTGCGAGGCCGGTCATGCCGCGCTCCCCTCACGTCGCGAGGTGCGCACGACGGCGATCTCATCGAGCGCGGTCTGCTCGGCGGCGAGCTCGGCCTTGGCGGTCTCGACCCGGTGGGTGCTCTCGAGTCGCTCGAGCCCCTTCAGATCGCGTCGCGCTTCGACGTGCGCAGCCCTGGCGTCGGACTCGGCGCTGCGTCTCATGTCGACAAGCGCCTGGAGATCACTGAGGGTGCTGCGCCCCGCGGCGCGGGCCGCGGCCATGGCCATCAGCGCCCGAGGATCATCGATCTGAGCGCTGATGTCGGCGAGGCTCGTGATCGCAGTCTGCGCCGCGGTCTCGGCCTGCGCCCGTTCTGCGCTCGCACGCGAGAGATGCTCGGCGGCGACACGTTCCTGGGCGCCGCGCACACGCAGCAGACCAGCCAGTGGGAAGGTCATGGGGTGAGTCCTCCGAAGTCGGTGGTGAGGGTGGCGAGCTGCTGCCAGGAGTCGTCTGTCGCGGCGAGGTCGTCGATGCTCTGGGTGAGGAATCGAGAGATCGCACCCTCGTGAGCGATCGCGGCGTCGACCATCGGGTTGGCCCCCTGCCGATAGGCGCCGATCTCGATCAGGTCGTTCGCACTGCGCCGAGCGGCCAGGACGCTGCGCAGCGTCACCGCGTTCTGCCGCTGCTCCGGCGTGGTGATCTTCGACACGACGCGCGACACCGACCCGAGCACGTCGACCGCAGGAAAGTGCCCGCGGATCGCGAGGGCCCGATCGAGCACCACATGCCCATCGAGGATTCCTCTGGCGGCATCAGCGATCGGCTCGTTGTGGTCGTCGCCGTCGACGAGCACCGTGTAGAGGCCGGTGATCGACCCGACGGGCCCTGTCCCCGCCCGCTCGAGCAGCCTGGCCAGCACCGAGAACGTCGAGGGCGGATAGCCCCGGGTCGCGGGCGGTTCGCCGGCGCTCAACCCGATCTCGCGCTGCGCCATGGCGACGCGCGTCAACGAGTCCATCATCAGCACCACGTCGAGTCCGTCATCGCGGAAGCCCTCGGCGATCCGCGTGGCGACGAACGCCGAGCGCAGCCGTGCCATCGCCGGCTGGTCCGAGGTCGCGACGATCACCACCGAACGCGCCAGACCCTCAGGCCCCAGGTCGTCTTCGAGGAACTCCCGCACCTCGCGACCGCGCTCGCCGACGAGGGCGATGACGTTCACATCGGCGGTGGATCCACGGGCGATCATCGACATCAGTGACGACTTGCCCACACCCGACCCGGCGAACAGACCGAGACGCTGTCCCGAGCCCACGGGTGTCATCGTGTCGAGCACGCGCACACCGAGTCCGAGCTGCCGGTCGATGCGCTGGCGGTCCATCACGCTCGGGGCATCGTGGTCGAGCGACACGTGGGCGACGCTCCTGTCGAGCGGCCCCTTGCCGTCGATCGGCCGACCGAGCCCGTCGAGCACGCGTCCGAGCAGCGCTCGTCCCGTCGGCACCTGCAGCGGCGCTCCCCCATGCCGCACCCGGGCACGGGCGGTGATCCCGTCGAGCCTGCCCAGGGGCATGCAGCGGGCTGAGGCACCGTCGACGGCGACGATCTCGGCATCGACCGGGCGGCCGTCCGCCGTGTCGATGCGAATGCGGTCGCCGACCGCGCCGTCGATGCCGAGCACCTCCACCCCGAGTCCTCGCACCGCCTTCACCGTGCCGGAGCGCTCGGGGCGCGCGGCCGCGAGTGCGCGCTGCCACGACCGCGTCCCGGTGATCACCCGATCACCTCGTCAACCTGGTCGTCGCCGTCGAGTAATGCGGCCGCGCGGGCGAGCGCTGCGGTGATGCGCGTGTCGACCGCCCCGTTCTCGATCTCCACGATGGCGCCGCCGTTGTCCACGGCGGGAGAGACCGATACCTGGATGCCGCGGAGCGCGTCGATCGTCGACTCCTCCTCCTGCAGCACACGGGCGTCCTGCACGCTGAATGCGACGCGAGTCCACCGGTCCGCCGGCATCTCGGCCAGGGCGCGCCGAAGCGCGTGAGCGGCGGATCGCGCAGGATCAGACAGTTCCGCTCCGAGGATCGTCGTGGCCAGCATGACCGCGAGTTCTTCGACTCGGTCGGCAGCGAGCGTGCTCAGCTCGTCGATGCGCTGGTCGAGCGCCGCCTGCGCGGTCTCCAGCGCGCGCAGACCAGAGCCCCGCTCGTGCAGGTACAGCTCCTGGAGTTCCTGCATCCGCTGCTGCTGCGCGGCACGCTGCGCCTCACCCTCGTCCAGTGCGACTCTGCGACCTTCGGCGAAGCCGTCGGCGTAGCCCCGGGTGCGAGCGCGGTCGGCCTCGCCTCGGAGGTCGATGGGAGTCTCGCCGACGCGCGGCACGACCAGCGGCGTGAAGGCGGAATCGAGCACAGCGGACACCTCGGAGTCGAAGGGCGAGGCCTGTCCGTGGCCCGTAGGTCGAGCGATCCGTGCTCCCTGCCCACTATCGCGACACATGCCTGCGGCCGTAACCGCCGCCGCCGAATCACCTGCCGTCAGAGGGATCACTCGATGAGCTCGTCCTCGTCTTCGCGCGAGATCGTGATCTCCTCTGCGGCCTCCAGATCACGGATGATGCGCACGATCTCGGCGCGGGCCTCGTCGACCTGACGCATGCGCACGGGGCCGAGCACCCGGGTCTCCTCAGCGAGGTTCTCCTGGTTGCGCTCGGTCATGTTGCTCTTGACCTTGTCGGTGATCTGCTCGTCCGCGCCCTTCAGCGCGAGCGCGAGCATGCGGAGGTCGATCCCGCGCAGCACCCGCTGGGCGTCGCGGTCCTCGAGACGAGCGATATCGGCGAACGTGACCATGCGGCTGCGGATATCCTCGGCCAACGCCAGGTCGCGCCCCTCGAGGCTCGCGAGCAGCGACTTCTCGAGGGCGGTGTCCGACCTGTTGATGATCTCGACGAGAGGCTGCACGCCGCCGATCGCCTCATGATTGTCGCGCATCGCGAAGACGCCGGTGCGAGAGCGCAGCGAGTCGGCGACGATCGAGATCGCCTCCTGGGTCGCGGTGCCCATCGTCGCGATCGCCTGAGCGACATCGGTGCGCAGCGGGTCCTGCAGTGCGGCGAGCACCGCCGCCGCACGATCGGCTCGCAGGTTCGCCAGCACCACGGCGACCGTGGTCGGCAGCTCTCCCTCGATGATCGTGGCGAGCTGGGCCGGGTCGGCCGCGTTGAGGAAGTCGAAGGACACCGAGCCCTGCGACATCACCCTGCCGACCATCCCGACGGCCTTCTCGCGCCCGAACGCCGTCTCGAGCAGCCCGGTGGCGAGTTCCTGACCGCCGCGCGACGGCACAGAGCCGCCGGTGGCGATGCGCCGGAACTCCGCGAGAGCGCGGGCGGTCGAGGCGACGTCCACTCCCCCGAGCTGCGTGAGCTCCGCGGCGAGCATCTCGGACCGCTCCTCACCGAGGTGACGCAGCACTTCGGCGCTGGCCGCACGGTCCATGTTCATCAGCACGATCGCGGCCTTGCGAAGGCCGCTCATCTCCGGCACGGCAATCGCCGCGGGCGCCACGGCGGTCGAGACCTCGACCGTGTCGGCCTGTGCATCCAGCAACTCGGTCAGCGCGCTCATACGGTCGCCTCGTCCATCAGGTCGGCCAGTGCGCTGGCGATGGTGTCGGGTTCGCGCTTCGCCAGATCGTCGATCTCACGGCGTCTGCGCTCGACGAGCACCTTGTCGGGCTCCGGTTCGTCATCGAGGTCGATCGATGCCGACGGCAGCAGCGTGGTGGGTGCCGGGGCGACGATCGCCTCGGCTTCCTTGAGGCCCCTGAGCGAACGGAGCTTCTGCTCCTCGCTCTCGGTGACCGTGGCGAAGTACTCGATCGGGCCGTCTTCGGTGTACAGCACGCGGCGCTTCATCTTGCGGCGCACGACGAGGAAGACGATCAGGATGATCATGGCCAGCAGGATCGATCCGCCGATGATCGCCGACCGCAGCAGCTCCTGCTGCATCTGCGCCTCACGCTCGGCCTCTGCCGCCGCGAGCGCCGTCGCCGCCGCCGTCGCTCCCGCCTCGTTGAACTCGACGAACTCGACGGCGATCTCGTCGCCGCGCTCGACGTCGATGCCGGCGGCCGATGCCACGAGCGATTCGATCTGGTTCGCCGTCACGCCTGTGACGGTTCCGCGGTTCAGCGCGATGCTGACCGTCTGCCTCGTCACCTCTCCTGCCGGGGTGATGGTCTTCTCCGTCGATTTGTTCACGGCGTTGTTGCGAGACGTCTCCTCGAACTCGTAGGCGCCGGTGCCGTCGGCGTTGTTCGGGACCGCGATGTTGTCGGGGCCGAGCACGCCGGTGCCGCCCGCTTGACCGCCGTTGTAGGTCTCCGTCTTGGTCTCCTCCGACGCGCTCAGCTCCCCATCCGGGGCGGAGTACGTCTCGTCCATGCGCTCGGACGTGGAGTTCGCGACGTCAGCCGACACCGTCACGGTCGCGTTTCCAGGACCGACGATCGTCTCGAGCATCTTGCTGACGGATGCGGCGACCTTCGCCTCGTGCTCCGTCGCCTGCTTCGACGAGTTGCCGGTGAGGCCGGTTCCGACAGCCGAGAGCACTCGGCCGTCCTGATCCGTCACCGCGACGTCTTCGGGGGTCATCCCCGGCACGGCGGCGCTCGTGAGGTGCACGATGGCCTCGATCTTCTCATCGCTGAGGGTCGATCCGTTGCGGGTCTTCACGAACACGGATGCGGTCGGGCTCTGCCGCTCCGAGACGAAAACGCTCTCCTCGGGGATCGCGAGCTGCACCGATGCGGTGGAGATGCCCTCCATGGCACCGATCGTGCCGGCCAGCTCGCCCTCGATCGCGCGCTTGTAGGTGACCGACTGCTGGAACTCGCTCGCAGTCACACCCATGTCGTCGAGCAGCGTGTACCCCTCGCTGGTGTCGCCGGGAAGGCCGGCCGATGCCGCTGCCAGGCGCTGCGCGTAGACCTGGTCGTCGGGCACGAGGATGGTCGCGCCGCCCTCGGTGAGCTCGTAGCCCACGCCCGCCGACTTCAGCTGCTCGACGACAGCCGACGCATCGCCGGCGCTCAGGCCGGTGAACAGCGGACTCATCTGCGGCTTGGTGAGCCATGCGCCGAGCGCGATGGCCCCCATCACGAGCAGCGCGACGCCGATGATGGCGATCGTGCGCTGCGCGAGCGAGAATCCAGAGACGACCTGCTTCGCGCGGTCGTAGTAGCTCGTCAGCATCTTGGGCATCGTCAGGCCTGCATCCTCATGATCTCGTTGAACGCCGAGACGCTGCGGTCACGCACGGCGACCACCAGATCGAGCGTCACTGAGGCGCGTGTCGACGCGATCATCGCCTGATGGATGTCCTGCAGGTCACCTGTGACGGCCTGCACCGCGAGCTCGTTCGACGACGACTGCAGCTGCTGGAGGTTCTCCACGGCTCCCGAGAGCGATGTCGCGAAGGTGCTCCCCGATGCCGATGCACCGGATGCCTCCGGACCCGTCTCGAAGCTGAGCGCAGAGAGCGGCGTGACGCCTGCCGCGGAGATGGCCTCGACGCCGGACATCAGTTGCGCCCGATCTGCAGTGCGGCCTCGTAGGTCGTCTTCGCACGGTCGACGACGGCGGCGTTCGCCTCGTATCCGCGCTGCGCCAGGATCAGCATGCTCATCTGGTCGCCGAGCTCGACGTTCGGGTACTGCACATAGCCGTCCTCGTTCGCGTAGGGGTGCTCGGGGTCGTACACGAGCTTGGCCTCGGCATCGGATTCGACCACGCCTGCGACATAGACGCCCGGACTCTCCGTGCCGGCCTGCACGGTGACGAACTTCTCTCGGAACGCCTCCTGGCCCGCGGGAGTGGCCGTGTTCACGTTCGCGATGTTGTCGCTGAGCGCGTCGAGCCACTTGCGGTGCGCGGTCAGGCCGGTGCCGGCGATGCCGATCGCGTCGAAGGTCATGCGGAGGCCTGCCCGATCGCCTTGGTGATGGACGCCGCCTGGCCGCCGATCGCCTGGCTCGCGAACTGGAACCGCAGCACGGTGTCGATGTTCGACAGGGTCTCGGTGTCGAGGTTGACGTTGTTGCCGTTCACCCTGGTCGGTTCGAGTGATCGCTCGACCGTGGCGCCGACGGTTCCCGAACCGCTTTCGACGGCGGAGCGCAGCTCGTCCTCGAACTGGACGCGCTTGGCCTGGTAGCCGGGCGTGTTGACGTTGGCGATGTTCTCGGCGATCGAGCGTTGGCGCAGGGCCAGCCCATCGAGGGCGCTGATCAGCGCAGAGGAGGTGACGGATTCGAGCACGGGGGCACTCCGGACGTTGGTGGAGAGGCCGATCCCTGGCCAATCGTCGAGCGATCCGTGCTCGGTGCCGACTATCGCGACACTCGACTGCTCACGTAACCGCGATGCTCAACCCTCGACGTCGAGATATGCGGGTACGTCGGTCTTGGAGGTCGGCACCCGTCGCAGTGCGGCGATCTCGCGTGCGACATGGGCGCGGGAGGTGACCAGGCCGCCGATCATGAGCTGCTGCCGCGCGAGAACAGCCTCTGCGCGTTCGCGAAGCTCCTCCGGCACGGGGCCGGGTGGCGCATCGAAGGGCTGACCATCGAGCTGCTCGTCGGCAGCGTCGAGAGCCCGCTCGAACTGGTCGAGCACCGTCAGCCAGGCCGAGAGGTTGTCAGGCACGAGAGCTCAGGCCAGAGCCGTGATGGGCGTCTGCGTGCCGGACGTGATCGCCGCGGCCGCCGCATGCCAGGCCTCGCGCAGCGGAACGACGAGATCGCGGCACTCTGCGGTGGCGACCCGATCACGAGCGATGTTCGCGGTGATCAGACGGCCCGTGAGGTACGTGTACACGCCATGCAGCTCAGCGGAGCCGTCCCACTCATCGGTGAGTGAGCCGTTCAGTTCGGCGACGATCTGCTGCGCGTGCACGAGGTGGTTCCCCGCGGCCGCCCAGTCTCCGCACTCCTGCGAGGCGTCTGCGCGCTCGATGTCGACCAGCAGGCGGTCGTAGAGCAGCACGAGAAGGCGTTCGGGCGTGGCCGAGGCGACCTGCTGCTCGAGGTACTGCTGCTTTGCGCGGTCGAGAGAGGTGATGGGCATGATTCTGGTCTCCGATGAGATGGTGGTTGCGGTGCTCAGGTCACGACGTGGTCGTGCCGTTGAGGCCTGCGAGCTGCGAGGTGAGCCACGACGACTGCGACTGGAGCTTCGACAGCTGGACCTCGAGCTGCGCATACGTGCGCTCGAGCGTCGCCTGCCTCTGCTCCAGCCGGACGTCCCATCGCTCGACCTGGGTCTTGAGCGTCTTGACCTCGGTCTCCTGACCGGTGATGCGCTGGGTGAGCAGCCCGTCGTACTTGTCGGAGTACTGGTCGGTGACGCCTTCGACGCGTCCGGCGATCGACGAGAAGATCTCCTGGGTCTTCTCCGGGTCCTCGGCGAGGGCCTTTCCGAACTTCTCCGCGTCGAAGGAGAGCACGCCCTTGTCGCTGATCGAGATTCCGATCGTCGACGGCGATACTCCGTCGACCGGAAGCTGCATCGCGTTCGCGAGAGCGCCGCGGAGATTGCGAACGGTGCTGTCTCCGGTGAACACGCCGAGAGTGGTGGACTCGCCGACCTCTCCGATCGTCGCCTTCGATCCCTTGTCGATGCGCGTCAGCAGCGCAGCGATCTCCTTGACGAACGTCTCGGCGGTCGTGGTCTGCTTCTTGTCGTCCCTGGCGACGGTCACCGTCACCGGATCAGCGCTGGCCTTCGTGACCGTGACCTCGATGCCCTCGCCCACGCTGATCGTGTTGCTTGCGCTGTTCAGCGTCTGCTCGGCCGTGGTTCCGGCGAACAAGCGGATTCGGGCGTCCGCACCCTGCGTGATGACGGCGGCGCCCGGCTCTGCGCCGATATCCGTCGAGGTGCCGGCTGCGACGTCCGCGGCAGTGCCCCGATGCACGGTGAACTCGCCGGCTGCGCCGGTCTCGATCGACGTCAGCTGGATGCGCGAGAGCGGCTTGCCGTCGGCATCCGTACCCGCGGGGACGACCGTCGCGCTCACTCCGGCCTTCGACGCGTTGATGGCTTTGGCCAGGTCTTGCGGACCGGTGCCGAGCGGGGTCACCTCGATCGATTCGCCGTCCGAGCCGACGAGAGTGAAAGCGCCGCCCCATGCCGTGGATCCTCCGGACGCCGTGACGATGGAGTGCGACGTGGCGACGGCGTCGACGACGATGTCGGTCGAGAACGCCGATGCCTTCGCGCCGGCCGTGACCGTGACGGTCTCGGATGACGATGTCGCCGTGAACGAGGCGAGCGAGGAGGGTGCGGCCGCGGTCTTGGCCTTGGCGACGAGCTCCTGCAGCGTGGTGTTCAGCGACTGGAGGTTCGTGATGATCGAGTTGCGATCCGCGATCTTGTTGGTGATGAGCGTCTTCGGAATCGCCGAGACGTCCATGAGCGCTTTGATGAGCTCTTGCGTCTTGAGCCCTGATACGAGTCCGTCGAGTTTCATCCCGGTCGTCTTCCGTGCGGTGTGGTCTGGGGTGTCCTACAGGAAGGCGCCCGAGCGGAGGTGACTCCGCCCGGGCGCCTGTTGCGCCTCAGGCGCAGCGACTCAACGGAGAAGCTGCAGGACGCCCTGGCCCGACTGGTTCGCCTGAGCGAGCATGGCGGTGCCAGCCTGCTGCAGGATGTTCGAGGCGGTGTACTTGACCATCTCGGCCGCCATGTCGGTGTCCGCGATGCGGCTCTTCGCTGCGGCCAGGTTCTCGGCCGAGACCTGCAGCGAGTTGATCGTCGACTCGAAGCGGTTCTGCACGGCACCGAGGCCGGCACGAGCCGTCGAGACGTTGGTGATCTGCGCGTCGACTGCGGCGATCGTGGTGAGCGCGTTCGCAGCGGAGTCGACGGTCAGTGCGCCGATGGTCGCGCCGAGGCCCGAGAAGTCGGTCAGCGTGACCGCGATCTGGTCCTCTGCGGCGTCCGACCCTGCGCCCACCTGGAACGTCAGCGTGCTCGCGCTGTCGAGCAGCTTGATCCCGTTGAAGTTGGTGCTGGCGGCGACACGGGTCAGCTCCTCGCCGAGCGAGTCGATCTCGGTCTTGATGGCGTCGCGCGAATCGGCGTTGTTCGAGTCGGAACCCGCCTGCACAGCGAGGTCACGAACGCGCTGCAGGATCGAGTGGACCTCGGTGAGCGCGCCTTCTGCGGTCTGGATGACCGAGATGCCGTCCTGAGCGTTGCGTGCTGCGACGTTCAGGCCGTTGACCTGCGAACGCAGGCCCTCGGAGATGGCGAGGCCGGCGGCGTCATCGGCTGCGCGGTTGATGCGCAGACCGCTCGAGAGCTTCTCGAGCGACTTCGAGACGTCGTTCTGGTTGACAGAGAGGTTGCGGTACGCGTTGAGTGCACCGACGTTGGTTGCGATCTGAAGACCCATGAGAATTCCTCCGTGGTTATGGGGCTGGACGCGGGCCCATCCGTGGGCCTGCACAACCGATATTCGCGACATGCGCCGCCGTCGTAACCACGGAGCCGGAAGATTCCGGGTGTCGGTTCAGACGGCGGCGAGGAGCTCGCTCGACCGGTCGCGAGCCTCGGGGCGGATCGGGCCGAACAGGGTCTCGAAGAACTCCGCCCGCGCCTTTGTCGATCGGTCGCCGGTCGTGCCGTTCTCCCATGCCTCCATGGCCTCGCGCATCAGGGCGAGACCCCGCGAGCGGACCTTCGACACATACGCGTGGCTGACCTCGAGCTCTTCGGCGATGTCCTTCACCATCCGGTCTTCGAGGTAGATCCCGCGGACGACCTGTCGCATCGCCGCCGGCAGCGCCTCGATGACGCGGTTCACCATCGCCCGCGTCTCCGACTGCTCGACCGCGTGCTCGGGCAGGATGACGCTGTCGGTGAGATCGGCGGCCTGACGCCCGGTCTCGACGTCGAAGTGCTCCTCGAAGCTGGTCGCGGTGCGCACCATCTCGTCGAGCTTCATCATCTCGGCCACGACGTCGACAGTGAAGCCGGACTCGCGCGCGAGCTCCGGCGTGGTCGCCACCCGGCCGGTGCGAGCGAGCAGAGTCTCGGCGGCGACCCGCAGGCGTTCGATCTTGTCGCGACTGCGTTCGCCGGCAGGATCCGCTCTGCGCATCTCCGACAGCATCGCCCAGTTGATCTGGCTGCTCGCGAAGGCGCCGAACGGAATGCCGCGCGCCGGGTCATACGACATCGCGGCACGGGCGAGGCCCAGGCGTGCGGCCGAGAGCAGATCGTCGAGGTCGACATGCGTCGCCGATCTCGCCTTCTCCACAGCCAGGAAGGTCGCGAGCGGCATGTTGTCGCGCGCCAGCTTCTCGGGCGAGGCAGAGACGACTTCAGGCTGAGTGGAATCAGCAGAAACAGCGAAACTACTCAGCAATGTGACTCCGTGGCTTGAACGACTGTTTTACGAGTGAAGCTAGCATGAAGCACACGTTTATGAGTAAAAAATGACCAGGGCGCGCCGATACCCAGTCGCCCTAGAATCAGTCCCACACGGCAGGCATCCCCCGCGAGCGACTCGCGGCTCCGCTCCGACCGAACGAAAGAAGACGATCATGGGTGTGATCTCCCGCGGCTTCGGCGCACGGCGACGCGAGTCGGACGACCGCCTCCCTCCGGGCCAGTACCTCACCGAGGACTTCCCCGTGCTCTCCGCAGGGCCGACACCGCGGGTCTCCATCGACACGTGGGAGTTCGCGGTCGTCGGTCTCGACGGCATCCGTCGCACCTGGTCATGGGACGACCTGCAGGCACTCCCGATCGACACCATCACCACAGACATCCACTGCGTGACCCGGTGGTCGAAGCTCGGCACCCGCTGGCGTGGCGTCTCGCTCGATCATCTGCTGCAGGATGCCGGCGAGGGCGATTTCACGCGGGTCTTCTCCTACGGCGGGTACACCACCAACGTTCCGCGCGCCGACCTCACGGGCGGCAAAGCGTGGGTGGCGTTCGAATTCGACGGCCAGCCGCTCGCTGCGGAGCACGGCGGCCCTGCTCGCCTTCTGGTGCCGCACCTCTACTTCTGGAAGTCCGCCAAGTGGGTCCACGGTCTGGATCTGCTCGAGAACGACGAACCCGGATTCTGGGAGCAGAACGGCTACAACATGTACGGAGATCCCTGGAAAGAGGAGCGTTACTGGTGACCACGGCACCGCTGTGGCTGGTCGCCAGAGTCGTCGAGACACGAAACCCCACGCCCCACGGTCGCGTGCTCGAGCTGCGGGTCGACGGGTGGCCGGGGAATCTGGCCGGTCAGCACGTCGACGTGCGTCTGACCGCAGAAGACGGGTATCAAGCGGTCAGGTCGTACTCCCTCGCATCGTCCGGTGACTCGGACATCATCGAACTCGCGGTCGACGAAGTGCCCGAGGGCGAGGTCTCTCCCTATCTCGTCGAGGACGTGCGCCCCGGAGACGAACTGGAGGTTCGCGGTCCGATCGGCGCCTACTTCGTGTGGACCCCCACCCAGACCGAGCCCGTGCAGCTCATCGCAGGCGGGTCGGGGATCGTCCCGCTCATCGCGATGGCGAGGCAGCACGCGCGCGCGGGCAGCTCGGCGCCGATTCGCCTGCTGTACGCGGTGCGTTCCGCCGCCGATGCGTTCTACACGGACGACCTCGCCCAGCTCGCCGACGACGCCTTCCTCGTCGACTGGGCGTACAGCCGTTCGGCGCCTCCGGGCTCCGAACGCCCGGCCGGCCGGGTGGACGCGGCGACGATCGCGGCCTCCACGATTCCTGCCACCGAACACCCGTCGGTCTACGTCTGCGGGCCGACGGGCTTCGTCGAGGCGGTCGCAGACCTGCTCGTGGCGGCGGGGCATCCGCCGGAACGGATCCGCACTGAGCGCTTCGGAGGTGCCTGATGGACGCTCCCCACCCCGGTCATCGCACGCGAGTCGACGGCAACGCCGCAGGCGGGATTCTGCTCGAGGTCTTCGGCAGAGACATGACGAGCGCGCGAGCAGCATGCGCGCACTGCGACCGCGAGGCCGAGCTCGCCGACGCGATCGCCGAGCTCGATCCGGCCGGCGTCATCCTCCTCTGCCGCGGATGCGGTCGCACACTGCTGACCTGTCTCCGCGACGGCGGCAGCGCGACCCTCGTGATCGGTGCTCTGAGTCTCCTGCGCTGGCCGGTCAGCGACGGATAGTCAGTCACGCCGTGCGGGCTGCGGATCCTGCCGCGGTATCGTGCTCGGCCCGCGTCGCCCGGCGTCGGTCAGAGCTCTACCGGCGGAACGGGCTCCACATCCGCTTTCGCGAGTCCGCTGACATCGCGGCTATCGGACCGTGGCAGGGCGCAGGCGGCGGTGCCCCCGGGAAGCCGGTGCCTGAAGCGCGCGACCAGGGCATAGCCGAGCGCCGCTGCCCAGGAGAACGGGGGCGTCACGAGCAGCTGGCCCGCGACGCGGAGGATCCACGAGCGCTGCATCCTCAGCAGAGCGGCGAAAGCGGCGTGACCGCGGAACCGGCGTTCGCCGACCAGCAGCCACACGTAACGGGTGACCTCGGCGGAGCTCAGGCCGAGCTCGTCGAGGTCCAGCCACTGCGACGGCTGAGCGTCGGGGAAACGGACGAGCCACCGCTCGAGTCGCCGCACCCACGTGGTGCAGAAGGCACAGTCGCCGTCATAGACGAGCAGCGGTTGCGGACGCATGACGTCGACCTTACGCTCCTGCCCGGCGCCGCGAACCACAGGGTCCTGCTGATCACAAGCCCCTGTTCATCGATCGGAGCATGATGGAGCCTGTCGCCATGAGCCACCCGGACGACATCAAGCAACCGCTCGATCATCTGCCTCCGCTCGACGAGCGCGACAAGGCGATCGAGATCGAAGAGCCCCACTACCCGAACTCCGAATCGCCGACCGGGCGCGCGCACGCGACGCCCGAGACGGCAGCCGAACCCGACAAGCCCAACCGGCACGGCGTCGACAAGCTGCCGCCGACCTCGCGCTGAGGACTTCCGGAGAGACGGCAGATCATGGGCAGGTTCGTGTACGAAGGAAGCCAGAAGGCCGAGATCGACGATCGCACCCTCCACCATCTGCAGGTGGTCGTGACGACGAAGCTGCGACGAGGTGAGCCCTTCCTCTTCACGTGGCGGGATGACACCAGCATCGGCGGCGGTCGCAGCACGGTGTGGTTGCACCCTGGTTGCAACCTCGTCTTCAGTTACTCCGTCGGACGCGTACCGGACATCAACCGGCAGTGGATCGACGCGCTCGCGTTCACCGCGAACGCACCGTCGGGGTTGTATGTCGTCCGCGAGCCCGATGGCGAGCCGAGCGCTGACCCCGGACGGGCTGCTCGATCCCGATGACGAAGACTGTCATGAGCTAAGCGGCCCAGCTCCGACGACGTCGAAGGCGGCGCTGAGCAGACCGATCGCGATCGCTTCGGCCAGCGGCTCGAGCGGTCGGCGCTCCCTCGGGTCGTCCCACGGACCGCTGTCCGGCAGCGGGTCGCGGTCGCGGCGACGAGGGATGAGGTGCGCGTGCACGTGCGAGTCGGTGTTGCCCGAGAGAGCGATGTCGACGCGGTCGGCGCCGGTGGCTCGTCTGATGATGCGCGCGGCGCAGTGGATGTCGGCCATGAAGAGCTCTGCGACCGCTGTCGGCGCGGCGGCGATGTCGTCATAGTGATCGCGCAGGCTGACGATGCTGCGCCCTGGGAACCGAGCGTCAGAGAAGAGTCCGATGCGGGAGACGCTCAGTCGACCGACCGGGTTGGCCACGGCGAACTGACACTTCTGACAGGTGTTCACGTGGCCTCCCTCCCGGCATCGGATCGACATCCGCGAGCCGCTCAGAGGCCACCAAGAACTCTAGGAGAGGCGTGACGTCTCGGGAAAAGAGGCGCCCGGCCTGGCCATTCGCGCCACGGTGCACTATGTTCCGGCGCGGTCGAGACTCGGGGCGAGAGTGTGGTGGGCCCTGCCGGGATCGAACCGACGACATCCACGGTGGAGTCACAGCGTTTCGCACCCATCATCGACATCTTCGCAGGGCGGGAAGCCTCCTAGGCTTACACCCTCGCAACCTCGCGGCCGCGTGCACGACGCGCTCAGTGAATCGTATCGATTCCTGGGCGCGTCGGTCGTCGCGGTCTATTCGCTTGAATCCATACGGTCAGAGTAAGGCTGAACGAGCCTTCAACCGAAGGGTTACACCATGCACTATCAGGACGCCGCTGCCCTGGAAATGTTCGTCGATTACCAGCGGGCGCAGAATCTCGCATCCACGACGATCCGCAATCGGACGAGCATACTCGGCACGTTCGCGCGCAAGACGGGATCACTCGTCGATGCCGACATCTTCACGCTGCGCCGGTACATCGGCCGCGACGATGCCGTGAGCGCCGGAACGCGCCGCACTGAGCGCGGCGCTCTGACCGCGTTCTACACGTTCCTGCACGACGAGGGCATCCGTCCCGACAACCCGGCGACGAAGCTGCCCGTCGTGCGCGTACCGAAGGGCAAGCCTCGGCCGTTCAGCGCCGAGCAGATCGATGCCATGCTCGCCGCCGGCACCTACACGAAGACTCGAGCGATGATCCTGCTCGGGTACTACCAAGGCTTCCGGGTGTCCTCGATCGCACCCGTGCACGGCCATGACATCGACATGCTCAGCAACCGCATCCGAACCGTCGTGAAAGGCCGAAAGGAAGTGCGGCTTCCGCTGCACCCGGTGATCGCCGCGCTCGCGCTCACGATGCCGCTGGACGACTACTGGTTTCCGGCCCGCCAGGGGCGAGGCGGGCACATCCACTCCACGTCGGTGACCGATCTCATCACCAAAGCCAAGAAGCGCGCCGGCATCACCGACGACAAGCTCACGCCGCACTCTCTCCGACACTCGTTCGGCTGCGATCTCGTAGAGGAGGGCGTCGACATCCGAGTGGTGCAGGAGCTGCTTGCGCACGAGAACCTGTCCACCACGCAGATCTACACGCAGGTCAGCGAGCGCCGGAAGGACGACGGTATCCGCACGCTCACGCCGCGCGAGGTGCCGGCTCGATCCGGGAGAGGTGCCGCTAAGCTCGCGGCATGACCAAGCAGACCAAGATCGTTGTCGCGGTCGGTGCGGCGATGGGCGTTCTGCTCGCCGCCGTTCTCGTCGTCGGCATCCTGATCCTCAACTCGGTGAACACTCCCACTGAGGAGGAGCGGGTAGCCGCGTGCATGGCGGAGCGCGGCTACCCGCTCGACAAGCCGGCGAACGAGACAGAGGGCTTCACGATGGAAGGTCTGCGCGAGGCCTCGGAGGCTTGCGGGCTCGACTAGAGGCTCGCGCCGGGCCGGTAGACGACACCGACGCCACCGCCAATGATGCCCATGACGGTCGTGGCGACTCCGCCCGTGGCGAGCACCTGCCCAGCGATGTCGGGGAACCAGATGCCGGCGACACCGGACGCGAGCGCCGAGGCGGCCGCGGTTCCGAGGGTCGTCCAGTACACGGCATCTCGGACGGTCACGGGCACAGTCGGCCGGTAGTCATCAGCGGTGAGGTCTGTGGTGTGCAGGCCGTCGTCATCGGCGATCGCGCCGGCAGCAACGAGCGCGGCGCGGCGGTCTGCGCGGGTCTGAGGTGTCATGGTCTTTTCCTTTCAGGGGGTGATGATGTTCCAGAGGGCGACCCCGATGCTGACGAGGAGAGCGAGAACGCCCATGACTCTCCCCCACTGCGCGGCACTGTCTTCCTCGAGGTCGTTGATTCGTTCGTCGTGGCGGGCGAGAGTCTTGCCCTTGTCGTTGAGGCGAACCTCGTGCTGGGTCAGGGTGCCCTCGTGCTGATCCAAGCGCTGATCGTGCCGCGCGAGAGTCGCGGTGAGCATGCCCTCGATGCGAGCGACGCTGATCCTGAGGTCGGTGTCGCTCTCATTCATCCCGCCGCCGCCTCGGCGAGCTGCTCGACGTACTCCCGCGTCTGATCCGACGTGACCTTGACTGCGGCGACCGAGGATCGAATCGCGTTCCATGCCGACCATGTGTTGCCCTCGCGAACCGAGCCGTCGAGCGGGTTCAGCACGACGAACTTGCCGCCGCGAACATCCCAGATGTGCAGGTCGATGCCGTGGCGAGCGAGGAGCACCGGAAGTTCGGCGAGCGTGGTCGGCACGTAGATGTCTTCCGCTGTCACGATGTTCTTGATGCGGTCGGGGTCGTCCGACTCGATCATGTGACTGAACACGGCGGGGGCGATCGTGCACTTGTGCTGGCCGTCGATGAGTAGTGCGATCATGTCGTCGTCCTCCTTGGGGACAGGGGTGGGGGTCGGGCCGCCGGCGGCAGGGACGCTCAGTCGGTTAGAGATGAACGGAACGGGATCGACCTGGACGCCGTTGACGACGATCTCCAGATGTAGGTGGACGCCGGAAACGTTGCCGGTTCGACCCATCTGCCCAAGGTCTTCGCCGGCGAGCACGCGCTGCCCGACGCGCACGACCGGAGAGCCCTTGACCATGTGCATAGATCGCGAGAGGAATCCCGCGTGCTGAATCCAGACCTGCGTGCCGCCGCCGGCCCATCCGCCTGGCGTGCCGACGGCAACCACGATGCCATCGGCGATCGCGCGCACGCGGGTGAAGCCGACGAAATCAGTTCCGCGGTGGAACGTTGATGCGCCGGCGACGGGCGCCCGACGAGGGCCATACGGCGATGTGACTGGGGGGCGAGCTGCCGAGCCGTTCGGCCAGAGCATTGGCATCTCTCACCAACCTCTCGCCAGCACGGAAGGCGCGACGAGCACGTTCGCGGCGGCGTAGCCGGTCGCGTTCAGGTGACCGGCGTCGACGAGGAACGTGGGCGGCGTGAATCCTGCGGCGATTCCAGCGGAGTCCTGCGTCGTCTTCGTTGCGCCTACCGAGGCGAATGCAGCGTCGGTGCGAAGCCATGCCGCCCAGTCGAGCCACTGCTGCGGGCAGAGGTCGCGGAGAACGGCGTCGGTAGCGAGACGGGCGGCGGTTCCCTCGGGCGTCTCATCGGACCAGGGCAGCATCGACAGCATGAGGAAGCGCCCGGACGGTGCCCGCCATGCGATCATGGCCTCGTATCGCGCGACGATCTCAGGGATGGTGGCCCGGTAGAGGGTGTCAGCGGTGCTCCTGCCGATGTCGTTTCGCGGCGCGGAGAAGATCTGCAGCTCGTCGCGGTGCTCGACGCCCATCACGAGAGGCGATCCCGTGGCCGGGATCGGCACCGCGTAACCCGACGCCGAGCGAGTGAACGTGTACGTCACGCCACCGTCGCCGGTCGCGAGTGCACCGCCGACGCCACCGAGGATCGCCGGCCGCGAGAGCGACCCGGACGACCTGAGCGGACGGATGCCGCCCGCGATCGTGACGGCGACCGCGCCGGATGTCGGGATGAAGCCACCCGCGACGGTCACGAGGGGCGGCATGCCTCCGAGTCGAGCGGCGATGTCGACGGACTGCTGACCGCCGATACCGTCGACGGCGACGGGACGCCCGAGCATCGTTCCCAGCGCGGCCGCGTAGGGCGCCCAGTTCGCCATGTGGGAGTCGCCGCCGATGTGCGCTCCGCGCGTCGAGGAGGTGGCATAGGAGCGGTCGAGTATCCCGGCCGTGCCCTCGGTAACGACGTAGTTGCCTGCCGGTCGACCGGTGTCGGATGCGGTGAGAACTGCGGTCGGCATGGTCACACCCCAATCGGCTGGCCGTCGACGACGCCGGGAAGTGCTGCGCCCCAGAGGACATCGGTCTTCCAGAGGACGGAGAACTGGTAGGTCACGCCGGGGGTAACGCCGTGCATGACGATGCCGAGCTGGTTGTTGACGACCACGTCGGCACCGGCACCGCCGCTGGTGGTTCCCGATCCGGAGGTGGCGACGGCTCGGCCGGTCGCCATGTAGGGCGGGTTGAACATGCCCTGGTTGGAGCGGGCCTGGTTCTGCAGGACGATACTCGACGGTGCCCCGGCCTTGATGAGGACATCGACGCCATGCAGGGCGACGAAGCCGTTCTCGCGGGCGAGGATGAGTCGCGCGGACGTGATGTAGGTGAGAAGCAGATTCGCGGAGATGTCGCGCGGCCCGGTGTCACCGATGTCGAGGGCGAGTCCGTCGAGGGTGAGGAGCTTGCGGTTCGTCGCCGGGGTCGCGGCAGAGGTGATCTCGGCGCGGGAGATGAGGGTGGTTTCAGGTGTGCTTGCCATGATCGTTGGTCTCCTACCAGGTGAGTGCCGGCGAGGTCGCCGAAGGGACAGGGAATGGGGTCGGGCGGGCGACGAGAGAGCCCGTGTGGTCGGGGAGCAGATAGTGCGTGGCGAGCGAGCCGTTGGGGCCGTCCCACACCCACTTGCCCGATTCGAGGTGCACGCACTTCGCAAGCGCGAGCTTCGTCGCGATCGCGTTCTCGGCACCGGCTTCCATCGCGGCGATGATCGTCGGGTCTGCGGCGAGCTCAGCGATGACCCGCGCGCGGATCGCCGCTGGTAGAGCCTGCGTGGCCTTGTTGAGCAGCTCGGAGAATCCCGCGCCGGGGTCTGCGATGTCGGCCTCTTCATAGACGTAGAAGCCGTCGCCGGTGTAGTAGCCCATGTCAGGCAACCTCTCGTAGAGTGATGGTCATTTCGTCCGCCGCGAGCTGCCATTGCACAGACGCGGCGCGACCGGATTGGGTGCCGGATGCGGTGGTGACATTGACGACTTCGCCCGGTGTGATCCTCGGATCTGTCACGGCCGTAATCGTGAGTGACTTGCCGCGCTTTCGCAGTTGCGCCAGCATCCGCGCCGCGCGGCCGGTGCCGGGAAACGGTGCCTCGTAGCGGATGATCTTCGCCCTCTCAGGGTTGGGCGCGTAGGTCGTCGCAAAGTCGTACTGCGTGACGCCGTTCCATGTGTAGATGAGCATCACCGCGGTCACCCAGCCCTCGTCGCGAGAGACCTTCTGCACGACGTTTCCGACCGTGCGCTCGTCGCCCACCGAGGTCACCGCGCGGACAGTCGAGCGGAGACGATTTGGGGCGAGACGCCATAGCCCGTCTTCATCGCACCAGCACATGAGATCGTGCTTACGAGTGAGCTGTTGCAGCCACTCGAGCGCGGATTGACCCGGAGCCCGGAGCGCCTCATCTCCGATCTGCGCATCTGTCGGCGTGGTAGCCGGCTTCGATGCGAGCCCGCTGGTGAATCCGGCGAGGGCGAGCATGTTCTCGATCTTCGCTGCAAGGTTCGCCCCGGCCCATCGAGTCGCGACGGGAGACATGTGATTCCAGTCCGTGAGGCGGGCCTCACCGGATGCAAGGCTGAGCTGAACGGTGGCGGCTGCCTTGTCGGTCTGGATCTCGCGGAGCATAAGACGGAAGGTGCGTACGTCGTCGTGACGGTTCACACCGTCGTTCTCGTAGTCGTGGTACAGGCTGCGGGTGATCGCGGCGATGGTCTTGCCGGCGAACTGCGCGGTGATGTCGGCGAGGCGCTTGCCGGCGTAGCGGAGACTGAGATCGCGAATGCGGTCGGTGCGGCCGAACGAGCGCGTGAGTGTCACAGTGATCCAGATGTCGCCCGCCTGCGGGTCGAGGTCGGTCACGCGATCATCGAGCGGGCACACGAGCGTGCCGCGGATGTAGGGAATCCACTCCTCGTCCATCGACAGAGAGCCGCTGAGAACGGGTAGCGCGATGGGCGGCGTGCCGTCGATCGTCACACGAGCGAAGAGCTGAGCGAGGCCGCCCATCACACCACCGCCTCGTAGTCGACGCTGACTGTCCAGACGTTGGCGACTGCGCGGCTTTGGGTGACGGTCACGCTACGCACGACAAAGCGACTCGGGAGGTTCGTGCCCGCGGTGCTCGAAATGGTGTATACCGCTGCGGCGGTGAGCTGGTCTTTCGCGGCATGTGCCTTCGCGGATGTGGTGAAGAGGAGTCGGAGCGTCCCGGTCTGGGGCTTCGACGGGCGGAGGGTGTGGACGGGCGGGCCGTCGAGGATCTCGTGGGTGATGCTGCGGCTGACCACCTCGGCGTCGACAGACCCCACCACAGTGATGTCGGGCACAATCGGCGTGCCGCCTGGGTAGGTGATGGAGGTGATCATTCGAACGATGCTCCCGATTCGATCTCGACGCGGCCACGGACGCGGATGGTGCGGCCGTCGTTGCGGAACACCCAGTTGTCGAGGTCGCGCTGTGCAGAGCCGGCGTCGAAGGTCGCAGAGGTGTGCACCGTGTCGGGCACGGCGGCGATGTCGTCATCCAGGCGCTTGATGTCCTCGGTTGCCTGTTGGGTCTGTGCGTTGACGGCAACCTCGGTGTCGTCTGGCAGCCGGTAAATCGCGTTGCCGAGCTCGTCTGTCTCGCCGGTCGCCACTCCGACCGTCATCGCGTATTGGTAGTTCGCGCGCTCGGCGAGCAAGGCTGCGTCAGCACCGCTGATGTAGCCCTCGTTCGTGGATCTGAGTACCGCGTCGAGTTCGGACAGTCGCCCGGTGGTGAGCCATGAGGCCTGACCGTTCGCGTGGACAGCGTCGGTGAGAGAACCGAGCTTGGGGCCACCGGAGGCGAGTGCGTCGATCACGTCGACTTGCTCCCACCCGGAGACGGTGGCGAGATCGAACACCTGCTTGAACTTCTCGGTGTCGCTTGTCCATTCTCCGATGCGGGCTGTGTAGCCGGCTGATTCGAGCGCGCCGGCCACGTCGTAGGCGAGCGAGAATGCGGAGTCACGCGCCTCGGTCGCCGCCTCTTCGACCTTGTTGAAAGAGTCGACCATGACACCGGCGCCGGCCGCGACGGCGATACCGGCAGCAGCACCGAGCGGGCCGAAGTCGGCAAAGGCGTTGGCCGCGACTTCCTGGCCGAGATCTGCGATCGACTCGAACGAGCCGTCGAACGATGCAGCCGTCTCGCGAGCGGACTGCATTGCCTCGTCTTTGAATCCCTTGACACCCTCTTCGGCGTCTTTCATGCCGCGCTTGGCCTTGTCGCCTGCGTCCGTCATCTTCTCGCCGAGATCACGGGACTCGCGCTGCGCGTCTTTGAGCGCATCCTCCAGCTTTTCGATGCTCCGCGATCCGTCGCGGCCGGCGTCGTCCGCGGCGTCGGCGAGGTCTTCGAGAGCTTCCTCCGCCTTCTCGAGCGGCTTGATCACGCCGTCTCGGATGCCCTGGTCAAACTCCTTGGCGTCCGCGGCGATCGCGATCTCGTGTGCACGTGCCACGGCTATTTCCCTTCGAGCTTGTCGAGCATGGTGCGAACTGCGGTCTGAATCCACAGAGACGCGAACCGGACGAGAGATCGACCGGCGGCGGTGTACACGGGCCCGCGGCGGCGGGGCGACGGGAATGCGGAGCCCGCGCGCCGGGTGTAGTCAGTGCCGGTACGTGAGCGGGTTGCGATCTTCTTGTCTGCACCCATGCCGAACTCGGCGGCGGACGCGAGGACGTTCACGGGGGTGCCCGAGCGGAGCGTGCCGACACCACCGGAGCGGAGGAACACGTTGCGTTGGGTGGCACCCACGCGGGCGGAGTCCGCGAGCACTCGTTGCTCGAGTCGGGTGTGCGCGCCCTCTCGGACCTCCGCGAACCAGATCGGCTGTGCGGCGGCCTTGGTCTCCGTCGCGATCCGCTTTTGCACCTCGGCCGGGACCGAGCGCGCCGCGATCAGCATCGTTCGCAGAGGCGAATCGACGCTGAGCGAGATGCGCCCGGCCATGATCAGCCCTGCGCGGCCGGCTCGATGACGGCCGGCTGTCCGACGACGCCGAACGGCTGCGAGACGCTGTGACGTGCGGTGTCGCCACCGAACGTCACGTCCTCCCAGCGGATGTTGCCGGAACGGCCCGCGCCGCCGTCTTGCGGCGTGTATGTGAACGGGATGACGTTCCCGGCCATGTCCGGAGATTTGCGCGACAGAGAGCCGTCTGTGACGTGATCCTGATGGAACGTGATGTTCGCGACCCAGGTCGGCTTCCCGATGATCACCTGCACGTCGCCGGCGATGTCGACAACCTGCTCACGCGGAGTTGTGGGAACGAGGCTGAATGCGGTGACGCCGAACTGCGTGTCACCGTCGAGGATGAGGGTTCCAGACTGACCGATGTAAGCCTTGTTCGTGACGTTGGGCATGATGACTCCTAGATGGTGACGAGGGCGATGGTGCTGATCCGCCAGGCGAGCGGGCCAGAGTCGAGACGGAACTTGGTGGCGGTCGACCACCCGATGTCGCTGCTCTTGTCGAGTTCACGGATGAGGAGCACGACCTCGTCCTCGATCGCCTGCTCGGCTACTACGTCCGCTGTGCGAGGGTCAGCGAGAACGAGGTCTGCGGTTGCAGACACCTGGCCGTGTCCGAGCGCCTCACCGTTGAACGTGGTGTCGAACTTGTTGAACTCGATGTAGACCGCCGGGACGAGCGAGACGTTCGCAGCCATGAGGTCTTTGACGATCTCCCACTCGTCGGGGAGCGCCGCGACGAGGCGATCCCGAAGCTCGGAGCGGAACGCCGGGAGGTCAGAGAACATGAGGCTTCCAGTCGATCGGTCGGATGACGGCTTTGATGGTGTTGTCGAGCGGGTACGGACGGAATGTGAAGCCCTCCGCGCCGGCCTCGCCTTCGCCGGTCGTGCGGCCGGCGTTCCACAGGTTGCGCACCTGCATGAGCTGCGCGAGGACGAACCGAGGCGGTGGCCCCGGCACCGGCTCCTCCGGGGGGATGGGAGCCGGTGCCGGTGCGAATGCGGTCACCTGGTCACGCGCCACTTCGAGCAGCATGCTGAGCAGCTCGACGTTCTGCACGGGAGCGTCAGGCCACGCGCCGCGGATGCGCTGTAGCTGCTCCTCGGGCTCGGCGGTGTACCAGGTGGCCACGATCAAACGTCCGCTTCGCCGATGAGCTTCAGCGCCTCGGGACGCTTCACGAACGTCTGGAGGTAGCCGTGCACGCCCTTGTCGACGCCACCGCGTGCGAGGTCGAGCGCCTCGACTTCGAGGAGTCCGCCGGCGGGGCGGTCGAAGTCGATCGCGTAGGACGCGCCGGCGAGTACGGCCGGGGTGTCCTCGATGCCGATGTCACCGGCGACCACCTGGACGTTGCCGTCGACCGTGCCGTTGCCGGAGGTCGACAGCGCGATGTTGACGAAGGCGGGGAGGTTCTGCTCGCCGCCGGCGGCGTAGATCAGCTCTTCGAACGCCACGTCGTTGACGACGGCGAACGTCGGGGTGTCGCGGCGGCCGTCTGCCTTGCGGCGCTTGACGGCCAGGATGCCCTGGATCAGACGCTTCAGCGCGGTCGGGTAGTTCGCCGGCAGCGTCGGCGAGTTGGGGGCGATGGGTGCGCCGGCCGCGGCGACGGCGTAGGCGAGCGCGAGATCGTCCTGCCAGATGAGGTAGTCCTCCTGGAGGAACTGGAGGAACGCGAGCACGAACTCCATGCCGCCGGGGAGGTCGAAGAACTCGCGGCCGATGTCCTCGGCGATCGCCCACCGGTCGAGCACCGAGGAGTGCGATTCGGTGAAGCCCTGGTAGGACTTGACCGGCTGCTTGTTGCCGGCCCACGTGCCGTCGAGCGGCGCGTTCAGCGGTGCGGCCGCGGTGCCTCGGCGGAGCTTGTAGCCCTTCTTGCCGCCGGCGTAGATCTCGGTGCCGGGGTTGAAGAGGGTGATGTACTCCTGGACGTAGGGCACGCCCTCGGCGATCAGTCCCATCCAGTTGGGCTGGAGCGCTGCACCGGGCAGCGAACCCGCGCCGGTGAGGGTGAGGTCGGAGAGAGCGGCGAGCACCTCGACCGACTCCTGCGATGCGCGGCCCTTGTGGGACTTCACGTCGACGAGCGCGGAGACGATCGTCTCCAGGGTGGGGAGTCGGCCGGCGAGGACAGCAGCGCCGCCGGCAATCATGGTGCCGGGTACGTACCCGGCCTGGACGGTTTCCTGCTCGGCCACAATGGCCTCCTCTTCGGTGTCGATTGAGCCGGTCAGCTCGGTTTCGGTGGATGTGGTGACGGTGGTGGACTCGGTGCCGCCCTCGACCTCGGCGGTGGTGGTCACCGACTCGTAGCTGCGCCTGTACTTGCGCCCCTCCTCGTCGGTGTAGACGTACTCGGACTTGTCGAGTGCGGTGACCTCGCCCTCGCCCTCGACCTCCTCGACCTCCTCGGCATCCTCGGCCAGTTCGGCGAGGACACGGGCAGAGCGGAACGCGCCGGCGGCAAGGATCGCTGCGCCGGCGAGCACACCGTTGCGCGCGACTCGGGCGGCATCGATATCCGTCTTGAACTCTGCGGAGAGCGCGCGCCGGCGCCCGTCAGGGTTGAGGGCATCGGCGAGCACGGCATCACCCTGCGGGGTGCGGCCGATGCTGAACGACGCCATGATCCCCTGAGCGGTCTGCCACAGTCGGGTTGCGCGTCCGACCGGCTGATAGCGGTCGTGGTCGACGTTGAGCGTCACCACATCGGGATCGGCCGGCAGTGCGATCGAACCGGCCTCGACGGTGAAGCGGCCGGCGTTCGTCTGGCCGACCTCGTTGAACGGGACGAGCAGACCGGTGAGGGTACGCTCGTCCAGGCTGGCGAGTACCTCGCCGCCCTGAATGGTGATGTCGTGCATGGTCAGTCCTCGCTTGTCATCTGGTCGAGAGGTGTGGGAACGGTCAGGAATGCGGACGTGTCGATGCGAATCGAGAGCCCTTCGGCGCACACGTCGTCGAGCGAGAGCCGCGCCGAGATCGCGGATGCGTACTTCGAGATGCCGAAGTCCCACACCTCGTTGCGCTGCGCGCCGTTCTGCACGCCGGTGTAGCGCATCTCAGTGCCACCGCCCGATCCGCCCTGACGGACGCCTTCGAGCATCGAGGCGGGGAGGCCGGCGTGGTTCGCGAGGTCGAGCCGGTTGCCGTTGCGGCCGGACTCGAACAGGTCGGTGGGGAGCTGTCCGGTGGTGTCGACCTCGACCCAGCTCGGCTTCATCCCGGTCGCGCCGCCCTTGGAACTGCGCGCCACCATGAAGAACTGACGGAACTCCTCGCGCTCTTCCTTCGACCACTGATCCCACCGCTCAGCCGCGACGGTCAGCATGGTCAGCGCGATGGGGTTCTCGATGCGATCGCGGTACGCGGCGCGGATCGTGGCCGCGTCTTTCATGTCCTCGCCCGCGTCGACGAGCATGCCGTTCGATCCGTAGCCGAGACGGATGGGGACGACGAGCGAGCGATAGCGGGCGTCGATCTTGGTGGAGACTTCGAGCTGCCCATCCTTGATCGACCACAGGCCGGCGGGGATGTGCAGCGCGTCGGTGATCTCGGTGCCGGTACGGGCGAAGCCGATGACAGCCCAGCCGCCCATGAAGAGATCCGAGGCAACAGCCCAGCGGAGATCGCGCGGCGGGATGCCGGTGGCGGTGTTGGTGAGCCACTTCGGCTGCTCGTCCGTGCGCCCGTTCTCGTCAGCTTGGAACCACGGCATGTCGGCGAGAACGCCACAGATCAGGTCGTGAGCTCGCTTCACTGCGGGGATGCGGAGCGCGTTGTCGCGAGTGAGTGGTGCCGGCGAGTTGGCGAGATCACCGAGCGCGTCGGCCACGAACAGAGACTGGATGCTGTCCTGCGGTGAGTACCAGGACAGCAGCCCGCTCGTGGCGAGCGAGGCCGCCGGGCCGAAGATCAGATCACGAAAGAATCCCACGCCTCAGAGCGTGGAGCCGACCTTACACATTCGACGCGCGCGCGGCGTGTCGCGCCGCGTACATCTTCGCCGCGTTGCGCGCTCGGTAGTCGCCGGGGTGCACGAGCCTCTCGTGCTCCCCCGCACTCTCGTGGGCCGCCGGCATCGTCTGCCGATACCCATGCCAGTGCGGGCATGAAGCGCACTCGATGCGCACACCGGTCGGGCTCTTCTCCAGCCGGATCATACGGGGACGGGTCATGGCTGCTCCTAGAACTGGAATACGTCGGCGGGCTTGACGGTGGCGGGCGCGTCGGCGAGGAACCGGAGCGCGAGCGCTGCGGCCTCGATCGGCGTCACATCCGCCTCGGGGTCGCTCTTCGGAGCGCCGAACCGGAACGTGCCGTAGTTGCCGAACGCCTGTCGCGTGGCGATCCGGGCGGCGCGCTCCAGCTCGGGGTGATGGAACATGACGACGGTTCCCTCCTCGAGCGCACGGAGTAGCCCGACAGTCGACCCCGGAATGTCGGCCGGCGTCGTCGGCTTCATCGGCGGAGCGGGGACAGCCTGAGCGAGTTTCTTCTCGGCGATCTCCTCGGTAAACCCGCGCTTGTCGTAGTGCAGGGTCTTACCGGGGTGCCGGCGCATGCGGAGCAGCACCTCGGTATCAAACCCCGGCAACCCTTGCTGCCAGTGCCACAGAGCGATCGCGCGCTTGCGCGGCGCGGCATCCGCACCGTCGAGCTTCTGCGCGGCGGTCACGAGATCGCCAACCGGCTCGTAGTCCCAGGCCACCGCGAGGGAGCCGTGGGTGCCGAGGTGGTGCACCTTCATCACCGCCGAGAAACGTTCAGGTACACCGGGGAACGGCTCGTGGGTGAGTGCCCGCTGGAGCTGCGCCGGTGGGATCAGCACGTCGGCCGCCCCCTCCAATCCGAACTGGCCCCCGTACTCGATCAGGAAGTCATCGAGAGGCACGCGGTCGAACGATCGCTTGGGTGCGTCGAGCAGCGTCGTGAAGCCGAGGCCCGCGTGAGTGCGCTCGATCCAGTACCGCATCCGGCCACCAGTCGCCCCGGTCTTGGGGTGCGGGAGATCCGGCTCCCAAGACGCGAGCTCGATACGGTCGACTGTCTCGGGGATACCGTGCCAGAGCACCGAGGCGTCGGCGTCGTGGAGGTTGTCCCAGAGCAGTTGGTTGCTGCGGTACTTCGCACCGGTGCCGGCGAGCACGAACTGTGCGTTCGGCTTGGTGTCCATCGTCGGGATCACCGCTCGCACCACGTCCGCGCCCTGCTCCACGTCTGCCTCACCGGCCTCGTCTCCGAACGCCATGTCGAACCCGCCTGATCGGAACATGTCACCGTTCGGAGCACCCACCTGTAGCAGCGAGCCCGTGTGCTTGAAGGTCAGGGACTCGTGCCCCTTCGACAACCCGATGTCGATCGGCCGCGTCTTGGCATCCGGCCAGAGCTTGACCAGGTGCTTCGCGATGTCCTCGCGGAACCGGTCGCCGGCCTTCTGCCCGGTGGTGAACATCGTCCACCCGGCCACGTAGTCCTCGCGCGACCAGCAGCGCCCGAGCATCACGCACTGCACCGCGGTGGTCTTGGTGGTGCGGCGGGCCTCGTCGATGACGTTCATAAATCGGCCGGCGGCGAGCAGATCGGCGACCATGAGTTGCATGGGCGACGGGCCCTTGCCCCCGTCGCCGGCGCGCACCCGCTCGTCGAGGCGGAGCAGCCGCGCCCCCTGGATGAACTCGCCCCGCGACTGCTCGGTGGTGACGAGCGTGTAGGGAACTATCGGCTCGAGGTGCTCGATTCGCGAGCGCCATTCGAGCCAGTTCCCCTCGTCCCACAGATCGGCGAGAGTCGGCGTCGCTTTGGTCATGAGATTCTCCAGTTCAGGGGGAAAAAGTGCTCTTGGAGCCGAAGGCGGGGGTGCGAGCGATGTGCAAAAAAAGACGCCGCGCTCACCACGGTGCGAGTCCGGTCGATGATGCGCGCCGCACTGTCGGCTGACGTGGTGCACCACCCGAGCGTCGAGCGTTGGTCAGAGCTGCGCCTCGGCGTCCACCCTCGGAGCGGTTGCTCCTCACTGTCTCGGGTGCCAGGTTCGAGATGCCGTGCCCACCGTTCGGATCGATGTGGCCCACGTCGAACTTCTGCCCCGGCTCGATGGGTGCACCCGTGCGCCAGCATCGAACCTCGGTGCCGTGCTTCCAGTCGCGCCGCACTCGGGCACGCACGATGCCGGCGTTGCGGATGTACTCGGGGTCGCGGTGCTTGTCGGTCACGGTGGTGCTCCTCGGTCACGGTGGTCAGGGTGGTCAGGGCAGTGGCCCCACTTCTCTCTCTTCTTTTCTTTACGCGAGAGAAAGTAAGAGAAGGGTTGACCGGGTTGACCAGCCCGCTCCCCCCTTGGTATCGAGGGCTGACCACCGCCCTGACCGCACCTTGACCACGGGGCTGACCACCCTGATATTCAGGGCGAAGCTCGTTATGACGAGGGGCGCGGGGAGCGTCGGGCAGCCCGTCGCCGGCGGCCGCGCGCACCCGAGCCCTGTCCACGGTCACGCCCTGTCCGGGGTCAGCATGACGCTGATGCCCTGATAGCGGACGATGCGGGACAGGCCCTCGCGAGGGCGGGTGCGGGTGACGCCGAGCTGCTTCAAGCGCTGCCCGAGAGGGCCAGAGGCGAGGGCCGTGTAGCCGTTGCGCCGGCACCATGACTGGTAGGCGCGGTAGACATCGGCAGACGGGCTGGATTCGTTCTCGCCGCGGCTCACCGCCTCGTCCTCGTCGAGCCAGGTGAGGAACGGGTCGGCCTCGTCGTGCATGCGCGTGGTGGCCTCGCGAGCGGCGTCGGGAGCAGCGAACCGCCCGCGCGTCATAAGTCGGCGTAGACCTTCCATCGCCTCGTTGAAGATGCCCGGGATCTCGTCGTGGAGGATCGACTCGTCGAAGACGGGCGCGCCCTCGGTTTCGTTCTCGACCTTGTTCGGGAACTCGATCACCATCCAGCGCCGGCGCCACCCATACGAGTTGTCCGAGGTGCGGAAGAACTCGTTAGCGGCGAAGATCGGCACGGCGTAGGGCACGAACTCGAAAGCCTGGCCGTGCTTGCGCGAGGCGCTGATCGAGTCGCCACCCGTGATCTCTTTGAGGATCTGAGGATCGGACAGGAACTTGCTCGAGAGATCGCCCGAGATGTTCGCGGTCTTGCCGTAGAGGTTGGACGATGCGAATCGATCCTCGACAAGCTGATGCAGCGACACCGAGGAGTAGTTGACCTTGCCGAGCATCGCGCGGAGGAGCCGCAGGAACGTGCCCTTGCCGTCACCACCTCCACCGAAGAGCATGATGATCTTCTGGAGCGGGTTGCCGGTCATGAGGAGGTAGCCGAGCACCTCCCACACGTGGCGGAGCATCTCCTCATCGTCGCCGAACACGACGTGCAGCCACGCCCGGAACTCGTGAGGGAGCGCGATCGGGTCGTGCGTGATCGGCAGTTTGGTGAGCGCGCCGAGCATCTCGTTGTGAGGGGTCAGGCGATCCTCGCGCCACCAGTAGACGCCGTTCTCCAGCACGATGTGCTCCAGATAGCCGCGTGGCAGTTCGGGGAGGCCGACCTCGGGCAGCTCGATATTGAGGAGGTGTGCGGCCGCCTGTGACTCGACGTTCTTCGTGTAGCTCGCGCCGAGGGCCTTGGCACACCGGCGAGTGACCACGTTGGAGTCGCGGACATAGACGCCATCGCGGTACTCGTAGAGGTCGCCCGCGAAATCGCGCCCGAGCTTTGTGGGCTCGTGCGCGATGTAGTCCGCGAGCAACGTCGCGTCGAAACGCTCAGTCGTCGGATTGGTGAAGCTCGGCAACCGGGATCACCTCCTCGGCGATCCGGGCGAAGCAGCGAGCGCACCGCACGAGATGAACCTGGACTAGCCGCCCGTCACGCCACTCGACGAGCCACCACACGAGATAGAGGGCGACGGCAAGGGGAATGCCGATCATCGGGTCGATGTGGTCATGCATCGGCGGCACCTTCCGTGAGGTCGAGCGCGATCGATCCGAGCAGCCGGCGCGCGTCTTGCAGTTGGATCTGCACGGCCTCGTGGTCAATCCCCGCGGTGTTGGGCTTCTCGGGCAGGTACCCGAGGTAGAACTCCGCCATGCGGATGTTCTCTAGGCACGCGGTCACGTCGCTCCAGAGCGACACCGTGCGATGGGAGGGGCGGGCGTTCACCTCGTTGTTCTCACGCTGTCCGGCCATAGCCATGCTCCGTTCTCGTCCAGCCCTTTGCTCGCGCGGTGATACATCTCCGCGCGCTCCTCGGGCGTGTAGTTCGCCTTCATGTACCAGTAGTCGCGGTCGACCGTGACCGCGTGAAGCTCGTTCGTCAGCCGCTCGATCTCCGACCGCATGAACAGGAAGCTCTCGTGCGAGATCGGCGGCCGTGCCGTCACAGCATGGAAAGTCCGATGCGTGCTCACGGCCGGTCACGCTGCATCCCAGGGCGCACCCGCGAGGATCGCCTCGATGTCGGCCTCGGCGTAGCGGCGCTGAGTGCCGCCCGGTCGAATGGCCCGAACCTCGCCACGATCGGCAAGCCGTGCAACGGTCTTGGTCGTCACACCGAGGGCGGTCGCCGCCTCTGCCGGTGTGATCCAGATGATCTGCTCTGAATCCGGAAGCTGACTTTTTGGCATGTTTCGGACAGTACCAGACAAATTGGCAGTAACGGGAATTTCAGGAAACACCCAGGCAATATGTCCGCTATGTCCGCTAGCATGCCGATATGAGCACAGTGAGCCCGATCCGGACGAGTGAGCCGGTCGATGTCGTAGTCGGTCGCCGTATCCACACTCTGATGTGGGAGCAGCGCGTGAAGAACAAGGATCTTGCCGAGCTGCTCGGCATCGAGGCGACGGGCGTAGGCAAGAAGCTGCGCGCCGAACAGCGCTTCAGCATCGAGCAGCTAGTCGCGGTCGCCGCACGCCTGAACACGACGGTGGGCTACCTCGTGGGAGAGGTCAGCGCACCGAATCCGGTGGGCCCTGCCGGGATCGAACCGACGACATCCACGGTGTAAACGTGGCGCTCTACCAGCTGAGCTAAAGGCCCTGGTGCGTCCAGTCTACAGATGACCCGATGCGCACCGATGTCGTGGAAGGGGGATAGGCTGAGGGCGGCACGCGTTGTGTACAACCGACAAGGTTGCCCGCGTCGCTTCCCGTTTCAATGGCATGACCTGCCAGCTTGACGAAAGGCTCCCCGTGACTGTGCACGACCAGGATCCGTATTCCCAGGGCCCCCTCGACAGCGATCCGGAGGAGACGGGCGAGTGGCAGCAGTCGCTCGACGAGCTCGTCGACGCGAAGGGCCACGGCCGTGGCCGCGAGATCATGCTCAGCCTGCTCAAGCGCTCGAAGGAGCTGCACCTGGGTGTGCCGATGGTCCCGACGACGGATTACATCAACACGATCGCTCCCGAGAACGAGCCCGAGTTCCCGGGTGACGAAGAGGTCGAGCGTCGCTACCGCGCGTGGATCCGCTGGAACGCGGCCATCACGGTGCACCGCGCACAGCGCCCCGGCATCGGTGTCGGCGGCCACATCTCGACCTACGCGTCGTCGGCCGCCCTCTACGAGGTGGGCTTCAACCACTTCTTCAAGGGTCTCGACAACCCGGGCGGCGGAGACCAGATCTTCGTCCAGGGCCACGCCTCCCCCGGCACGTACGCCCGCTCGTTCCTCGAAGGCCGCCTGAGCGAAGACCAGCTCGACGGATTCCGCCAGGAGAAGTCGCACGCGCCGTACGGCATCCCCTCGTACCCGCACCCGCGTCTGATGCCGGAGTACTGGCAGTTCCCGACCGTCTCGATGGGTCTCGGTCCGATCAACGCCATCTACCAGGCGATGTCGAACAAGTACCTCGAGAACCGCGGCATCAAGGACACCTCCGAGTCTCACGTCTGGGCCTTCCTCGGCGACGGCGAGATGGACGAGGTCGAGAGCCGCGGTCAGCTGCAGGTCGCAGCCAACGAGGGCCTCGACAACCTCACCTTCGTCGTCAACTGCAACCTGCAGCGTCTCGACGGCCCTGTGCGCGGCAACGGCAAGATCGTCCAGGAGCTCGAGTCGTTCTTCCGCGGCGCCGGCTGGAACGTCATCAAGGTCGTCTGGGGCCGCGAGTGGGACGACCTGCTCGCCCGCGACACCGAGGGTGCTCTGCTCAACCTGATGAACGTCACCCCCGATGGTGACTACCAGACGTACAAGGCCGAGTCCGGCGCATACGTCCGCGAGCACTTCTTCGGCCGTGACGAGCGCGCCGCTGCCCTGGTCAAGGACTACTCCGACGACCAGATCTGGAACCTCAAGCGCGGTGGACACGACTACCGCAAGGTCTACGCCGCATTCAAGGCCGCGACCGAGCACAAGGGCAAGCCCACCGTCATCCTCGCCAAGACCGTCAAGGGCTACGGCCTGGGTCCGCACTTCGAGGGCCGCAACGCGACCCACCAGATGAAGAAGATGACGCTGGACAACCTCAAGACGTTCCGCGACGCGATGCACATCCCGATCACGGATGCGCAGCTCGAGGAGAACCCGTACCTGCCCCCGTACTACAACCCGGGCCCCCAGGACGAGACGATCCAGTACATGCTCGAGCGTCGCAGCGCACTCGGCGGCTTCCTGCCGGAGCGTCGCTCGACGCACGTCGGCCTGGCGCTCCCCGACGACACGGCGTACGCCCTGCCGAAGAAGGGCTCCGGCACGCAGGAGATCGCCACGACCATGGCGTTCGTCCGTCTGCTGAAGGACTTGCTGCGCTCGAAGGACTTCGGCCACCGCATCGTGCCGATCATCCCCGACGAGGCTCGCACCTTCGGAATGGACGCGTACTTCCCGTCGGCGAAGATCTACAACCCGAACGGCCAGCACTACACCTCGGTCGACCGTGAGCTCCTCCTCGCCTACAAGGAGAGCCCGCAGGGTCAGATCGTCCACGTCGGCATCAACGAGGCCGGCGCACTCGCGGCGTTCACCGCGGCCGGCACCTCGTATGCCACGCACGGCGAGCCGCTGATCCCGATCTACCTCTTCTACTCGATGTTCGGATTCCAGCGCACGGGTGACGCTCAGTGGGCCGCCGGCGACCAGATGGCCCGCGGGTTCATCATGGGCGCCACGGCCGGACGCACCACCCTCACGGGTGAGGGCCTGCAGCACGCCGACGGCCACTCGCACCTGCTCGCCGCCACCAACCCCGCGACGGTCTCGTACGACCCGGCCTACGGCTACGAGATCGCGCACATCATGCGCTCCGGTCTCGAGCGCATGTACGGCGGAAACCACGAAGACCCGAACGTCATGTACTACATCACGCTCTACAACGAGCCGATGGTCATGCCCGCCGAGCCGGAGAACGTGGACGTCGACGGCATCGTGCGCGGCATCCACCGCGTGTCGATCGGCGAGGGCGAAGGCCCCCGCGCCCAGCTCTTCGCATCGGGCGTCGGACTCCCCTGGGCCCTCGAGGCGCAGGCGCTGCTCAAGAACGACTGGGGCGTGATCGCGGATGTCTGGTCGGTCACCTCGTGGACCGAACTGCGCCGCGACGGCCTCGCTGCCGACGAGCACAACTTCCTGCACCCCGAAGAAGAGCCCCGCACCGCGTACCTCACGCAGAAGCTGCAGGGTGCCGAGGGTCCGGTCGTCGCCGTGAGCGACTTCATGCACGCCGTGCAGGATCAGATCCGTCCGTGGGTCCCGCAGCGTTTCGCGACGCTGGGCGCCGACGGCTTCGGCTTCTCCGACACGCGTGCAGCCGCTCGTCGTTTCTTCAAGATCGACGGTCCGTCGATCGTCGTCCGCACGCTGCAGTCTCTCGCCGAAGACGGGGTCGTCGACCGTTCTCTCGCCGCGCAGGCCATCCAGAAGTACAGCCTGCACGACGTGAACGCCGGCACCAGCGGCAACGCGGGCGGCGAAAGCTGAGTCGTCGGTGACGGGTTCCTCTTCGCGCGGCATGGACAAGTCGGCCACGCTCACCTGGCTGCGCCGGATCTCCGGCGACATCGCCTCGGTGACGATCAAGCGCCTCGAGGACACACTCCCGTGGTACGCCGACATGCCACCAGCCCGCCGCTCTGCGGTCGGGCTGGTGGCTCAGGCGGGCATCACGTCGTTCATCCAGTGGTACGAGGATCCGACGTCGACGCCATGGATCGCCGCTGACATCTTCGCGGCCGCACCCAGAGAGCTGCTGCGCAGCGTCAGCCTGCAGCAGACTCTGCAGCTCATCCGAGTCACCGTCGAGGTGACCGAAGAGCGCGTCGCCGGAAGAGGCGCAGATCTCCGAGAGGCGATCCTGCTCTACTCCCGCGACGTGGCCTTCGCCGCGGCCGACGTCTACGCCAGAGCCGCCGAGGCCCGCGGTCTGTGGGATGCCAGGCTCGAGGCCCTCGTCGTCGACTCCATCCTCACCGGTGAAGCGGATGAAGAGCTGCCGAGTCGGATCGCCGCCTTGGGCTGGCACGGTCACGGAGAGGTCGCGGTGCTGGTCGGCACGACTCCCCCGCAGTTCGACGTCGACCTCGTGCGTCGCACAGCGCGAAAGCTCGCTGTCGACGTGCTCATCGGAGTGCAGGGATCCCGACTCGTGCTCGTGATCGGCCGCGCTCGGATCGCCGGCCAGGAGCCTGCCGAAGGCGAAGAGGAAGAACTCGGCTTCGAAGAGATCGCGACGCGACTCGAGCCCTCGTTCGGCCCCGGCTACGTCGTGCTCGGGCCTGCGGTCGCCGCGCTCGTCGACGCCAGTCAGAGTGCACGGGCGGCCCTCGCCGGATTCGCCGTGGCGCGCGCATGGCGCAGCGCTCCCCGTCCGGTCGACGCAGACGACCTCCTTCCCGAGCGGGCGCTCGCGGGCGATCCGCTCGCCAAGCAGACGCTGATCGAGCGCATCTATCGCCCTCTGCAGGCGCACTCCACTGATCTCGTGACGACGCTCTGGAGTTACCTCGACAACGGTCGCTCGCTCGAGGCGACCGCCCGCGAGCTGTTCGTGCACCCGAACACCGTGCGCTATCGCCTGAAGCGCGTCAGCGAGGTCATCGGCTGGGACGCCACGGGTCCGCGCGAGGCTCTGATCCTGCAGACCGCGCTCATCCTCGGCTCGATCGGCGCCGCAGAGCAGGTCAGGCGCCGGGCTCCCCTGCGTCGTCCGTCGCGCTGATCGGCGATCTGAGCCCCATCAGCTGTACGCCACACACAAGGGTTTTCTCGAATCTTGTGATGGATCATCCACCGCTCACGGCGGATCGTTGGCAGACTGGGGTTGTGATTGTCGTCGTATGCCCTGGACAGGGCTCGCAGACCCCCGGTTTCCTCTCCCCCTGGCTCGAGCTCGACGGTGTGGCCGACAGCCTCACCGCGTTCTCCGAGGCGGCGGAGGTCGATCTCCAGCAGCACGGCACGGTGTCGGATGCCGACACGATCCGCGACACGCGCATCGCCCAACCTCTGATCGTCGCCGCATCCCTGATCGCGGCGAACGCGCTCACGGCGCGTGCTGGTCGCCGAGCCGACGGTGTCGCCGGGCACTCGGTCGGCGAGATCGCCGCGCTCGTGGGCAGCGGTGTGATCGACGCCGAGACCGGCATGCGCCTGGTGGGCATCCGCGGTCGCGCCATGGCTGACGCTGCGGCGCAGACCCCCACCGGCATGAGCGCCGTGCTGGGCGGCGACGAAGAGACGATCCTCACGCGTCTCACCGAGCTCGGACTCTCCCCCGCCAATTACAACGGCGGCGGGCAGCTCGTGGTCGCCGGTGAGCTCGCAGGACTCGACGCCCTCGCCTCCGAGCCCGTCAAGGGCACCCGCGTCATCCCACTGCAGGTGGCCGGCGCGTTCCACACGTCATACATGGCCTCAGCCGTCGACGCTCTGCGCGACGCGGTCGCGACGGTGACCCCGGCCGACCCCCAGATCACGCTCTGGTCCAACCGCGACGGATCCGTCGTCGACGATGGCGCGCAGGCCCTGAGCCACCTCGTCGACCAGGTGTCGTCGCCGGTGCGTTGGGACCTCTGCATGGCGTCGTTCGCCGATCACGGCATCACCGGTCTGATCGAGCTCGCGCCCGCCGGCGCGCTCACCGGTCTCGCTAAGCGCGGTCTGCGCGGAGTCCCCTCCGTGGCCGTGAAGACCCCCGATGATCTCGATGCGGCCGTCGCGCTGCTGAACGGAGAAGCCGCATGAGCCCCATCCTGAACCAGGTCACCGGTCCCGCCTTCACGCGGATCTACTCCTTCGGTGCTGCCCGTGGCGAGAACGCCGTGCCGAACGACGACCTGATCGGCCCCATCGACTCGAGCGACGAGTGGATCCGCCAGCGCACCGGCATCGTGACCCGCGTGCGCGCCGACAAGGGCACGGATGCGATCGACCTCGCCGCGATCGCCGGCGCGGAGGCCATCGAGAAGTCCGGCGTTCCCGCCGACCAGATCGACCTCGTGATCGTCGCCACCATCAGCAACCCGAAGCAGTCGCCGTCGGTGTCAGCGATCGTGGCCGACCGTGTGGGTGCGAACCCGGCTGCCGCCTACGACGTCAACGCGGCCTGCGCCGGCTACGCCTACGCGATCACTCAGGCCGACGCGCTCATCAAGTCGGGCGCCGCACGCTACGCGCTCGTGATCGGCACGGAGAAGCTCTCCGACGTCGTCGACCCTGCCGACCGGAGCATCTCGTTCCTGCTCGGCGACGGCGCGGGCGCTGCGCTCATCGGTCCGAGCGACACGCCGGGAATCGCCCCCGCAGTGTGGGGTTCGGACGGCTCCAAGGCCGATGCGGTCGGCATGAACGCGACCCTGACCGAGTTCCGTGACGGCGAGGTGCCGTGGCCGACCCTGCGCCAGGAGGGCCAGACGGTCTTCCGCTGGGCCGTGTGGGAGATGGCGAAGGTCGCCCGCGAGGCACTCGACAAGGCCGGCGTCGAGCCGACCGACATCGCCGCGTTCATCCCGCACCAGGCCAACATGCGCATCATCGACGAGTTCGCCAAGCAGCTGAAGCTGCCGGAGTCGACCGTGATCGCGCGCGACATCGAGACCACCGGCAATACGTCGGCAGCCTCGATCCCCCTCGCCAGCCACCGGCTGATGGCCGAGCATCCCGAGCTCTCGGGTGGGCTCGCGCTGCAGATCGGCTTCGGCGCCGGACTCGTGTTCGCCGCCCAGGTCGTCGTCCTCCCCTGAGAACGCGCCGACTTTCCCTAGACTGTTCCACGGTTCCGAATACAAACCCGTAAGAAAGAGGAAGACCACATGGCTTTCACCAACGATGAGGTCCTCGCAGGCCTCGCAGAGCTCATCACCGACGAGACCGGCATCAACGCTTCCGAGGTCGCCCTCGAGAAGTCGTTCACCGACGACCTCGACATCGACTCGATCTCGATGATGACGATCGTCGTCAACGCCGAGGAGAAGTTTGGCGTCACCATTCCCGACGACGAGGTCAAGAACCTCAAGACCGTCGGCGACGCTGTCAACTTCATCGTCGCAGGCCAGGAGTAATCCTCGAAGGATGCCACCCCCGCACTGTCGGGGCGTGGCATCCTCCGCCTTGCCCGCTCTCTGCTCGACCCGCCTGACAAGGAACCACACATGACCAAGCGCATCGTCGTCACCGGCATCGGCGCCACGTCCGCCATCGGCGGGACAGCACCCGAGAACTGGACGAACCTGCTCGCAGGCAAGTCCGGCACCCGCACCCTCGAGCACGACTGGGTGCAGCAGTACGAACTTCCCGTCACCTTCGCAGCCGAGGCGATCGTCCGCCCCGAAGAGGTCCTGCCCCGCCACGAGGCGAAGCGGCTCGACCCCTCCTCGCAGTTCGCGCTCATCGCGGCACGCGAGGCCTGGGCGGATGCCGGTTCTCCAGAGGTCGCTCCCGAGCGTCTCGGAGTCGACTTCGCCACCGGCATCGGCGGCCTCTGGACCCTGCTCGACGCGTGGGACACCCTGCGCGAGAAGGGCCCCCGCCGCGTGATGCCGCTGACCGTGCCGATGCTCATGCCGAACGCGGCGGCCGGCAACCTGTCGCTGCAGTTCCAGGCCCGCGCCTACGCGCAGACCGTCGTCAGCGCCTGCGCCTCGAGCACCGAGTCGATCATCCACGCCTTCCACCACCTGCAGGACGGTCTCGCCGACGTCGTGATCGCCGGTGGCACAGAATCAGCCATCCACCCGATCACGATGGCATCGTTCGCGTCGGCGCAGGCTCTGTCCCGCCGCAACGACGACCCGGCCACGGCCTCACGTCCCGGCGCGATCGACCGCGACGGCTTCGTGATGGGCGAGGGTGCAGCCGCGCTCATCCTCGAGACCGAGGAGCACGCCAAGGCACGCGGCGCCAAGATCTACGGCTACGTTCTCGGCGGTGGGGTCACCGCTGATGCTTACCACATCACGGGCAACGACCCCGAGGGCACCGGAGCCGCACGAGCCGTCACCCAGGCGCTCGACGAGGCCGGCATCACCGCCGACCAGGTCGCGCACATCAACGCGCACGCGACGTCCACCCCTGTGGGTGACCCCAACGAGTACGTCGCGCTCAAGAAGGTCTTCGGCGAGCGGATCGATGAGATCCCCGTCTCGGCCACCAAGGCGTCGACCGGCCACCTGCTCGGCGGAACGGGAGCCCTCGAGGCGATCTTCGCGCTGCTCGCGCTCCGCGACCGCGTCGCTCCGCCGACCATCAACATGACCGAACCCGACCCGGCTGTGCCGTTCAAGCTCTCGGGCGAGGAGCAGCCTCTCGGCGACGGCCAGCTGTTCGCGATCAGCAACTCGTTCGGCTTCGGTGGCCACAACGCCGTCGCCGTCTTCGCCAGCGCCGACTGACCTGCAGCGATGACGAAGAGCGGCCCCCGGGTATCCCGGGGGCCGCTCTTGTGCTTTCAGATCTAGTGGGCGGTCGCCCGCGCGAGCTGCCGGGATCTCGCCGCACGGACTCGAGTGGTCCATGGCAGGAACCAGCCGATGAGCGGTCCCACGCCGAAGGCGAAGAGCACCGTGCCCACGCCGACCGGACCACCGAGCAGGAAGCCGATCAGCAGCACGCTGCCCTCGATCAGGGTGCGCACGAGCCACACCGGCCACCCGGTGCGACCCACGAGCCCCGTCATCAGGCCGTCCCGCGGGCCGGGACCGAAGTCCGCCGCGATGTAGAGCCCGGTGGCGAAGGCGAGCAGCAGCAGTCCCGCCACGAACATCGGTGCCCCGACCCAGATCGATGTCGGTGCGGGAATGACGGCGAGAGCCAGATCCGCGCTGGGCCCGACGAGCAGGGCATTGAGCAGGGTGCCCAGCCCGACGCGCTGCCGCAGGGGGATCCACAGGAGCAGCACGAGCACCGAGACCAGCACGGTGACGACGCCGTATCCGATCCCCGTCTGCCCCGAGACGCCGAGAGCGAGGACATCCCACGGAGCGACGCCGATGCCTCCGCGCACCATCAGACCGAGGGCGACGCCGTAGAGGAACAACCCCACGAGCAGCTGCACGATGCGCTCGACGACGTCGCGTCGACTGGTGGCGCTGATCGGGAGGAGAACGGAACGAAGCTGCATCTCTCCATGCTGGCCCACCCATCCGTCTGGTTCACGAGACCACTCGGCGAGAAGTGGCCTGCTTTCTTCAGTCCACTTTGCGGCATCATGGAGTCATGACCTCACGGCTCGTCCAGCAGCTCGGTGCCCACAACGTCGCCGGCGCCACAGCCAAGGCCCTCGCAGAGCACATCCGCGCATTGATCCTCGACGGTCGACTCACCGTGGGCGAGCGACTGCCGAGCGAGCGATCGATCGCGATCGAGCTGCGGCGGTCGCGTTCCACCACGACCCGTGTCTACGACCTCCTCGAGCGCGACGGCTACGTCTCTCGTCTGCACGGGGGCGGCACCCGCGTCACTCTGCCGCACACCGCAGTCCCGGCCGGCGGCGCAGCAGACGAGTCGGCCATCGACCTGTCGATCGCGTCGATGGATTCGACGCCTGGGCTGTACGACGCGACAGTGCGGTCACTCCCTCGGCTCGCCGCCATGCGCGGCACCAGCGGCTATTCACTGCAAGGGCTCCCCGAGCTGCGGGAGGCTGTCGCGCAGCGCTTCATCGAGCGGGGAGTGCCGACCGATGCGGACGAGATCATGATCACGTCCGGCGCGCTCAACGCGTTCAATTTGGTGCTCGCCTCGATCGGCCGGCGGGGCGAGCGTGCGCTCGTCGAGCAGCCCACCTTCCCGCATGCGCTCGAGGCGCTCCACCGCCACGGGTACCGGCTGCTGCCGACGCCGGTCGATGTGACGGGATGGGACGAGGGCCATCTCACCGACACCCTGCTGCGCGGACGCCCCCACCTCGCGTACCTGATCCCCGACTTCCACAATCCCACGGGGGCCACGCTCTCCGACGCCGAGCGGACACGCATCGCGGCCACGGCTCGGAGCGTCGGCACACACCTGATCGTCGATGAGACGACCGCCGAGCTCGACATCGATCGCAACTGGACCCCGCTTCCCTTCTCCGCCTTCAGCCCGCATGTGATCACCGTCGGCTCGATGTCGAAGATCGCCTGGGGAGGCATGCGCATCGGCTGGATCCGGGCGGACCGCTCGGTCATGGCCCGTCTGCTCGCCACCCGTCCCTCGTTCGAGCTCGGCACCGCGCTGCTCGAACAGTGCATCGCCGTCGAGCTGCTGCAGGAGATGCCGGCGCTCACCGCGCATGTCGCGACACGCCTGTATGCCGGCCGCGAAGCCGTGGCGGCAGGACTCGGCTCCTTCGAGACCATCTCCATGCCGCCCACGAGAGGCGGACTCTCCGCATGGCTCGACCTCGGCGCCCCCGTGTCGACCGCCCTGTCGCTGGCCGCGCGTGCTCACGGACTGATCCTTCCGCCGGGGCCGCGGTTCTCGACGGGCGGCGTGCTCGAGAGGCGCCTGCGGCTTCCGATCACCCTGCCGCCTGAGCGCACTGCCGAGGCGATGGGGCGACTGAGACTCGCGTGGGAGGACGTCATGACGGGGGGCCGCGCGGCGGGGGCCGAGATGCCCCGCTCGGCCGTGATCTGACAGACGAAGACCCCGTCCCGGATGTTCGGGACGGGGTCTTCGTCATCTGTGGAACGGGGATTCGCCTTCTCAGCGTCCGGGATCGCGCACCGGCATCCGATACTCGCGCCTTCCCGTTCCAGGTCTGTGGGTCCGCCTAGCCGACCTTGTGCAGCCACACCACGCGGGCGTCGTCGCTCGCGTGACGGAACGGCTCCAGCTCCTCGTCCCAGGCGGAGCCCAGCGCGATGTCGAGCTCACGCTGCAGCTCGGTCGCGCTGCCTGCGGCGATCTCCATCGCGTAGCGGATGCGGTCCTCGCCCACGACGATGTTTCCCGCGGCATCCGTCTGCGCATAGTGGATGCCGAGGTCGGGCGTGTGCAGCCAGCGTCCGCCGTCGCTGCGAGGTGTGGGATCCTCGGTGACCTCGAAGCGGAGATGCTCCCACCCGCGGATCGCGGTTGCAAGAGCGGCACCCGTGCCGACCGGTCCGTCCCAGTAGAACTCGGCGCGTCGAGCGCCGTCGAGCACCGGCTGGTCGCTCCAGTCGAAGTTCACTGCGCGACCGATAGCGCGACCGACCGCCCATTCCAGGTGCGGGCAGAGCGCGCGAGGTGCAGAGTGGATGAACACCACTCCGCGTGCGTAAGCCGTCGCCATGATCTCTCCGTTTCATCAGGTGCGTCTTCCCCAACGACCTGAAACAACGAGAACTGGCGTGAATATGCGGTTGTGGGCCTATTCTCGCCCAGACCAGGCGAAATCACAAGCATGTGATTCACACGACGAAGGCCCCGGTCACGCGGGACCGGGGCCTTCAGACCGCGAACAGCGGTTGATCAGACGAGGATCACGCCTCGCTCATGGCCTGCTTGACCTGCTGTCCCTTTGCGGCGTAGTACGCGGCGCGGGCGGCGTCACGGCGGGCCTGCTCGGCGTATCCGGCCTCGAGAACCTCCTGCGGGACCTCGACGTTCGGCACGTCCTGCGTGCCGTGGTACTTCTCGATGTAGGCGTCGAGCTCGGGGCCGGACGTCCACGACGTGATGAGGCAGTAGCGCGGCTCCGTGCCCACGTGGGTCGCGGCGTGCCACAGACGCTGCGTGTCGACGATGAGCTGAGCGCCCGCCGGCAGAGCGATGCGGTACTCGATGCTCGGGTCGGTGCGGTTCTCGCGCAGGACGAAGAAGCTGTCCTTGTCGTCGCTGAGGTTGAAGAACCCGCGGACGACCCAGCCGGTGCCGTCGGGGTTCAGACGGTTGTTGTCGTCCTGGTGGAGGTTGTAGAGGCACTCGCCGTACGGGGTCGGCTGCAGCTCGATGACGCGGCAGCGACCGACGTTGGCACCGGGCTCCTGCGCGCGACGCGTGAGGTTGGGGGCCTTGGCGGTCTGCGAGTCGATCCAGACGCCGTCCTTGTCGGTGCGCGGCGGCTTGTGGTTCCAAAAGCCGTTGCACTCGATCTCGCCCTTGGCGCTGGCGAGAGGGGCGAAGCGGGTGTCACCCGACGACTTCCAGTCGTTGTACTCGATGTCGAGCCACTCCTTGGGGTCGAGCTCCTGGTTGTAGCTGTCGAGAACGACGAAGCCCTTGTCTTCGAGGGCAGCGGACTTGATGTATCCCATGATCTGAACCAGATCCTTTCATCGGGGGCCAGCACGTTTTAACAGGCCCTGATAAGGCAAGCCTAACAGGGCACTTCTGGAGCGCCGCCGAGGGCCGCCGTGAATAAGCGAATAGACTGAATCGGGCGCCTGGCGACTCCTCGGCGCACGGCGTTACGGGAGGACGAGACACCAGCATGAGCACTGCGACCAACGTCGAGGCGACAGCTGTCAACACGATCGAGTGGCTCGCAGAGGACTCCACGACCATCGTCGTGCCGGTGTACCAGCGTCAGTACAGGTGGGACATCGGCGGCTGCGAGCAGCTGCTCTCCGACGTCCGGGCCGTCGCCCGTGAAGACTCGTCGCACCGTCACTTCATCGGGTCGATCCTCTCGGCCGCCGACGACAGCGAGGCCGACACCGACCTCGTGCTGATCGACGGCCAGCAGCGCATCACGACGCTGATGCTGCTGGTCGCAGCGCTCCGGCATGCGGTTCAGGACTCCGATCCCCTGCTCACCGCCGATCTCGACCGGGTGCTCGTGCGCCCGGACGACCCCGATCGCACCAAGCTGCGCCCTCACGACGCGTGGGCCGAGCTGTACGAATCCGTGGTGCTGGAGCGCGATGTTCAGGCAGAGCGCGAATCGCGGTTCGATGACAATTACGCGTTCTTCCGCAGCCAGGTGCACGCCGACGAGGCGCCGCAGATCTGGGCGGGTCTGAAGAAGCTCGAGCACGTCTCGATCACCCTCGGCGCCGACGCGAACGCGCAGCAGATCTTCGAGAGCCTGAACTCCACCGGCGAGCCGCTGCGCGATCACGAGCTCATCCACAACTACATGCTGATGGGGTTGACCCACGCCGAGCAGCTCGACGTCGAGGCGCGGTTCTGGCTCCCGATCGAGCAGCACACCGGTGAGACCATCGGCGCGTTCTGGCGGCACTACCTCGTGATGACGACGGGGCGCGAGGTGGCGGCCAACGGCGAGCACGGTGTCTACAGCGCGTTCCGACAGTCCTTCCCCCGCGTCGACCTCGATCACCTGCAGGCGGATGCCGAGGTCTGGCGCCACTACGCCGAGATCTACGGCATACTGCTCGACCCGTCTCTCGAGCGCGACCCCGAGATCGCTCGGCAGCTGCGATACGTGAACACCTTCGGCCGCGCAGCCTATCCGCTGGTCCTCAGCGTCTACAGCGATCACTCCCGCGGGCTCATCGGCCGCGACGAGCTCGTCGAGACGCTCGAGTGGATCCAGACGATGTATCTGCGGCGCACGCTCGTCAACCTGCCCAACGAGCGACTCGTGGCCCGCCTCTGCCGAGCGCGCGCGAACGGAAGAGAGGCCCTGGCTCGAGCGTTCGCCCGGATCACGCCGTCGGACGAGCGCGTCAGCGCCGTGCTGAAGTACAGCGAGCTGCCGCATCCGGCCTATGTCCTCGGGCGGCTCGAGGGGGTCGACGACTCTGACGAGTTCGATGTGGAGCACATCGTGCCCACCGTGCCCAGCGACAGCTGGTCGGGCGACGGCCTGCGCCCGTGGATCGACTACTCGGACGACGAGCGCAATGCGCATCGCGCGCTCGCCCCGACACTCGGCAACCTCACTCTGCTCGAGCAGTCCCTCGCAGAGCGGGTCTTCGGAGAGTCGTACTCCGTGAAACGCGACGCGGCGTATGCTCGCAGCTCCGTCCCCGAGACCCGTGCACTCGCTGCCACGGAGACGTGGGGAACGGCGGCTATCTCTCAGCGCACGATCCGACTCACCTCCGATCTGCTGAGGATCTGGGCCCGCCCCGCGCTGCCAGAGATCGACGACGACGGGCTCACGCCCATCCTCGACGCCGTCCGCCGACGCGGGTGGCCGGCCGGGTGGGAGCGCGAGTTCGAGTACGTCGAGTACCGCGGAGAGCGCTGGGAGGTCTTCGACGTCAAATACCTCTTCAACCGTGTCTTCCGTCGCGCGTGGACGGACACCCGCGATGCGGCCGTGTCGTACTGCGCCACCCACGGCGGCCCGATCTACGAGTCGATGGCCTGGAAGGGTCAGTGGGATCAGCTCGACGACACCCATCACCTCTACATGGGCTGGGATTCGAACTACATGATGAACGCAGTACAGGGCGTGCTTCACGAGGCGGACATCGCCTCGGAGGTCTTCGTCAAGTACTCCTACATCGGGAATGTGATGTGACATGACGACAACCATCCGCCGCCTCCTCGACCTGACAGTCGAAGAGCACACGCTGACCGTCCCTCTCGTGTGGGGAGATCCGGCAGACACCCGCACGATCGACATCTTCGCGCGAGTCGTCACACGCGAAGGAGGCGAACGCCTCCCCTATCTGGTCTTCCTGCAGGGCGGGCCGGGCCACGAGGCCCCCCGGCCGTTCCACTCGTCGACGTCCCCCGCCTGGCTCGACGAGGCTCTCGCGCACTATCGGGTCGTGATGCTCGACCAGCGAGGCACGGGACTCTCCACGCCGGTCGGCGATGCCGATCTCGACCGCGGCTCCGCTGCGGTCGCCGAGTACCTCACGCATCTGCGCGCGGACTCGATCGTCCGCGACTGCGAGGCGATGCGCGAGCACCTCAGCGCGGAGACGTGGAGTGTGCTCGGTCAGTCCTTCGGAGGATTCACGACCCTGGCCTACCTGTCGTCCGATGCGGACTCGCTCGCCGATGTCTTCATCACGGGCGGACTCAGCACCGTCGACCGGCACCCCGACGATGTCTACGCGCTCTGCTACGACAAGATGCGCGCCGCCTCCGAGCGTTATTACCGCCGGTTCCCCGAGCACCGCGACGTCATGCGCCGCCTGGTCGATCAGGCGGCGGCAGGCGAGATCGTGCTTCCCGACGGCGAAGTGGTCTCGCCGTCACGGCTGCGCTCGGTGGGTTCGGCGCTCGGCACGAACGACGGGTGGCAGACCGTGTGGTCGCTGCTCGAGCGCGATCCCGCGTCGAACGCGTTCCGCCATGATCTGATGCACGCCATGCCGTACGGCGGCCGCAACCCGCTCTACTTCGCGTTCCACGAGTCGAGCTACGCGAGCGGGCACGCGACGCGCTGGTCGGCGGAACGCACAGAGCCGCAGGATTTCCGCGATGACGTCACACTGTTCACGGGCGAGCACATCCGTCGCGAATGGACCGAGACGGTGCCCGCCTTCCAGCCGTGGCGCGACGTCACGCTCGCGCTGGCGGACTTCGAGTGGCCGCGGATCTACAACGAGGTCGCCATCTCCGCCTCCGGTGCGACGGGCGCTGCCGCCGTCTATGTGAACGACGTCTACGTCCCGATGGAGTTCTCACTCGAGACCGCGCGCCTGCTGCCCGGCGTCGAGCTCTGGGTGACCAGCGAGCACGAACACAACGGCGTGCGCTCAGGCCCCGTGCTGACGCACCTCATCGACCTCGCGCACGGACGTCGCATCCGCTGAGCATCTCCGCCGGAATCCTCCTGCAGAGGGATGCCGAGGCGGCGAGAGCCGCATAGCCTGGTCTCATGGCCGACGCACTCGGGATGCTGCTCACGATCGCGATCCTCCTCGTCGTGGTGATCGCGATCGTCGTGGTGATCGTCGCCGTCTACGCGAAGGCGCCGCTCGAGAAGAAGTACGAGAGCGCAGGCGGTGGACTCGGCGGTTCGTTCGACGCGATCTGGATGCCGTCGGCGCACGAGGCCGGGATGGAGCGCGACCGGCAGACCAAGCGCACCGCGCCGGCGCCCGCTCCCGGCGACCCGCCCAGCAGGATCGACGGGGAACGCATCATCATCGACATCTGACCCCGCGATCCACCGGGATGAGACGACGAAGGCCCCGTGTTCCGAGGAACACGGGGCCTTCGAATGCGGTGATCGTTACTTGCTCGATCCGCCGAAGCCCTTGAAGCGCTGGTTGAACTTCTCGACGCGGCCGGCCGAGTCCATGATGCGCTGCTTGCCCGTGTAGAACGGGTGCGATGCCGACGAGATCTCGACGTCGATGACGGGGTACTCGACGCCGTCGAGCTCGATCGTCTTGTCGCTGGAGACAGTCGAACGGGTGAGGAACGTCTCGCCCGAGCCGAGGTCGCGGAACACGACTGCCTTGTACACGGGGTGAATGTCAGTCTTCATGGGATTCCTTAGTTGCTGCCCTGGATTGTGCCAGGGACGAGGGAAGTCTGCGGTGCAGAGAGCACCAAGGGTCGATTCTATCAGATCCGCGTCAGGATGCCGCGCGGGCCGCGTAGCGGCCCTCGTCGCTGCTCAGAACGATCGGCATTCCGAACGTCTCGGTCAGCGTATCGGCGGTCAGGGTCTCGGCGATGGGTCCGGCTGCCACGATGCGCCCCTCGCGCATGAGCAGCACGTGCGTGAACCCGACCGGGATCTCCTCGACGTGATGCGTGACCATCAGCATCGCGGGTGTCGTCGGCGACGAGGCATAGCCGCTCAGGAGCGCGAGCAGCTCCTCGCGCGAGCCGAGGTCGAGGGATGCCGTCGGCTCGTCGAGCAGCAGCAGCTCGGGGTCGGTCATCACGGCGCGGGCGATCTGGACGCGCTTCTGCTCGCCGTCGCTCAGGGTCCCGAAGGTACGATCAGCCAGGTGGTCGAGACGCCAGTCGCCGAGCACCCGCAGCGCACGGCGCTCGTCGATGTCCTCGTAGTTCTCGTTCCAGCGTCCCAGAACGGAGTACGCCGCGGTGAGCACCGTGTTCAGGACGGTCTCGTCGCGCGGCACGCGCTTCGCCATCGCGGACGAGGCGAAGCCGATGCGGGGCCGCAGTTCGAACACGTCGGTTCGCCCGAGGGTCTCCCCCAGCACGGTGACGGCTCCGGAGGTCGGGTGCATCAGCGTGTCCGCCAACTGGAGCAGTGTCGTCTTGCCGGCGCCGTTGGGTCCGAGGATCACCCACCGCTGATCATCGTCGACCTGCCAGGTCACGTGATCGATGATGTCGCGCCCCTCGCGGCGCACGACGACGTCGGTGAATTCCAAGGCGATCGACATGCCTCCAGCCTATCGGCTCAGGCGGTCAGCTCCGCGTACAGCGCGCGCGTGGTGTCGGCGATCGCATCCCAGCTGAACTCGTCGCGCGCGCGCTCCCGACCGGCCGCGCCGTAGGCGCGAGCCTGCTCCGGATCGGACGTCACCTCGGTGAGCACGCTCGCGAGGTCGGCGACATAGCGCTCGGGGTCGACCGGTGTCCCTGTGCCGTCCTGCAGCTGCTCGATCGGCACGAGACGCCCTGTCACACCGTCGTCGACGACCTCGGGGATGCCCCCGGTGGCCGTGCCGACGACAGCGGCACCGCACGCCATGGCCTCGAGGTTCACGATGCCCAGCGGTTCATACACCGACGGGCATACGAACGTCGTGGCCGCCGTGAGGATCGCCGAGAGCTCGTCGCGCGGCAGCATCCGATCGATCCAGATGACCCCCTCACGGGTCTGCTGGAGAAGCCGCACGCCCTCTTGCACCTCCGCCATGATCTCGGGAGTGTCAGGTGCGCCGGCGCAGAGAATCAGCTGAACCTCCGGCGGCAGCAGACGAGCGGCCTGCAGGAGGTACGGCAGACCCTTCTGACGGGTGATCCGACCGACGAAGACGACAGACGGTCGAGTCGGGTCCATGCCGACCGACTCGAGGAACGCGGGGTTCTGCACCGGACGCCACCGCTCGACGTCGATGCCGTTGTGGATCACACGCACCCGGGCGGGGTCGACGGAGGGGTAGCTGCGGAGGATGTCCTCGCGCATGCCGGCGCTGACCGCGATCACCGCCGCCGCGTTCTCGTAGGCGAGCTTCTCGATGCCGCTCGACACCGCGTACCCGCCGCCCAGCTGCTCGGCCTTCCAGGGGCGCAGGGGCTCGAGGCTGTGCGCGGTGAGCACGTGCGGGATGCCGTGCAGCTGCGAAGCGAGGTGTCCGGCGAAGTTCGCGTACCAGGTGTGGCTGTGCACGAGGTCGGCGTCGGAGATCGCCGCCACGATCTCGAGATCAGTGCCCAGCGTCTGCAGAGCGGCGTTGGCCGAGGCGAGTTCTGAAGGCGCCTGGTAAGAGAATGTACCTGCCTCATCCCGCGGGGAACCGAAGGCCCTCACCTGTACATCGATATTCTGCCGCAGGGCTGTGACGAGCTCTGCGACGTGCACACCCGCACCTCCGTAGATCTCCGGCGGGTATTCCTTCGTGATCATCTCGACGCGCATGTCTAGACGGTAGTGACTCACTTGTCCAGATGCTAGTTAGCCGAGCCGAATCACATCTATGGTGGGTGCATGTCCGCACCAAAGAAGATCTTCGGCATCATCCTCGCCGGCGGCGAGGGAAAGCGTCTCATGCCCCTCACGGCCGACCGAGCAAAACCTGCAGTGCCTTTCGGCGGACAGTATCGCTTGATCGATTTCGCGATCTCGAACCTCATCAACTCGGGTCTGCGCCAGATCGTCGTCCTCACGCAGTACAAGTCGCACAGCCTCGACCGCCACATCTCGCAGACGTGGCGCATGTCGGCGCTGCTCGACTCGTACGTCACCTCCGTGCCCGCGCAGCAGCGTCTCGGAAAGCGCTGGTTCTCCGGCTCGGCCGACGCGATCCTGCAGAGCCTCAACCTCATCAACGACGAGAAGCCCGACATCGTCGTCGTGATCGGTGCCGATCACGTCTATCGCATGGACTTCCGGCAGATGCTCGACGCGCACATCGAGTCGGGCGCGAAGGCCACTGTCGCCGGCATCCGCCAGCCGCTCGCGATGGCGTCTCAGTTCGGTGTGATCGACGCCGACACCGAGTCGGGCCGCATCAAGCAGTTCCTCGAGAAGCCGACCGACATCGCGGGCCTCGAGGACTCCCCTCACGAGGTGCTCGCCTCCATGGGCAACTACATCTTCGATGCCGACGCGCTGATCGCCGCGGTGGAGGCAGACGGCGAGTCCCCCACCTCGGGTCATGACATGGGCGGCGACATCGTGCCGTACTTCGTCGATCGAGGCGAGGCCGGCTACTACGACATGAAGCGCAACGACGTCCCGGGGTCCTCCCCACGCGACCGCTCCTACTGGCGTGACGTGGGCACCATCGACTCCTTCTTCGACGCGCACATGGATCTGATCTCCACGCTGCCCATCTTCAACCTCTACAACATGGAGTGGCCCATTCACTCGCAGGCCGTGAACTCGCCGCCCGCGAAGTTCGTGCGAGACTCCGTCGGGCGCATCGGCAACGCGATCGACTCGATCGTGTCCCTCGGATCCGTGCTCTCGGGCACCCATCTCGAGCGCAGCGTCGTCGGCCCGTGGACTCTCGCCGGCGGCGGCTCGACCATCACCGATTCGGTCGTCTTCGACGGAGTGAGAGTCGGCGCCGGTTCCCGGGTGCATCGAGCCATCCTCGACAAGAACGTCGTGCTCGCCGACGGCGCGACTGTCGGCGTCGACCGCGAACGCGATCTCGCGCGAGGCTTCACCGTGACCGAATCCGGCATCACTGTGGTGGGCAAGGGGCTCTTCATCGATCGCTGAGGATGTCGGCCGAAGACCGCCGTGCACCGACCGGCGGCGTGCGGTCGATAGGCTCAGAGGCGTGACCGCCGCTCGATTCCTCGTCGTCCTCGATGCCGATTCCACCCTCATCCGCAATGAGGTGATCGAACTGATCGCCGACGAGGTGGGGCGCGGCGCCGCGGTGCAGGCAGCCACCGAGGCCGCGATGCGCGGCGAGATCGACTTCGCCACGAGCCTGCGCTCACGCGTCGCAGCTCTCGAAGGCGTTCCCGTCTCGGGTTTCGCTCGAGTGCTCGCCCGGATCGAGCCGACTCCGGGCGTGCGTGAGCTCACTGCAGCCGTGCATCAGCGCGGGGGTGTCGTCGGGGTCGTGTCGGGCGGATTCCACGAGATCCTCGACGATGTCGCACCGGGGCTCGGTGTCGACCGTTGGCGCGCCAATCGACTCGAGGTGGTCGACGGTGCTCTGGCTGGCCGGGTCGACGGCGAGATCGTCGATGCCGCCGTGAAGGCCGCCTCGCTGCTGGAGTGGGCGGACGAGCTCCGAGTTCCCCGCCACGCCACGATCGCCATCGGCGACGGAGCCAATGACCTGCAGATGATGGCGGTCGCGGGACTCGGACTGGCGTTCAACGCGAAGCCCGCCGTGCGCGAGGCTGCGAGCCTCGTCATCGGACCGCAGGACCTCTCCGAGGTCATCTCGCTGCTGCCCTAGCGGATGTCCGATGCCCCGTCTAACCTCGGGCGCATGGACATCATCCTCATCCCCGGTCTCTGGCTCGATGCGTCCAGCTGGAGCGAAGTGACCACCGATCTCGAACGCGCAGGGCACACCGTGCATCCGCTGACCATGCCGGGCGTGGGCCTCCCGGCCGCCGAGTCCGCTGACATCGGCATCGCCGACTGGGTCGACGCCGCTGTCGCCGCGGTGGACGCCGTCGCCGCGCCCGTGGTCGTCGTCGGTCACAGCGGCGGCGGCAACGTCGCCTGGGGCGTGGCCGATGCGCGGCCCGACCGCGTCTCGCGGGTGATATTCGTCGACACCGTGCCGCCGCCGTCCGGATTCGGCATCAGCGAGTTCGAGATCGTCGACGGCGTCGTCCCGTTCCCCGGATGGGAGTTCTTCCCGGCGGAAGACGTCGACGACCTCGACGAGGCGACCCGTGCGCGCACCGCACCGCTCACGCACAGCGTGCCAGCGCGCGTGCCCACCGATGAGATCGAGCTCGGCCCCGGTGCGCGGCACCGGGTGCCGGTGACGCTGCTCATGGGAGGTCTCGACCAGGAGACTCTCGAGTCCGAGCTCGAGCAGTGGGGGCCGTATGCCGAAGAGTTCCGTGCGATCGACGATGCCGAGGTCGTGCGCATCGGCTCAGGTCACTGGCCTCAGTTCTCGGTACCGAACAGACTCGCCGCGCTGCTCGATGCGGCGATCACCCGCCGATGACGGTACGTCGACGGTGGAGTCTCAGTGCCCCATGCCGAGGCCGCCGTCGACGGGGATGACAGCACCCGAGATGTACCCGGCGTCATCGCCTGCAAGCCACGTGACGACGCCTGCCACCTCATCGGGCGTCGCGAATCGTCCGGCCGGGATGTTCGCCTTGTACTGCTTCTGAGTCTCTTCGGGAAGCTCAGCGGTCATGTCGGTCTCGATGAATCCGGGGGCGACGACGTTCGCGGTGATACCGCGTCCGCCGAGCTCCCGCGTGAGAGAACGTGCGAAGCCGACGAGCGCGCTCTTCGAGGCAGAATAGTTCACCTGCCCGGCCGAGCCATAGAGGCCCACGACGCTGGAGATGAGGATGACTCGGCCGAATCGAGCCCGCAGCATGCCTTTCGATGCCCGCTTCACGACGCGGAAGGTGCCGCCGAGGTTCGTCGCGACCACGCTGTCGAAGTCGTCCTCGCTCATCCGCAGCAGCAGGGTGTCCTTCGTGATGCCGGCATTCGCCACGACGACTTCGACGGGTCCGAGCTGCTGCTCGACCTCGGTGAAGGCCGCGTCGAGCGCAGCGGCATCCGTGACGTCTGCACGCACCGTGAGAGTGCCCTCGGGGCCTTCGCCGCTGCGAGCCGTGACGGCGACGCGGTAGCCGTCACTGACGAATCGTTCGGCGATCGCGCGGCCGATGCCGCGGTTTCCGCCGGTGACGAGGACGACGCGAGAACTCATTTCCACTCCTGATCTGGCCGGTGCGGGTACGGCGGCCGGGTCGTCATCGATCCTACCGATGATGCTGTGACTCGTTCGGGTCGACGTTTGACAGAACAGCCGCGTGGCTGGAACGCTGAACCCGACGAAAGGCATCACCGTGAGCGACAACAGCATCCCGACCTCGGCGGACGGACAGCAGCCGACTCCCCCGGCGGCGCCTCTCGCACCGGCTCCGCCGGCTCCCGCGGCGCCCTCGGCGCAGCCGTACCAGGCGTATCCCGGTGCGGCGCCGTCGGTCGCTCCTTCGCAGGGGTACGCGACCCCGTCGCCACAACCGCCGCAGTATGCCCCGCAGCAGCCCTACGGCTCTGCGGGGGCTCAGCCGTACGCCGCCGCCCAGCCGCCGTACTACGGGGCGGCGTCCGCACCGGGTCAGCCCGGCGCCGGATATCCGAACTACGGCGCGGTGCCCTACGCCGCTCCTCGCCCCGCCAGCGGACTCGCGATCACGTCGCTGATCTGCGGAATCGCGGGCGTCGTCCTCTTCTGGGCGGTGGTGCCGCTGCTCGCGTCGATCGTGGCCGTGATCACCGGCCACATGGCGCTGCGACAGACGAAGGAGAACCCGGCGATCGGCGGCCGCGGCATGGCCTTCGCTGGCCTCATCATGGGGTACATCATGGTCGCGGTCCTGGTCGTCGGCATCGTCATGACGGTGATCGGCTTCCTCTTCTTCGGCGCCTTCACGCTGCCGTTCCTCTTCTCCGCCTAGCGGCAGACGGGCGAGCCGCGGAGCCCGCGGCGGCGTAGGCTGGACTCATCGTGAAGAGCAAGCCCCTGGTCCCTGCTGTCACCTCGCTTCCGCAGTCGCCGAAAGACGAGGCTGACCACCGCGTGCGCCGATACGCGCTCACGATGACCATCCGCATCGTCTGCTTCGCCCTGATGATGTTCGTGCAGCCCTATGGCTGGTACACCTGGGTGTTCGCGCTGGCCGCCGCGGTGCTCCCCTACATCGCCGTCGTCTTCGCGAACGCGGGCAGCGACAGCACTGAGACCACGGCAGAGTCCCCTGTGCAGCAATTGGAGGCTCCGGCCGCGACTCCGACGCTCCCGGTCGATGAGACCCCAGCTCCTGGCATCATCACCATCCACGAGAGCCGCCAGGATCGCGAGTGAGTGGATTGGAGTGCTCGCGCGCCGGATGCCGGAACGCGGCGACCATGCAGGTGGTGTGGCGCAATCCGCGTATCCACGCGGCCGACCGTGAGAAGATCTGGCTCGCGTGCGATGAGCACGTCGGCTTCCTCCGTGACTACCTGGCGGCCAGGGACTTCCCCGTGACAGTGAGAGATGGTGTGCCCTCGTGAGTGCCCGGATGGGTAGATGGACCGTATACGTGCTGATCGCGATCGGATTCGCGATCGCCTGCGCGTTCCTGTCGAACTGGCAGTTCGAGCGCAATGAGACGCGATCCGAGCAGATCGAGCTCGTGGAGAAGAACTACGACGCCGATCCCGTCCCTCTCGCCGATCTCATCGGCGACGACGGAGTGCTCGATCCCGGTGACGTGTGGCATCCCGTGACGCTGAAGGGCGAATACATCGCCGATGACCAGCTGCTGGTGCGCAACCGCCCGCACGGTGGCACGAGCGCGTTCGAGGTCCTGGTGCCGTTCCGCGACGTCGACGGCCGTGTGTTCATCGTCGATCGCGGATGGGTGCCGCCGGGCGACGGCGACTCCCCGGATTCCGTTCCGGCTCCTCCGACCGGAGAGGTCGAGGTCATCGTGCGCCTGCGCCCGGGTGAGCAGCTCCCGGCCTCGGGGCGAGGTGCTCCCGACGGGCAGGTGCCGACGATCAACCTCCCCTCGATCGCCGAGCTGGTCGACGGAGACGTCATCACGAGCGCGTACGGGCAGATCGTCAGCGAGAACCCCTCCGGAGAAGGAACCCTCGGCGGGTTCGACTCACCCACCGACGACCCGGGACCGCACCTGTCCTACGCGATCCAGTGGATCCTGTTCGCGCTGATGGGCTTCGTCTTCATCGGGTACATCATCCGGACCGAGATCGTGAAGCACCGTGAAGAGGTCGAAGGAATGCCCGCACCGGTGAAGACGACTCGGCGGCGCGACAAGGACGCCGACGTCGAGGACGAACTCCTCGACGCGCGCTGACCCGGTCAGTCCCAGGCTGTCACCTCGCCGATGACTGCGGTCTTGGGATACTCACCCATCGGCCCGCCGATCTCGAAGAGATCGATCATCAGGACCATGGGATAGTCCGGTGCCTGGCCGAGGCGGCGCACCACCCGCCCCTCGCACCCGATGATCGTCTCGTCGTCGCCCCAGATCACGGTCCAGGTGTGCGGCACCCGGGCATCGAACGGCAGGGTCACCTCGGTCATGTCGGTCGTCAACCTCATGTCGTGGTGCGACTTGACACCCGTGCGCGCCTGTGTCGTGCTCCCGATCGCTGAGGCGTCGATCTCGAAGATGCAGATCTCGCCGGCGTCCGTCTCGGAGAGGTGTTCGGTGCCGACCAGCCAGGCCGCGAGCATGCATCCTTCGTCGGCACTCGCGGCGACCGTGAGGTCGATCCGCCCGCGACGCGGCGTGAAGAGCAGTCGCTCCGGCGTATGCGTCTCGACCACGAGTCCGTCGTCGCGGTGGCGATGCGTGCCGGCGGTCGATCCGACCGGACCGGAGTAGGTCGCCGTCTGCAGATTCGAGACCCGCAGCGGCGCGTCGTCCGGGCGCCAGTCGAGCTGATCGTGCTCGATCCGGAGTTGCAGTCCGCCCTCGACGAAAGCGAACCGCGCTGCGGACCGCTCGGGCACCGTCCAGTGCGGCAGATAGTGCGGAACCCACTTCTCCGCGTCGAGCCCCCGCGTGAAGTCATCCGTGAGCGTCGGAGGCGATGACGGACGCGGAGGCAGGAGGTCGGCCACGATTCAGTCCCGCCAGGGCATCGGCTTCTCGGGGAGGCGAGAGCTGTCGTCGGGGAGATGCGGAAGTTGTTCTCCTCCGGCTCGAATGCAGAGCCAGCGCAGCTCTCCCGGGCTGTCGGACCGAGCGCGCCAGGTACGCGCGACGCTCTGTCCCACGCGGATCACCGTTCCCGGGCCCACCTCCACGACCTCGTCGTCGAGTCCCATCTGCCCGCGCCCGTCGAGAAACACGTAGAGCTCCTCGACCTGCGAATGGACGTGCCAGTAGCCAGCTTCCTCCCCCGGTTCGAGGGCGTTCGCGGTGAGGCCGATGTACTGCATCGTCAGCTCATGATCGACGACTCGACGGCCGTCGCGCGAGCGCGCCTGGTCGAACCCGCCATGATGTGTGCGCCACTCGTCGAGAGCACCGATCTCGATCACCTGGTATCCGCTCATGCCCTTCGCCCTTCCGACCTCTGATCTGCCGGGCCGCCCATGATCGAGCGGCTCCATCCGTCGTCGACGGCGTCGAAGATCACCCGCGTGTGACGGCGGTCTCTCGACCCCTGCCAGAACTCGATCCGCGTGGGGATGATGCGCCACAGCACCCAGTCGCCGTCCTCGACCTCCGCCCGCGCGGCCGGTGAGCGCGCCGCGAGATCGGCGGCGCTCTCCTCGGCAGTCGCCTCCTCCACACGTCCGCGCACCCGCACCGCGCGCACCTGCGGCTGCCACCAGAAGTTCAGGGCCGCGGCCGGCGAGGCGGCCAGCTGCGCACCCTTGCGAGACGACCTCGTGCTGGCGAATGCCCACCCTCGATCGTCGATCCGCTTCAGGATGAGCGTGCGTGCATCAGGCAGTCCGTCGGCATCCACCGTCGCGAGGGTCACCGTGTGCGGCTCAGCCACTCCGGCCTCAGCCGCTGCGCGCAGCCACGTGGCGAACAGCGCGGTCGGGCCGTCAGGAAGCGCGCTGAGATCCCAGTCGGGGGCTCGCCCGGTGAGAGCGTGCCGACCCTTCAGCCACTCGTTGAGCTGGGCGGTGTCGAAGTCATGTTCGTCGTGCGTCACGCTCTCGACTATGCCACGAGGGGCGAAGGATCAGGCGAGCTCGATGAGGTCCTGGTACTCCTGGCTCCAGAGGTCTTCGACCCCGTCGGGAAGGATCAGAACGCGCTCGGGGTTGAGCGACTGCACCGCACCCGGGTCGTGCGAGACGAGCACGACTGCTCCCTCGTAGTGCGCGAGCGCGCCGAGGATCTCCTCGCGCGATGCGGGGTCGAGGTTGTTGGTGGGCTCGTCGAGCAGCAGCAGGTTCGCGGACGAGACCACGAGCGTCGCCAGCGAGAGACGCGTCTTCTCGCCGCCGGAGAGCACCCCGGCGGGCTTGAGCACATCATCTCCGGTGAACAGGAACGAGCCGAGCACTCTGCGCGCTTCCATCTCGGTGATGTGCGGAGCAGCCGACACCATGTTCTCGAGCACCGAACGATTCACATCGAGGTTCTCGTGCTCCTGCGCGTAGTACCCGACCTTGAGACCGTGTCCGGGCTCGAGCTGACCGGTGTCGGGCTGGTCGACGCCCGCGAGCATGCGCAGCAGCGTCGTCTTTCCTGCACCGTTGAGTCCGAGCACGACGACCTTGGATCCGCGGTCGATCGCGAGGTCGACGTCGGTGAAGATCTCGAGTGAGCCATAGGACTTCGAGAGTCCGGTCGCCATCATCGGGGTCTTGCCGCACGGTGCGGGCTTCGGGAAGCGCAGCTTGGCGACGCGTTCTTCCTGGCGGACGTCATCGAGTCCGGCGAGCAGCTTGTCGGCACGCGCGATCATCTGATGAGCGGCGGCGGCCTTCGACGCCTTCGCCCCGAAGCGGGCCGCCTGCAGCTGCAGGGTCGTGGCCTTCTTCTCGGCGTTCGCGCGCTCCTTCTTGCGTCGCTCCTCGTCGGCCACCCGCTGACGCAGGTAGTTCTTCCAGTTCATGTTGTAGGTGTCGATGATCTGGCGGTTCGCGTCGAGGTAGAACACCCGGTTGACGGTCTCGCCGACGAGCTCGACGTCGTGACTGATCACGATCAGCCCGCCCTTGTAGTTCTTGAGGAACTCGCGCAGCCACACGACGCTGTCGGCGTCGAGGTGGTTGGTCGGCTCATCGAGGATCATCGTCTCCGCGTCCGAGAAGAGGATGCGGGCCAGCTCGATACGACGGCGCTGACCACCGGACAGCGTCGAGAGCGGCTGGTCGAGGATGCGGTCAGGCAGCGACAGGTTGTTCGCGATGGAGGCTGCCTCAGCCTCGGCCGCGTACCCGCCTTGACCTTCGAACTCCTCGGTGAGACGCGCGTAGCGCTTCATCGCCTTGTCGGCGACCGCGGGGTCGTCCGACCCCATCGCGAGTGCGGCTTCGCTCATCCCGAGGTTGAGCTGGCCGAGTCCGCGGGCGTCGAGGATGCGCGTGCGGGCGAGGTCTTCGGGGTTGCCCGATCGCGGATCCTGCGGCAGATAGCCGAGCTGGCCCGAGCGGGTCACGCTTCCGCCCGACGGCAGAACGTCACCGGCCAGCACCTTGGTGAGCGTGGTCTTGCCTGCACCGTTGCGGCCGACGAGACCGATCTTGTCTCCGTCGCTCACGCGGAACGACACGTTCTCCATCAGGAGGCGTGCGCCCACGCGGATCTCGAGTTCGTGCACGGCAAGCACAGCGGGATGTCCGTTCGTTCAAGGGGATTCAGGCCGAGGGGCCAAACTCCCAGTATAGATCGCCCGGCTGTGTGTTCAGTCGAAGTACAGATCGCGATGCAGCCGGCAGCCCGGGTTGAAGACCGCCGAGCACGTCGGACACTCCGATGTCTCGAGGTAGGCGTCGATGCTCAGCAGCGAACCGCAGACGCCGCAGAGCACCGCCTGCGTCGAACGCTCGTCCGTCGACCACCGGCGCACATCGTGCCGGGCGAGCTCCGCGTGACACAAGTGGCACGGGTACCAGTCGCGGCAGCACGCGAACTTGAGGGCGATGACGTCGAGCGGCCCCTGATAGTGCTCGCACCGGGTCTGGTCGTCGACCAGCAGGCCGTGCACGGTGGTCGCCCCGACCTCGGTCGGGCGGTCGTCGGATCTACCTCTCCAGAGGGACGCGGTCGATACCTCAGGGTGATGCCCCACCAACCACCTGCTTCCTAGCCTTCTGAGGTGGATGTTATCAACGAGCTGATCCTGCAGACCGTCGCCTCTCCCTGGCTATACGCCGTGCTGCTCGCGGTGACGATCATCGACGGCTTCTTCCCGCCGGTGCCGAGCGAGACAGTCCTCGTGGCAGCCGCCGCGGTGCTCGCGTCGACCGGTGAGTTCTGGACGCTGCTGCCCCTCGGCCTCATCGCCGCTGTGGGGGCGACGATCGGCGACAACATCGCGTTCGCCCTCGGCCGCAGGCTGGGCACGACCAGGTGGGCATGGATGCGCCGTCCGCGAATCGCCTCCGCCTTCGCTCATGCAGAGAGAACACTCGCGCTCCGCAGTGCGGCGCTCATTCTGGGCGCCCGGTACATCCCGGTCGGCCGCGTAGCCGTCAACATGTCAGCCGGTGCTCTGCGCTTTCCCTGGCGGAGGTTCCTCCCGTTGAGCATCGTGGGAGGCATCAGCTGGAGCGCTCTGAGCCTCGCCATCGGACTCCTCGCGGGCTCGTGGATCAAGGACCAGCCGCTCGTGAGCGCCGGCATCGGCATCGCCGTGGCTCTCGTCATCGGGCTGGTGATCGACCGCGTCACGGCATCCCGTCGGCGACGCACCCGTGTTCTGCAACTGGCAGGATGACAGACATGGCACGTCGTCGGCCGCGCACCGAGCGCGCTCCCCGCATCAGCCGTCGCACCGCCGCGCTCACGGCGCTCGGCGCTGCGAGCCTCGTGCTGTTCTCGGTGCTCGTGCCGGTGCAGACCGTGCTGTACGGCACCTCGCTGCCGCTCTCGTTCATCCTCGGTGCCGCTCTGTGCGCCGCACCACTGATGTCGCTGCGTCACCCGCGATGGGCGATCGCGCTGTTCTGCGCTGCGGCGTTCACTCTTCCGCTTCTCGTCGTCCCGGCTCTCGCGACGGACGCCCCCTGGCCGTGGTCTGTGCCCGCGCTGCTGACGTTCGTGATCCTGGTCGGCGTCGTGACCTTCGTGCACGGGGCCAGAGCGGGCGTCTTCCCCCTGGCCATCGGCGCGTTGCTCTCCCTCACCGCGCCTCTGCTGCGCCCCGAAGTGGTCGCCACTCCAGAGACGGCCGGCAGCGTCACCGCCGACCTCATCGTCACGACCTCCCTGGCTGCGGCGATGTTCCTCGTGGCCGTCCTCGTCGCCGGGCGGGTCCGCGTGTCTGCCGAGCTCACACGAGAGCGCGAGCACTCCGCTCTCGAAGAATCACGACGAGCTCTCGTCGAGGAGCGCACCCGCATCGCTCGCGAGCTGCACGACGTGATCGCGCACAGCATGTCCGTGATCCAGGTGCAGGCGTCGACCGCACGCTACCGGTTGCCCGAGATCGGGGATGCCGCGTCCGTGGAGTTCGACAGCATCGCGGCCACCGCGCGCACCTCGCTGACCGAGATGCGACGGATGCTCGGGGTTCTGCGCACCGAAGACCAGACGGCCGAGCTCGCACCGCAGCAGGGCATCGACGACATCCCCGCCCTCGTCGACACCATCCGTCGAGCCGGAGTGACCATCGGCCTGGAGATCACGGGTTCCGTGACGGATGCGCCGCAGGCCGTGCAGATCGCGGCGTTCCGCATCGCTCAGGAGGCGTTGAGCAACGCGGTGCGACACGCATCGGGCGCCGCCGTCACGGTGCGCGTGCAGGCCGACGCCGACGCCGTCGGAATCCGCGTCCGCAACGGCCGTGCCCCGGGCTCACCCGTGTCTCCCGGCGGCGGATACGGGCTGCGCGGCATGCGCGAGCGCGTCGAGCTGTTGGGCGGCACGTTCGACGCGGGCACCACGACGGGCGGCGGCTGGGAAGTCATCGCCTCGCTGCCGCTCAGAGACGCATCCCCGCGGGACAACACCCCAGAGCAACCCGAGGAGAACCCGTGACGATCAGCGTCCTCATCGCCGACGACCAGGCCATGGTGCGGGCCGGATTCGCCGCGCTCCTCGACGCTCACGACGGCATCCGTGTCGCCGGGCAGGCGGCCAACGGCGCCGAGGCCGTCGCTCTCGCCGCGCGGCTCGATCCGGACGTCATCCTGATGGACGTGCGGATGCCGGAGGTCGACGGCATCGAAGCGACCCGTCGCATCCTCGGTCCCGGCTACCCCGCAGCCCATGTGCCGCGGATCCTGATGCTCACCACCTTCGACATAGACGACTACGTCTACGACGCGCTCGAGGCCGGCGCGAGCGGGTTCCTGCTGAAAGATGCTCTTCCGGAAGAACTCGTCCACGCCGTGCGAGTGGTCGCCGGCGGCGACGCGCTGCTCGCTCCCAGCGTGACCAGGCGCATGATCGAGCAGTTCGCCGGTCGACGGCCGCGCACCTCGCGAGCCGCGACCTCGCTGGTCGAGCTCACCGACCGCGAGCGTGAGGTGTTGGTGCTCATCGGGCGAGGCAGGTCGAACAGCGAGATCGCGGCCGACCTGTTCATCGCCGAGCAGACCGTGAAGACCCACGTCGGCAAGGTGCTGGCGAAGCTCCGGCTTCGTGACCGCGTGCACGCCGTGATCCTCGCGTACGACGCCGGCCTGGTCGAACCCGCATCCTGAGCCTCGCCAGGATCACACCCCGGTAGGGGTGCGAACCAGCCCTGGGGGTGATCCCCCGCACGGCACCGCGTTCATACGCTCCTCGGACACCCCATCCGAGGAGGACACCCCATGGCCATCGTCGAGGCACCGCCCCTGACCGCTCTCCGAGATCCGTTGCCGTCCGGTCGCGACACCGCGATCGACTTCCTGCGTGCGGTCTGCGTCGCGGGAGTCGTGCTCCTCCACGCCATCATGGTCGGAGTCACCGTCGTCGACGGCAGCCCGGTATTCGCGAACGCCAGCGATGGATCGTGGTGGATCGTGCCCGTCAGCTGGGTGCTCCAGGTGATGCCGCTCTTCTTCATCATCGGCGGGTTCGCCGGCTTCATCTCCTTCCGGCGCACGCAGGCGCGCGGCGGCGCCGCGGCCTCCTTCATCGCCGCCCGGGTGCACCGGCTGCTGCGGCCGGCCCTGTTCGCGATCGGGATCGTGGGCGCGGCGCTCGCGGCGCTGAGCATCGCCGGCGTCCCGGCCGACATCATCGCCGTCGCCGGCTTCCGCTACAGCCAGCCGCTGTGGTTCCTCGCCGTCTTCCTGGGGTGCCAGGCGCTTCTTCCTGCACTCGCGAAGGCTCACGCCCGGAAGCCGCTGATCACGGTGGCCTCACTGGTCGCGGCAGCGCTCGCCGTCGACGCGCTCCGGGCGATCACCGGATTCGAGTGGGTGGGCTTCCTGAATCTCGCATTCGTCTGGCTCGCGCTGCAGCAGATCGGCTTCTTCCTCGCCGATGGCACGATCGACGGACTGAGCCGACGAGCACGCGCGATCGCGGGAGCTTCCGCGTCGATCACACTCATCGGCGCCTTCACCACCGGCGTCTACTCCCCTGACCTCATCGCCAACATCAACCCGCCCACAGGTGCCCTGCTTCTCGTCGGAGTCGTGCACCTGAGCGCCGTCTCGCTTCTCCGCGATCGCATCGATGCGTTCAGCCGCCGCCCAGCCCCGGCCGCACTCGCCGCGTTCGTCAACAGACGCACCATGACGATCTACCTGTGGCACATGCCGACGCTGCTCGCCATGGCCGGGATCTGCGCCATGGCCTCGCTCAGCAGCGGCATCGCGCTGCCGGAGCCGAGCACCCTTGCGTGGTGGGTGTCTCGCCCGCTCTGGCTCGCTGCCGCGCTGACTCTCACCGCGGCGATCGCGGTGGCGTTCACGCGCGTCGAGACGCAGCCGTCACCACCAGCCACTGACTCGACTCGCCGGATCGCGATCGCAGCCGCACTCGGCGTCGCCTCGGTCGTGCTGCTTCTCGTCGCAGGAACGACGGTTCTGACGGCCGCACTCGCCGTCGGCGGAATGCTGCTCTCCCAACGCCTCGCACGCCGATCACACAAGACCGCGGGCGGCGAGAGCGTCGCCGACCTCGTCCGCGTGGCGTAGCGTCCTGACCATCAGCGGCACGGTGGTTCGAAGGCCCGGACGAACGCCGCGAGCACGCTGCGCCTCCCGCACAGCATGGGCGAATCCGGCGACCACCGGAATCATCGTGAGCGTCAGCGAGATCGTCATCGCGACCGCATCGGCATCGACACCCAGCCGACGCAGCGGCCGCAGCATCCGATGCAGAACGGCGAGCAGATCACCCATCCGGGTGGTGATCGTGAGAAGCGCAGCCAGCAGGAGCAGCGACGCGACCCTGCTCGTGCTGATCCACGCGGTCAGCGGCGACACGAAGATCCACAGCGCGGTCGCGAGAACCAGCACGAGCCAGCGCAGCCGCCACATCTCGACGATCAGGACCCTCACCGGAAGCCCGGCGACGAGATAGAGCGTGCACACGACGACGAGCGAGACGGTGACGCTCCATCCGTCATGCGGGTACGCGGACGACACGAGCGCGAGCGCCGCGAAGAGCGCGAGTTTGGGCCCCGCCGACATCCGGTGGACGATGCTGGCCCCTGGCCGGTACGACTGGATCATCCGCACCGCCCGCGGTACTCGGCGATCACCTCGTCCGGGGTGCCCGATGCGATGAGCGAACCCGCGTCGAAGAGCACCGCATGGTCGCATCTCGCCGCGAGGGCGAGGTCGTGGGTGACGATGACGACCTGCGACGGCAGTGCCAGCAGCAGGTCGGAGACCCTTCGGGAGTTGCGCAGATCCAGCAGCGTGGTCGGCTCATCGGCCACGATCACGCGCGGCTCGGTGATCAGAACCGACGCGAGAGCCAGCAGCTGCTTCTGACCGCCGGACAGGTCGGACGCGGGCACGTCCGCCCTGTCGGTCAACCCGTGCTCGGCGAGTGCCCCGGCCACCCGGCTGGCGATCTCCGTGCGGGGCGAACCGCGCAGCGAGAGCGCGAGATCCTCAGCGGGCGTCGGCATCAGGATCTGCGACTGAGGGTCGGTGAAGACGAAACCGACCCTACGTCGAAGAGCCTTCGTGTCCCGCCGCGAGTCGAGATCGTGAACCGTGACTCGCCCTGCATCCGGCAGCACGAGGCCATTCAGGAGACGCGCGAAGGTGGACTTGCCCGACCCGTTCGCGCCGATCACCGCGATCCTCTGCGCCGTGAGATCGACACTCACGTCGCGCAGGATCGCCCGCCCTTCCCGCTCGACGGTGACACCGTCGAGCGAGATCGATCCGACCGCGGTCTCAGATCGCACGGACGGATGCGGGCGCTGCGATGGAACCCGCGGCGAACGCCCGGGGGTACGCGCGTCGCAGCGCGAGAATGAGCGCCGTCGCCGCGGCCGCTTTGAGCAGATCGCCGGGGAGGAACACCAGACTCGCGAGCGCGGTCGGACCGAGTTCGAGCCCGAGAACGAGCGCTGTCACGGGGATCCCACAGAGATACACCACCAGGATGCCTCCGACGACGACGCCGAGGGCGATTCGCCACCAGATGAGCCGACCGCGGCCCACGATGAGACCGATCACGATGACACCTGCCACCCACCCGAGCAGATATCCGGCGGTCGGGCCGACGAAGACGCCGAGGCCGCCGCGCCCACCGGCGAGGACGGGCAATCCGATCGCCGCGAGAGCGAGCACCAGAAGAATCGCCAGCGGAGCCAGTCGGGGTCCGAGCACGGCACCGGCGAGCATGACCCCCAACGTCTGCGCGGTGATCGGCACACCGCCGGGAATCGGAATCGTCACCATGCCGAGAACGATGATGAGCGCGGCGAAGATCGCCACTCTTGCTAGTTCGCGACCGAGGTCATCGCGTTGCTGGGTCATGATCCGACACCTTCCTGAACACTGTTCACCTGAACGGTGTTCACTATAGTGATGACATGAGCCCAGAGCACAACTCCGCCCGTCACGACCGCGACGGCGTCGCACGCGTGGCGCTGGCCCTCCTCGACGAGGTCGGCCTCGCCGACCTGTCGATGCGCCGGATCGCGGGCAGGCTCGATGTTCAGCCGAGCGCTCTCTACTGGCACTTCTCGAGCAAGCAGGAACTGCTGGCAGAGCTCGCCGACCGGATCACCGCGGGGATCCCCCGCGACGATGCCGACGTGCTGACCACCGCGCGCGGCATCCGCGACGCCCTGTTCACCTACCGCGACGGTGCGGAGCTCGTGCTCAGCACCTACGCCCTGCGGCTCGGCTCGTCGTATGCCCAGACCGCGCTCGAGGCCGCGCTCGCGCGCCACGGGCACGCAGAAGCCGCCGATCGCGCAGCGGCGATGCTGCACTTCGTGCTCGGGCACGCGACACTCGTTCAGCAGCGCATGCACGCCGACAGCCACGGGGCCGCTCTCACCGACGGCACGGACGATGTCACCGCCGGCCTCGACCGTGTCTTCGACCTGGGCGTCACCGCGCTCGCAGGGGACTCGCTCGGTGCAGTGGTCAGCCCTCGGACGACTCCGCGGCATGGCCCAGTCTGAGCCCCGGCACCGATGCCAGCAGCACCAGACCGAGGCAGAACGCGAACACCACCCCGAACGAGGCGGCCTCGCCGCCCAGCGTCGCGACGAGCAATCCGGCCAGCGCGATCGCCACAGCTGAGCCCGCGGCGTCGGAGATCGACAGCGCCGACGAGTTGAAGCCCTGATTGCCCTCGTTCGAATAGGCGAGGGTGAGCACTGTGAGGCGCGGATACAGCAGCCCCATGCCACCGCCGGCGAAGCCCCACCCCACGACGACGAATACCGGCGACACTCCCCACTGCGCCGCAGCGAGCACGAGCACGAGCGCCACGAGGAGGAGCGACAGGCTGATCACGGTGATGCGGGTGTTTCCCAGTCGTTCTCCGAAGGCCCCCTGCAGGTGCGAAGCTCCGGCCCATGCGAAGGCGGCGAGCATGAGCGCGATACCCGCCCAGGTCGCCGTAAAGTCGAAGCGCTCCATCAGCAGATAGGGGACGTACGCCTCGGCCGCGAAGAACGCGCCTGCGGCGATGCCGCGCATGAGGACGACGCTCGGCAGACCGCGCCCGGCACGGAGGGTGCGCCGGGGAACCAGCGGCAGCAGTGCGACACCGATCACGATGACGGATCCGATCGCCACCGGCCATGCGAGGCGCACGGTCATCTCCGCTGTGAAGCCGATCAGCACGGCGAAGACAGCGACGACCACCGCGAGAACAAGGCGGATGACGAGCGCCCGGCGATTCTGCGGCTCGCCGCGTCCGAGGTCGACGCCTCGCAGCCGCGCCACGACGATCACGAAGGCGACGCCCGTCAGCACGGCGACGCCGAGGAAGGCCCAGCGCCAATCGAGGTACTCGGCGACCGCCCCGGCGAGGAAGGGACCGATCATCGACGGCACCACCCATGCGGCGGCGAACGCCGCGAACACTCTGCCGTGAAGTTGCGGTGGATACAGCCGAGCGACCACGACGTACAGCGCCACGGTCTGTCCTCCCGCGCCGAGCCCCTGCACCAGGCGCCCGATGAGGAACTGGTCCATCGTCACAGCGAAGCCCGACAGCAGCAGACCGGCGATGAACAGCGACACCGCGGCGTACAGGGCACCACGGGGTCCTCGAGCATCCGACCAGGCACCCGCGGCGACCATGCCGATCACACTCGTCGCGAGCGTGCCGGCGAAGGCTACGGCGTACAGATCGCGTCCGTCGAGCGCCTCACTGACGATCGGCATGACGGTCGTGACAGCCAGCGCCTCGATCGCGGCGAGGAAGATCAGCGCGACCGCGCCGGCAGTGACCCAGAGGCGTTCTCGGTCCCAGATCGAGGCGGTCGGCCGCTGCTCGGTCGTCATCGGCCCACGAGCGTCGCGATGCGCTCGATGGCCTCGGTGATGATCTCCGGGCTCGTGCCGAAGTTCAGTCGGACGAAACCCCTGCCCGGCTCGCCGAAGGCGGGGCCGAAGTGCAGGGCGACTCCGGCCTCCTTCAGGATCCGTCGCGCGGGGTTGTCTCCCCATTCCAGTCCCGAGAGATCGATCCAGGCCAGGTATCCGGCATCGGGGATCCGATAGCGCGCGGCAGGGATCTTCGACGAAAGCAGATCCTCGAGCAGCACGCGATTCTCGTCGAGCGTCGTGAGCAGCCCATCGAGCCACTCGTCGCTCTCCTCGGAGAATGCGGCCACAGCCGCGAGGAGGCCGAACTGCCCGGTGCGCCACTCGACCTCGATAGGAAGCCCGCGCACGATGGCGCTGGTGCGATCGGATGCGGTCACCATGAGCGCGCACTTGAGACCCGCGAGATTGAAGGCCTTGCTCGCACTCACGACGGCGAAGCCCACGCGCTCCGCGGCGTCGCCCGTGTCGAGGAAGGGCGTGAACCCGGTGCCCGGCTGGGCGAGCGGTGCATGGATCTCATCCGAGATCACCGCTGCGCCGAACTCTTCGGCGATCTGGGCGAGAGCGGTCAGCGAGTCGCGGCTGTGCACCGTGCCGGTCGGGTTGTGCGGGTTGCAGAGCAGCATCGCGGTCGCACCGGCTGCGAAAGCCGCGCGGATGCCGTCGAGATCGAGCTCCCACGCCGTGCCCGTATCGAGCAGCGGCACCCGCGCGACCTCGGCCCCGGCCTCGGAGACCAGGTCGAAGAACGGTGGGTACACCGGTGTGGTGACGATCACGCGCTCGCCCGGATGCGTAATGCGGCGCAGGATCTCGACGATCCCCATGCTCACATCGGCGGTCGTGCGCATCCGCGACGGATCCGCATGCCAGCCGTAGCGACGCATCGCGAAAGCGGCATAGGTCTCGGGGAGAGGCGTCCGCGATGCGATGTATCCGGTGTCGCCGTTGTCGACGGCGCGTCGAAGAGCCGAGGAGATCGCCGGCGCCAACGGGAAGTCGGTCTCCGCGACGAAGAGCGGCAGGACATCGGCGGGATACTCCCGCCACTTCTCGCTGCTGCGCTCGCGAAGCTCTGCCAGAGGCAGGGCCTTGACCTCGAGCATCCTCAGATGGCGAAGCCGAGAGCGCGCATCATGTCGCGCCCGTCGTCCGTGATCTTCTCGGGGCCCCACGGCGGCATCCACACCCAGTTGATGCGGAAGCGATCGACGACGCTGTCCAGAGCCTGAGCGGTCTGATCCTCGAGCACGTCGGTCAACGGGCAGCCTGCGCTGGTGAGCGTCATGTGGATGACGAGAGCATCGTTCTCGTCATCCCACGCAAGATCGTAGATGAGGCCGAGGTCGACGACGTTGATCCCGAGTTCCGGGTCCATGACGTCCTTGAGAGCCTCGGTGACCTCGTCGTACTTCTCGTCGGTGAGGGTGGCTGTCATGCGAATCAGCCTACGCCTCGATCGGGGCTGCGGGGTCGAGGAAACGGTCGTATCCCTCGTCCTCGAGCCGGTCGGCGAGCTCCGGGCCGCCCTCTTCGACGATCTTGCCTGCAACGATCACGTGCACGAAGTCGGGGCGGATGTAGCGGAGGATGCGGGTGTAGTGCGTGATCAGCAGCACGCCGAGACCCGTGGCCTCCTTGGCGCGGTTTACGCCCTCGGAGACGATCTTCAGCGCGTCGACGTCGAGGCCGGAGTCGGTCTCGTCGAGGACGGCGAACTTGGGCTTGAGCACCTCGAGCTGAAGGATCTCGTGACGCTTCTTCTCGCCGCCGGAGAAGCCCTCGTTGACGTTGCGCTGGGCGAACTTCGGGTCCATACGGAGGTTGGACATGGCCGTCTTGACGTCCTTCGTCCACCCGCGAATCGCCGGCGCCTCGCCGTCGATCGCGGTCTTGGCAGTGCGGAGGAAGTTCGTCACCGTCACGCCGGGGATCTCGACCGGGTACTGCATCGCGAGGAACAGGCCCGCACGAGCTCGCTCGTCGACGCTCATCGCGAGGACGTCCTGGCCGTCGAACGTGATCGAGCCCGACGCCACCGTGTACTTCGGGTGACCGGCGATCGTGTAGGCGAGCGTCGACTTGCCGGAGCCGTTGGGGCCCATGATCGCGTGCGTCTCACCCGTGTTCATCGTGAGGGTGATTCCGTTGAGGATCGGGGTGATTCCCGCCTCGGTCTCGACCGTCACGTAGAGGTCGCGGATTTCGAGAACAGACATTCAGACTTCCTTCGTCACAGTCGGGTCGATGAGCACGTCGTCGCCGTCGATCTCGACGACGTAGACCGGAACGGGCTCATAAGCAGGGAGATTCTGGGGCTTGCCGGTGAGCAGCGAGAATGCGGAGCCGTGGGCCCAGCATTCCACTGTCTCTCCTTCGACGAAGCCCTCGGAGAGTGAGATGTCACCGTGGGTGCAGGTGTCTCCGATGGCGTGGATGACGCCTTCGGAGTCCTTGATGACGGTGATCGGCACGCCGTTCGGCTCGACACGCAGCGGCATGTCCTGCTCGAGCTCGGCGACGCCGCAGACGCGCTCTGCGGTCATGCGTTCACCTCGGCGAGCTCCGTCTCGATCGCGGCGAGAAGCTCGGCCTCCAGCGCGGGGATCCCCAGACGCTGGACGATGTCGGTGAGGAAGCCGAGCACGACGAGGCGACGCGCTTCCTCTTCGCTGATCCCTCGCGCCTGCAGGTAGAACAGCTGCTCGTCGTCGAAACGACCGGTGGCGCTGGCGTGGCCCGCGCCGAGGATGTCTCCGGTCTCGATCTCCAGGTTCGGGATCGAGTCGGCGCGAGCGCCCTCGGTGAGCACCAGGTTGCGGTTCGCCTCGTACGAGTCGGTGCCGTTCGCGTCGGCGCCGATCAGCACGTCGCCGATCCAGACGCTGTGCGCGCCCTGGCCCTGGAGCGCACCCTTGTAGAGGACGTCGCCCTTGGTGTGCGGCCCCTTGTGGTGCAGGAAGACCTGGCTCTCGAGGTGCTGGCCCGCGTCGGCGTAGGAGAGGCCGTAGAGGTATCCCTCCGAGCCCGCCCCCGCGAGCTCGACGCTCGGGTTCACACGGACGACGCCGCCGCCGAAGCTGATGACGAAGTGCTTGAGCGTGGCATCCGCGTCGACGCGAGCCTGGTGAGCGGACGTGTGCACGGCCTCGTCCTGCCACTGCTGCAGGCTGATGACGGTGAGCTTCGCTCCGTCACGCACGATGATCTCGACGTTCTGCGAGTACTGCGCCGCGCCCGTGTGCTGGAGCACGACGGTCGCGGAGCTGTGCTCGAGCGCCTCGATCACGATGTGGGCGTCGGCCCGTCGGTCTGCACCGAGTCCGTCGATCGCGAGGAAGACCGGCTCAGCGACCTCTTCTTCACGCGGGATGCGAATGTGGAGCGCTTCGGTTGCGCCCTGCCACGCGATCGCGGCGGTGATGTCCTCCGCGAGGAAGACCTCCCCGCGCGGTGCGTCGCCGGCGGCCAGCGGCGCCGACACGTACTGCTCTCCCGAGCCGAAGGAGTAGCTCACGCCTTCGCCCGAGCCCGCCACCTCGAAGAGAGGCGAGAGCTTGGCGACCGGGGTGTGCTTCCAGTTGACCTCGCGACCGGTGGGAGCACCGAAGTCATCGGGGTCGAAGGAGTGGGGGCGCTCCGAGCGGGTCTGCACCGGGACGAATCCGGCGGAGGAGACCTGTGCTGCGGGGTCGATGTGCGCGTTCGTGTGCTGCGCCTCGCTGGGCGCTGTCGTCGAGGCCGCCATTTAGCCGACCGATCCTTCCATGCCCATTTCGATGAGCTTGTTCAGTTCCATCGCGTACTCCATGGGCAGTTCCCGTGCGATCGGCTCGATGAAGCCGCGCACGATCATCGCCATCGCCTCGTCCTCGGGCATGCCGCGAGACTGCAGGTAGAAGAGCTGCTCTTCACTGACCTTCGAGACTGTCGCCTCGTGGCCGAGCTGCACGTCGTCCACACGGATGTCGATCGCGGGATATGTGTCGGAGCGCGATTTGGTGTCGACCAGCAGGGCGTCGCAGCGCACGGTGTTCGCGGAGTGGTGCGCGTTGGCGTCCACTCGGACCTCGCCGCGGTATCCCGCACGACCGCCACCTCGGGCGATCGACTTCGACACGATCGACGACTGGGTGTACGGCGCCATGTGGATCATCTTCGCGCCGGCGTCCTGGTGCTGCCCCGGGCCTGCGAAGGCGACCGAGAGCGTCTCGCCCTTGGCGTGCTCGCCCATCAGGTAGATCGACGGGTACTTCATCGTCACCTTGGAGCCGATGTTGCCGTCGACCCATTCCATCGTCGCACCTTCGTGCGCGACCGCACGCTTGGTGACGAGGTTGTAGACGTTGTTCGACCAGTTCTGGATCGTCGTGTACCGAACGCGGGCGTTCTTCTTCACGATGATCTCGACCACGGCCGAGTGCAGCGAGTCCGACTTGTAGATCGGAGCCGTGCAGCCCTCGATGTAGTGGACGTAGCTGTCTTCGTCGGCGATGATCAGCGTCCGCTCGAACTGACCCATGTTCTCGGTGTTGATGCGGAAGTAGGCCTGGAGCGGGATCTCGACGTGCACGCCCTTGGGGACGTAGACGAACGAGCCTCCGGACCACACGGCGGTGTTCAGGGCGGCGAACTTGTTGTCACCGGCCGGGATCACCGAGCCGAAGTACTCCTCGAAGAACTCGGGGTGCTCGCGCAGAGCGGTGTCGGTGTCCATGAAGATGACACCCTGCTCCTCCAGGTCCTCGCGGATCTGGTGGTAGACGACCTCGGACTCGTACTGAGCGGCGACGCCCGCGACGAGGCGCTGGCGCTCGGCCTCGGGGATGCCGAGGCGCTCGTAGGTCTCGCGGATCTCCGCGGGGAGGTCCTCCCAGGACTGCGCCTGCTTCTCCGTGGAGCGCACGAAGTACTTGATGTTGTCGAAGTCGATCTCGCTGAGGTCTGCACCCCACGTCGGCATCGGCTTGCGTCCGAAGAGCTGATAACCCTTGAGACGGGTCTTCAGCATCCATTCGGGCTCGTGCTTGAGCGCCGAGATCCCGCGAACCACCTCTTCGGAGATTCCACGCTTGGCGATGGCTCCGGCGGCATCTTCGTCATGCCATCCGAATTCGTACACCCCCAGGCCGTCAAGCTCCGGGCGGTCGATCAGCACATCCGACATCACACACTCTCCTCACAGGTCCCAAACGGTGTCATCCGCCCCGACACACCTGATCCCCGTCGAGTCTGCGGGAGCGGGTGCCGTTGGTGGGCCCTCATCACCGGCGCATCCATCGCGCCTAAACTGTTAGTGATGCTTCAGCGCGGTAAGCGCTCATCACAACAATCCGATTCTACAGGTTCCGCCTGAAGACAGGGCCGCCCGCCGTGTCCGGGCGGTTCGGAGAAGACTTATGCCCCAGCCCTCGATCTCCTCCCCCGTGAACGCACCGGCCTCGGCTCATGCGATCCTCTGGGGACGAGCTCTCCGCGTGTTCGCCTGGCTGTCCTTCCTGGCTCAGACGATCATCATCGGCACCGGCGGCGCAGTGCGCCTCACGGGCTCCGGCCTCGGGTGCTCGGAATGGCCGCTCTGCACCCCCGAGTCGCTCGTGCCGATCTATGCCGATCAGGGCATCCACGGCATCATCGAGTTCGGCAACCGCGTCATGACGGGCGTCGTCGGAATCATCGCCCTCGCCGTCCTGCTGCTCGTGCTCGCACGTGTCGGCGGCCGGCTGCTGGTCTTCTCCGCCCTGCGTTTCGCGGGCGCCGGCATTCTCGCGGCCGTCATCACCTTCGTGATCGTGTCGCTGTTCTCGCTTCCCGCGACTCCGTTCGCCATGGGCGCTCTGCTGATCGCCGTGATCGCGGCGATGGTGCGATCCTTCCGTCTGACGACCGACCGTCGTGATCTCGTCGTCCTCGCCTGGATCGTCCTGCTCGGAGTCGTCGCACAGGCGCTCGTCGGCGGCATCACCGTGCTCACCGGCCTGAACCCCTTCATCGTCGGGTTCCACTACGTCTCCTCCCTGCTGCTGGTGTGCGTCACCGCGGCGTTCCTGGTGCGCCTGTACGGGCAGCCGGGTCCGAGGGAGCGCGCGGTCCCGAAGTGGTTCGCGATCCTGAGCCACGTCACGGGCCTGGCTCTCGCCGTCACGATCGTCTTCGGTGTGCTCACCACCGGTTCGGGCCCGCATTCTGGTGATGCCGACGTGCTCCGTCACGGGTTCGACGCCACCGTGCTGGCGCACGTCCACGCGTGGCCCGGGTACATCCTCGCCGCGCTCGTCGCCACGCTCACGATCTCCGCGTGGGCGCTGCGGCTCGAACCCCGCAAGTGGTTGCTCGTGCTCGTGCTCGCGATCCTCGTGCAGGTCGGTGTCGGCATCTGGCAGGCGCGTGCGGGCCTCCCTCCCCTGCTCGTCGGCATCCACATGGTGCTCGCGTCGCTCTCGGCCGCGACGTACACGGTCGTGGTGCTGCATCTGAAGAAGCCCGTCGCGCCCCGGGAGTGACGAACCCCGCCGAGAAGTCGGCGCGCTCCGGACCGGCACAGTGGATACATAGCTGAGGCATCAGAGGCTCATCAGTCGGTCGTGCATCGTGGCCGACATGAACAAGTCACTGACACGCAGCATCGGCTTCTGGCTCCTCCTCGTGCTCTCGCTCGCCTCGGCTGGTGTGGGCGGATGGCTCATCGCCGGTCAGATCGGGACCATGACGAGCACTCTGCTCGACGGCACGGCCACAGGCATCGAGGTCTATGTCGGGCAGTCGCTCGTCGTCGTCGGCGCCGCACTTCTGGGCGCGGGCGTCATCGGAATCCTCGTCGCGGTGGCGCTGAGCGCCGTGCAGGCGCTTCTGCCCTCCCCCGCTCCCGCCGTCGTCGAGCCGATCGACTGGAACTCCGAATCAGACACCGCCGACGACAACGAGACCACGATGGTCGAGAACAACCCGACCCACACGGATGGCGAGCAGATCGCCGAGGACGACGAGGATCAGAACGGCAGCAGCGGGTCGACAGCGACGGCGACGAAGATCAGCGTCAAGTAGGTGATCGAGGCGTGGAAGACGCGCATCGGCCGCGCCTCGTTCCCCCGCACCGCCTGGTTGTACAGGCGGTGCGACTCGTAGATGAACCACCCGCCGAACACGAGGGCGGAGACGGTGTAGACGAGGCCCATGTTCGCGATCGGGATCAGCAGCAGCGAGCAGGCGATGGTCGCCCAGGCGTACAGGATGACCTGGAGACCGACCTGCGACGCGTTGCGGGTCACTCCGAGCATGGGCACGTCGACGTCTTCGTAGTCGTCCTTGTACTTCATCGAGAGCGGCCAGTAGTGCGGCGGGGTCCAGAGGAAGATGAGCGCGAAGAGGATGAGCGCCGGCCAGTCGAGCGAACCGGTGACAGCCGCCCAGCCGATGAGAACCGGGAAGCACCCGGCGATGCCGCCCCAGATGATGTTCTGTTCGGTGCGGCGCTTGAGGATCATCGTGTAGATCACGACGTAGAAGAAGATCGCGGATGCAGACAGCGTGGCCGCCAGCCAGTTCGTCGTGAACCAGAGCCATACGGTCGAGACCACGGCCAGGGTCCACGAGAAGATCAGCGCGCCCCGAGGCGTGATCTCACCCGTCACGAGCGGACGGTTCTCGGTGCGGTGCATGTGGGCGTCGATGTCGCGATCGAGGTACATGTTGAACGCCGCGGCAGACCCCGCGCTCAACGATCCGCCGATGACGGTGGCGAGGACCAGCCACATATCGGGCAGACCACCCTGGGCGAGGAACATCACCGGGACGGTCGACACCAGCAGCAGTTCGAGGACGCGCGGCTTGGTGAGGGCGACGTACGCCTTCACGGTGCGACCGATGGACTTCTTCACAACGGTCTGATCAGACATCGTCGAGATCTCGATCGCCTCCTCCACACGCGTCACGACAGCGTTTCCCAGTCTAGAGCACGCGAGACGATGGGCTCGCCCGCCCTCCGGCCGTGAGCCCCGGTTCTCCGTCTCCGTCCGCCTCGCCCGGACGTCACGGAATCGCGTTCCAGAAACGATGATCCGCAGTCCCACCGTGCTGCAGAAGCCGCGACAGATCCATGGAATTACTGGAAGGGCGGAGCGTTGTAAAGGGGGGTAATGGGTCAGACCTCGGCGCTATGCTGAAATGACTCGCGCGCCCAGCGCACATCACAAACCCTTCCTTAGCGTTGCGGACTGCGATCGTGCAATCCGGGCGCTCTCGAACAGTTGCAGAAGGGCTTCACAGTGTCGGAATTGCAGTGGGATGAGATCGACCGACGCGCGGTGGACACCGCGCGTCTTCTGGCTGCGGATGCCGTGGAGAAGGTCGGCAACGGCCACCCCGGCACCGCGATGAGCCTGGCTCCGGCCGCGTATCTCCTCTACCAGCGGGTGCTGCGTCACGACCCGACCGACACCGACTGGCTCGGCCGCGACCGCTTCATCCTCTCGGTCGGACACTCCTCCCTCACCCAGTACGTGCAGCTCTACCTGGGCGGCTTCGGCCTCGAGCTCGACGACCTCAAGGCGCTGCGCACCTGGGGCTCGCTCACCCCCGGGCACCCCGAGTACGGCCACACCAAGGGCGTCGAGATCACCACCGGCCCACTCGGCCAGGGTCTCGCCTCCGCGGTGGGCTTCGCCTACGCCGCTCGCTACGAGCGCGGTCTCTTCGACCCCGAGGCCGCTGCGGGCACCAGCCCGTTCGACCACTTCGTCTACGTGATCGCCGGCGACGGCGACCTCCAGGAGGGCGTCACCAGCGAGGCCTCCTCGCTCGCCGGCCACCAGGAGCTCGGCAACCTCATCGCGATCTACGACTCCAACCAGATCTCGATCGAGGACGACACGAACGTCGCCTTCACCGAAGACGTCGCGAAGCGCTACGAGGCCTACGGCTGGCAGGTCCAGACGGTCGACTGGAAGAAGACGGGCGAGTACGTCGAAGACGTCGCCGAGCTGCACGCAGCGATCGAGGCCGCGAAGGGCGAGACCTCGAAGCCCTCGCTCATCATCCTGAAGACGATCATCGGCTGGCCTTCGCCCGGCAAGCAGAACTCCGGCAAGATCCACGGCTCCGCCCTCGGCGGCGACGAGCTGGCGGCCACGAAGAAGGTCCTCGGCTTCGATGCCGACGAGCACTTCGCGATCGCCGACGACGTGCTCGCCCACACCCGCGGTCTCGCCGATCGCGCCGCCGAGACGCGTGCGGCGTGGCAGAAGTCGTTCGATGCCTGGGCCGCCGCCAACCCCGAGCGCAAGGCGCTCCTCGACCGGCTCGAGGCCAAGGAGCTGCCGGCGGACATCACCTCCGCCCTCCCCGTCTTCGAGAGCGGCAAGGACGTCTCGACCCGTGCGGCCTCGGGCCAGGTCATCAACGCTCTCGCAGCCGAACTCCCCGAGCTCTGGGGCGGGTCGGCCGACCTCGCAGAATCGAACCTCACCACGATCAAGGACTCCAAGTCCTTCATCCCCGCCGAGTGGTCGACGCACGAGTGGTCGGGTGACCCCTACGGCCGCGTGCTGCACTTCGGCATCCGCGAGCACGCCATGGGCGCCATCGTCAACGGCATCGTGCTGCACGGCCCGACTCGCGCCTTCGGCGGAACGTTCCTCATCTTCAGCGACTACATGCGCCCGCCGGTGCGTCTGGCCGCACTGATGAACGTGCCCAGCATCTTCGTCTGGACACACGACTCCGTCGCTCTCGGCGAAGACGGACCCACGCACCAGCCGGTCGAGCAGATCGCGACGCTGCGTGCCATTCCGAACTTCACCCTGGTGCGCCCCGCCGACGCCAACGAGACCTCGGCCGCGTGGCTCGAGATCCTCCGTCGGCACGAGGGCCCGGCCGGCATCGCCCTGACACGACAGAACATCCCGGTGTTCGAGCGTGGACAGGGCTCGGCCGAGGGCGATGTCTTCGCATCGACCGACGGTGTCGCGAAGGGCGCCTACGTGCTCGCCGAGGCTCCGAACGGCACGCCCGACGTGATCATCATCGCGACCGGTTCCGAGGTGCAGCTCGCGGTCGACGCTCGAGCGGCACTCGCCGAAGAAGGCGTCAACGTACGCGTCGTCTCCGCTCCGTCGCTCGAGTGGTTCGACGAGCAGGACGAGGCCTACCGAGAGTCGGTCCTCCCCAAGTCCGTCACCGCCCGCGTCTCGGTCGAGGCCGGTTCCGTGCTCAGCTGGCGCGGCATCGTGGGCGACCGCGGCCGCTCGGTCGGCATCGACCACTTCGGCGCATCCGCCGACTACAAGACCCTGTTCCAGAAGTTCGGCATCACCACCGAGGCCGTCATCGCGGCCGCACGCGAGACCATCAAGGAGAACGCATGAGCACCCCCACCGCAGACCTCGCAGCAGCCGGTGTCAGCATCTGGCTCGACGACCTTTCGCGCACCCGCATCTCCTCCGGCAACCTCGCCGAGCTGATCGAGACCCGCAACGTCGTCGGCGTCACGACCAACCCGACGATCTTCGCCAACGCGATCACCGACAAGAACAACACGTCGTACGACGCTCAGGTCACCGAGCTCGCCGCATCGGGTGCCACGGCCGAAGAGGCCGTCTTCGCCGCGACCACACAGGACGTCGCCGCCGCTCTCGACATCTTCCGCCCCGTGTGGGAGAAGTCGGGTCACGTCGACGGCCGCGTGTCGATCGAGGTCTCCCCCGACCTCGCGCACGACACGGAGGGCACCGTCGAACAGGCCAAGAAGCTGTGGGCCAAGGTCGACCGCCCGAACCTTCTCGTCAAGATCCCCGCGACGAAGGCGGGCCTGCCCGCGATCACCGAGGCGATCGCGTCGGGCATCAGCGTCAACGTCACCCTGATCTTCAGCCTCGAGCGCTACGCCGAGGTCATCGACGCGTACCTGACCGGACTCGAGCGGGCACACAGCGCCGACTTCGATCTGTCGAGCATCCACTCGGTGGCCTCGTTCTTCGTCTCGCGCGTCGACACCGAGACCGACAAGCGTCTCTCGGCGATCGGAACAGACGAGGCCGAGGCGCTCAAGAGCAAGGCCGGACTCGCGAACGCGCGTCTCGCCTACGAGCTCTTCGAGCAGAAGTTCGCCGAGAAGCGTGCTCAGGACCTCATCAAGCTGGGCGCGAACGCACAGCGCCCGCTGTGGGCTTCGACCGGTGTCAAGGACCCGGCGCTGCCCGACACTCTGTACGTCACCGAGCTCGTCGCGAAGGACGTCGTCAACACGATGCCCGAGAAGACCCTCGAGGCGACCTTCGACCACGGCGTCGTCACCGGCGACACCATCACCGGTGGCTACGAGGACGCGCGAGCGGTGTTCGCCGGGCTCGAGGCTCTGGGAATCGACTTCACCGATGTCACCCAGGTGCTCGAGGACGAGGGCGTCGCCAAGTTCATCGACTCGTGGCACGATCTGCTGACGCAGGTGGCTGAGGGCCTCGAGGCGCAGCGATGACCTTTGCGATCCACGCCTCCGGCGCGGCTCGGGTCGCGATCGACGAGACGGTCCCCGCTCTCGTCCACGACCTCATCGCCTCGCGTGTGACCGGCGGCGATGCAGCCCTGTGGGGGCCGGCAGCCGAATCGGAGGCGTCGATCCGCCTGGGTTGGGTCGAGGCGGTGTCCGTCTCGCGACCCCTGGTCGCCGAGATCGCCGCTCTGCGGGCCGATCTGCAGGCGAAGGGCGTGACGCGCGTCGTGCTCGCGGGGATGGGCGGCTCATCGCTCGCTCCCGAGGTGATCGCCCAGACCGCTGGTGTCCCGCTGACGATCCTCGACTCGACCGCCCCCGGCCAGGTGCTCGCCGCGCTCGACGAGGGCCTGCAGAACACCGCACTCGTTGTGTCGTCGAAGTCGGGCTCGACCGTCGAGACCGACTCGCAGCGTCGCACGTTCGAAGCGGCGTTCCGCGACGTAGGCATCGATCCGCTCGAGCGCATCATCGTGGTCACCGATCCGGGCTCGCCGCTCGATGTCTCGGCTCGCGAGGCGGGGTACCGCGTCTTCAACGCCGACCCGAACGTCGGAGGACGCTATTCGGCGCTCACGGCCTTCGGCCTCGTCCCGTCCGGGCTCGCCGGAGCCGACATCGACGAGCTTCTGAACGAGGCCGACGCCTCGCTTCTCGAGGTCGCGATCGACTCCGCCGACAACCCGGCGCTGCGGCTCGCTGCCGCGATCTCCGCCACGTCGCCTCGCCGCGACAAGCTGGGTCTGATCACCGACGGTACGCACATCAACGGCCTGCCCGACTGGATCGAGCAGCTCATCGCCGAGTCGACGGGCAAGGACAGCACCGGCATCCTGCCCGTCGTCCTCCTGCCTGTGTCGCCCGAGCTCGACGCGAAGCCGTCGGACCTGCAGATCGTGCGTCTGGTCGACGACGCGAACGAGTTCCACCTCCGCGAACGGCACGAGGGCGAGATCCTGGTCAGCGGATCGCTGGGCGCTCAGCTCGTCGTGTGGGAGTACGCGACGGCGATCGCGGGCTATCTGCTCGGCATCAACCCCTTCGACCAGCCCGACGTCGAGTCCGCCAAGGTGGCGGCTCGCGGCCTGCTCGACGCCCGTCCCGCGCCGACCGCTCCCGCATTCGTCGAGAACGGCGTCGAGGTTCGCGTATCCGACCCCGCTCTCGCGGCGTCCGGAACCGTCGAGGGCGTGCTCGACGCGCTGTGGGCGGCACTGCCGGAAGACGGATACGTGTCGATCCAGGCATACGTCAACCGGCTCGACGTCCCGCAGCTGCAGGGGCTCCGCGAGCTCGTCGCCGCAGACTCCGGTCGGCCGACCACGTTCGGCTGGGGACCTCGGTTCCTGCACTCCACCGGCCAGTATCACAAGGGCGGACCGGCGCAGGGCGTGTTCCTGCAGATCCTGGAGCGCACCGACGTCGATCTCGAGATCCCCGAGCGACCGTTCACGTTCGGCCAGCTCATCGAGGCACAGGCGGCCGGCGATGCCGGCGTCCTGGCCGAGCACGGCCGCCCGGTCGTCTCCCTGACGATCACCGATTCGTCGGCCGACGTCCTCACCCTCTTCGAAGCCGCACAGAAGTAACAGCCAGGAGAATCCCCCACTGATGTCTGTTCCCATCTCGCGCGGGCACAACCCGCTGCGTGACCCCGATGATCGCCGTCTCAACCGGATCGCGGGGCCCAGTGCTCTCGTGATCTTCGGTGTGACCGGAGATCTGTCACGCAAGAAGCTCATGCCCGCCGTCTACGACCTCGCCAACCGCGGGCTCCTGCCACCCGGGTTCGCTCTCGTCGGCTTCGCCCGACGCGACTGGGAGGACCAGGACTTCGCCCAGGTCGTCTACGACGCCGTGAAGCAGCACGCTCGCACGCCGTTCCGCGAGGAGACGTGGGCGCAGCTGCTCCAGGGCATCCGGTTCGTCTCGGGGGAGTTCGACAACCCCGAGTCCTTCCGCAAGCTCCGCGAGACCGTCGACCAGCTCGACGTCGAACGCGGCACGATGGGCAACCACGCGTTCTACCTGTCGATCCCGCCGAAGGACTTCCCTCTCGTCGCGAAGCAGCTCAAGGACTCGGGCCTCGTCGGGGCGAACGACGATGACGACGAGCGCTGGCGCCGTGTGGTGATCGAGAAGCCGTTCGGCCACGACCTCGAGTCGGCGCGCGAGCTCAACGCCGCCCTCGAAGTGGCGTTCTCGGCCGACTCGATCTTCCGCATCGACCACTACCTCGGCAAGGAGACGGTCCAGAACATCCTGGCGCTGCGCTTCGCGAACGAGCTCTACGAGCCGATCTGGAACCGCAACTACGTCGACCACGTGCAGATCACGATGGCCGAGGACATCGGTGTCGGCGGCCGTGCGGGCTACTACGACGGAGTCGGCGCGGCGCGCGACGTCATCCAGAACCACCTGCTGCAGCTGCTGGCGCTCACCGCGATGGAAGAGCCGATCAGTCTGTCCGCCGAGCACTTGCGTGCCGAGAAGGAGAAGGTGCTCGCGGCGGTGCACGTTCCCGAGGACCTCGCACTCGCCACGGCCCGCGGTCAGTACGCGGGCGGCTGGCAGGGTGGCGAGCAGGTCACCGGCTTCCTCGACGAGGACGGGATGAACCCGGAATCCGCCACCGAGACATATGCCGCGATCAAGCTCGAGATCGACACCCGTCGCTGGTCCGGTGTCCCGTTCTACCTCCGCACGGGCAAGCGTCTCGGTCGACGTGTCACCGAGGTCGCCGTCGTGTTCAAGAAGGCTCCGGAGCATCTGTTCGGCCGCTCGAACACGTCGGAGCTCGGGCAGAACGCGCTCGTGATCCGCGTGCAGCCCGATGAGGGCGTCACGATCCGCTTCGGCTCGAAGGTGCCGGGCAACGGAACCAACGTCCGTGACGTCACGATGGACTTCGGTTACGGCCACGCGTTCACCGAGGCGAGCCCCGAGGCATACGAACGACTGATCCTCGACGTCCTCCTGGGCGATCCGCCGCTGTTCCCGCGTCACGAAGAGGTCGAGCTCTCCTGGAAGATCCTCGACCCCGTGGAGAAGTACTGGGCAGCCGAGGGCGGCCCGGTCGACCAGTACGCACCCGGTTCATGGGGTCCGGCATCCGCCGACGACCTCCTTGCCCGTGACGGACGAGTCTGGAGACGCCCATGATCATCGACCTTCCCGACACGACCGTCAGCCAGGTCGCCAAGCAGCTCGTCAAGGTGCGCGAAGAAGGCGGCGCGGTTGCGCTCGGCCGTGTGCTCACGCTGATCATCTCGGCCCGCAACGGCGTGGCTGAAGCCGCGATCGACGCGGCCAACGACGCCTCGCGCGAGCACCCCATGCGCGTCATCGTGCTCACCACGGGCGACGGCGAATCGCGACTCGACGCGCAGATCCGCGTCGGCGGCGACGCCGGCGCCTCTGAGGTGGTCGTCCTCCGCGCCTACGGAGACGCCGCGAGCAACGAGGAGAGCCTGGTCACGGGTCTGCTTCTGCCCGATGCCCCTGTCGTCGCCTGGTGGCCCGAAGAGGCGCCGAAGTCGCCGGCCGCATCGCCGCTCGGCAAGATCGCGCAGCGACGCATCACAGATGCCGCGACGGCATCCGACGTGCGCGAGCGCCTCGCGCAGCTCGGTGAGACGCACGCTCCCGGAGACACCGACCTCGCCTGGACGCGTCTGACGCACTGGCGCGAGCAGCTCGCAGCCGTGCTCGATCAGCCACCGTTCCAAGAGGTGACCGCAGTCGAGGTGCGTGGCGGATCCGCCTCGCCGTCGACCGCGCTGCTGGCAGCATGGCTGCAGATGGCCCTCGACGTGCCGGTCAAGTGGTCGTACGAGGACCCGGAGCACTGGCAGGAGGGCATCAAGTCGGTGCGGCTGCACCGCTCGTCCGGAGACATCCTGCTCGAGCGCCCGACGCCCGGCGTGGCAGTGCTGACGCAGCCTGATCAGCCCGACCACGATCTGCACCTCCCCCGCCGCACGCTGCGCGAGTGCCTCGCCGAGGAGCTGCGTCGCCTCGACCCTGACGTCCTGTACGGTCGAGTGATCACCGAGGGCTGGGAGAAGCTGGGTCCGCCCGAGACAGGAGAATGATGTCGACGCAGACAGCTTCCGCTGAGAAGCGGGTCGTGGTCGAGCCGACGCCGGCGGCACTCGCCGCGAGCGTGGCCGACCGGTTCCTGACCCGTCTTCGTGCCCGCACTCGCAACGGCCGCATCGCTCATATCGCCCTCACGGGCGGTTCCATGGGCGGGGCGGTCCTGCGCGCGACGCGCGACGACGCTCGGTCGGCTCAGATCGACTGGTCGCTGGTGCACTTCTGGTGGGGCGACGAGCGCTTCGTCGCTCGCGACGACGCCGACCGCAACTCCGTGCAGTCGCGGGAGGCTCTTCTCGACCACATCCCGGTTCCTGCCGAGAACGTGCACGAGGTCGCAGCCGCGGGCGAGGGTCTGACCCTCGACGAGGCTGCCGCCGCCTATGCCGCGGAGCTCGCACGCTACGGCACCGAGGACCACCCGTGGCCATCGTTCGCCGTCTGCTTCCTCGGCGTGGGGCCTGACGGCCACATCGCCTCGCTCTTCCCCGATCGCACAGAGGTCACGGTGACCGATGCCGCCGCTCTGCCGGTGCGCGACTCCCCCAAGCCGCCGCCTGAGCGAGTCACGCTGACGCGCCCGGTGCTGAACGCCTCGAAGCGTGTCTGGCTTGTTCTCACAGGCGCAGACAAGGCGTCGGCGCTCGGCCTCGCCCTCGCCGGTGCGAGCTACACGAACGTCCCGGCAGCCGGCGCCAAGGGTCGCAAGCGCACGGTGTTCTTCGTCGACGAGGCGGCAGCCTCAGAGGTCTCACCCGACCTCATCGATCCCGCCTACTGAGCCTGACCGGCCAGCGATCGATCTCAGGCGTCTTTCGACCCACTGCCCGTGCTGTCGTCGCTTCCGCGAGTGATACCGAGGTCCTGGCTGTCGCTGAGCACCTGAGGGTGATAGCGAGCCAGTCCGACGACGCCCCACACGGCGATGGCTCCCGCGATCGCGAAGATCACGAGAACCCACGGCGGCGCGGCGGCCGCCTCGCCGAGGACGACCATGCCGATGAGCACGGCGATCAGAGGGTCGACGACAGTGAGGCCGGCGATGACGAGATCCGGCGGGCCCGAGCTGTAGGCGGTCTGCACGAAGTAGGCTCCGACAGCCGCAGCGGCGATCAGAGCGATCACGCACACGATGGTGATCCAGTCGAAGTTGCCCGCCTGGACGCGCTTGATGACGACCTTCGCGAGCGTAGCCACGAATCCGTAGAGGATGCCCGCACCGACGATGTAGAAGAGCGCGCGCATGCGGTGACGAAGGACGAGCCAGCATGCGCCCAGGATGATGATCACGACCAGCAGGATCGCCAGGATCGTGAACAGCTCGGTGTCGGTGACTTCCTTCTCTGTGGCGAAGATCGCCGCGAAGAAGACGAAGAGGAAGATTCCACCTACGCAGCAGACGATCGCGGTGATCGACTGCTTGGTCGGTGAGTGCCCCGAGATGCGGGCGTTGAGCAGCGTCGTCATGACGAGAGCGATCGCACCGAGCGGCTGAACGACGATCAGGGGCGCCACAGTGAGAGCTGCGAGTTGGCACACGATGGCCAAGCCGAGCATCAGCGTCCCTACGAGCCACGACGGCCGCGTCAGCAACCCGCGGACCTGGGCCATCGAAAGGCCGGATGCGCCGTCCGCGCCGCTCAGTCGCTCCATCTTCTCCACGCCGCGATGCTGATACTGCGCACCGAGCGACATGAAGACCGCACCCGCGAGTGCGAGGGGGATGCCGAGGAGCAGTCCCGGGTTCTGGAACGCGCCTACCAACTGGTCGGTGACGTCTTCCGCCCCAGTCGTCCATACGGAGATGCTCACGCTTCGACCCTACCCGGCGATGCGCGCCGAGTAGGGTTATGGCGTGGCTGTTCTTCCTATTCGCATCATGGGCGATCCCGTCCTGCACTCCCCCGCATCCCTCGTCGAGGACATCACCGACGACATCCGAACGCTCGTCGCCGACATGTTCGAGACGATGGACACCGCTCCCGGCGTCGGTCTGGCCGCGCCCCAGGTCGGGGTGCCCCTGCGCATCTACACCTACGCGTACGTCGACGACGACGACCAGCCGTGGCGCGGAGTCATCATCAACCCCGAACTCTGGATGGTGCCGCTGGAGCCCGGCGAGCCTGATGACGAGCTCGAATCGGAAGGATGTCTCTCGTTCCCCGGCGAGCGATTCCCGCTGCGTCGCTCCGAACGGGTGCGCGTCATAGGAACCGATCTCGACGGCTCGCCTGTCGAGATCGCCGTCGATGGCTGGCGTGCGCGCATCATGCAGCACGAGTTCGACCACCTGGACGGCATCCTCTACATCGACCGCCTCTCGGACGGCGACTGGAAGACCGTGCAGAAGATCGCCAAGAAGCGCGGATGGGGCAAGCCCGGCGCGAGCTGGGTCCCCGGCATCGACGATCTCGAAGGCTGACCTAACCTTTCAGCCCAGTCAAAGCGTTCTCGGAGTTGCATCACAGACTCGGAGCCGGATAGCGTGCTTGAGGCGGGATATCGATATGCCCGCTCACGAAGGCTCTGGAGGGGACGAAATGATGAAGATGCGCACGCGACGCGCACTGGCGCTGGCAGGTTCTGCCGTAGCGCTGTCGGTCGCACTGACCGGCTGTAGCGCGCTCAACGGAATTCTGGGCGGAGGCTCCGGCGACGCAGACCGCGACGAGGAATCCGGCCAGGTCACCGAGAGCGCGAACATCGACATCTTCTCGCTGAAGCTCGGCGACTGCAAGATGGCCAGCGACACCGGCCTGATCGAGGACGCCGACGTCGTGCCGTGCGACCAGCCGCACGACGAAGAGGTCTACCACGAGATCACGATGGACGACGGCGAATTCTCGGAGGAGAACATCGACGCCGCTTCGCAGGAGTGCATCGGCGACGCCTACACGAGCTTCGTCGGCATCGCGTTCAACGACTCCGTGCTCGAGGTCTACCCGATCACGCCGACCCAGCAGACCTGGGACGAGCTGAACGACCGCGTCGTGCAGTGTGTCATCTCCGACCCCGCTGGCCAGACCACCGGCTCGCTCAAGGGCGCTGCACGTTGATCTGACTCGGATTCGCACAACGAGGCCCCGTCACTCGACGGGGCCTCGTTCGCGTTCATCGAGGCGGCATTTCGCCCCGCTCGATCCGGACGACCGAGGACATGCTGGCACAAAGGGAAAAGCCCCTCCGAAGAGGGGCTTTTCGTTGGCTCCCCGGCTTGGACTCGAACCAAGAACCTGCCGGTTAACAGCCGGCTGCTCTGCCAATTGAGCTACCGAGGAATGTGCTCCGCTGCGCGGGCAACTCGTCAATCCTAGCAAACTCCGGACCCTGCTCGTGACACCGGCCGCAGGTCGGGCGTGTCGCTGGCGACCCCGTCAGTGCCCGGAATCCGCCTCGGCATTGGGGGCCCACAGCAGGTCCTTGCCGACGCCGCGGGCAACCACATGACCACCGCGCAGCATCAGGGTCTCGGCGTTGAGCTCGCGGATGAAATCGGCGTCGTTCGTGACCAGCAGCGCACCCATCCCCTGCTCTTTGCGGCGGCGGGTGATCGCGTCGAAGACCACGGGTCGCACCTCGAGGTCGAGGTTGGCGAGGATCTCGTCGGCGATGAGCACCCGGGGCTCGAGAACGAATGACCTGGCGATCGCGACGCGCTGGCGCATTCCGGCGCTGAGCTCATACGGGAACTTCGAGGCTGTTCCGAGAGGCAGGTGCAGCTCGTCGAGAAGCGTCGCGACTCGGATGGACAGGGCTTTGGTATTCACCCGCTTCTCACGGATCAGGATCGGCTCGGCGATGACCTCGTTGACCGTGAGCTGCGGAGGGAGGTCGGCACCGGCCCCCTGTGGCACGAACCCCGTGCGATAGGTGAGCAGGCGATGCCTGCGCCCCGGCCGCCGGATGTCGACTCCACAGACCTGCGCACTGCCGCCCACGACGCGGACGGACGGATCGGTCGAACCCGCCAGAGCCGCGACCAAGGTGGACTTGCCCGAGCCGGTCGGACCGGCGACGCAGATGAGCTCACCCGGCGCGAGCGAGAAGCTGACCCCGTCGATGGCGCGGGTCGGGCCGCTGTGCCCGATGCGGTCGATCACCAGATCTGAGCTGTCGATCGCATTGGTCGATTCGGGCCGAGAGAACATTCCTCCATCCTGCCCTGCCGCGCCTGACTGCCGCCGTTACGACTCGGCGAACCGCTGACGCTCGACGTCGATGTCACGAAGGCGCATCCGCAGAGCACGCCCGCCGTCGGAATCCGCCGGAACCCGCTGCACCGCTCCGAGGAGCTCCTGCTTCTCGTGTTCCAGAATGCGCATGATGAGTCGCTTGGCGAGGTCGGTCGTCGAGGCGACGGCGCCCTCTTCGTTGCGCGCCGGGAAGGGGGTCATCAGCAGTTCGCCCGCGAGCGATCGGTAGGGCTCTCGCACCGAGTTCACGGTGTCCGTCACCCATCCGGCTCGAGTCCGATCAGGCGCGGATGCGACGGCCTCGCGCACGGCGTCCAGCCCCGGTGTGCGGAACGGCGCACTGAGGGCCCGGGTGAGCAGCGCCTGATCGATCTGATGTCCGTACTGAAGCGCGCCCATCAGAGCGTCGCGCTCCACGGCGGCATCGGCAGTGCGCGGCAGGCTCGCGAGGGTGACCGGAGTCACCCCTGGCACACCGGACGCGGAGTCACTCGCGCTCTCGCGCCTGGTCGGCTCGTGTCTCGACGACTGCGACCCCCCTCGGGCGGCACGCTCGACCTCGTTGCGCACCTCGGTGGGGTCCATACCCAGGCGCCGAGCCAGCACGCGCTCATAACCCGGTCGCAGCAGCCGATCGCGGATCTCGGCGACGATCGGCGCTGCCGCGCGAAGAGCGCCGACACGACCTTCGACCGTCGAGAGGTCGAAGCCGCTGAGCTTCCTGTCGATCGCGAACTCGAACATCGGCTGCTTCGTCTCCATCAGCGAGCGCACGGCGGCATCGCCGCGCTGCAGCCTGAGGTCGCACGGGTCGAGCCCGTCGGGCGCCACCGCGACGAACGTCTGGGCGTTGAAGCGGTCGTCCTCGGTGAAGGCCCGAAGAGCCGCCTTCTGGCCTGCCTCATCGCCGTCGAACGTGAAGACGACCTCGCCCGAGGCGTTGTCGTCGCCCATGACGCGACGCAGCACCTTGATGTGATCGGTTCCGAACGCAGTGCCGCAGGTCGCGATCGCGGTCGTGAGGCCCGCGAGGTGGCAGGCCATGACGTCGGTGTACCCCTCGACCACCACCACCCGACGAGGGTCACCCCGCGAGATGTCGCGCTTGGCGAGGTCGAGCCCGTACAGCACCTGCGCCTTCTTGTAGATCGGGGTCTCGGGCGTGTTCAGGTACTTCGGGCCCTGATCGTCGTCGAACAGCTTGCGCGCGCCGAACCCGATGGTCTGGCCGGACACGTCGCGGATCGGCCAGACGAGACGACCGCGGAAGCGGTCGTAGACGCCGCGCTGCCCCGTCGACACCAGACCGGCGGCACTCAGCTCGTCGCGGGTGAACCCCTGCGCGGTGAGAGCCTTCAGCATCTTGTCCCACCCGCGCGGCGCGAAGCCGACACCGAAATGCGCGGCGGCACCCGCGTCGAATCCTCGCTCGCCGAGAAAACGTCGTCCTGCCTCGGCGTCGGCGGTGAGCAGCTGCGCACGGAAGTACTCCGCGGCAGCGGTGTTGGCGGCGTACAGACGGCTGCGGCCACTCGTCTCCGGAGCCGACCCGCCGTCTTCGTAGTGCAGTGAGTATCCGATGCGGCCTGCGAGACGCTCGACGGCCTCGGTGAAGCTGACGTGGTCCATCTCGCGGAGGAACGAGTAGACGTCGCCGGACTCTCCGCATCCGAAACAGTGGTAGTAGCCGACCTGCGGTCGAACGTGGAAGCTCGGGCTTTTCTCGTCGTGGAAAGGACACAGCCCCTTGAGCGAGCCCACGCCTGCGGACTTGAGCGCGACGCGCTCCCCGACGATGTCTGCGATGTTGATACGGGCCTTGACCTCGTCGACATCGGCCTGGCGGATGCGGGGCATCAGCCGGCCCCTTCAACGACCGCCTGCCGCGGCGTGTGCTCCCGCGCACCCGGTCGCGCGTGACGTGGCGTCCAGATGCCGACCTCTGCGGGGTCGATCTCGCCGACCAGCCTGTTGTGCCAGTCGATCGCGCTCTGATCCGTCAGACTCGCGATCTGATCGACGATCACGCGTGCGCGTTCGGCATCCGTCGTCGCGGCGACGAAGTCGGCGGAGAAAGCGGGCTCGAGCACATCCGCGCCTGCCGACCAGAGCGTGTCTGTCGACCAGAGCGCGTCGGCGAGTCTCTTGAGCACACGGCGCTGTTCCTTGTAGACACCCTTGCGGGCCTCGATCGTGACGATCGCCTGCCCCATGATGCCCTTGAGAACGGCGATCTCGGCCTCGATGACGCGCGGCACCACGACGTGCGCGTTGTAGCGCACGAGGGCAGGGCCGGCATACGCCTCGCGCGTGGCCGAGACGGCTGCGCGCGCGAAGCGACCGATGAAGTCGCTCGTGAGGTTCTTGAGCCGAGCGAGATCTCGCCGCGACCGGTCGAAGGACTGCAGCCACATGGGCTGCGATGCCAGCCGATAGAGCGCGTCGGCGAGCTCATCGCGCGTGAAGTCGTAGCCCACCCACTGCTGGATGCGATCGATCAGCGCATCGTGCGCCTGCGGATCGGCGAGCTGGGAGACGTCGACGTAGCCGTTGAGGATCGCATCCTCGAAGTCGTGGACGGAGTAGCCGATGTCGTCGGACAGATCCATGATCTCGGCCTCGATGCAGCGCCGACGTCCCGGAACGCCGTCGCGCATCCAGCGGAACACGGCTTCATCCTCGGGATACACACCGAACTTGAGACGCCCGCCCGGGTCAGGCACCGGACTGTCGACGGTCCACGGGTATTTGCAGGTCGCGTCGAGGCTCGCCCTGGTCAGGTTGAGGCCGACCGACTGCCCGTTGTCGTCGATCGCCTTGGCCTCGAGCCGGGTCAGAATGCGAAGCGACTGCGCGTTGCCTTCGAAACCGCCGATCGGCTCTGCCCATTCGTTGAGCGCACGCTCGCCGTTGTGACCGAACGGAGGGTGTCCGAGGTCGTGGCTGAGGCAGGCTGTGTCGACGACATCGGCCGAGACTCCCAGCGCGGTCGCGAGTTCGCGTCCGACCTGAGCGACCTCGAGCGAGTGCGTCAGACGGTTGCGGGCGAAATCCGCTGTGCTCGCGGGGCTGAGCACCTGTGTCTTGGCCGCCAGGCGTCGAAGCGCCGCGGAGTGCAGCACGCGCGCGCGATCGCGGGCGAAGTCGTCGCGTTCGGATCGATGGGTCTCGGCGAAGAATCGCTCGGCATCGCGCGGGTCGTATCCGTCCGAGCGACCGCGCGCCGGGTGTGCCTGAGGATCAGCCGCCACTGTTCTCGATCTCCGCCCCTCGCATCATCTCGGATGCCGATGCCGCGAGCTCGCGCGACTCCAGCCACTTGTCCGGCAGCGCCGGTCGCTTCGGGCGTCCGGACCGACCGCGCTGGCCCTCGGCATCCGCACCGGGATACGGCGCCGTGTGATCGAGCTGACCGAGCAGCTCGTCGATCTCAGCCAGGCTGGATGCCGTCGCGAGCCCGGTGCGGATGTCGCCTCCCACCGGGTAGCCCTTGAAGTACCAGGCGACGTGCTTGCGGACGTCGCGGCATCCTCGATCCTCGTCCTCGAAGAACTCGACGAGGAGTTCTGCATGACGACGGAACGCATCGGCCACGAAGCCGAGGGTCGCATCGACGGGGTGCGACTCCGCACCGAAGGCCGCGGCGAGTTCGCCGAAGAGCCACGGACGGCCGAGGCATCCGCGACCGACGACGACTCCGTCGCAATCGGTCTGCTGCATCATGCGCACGGCATCATCGGCCGACCAGATGTCGCCGTTGCCGAGCACCGGAACGCTCGTGACGGCCTGCTTGAGCTCGCCGATCGCGTTCCAGTCGGCGAAGCCGGAGTAGAACTCGCTCGCCGTGCGTGCGTGCAGCGCGATCGCCGAGACACCCGCGTCTTCGGCGGCACGACCCGCATCGAGGAAAGTGAGGTGGTCGGGGTCGATGCCCTTGCGCATCTTGATGGTCAGCGGCACGTCGCCCGCTGCCTTGACCGCCTGCGTCACGATCTGCGAGAACAGGGAGCTCTTCCACGGCAGGGCTGCTCCCCCGCCCTTGCGCGTGACCTTGGGCACCGGGCATCCGAAGTTCAGGTCGATGTGGTCGGCGTGGTCTTCGGCGACGATGATCCGGACGGCCTCGGAGATGGTGTGCGGATCGACGCCGTAGAGCTGGATCGACCGCGGGGTCTCGGACTCGTGATGGCGGATCAGCCGCATCGTCGTCTCGTTGCGCTCGACGAGCGCCCGCGACGTGATCATCTCGCTCACATAGAGCCCCGCACCGTACTCGCGGCAGAGGCGACGGAACGCCGTGTTGGTGATGCCCGCCATGGGTGCGAGCACGACCGGCACGTCGAGAGCGATCGGGCCGATGTTGAGGGTGCGAGCGGATGCGGTGGCGACAGTCATATCCCCTCCATTCTCCCAGACCCGGAGCCGGTATCGGCGCACCGATCTAAGCTGTGAATATGACCGATCCCGCAGTGCGTTCCATCCCCTTCATCGACGCCGACGGCAACGAGAAGACGATCGACGATCTCGGCGCCGACGTGGTGCTCGTCGTGAATGTCGCCTCGAAGTGCGGCCTCACTCCGCAGTACGAGCAGCTCGAAGAACTGCAGCGTCTGTACGGCGACCGCGGGTTCAGCGTCGTCGGGTTCCCGTGCAATCAGTTCTTCGGTCAGGAGCCCGGTTCGGTCGATCAGATCCTCGAGTTCTGCTCCACCACCTACGGGGTGACGTTCCCCATCAACGACAAGGTGAAGGTCAACGGCAAGAACGCCACCGACCTCTACAAGACGTTGAAGGAGACTCCGGATGCCGGAGGCAAGGCCGGCCGCGTCGAGTGGAACTTCGAGAAGTTCCTCGTTCTGCCCGACGGCGAGGTCGTCCGGTTCCGCCCGAAGCAGAAGCCGAACGACCCCGAGATCGTCGGCGCGATCGAAGCCGCGCTGACCCGCTAGACGGCTGCGGCCTCGGGCTCGGCCTCGGCGTCGCCGCGCTTGGCCCAGAGGTCGCGCAGCACGTTCTCGAATGCGGCCGGCGGCTGCGCGCCGCTGATGCCGTACTGCCCGTCGATCACGAAGAACGGCACACCCTGGATGCCGTAGGCCTGAGCCTGCGCCTGGTCCTGGCGGACATCCGGGAGGTGACGGGCGGAGACGAGGGCCTCGCGTGTGTCATCGGGGTGGAGCCCCACCTCGACGGCGAGCTCGACCAGGTCGTCGATGCGGCCCACGTGCTTGCCCTCGGTGAAGTACGCGGACATGAGCCGCTCTTCCATCTCGTGCTGCAGTCCCTGCGCCTTCGCGAAGTGCAGCAGCTCGTGCGCCTTGACCGTGTTGGTGTGCTGCAGCAGGTCGAAGCGGTACGCGAGACCGGCGTTCTCGGCGACGCCGGTGACGTGCGAGAGCATCTGCTCGACCTGCTCGCGCGGCATCCCCTTGTGACCTGCGAGGAAGTCGATCTCATCGCCGTCGAAGTCGACAGGAGTGTCGGGCGACAGCTCGAACGAGTGGAAGGTGATGTTCACCTGCGGGGCGTCTTCGTCGCCGGCGACGGCTTCGAGTCCCTTCTCGAGGTTGCGCTTGCCGATGTAGCACCAAGGGCAGGCGATGTCGGACCAGATGTCAATCGAGATGGCTTCACTCACACTGACATCCAACCGTATGCACCTATGGGCTATTCCGTCGTTAGGATTCTCAGATGCTCTCCGCCGTCGATCCGCTGCCGTTCCGGCCTGCCCGCGTTCTGATCGCGGGCGTCACCGGGTCGGGCAAGACGACGCTCGCGCGGCGCGTTGCCGAGCTGTGGCAGCTTCGACACATCGAGATCGACGGCCTGTTCCACGGTGAGAACTGGACCCCGCGTCCCTCCTTCCTCGACGACGTCCGCGAGTTCGCCGCCACGGACCGCTGGGTCACCGAGTGGCAGTACACGAGCAAGGGCACCGACGCGATCATGACGCCTCGCGCGCAGCTGGCTGTCTGGCTCGACTATCCCTGGCCGGTCGTCCGCGGCCGGCTTGTCCGACGCACTCTCAGCCGCAGCATCCTGCGAACGGAGATGTACAACGGGAACGTCGAGAGACCCATCTGGCAGCTGTTGGCCACGCGGGATGCGGAGCGCAACATCCTCTCCTGGCAGTCGAAGACGCGGATGTTCTGGACGACTCAGATGCCTGAGAAGCAGGAACGATTCCCGCACCTCACGATCGTGCGGCTGCGGCATCCGCGCGAGACGGAGAGATGGCTGCGCGCTCAGGCAGAGGCGTCAGGCGCGTCGATCGCTCCACCGAAGCGACGGTCACGCGACAGATAGACCCCGATCGCGCGCCACAGCTCTTCTCGCGAGAAATCTGGCCAGAGAGTGTCGAGGAACACCATCTCGGCATACGCCGCCTGCCACAGCAGGAAGTTCGAGGTGCGCTGCTCACCCGAGCTGCGCAGGAACAGGTCGACGTCCGGCATGTCAGGCACGTAGAGGTTGCGACGGATCATCTTCTCGGAGATCGCGTTCGGCTTCACCCGACCGGCCGCGACGTCGGCGGCGATCGAGCGCATCGCGTCGACGAGCTCGATGCGGCCGCCGTAATTCACGCACATGGTGAGTGTGAGGACGTCGTTGTTCTTGGTCAGCTGCTCGGCGTACTGCAGCTCCTTGATGACGCTGCCCCACAAACGTGGCTTGCGTCCGGCCCATCGGACCCTCACGCCCCACTCGTTGAGCTGATCGCGTCTGCGATGCAGGACATCTCGGTTGTATCCCATGAGGAAGCGCACCTCGTCAGGAGAGCGCGCCCAGTTCTCCGTCGAGAACGCGTAGACGGAGAGGTGCTTCACGCCTGCCTGGATCGCACCGGCGACAACGTCGAGAAGCACCTCCTCCCCTGCCTTGTGCCCTTCGACGCGGCTGAGCCCCCGACGGTTGGCCCAGCGGCCGTTGCCGTCCATGACGATCGCGACGTGCTCAGGAACCGATCGGAAGCTCGGCGGATAGACACCGGTCCAGTCGAGCGGGCGATAGGCCACCGCATCCTTGTGTGTGTATGGCTTGGGACTCACCGTGCTCCTTCTCGGGGAATGTCGGCCACCAGGTGCTCGAGCGAGCGGATGCCGCGCTCCAGGTGCCATTGGGCGTAGGCGGCGACGAGGCCGGATGCCGCGGCATTGTCGGCGTGCGGAGCAGCGTCGATCGCTTCCCATTCGCCGGCCATGAGCGACCGCAGCAGCGACAGAGTCTTCTCCGCCACCTTCGGGCTGCCCGCCGGCGCGCAGTTCGGGCACACGGCCCCACCGAGCTGCCCGACGAAATGCGCGTGCGGCCCGGGGGTGGCGCATCGCGCGCAGTCGCCGAGCGACGGAGCCCACCCCGACAGCGCCATGACGCGCAGCAGATAGGAGTCGAGGATGCTGCGGGGCGAATGCTCGCCCCGAGACAGTGCACGCAGGCCACCGACCAGCAGGAGGTACTGATCGGGCGTCGCCTCGGAGTCGCTGAGGCGGTCGGCAGTCTCGACCATCGCGTTCGCAGAGGTGAATCGGTCGTAGTGGGCCGCGATGTCGGATCCGTACGAGCCGAGCGACTCGGCCTGCTGAACGATGTCGAGAGTGCGCCCCTGGTAGAGCTGCACATCGGCGACCATGAACGGCTCGAGACGCGACCCGAACTTCGACGACGTGCGTCGCACGCCCTTCGCGACTGCGCGGATCTTGCCGTGTCGCCGAGAGAGCATGGTGACGATGCGATCGGCCTCACCCAGCTTGTGGGTGCGCAGGATCACCGCTTCATCTCGGTAGGTGGGCACCGTTCGATTATCCTCCGTGCAGGAGAATAGAGGCGTGACCGAACCGCTCTTCATCATTCCGCTCTGGGCGGACCTGCTCGGCGTCGGCCTCGGCGGCGTCCAGGGCGCGATGTTCGCCTCGGGATTCCAGGGCCAGCGACGCCTCGACTGGCTCGGAGTCGCGATCATCGGGATCATGATCGGCATGGGCGGCGGCCTCATCCGCGACATCCTTCTCGGCCAGACCCCCGCGACGCTGCAGAGCAACTGGTATCTGCTCACGGCCACAGGCGCGTCGCTGTTGGGGATGCTGCTCGCGGGACTCTTCAATCGACTGAACACCGTGATCGTGGTGCTCGACGCCGTCGTGATCGGCATGTTCGGTGCGTTCGGCACGAGCAAGGCGATCGCGTTCGGCATCCCTCCCGTGCCCGCCGTCTTCATCGGCGTCTGTGCGGCCGTCGGAGGCGGTGTGCTGCGAGACATGCTCATGGGACTCCCGACGTCGATCATGCACGTCGGCTCGCTCTACGCCGTCGCCGCCGGTGCCGGATGCGTCTTCATCGCGACCGCGAACAGCCTGGGGATGTCGATCACCCTCGCCGCCGTGCTGGGCATCATCGTCACCGCTGTCATCCGCGTGCTCGCCGTGAGCTTCGACGTGTCCCTGCCCGAGCAGAGGCGGCTCTACCGTCGCAAGGTCGCCGCTGAGACCGGAGTCATCCAGGTCGTCAAGCCGAGCGCGGACTGACGCCCGTCGAGTGGGCGCCTCCGGTCGGAATCGAACCCGAATTCCGACCGCCGGTGTCGGGTCGAGGTGATCCCCTCACACAGACATGGCACCTGCTGCCGGTATCACGCACGCATACCGGCAGCAGGTGCCCACTCGAGCCGAGGATCAGACGGCTGCGAGCTCCTGCTGACGCGTGCGGATCGAGCGATTCACGCCAGAGACGATCGCCTTGAGCGACGCCGTCGAGATGTCACCGTCGATGCCGACACCCCACAGGCGCTGGTCGCCGACCTGCAGTTCGACGTAGGCAGCGGCCTGCGCATCGCCACCGGCGCTGAGAGCGTGCTCGACGTAGTCGTAGACCGTGATGTCGAAGCCCTGTCCGCGGAGCACCTCGACGAACGCGGCGACCGGACCGTTGCCGTTGCCGGCGACGGCCACCTGCTGGTCGTCGTCCCGGAGCACGACGTCGAGCACCACATCTCCTGACATGTCGCTGCGGGTCTGCGTGGCCAGCAGCTCGAAGCGACCCCACTTGGCTGCCTCATCGGCCGCCGGCAGGTACTCGTCGTTGAAGATCGACCAGATCTGCTCGCTCGTGACCTCGCCGCCCTCGGCATCGGTCTTGGTCTGGACGACACCCGAGAACTCGATCTGCAGCTTGCGGGGCAGGTCGATCGCGTGGTCGGCCTTGAGCAGGTAGGCGACACCGCCCTTGCCGGACTGTGAGTTGACGCGAATCACGGCCTCGTACGAACGGCCGAGATCCTTCGGGTCGACGGGCAGGTACGGCACGGCCCACTCGATGTCGTCGACCGTGACGCCCTCGGCCTCGGCCCGGGCGGCCATCGCCTCGAAGCCCTTCTTGATCGCATCCTGGTGCGATCCGCTGAACGCCGTGAAGACCAGGTCGCCGGCCCATGGGCTGCGCTCCGGCACCGGCAGCTGGTTGCAGTACTCGACGGTGCGCTTGACCTGGTCGATGTCGCTGAAGTCGATCTGCGGGTCGATGCCCTGCGTGAACAGGTTGATGCCCAGCGCCACGATGTCGACGTTGCCGGTGCGCTCGCCGTTGCCGAACAGGCAGCCCTCGATGCGGTCGGCGCCGGCCATGTATCCGAGCTCGGCGGCGGCGATCGCGGTTCCGCGGTCGTTGTGGGGGTGCAGCGAGAGGATGACGTTCTCGCGGTGTGCGAGGTTGCGGCTCATCCACTCGATCGAGTCTGCGTAGACATTCGGCGAGGCCATCTCGACAGTGGCGGGGAGGTTGATGATCACCTTGCGGTCGGGAGTCGGCTCGAAGACCTCGATCACCTGGTTGCAGACATCGACCGCGAACTCGAGCTCGGTGCCGGTGTAGCTCTCGGGCGAGTACTCGTAGTAGACCTTGGTGTCAGGGATCGTCTTCTCGTACTGACGGCACAGACGTGCACCCTCGAGCGCGATATCGATGATGCCCTGCTTGTCGGTGCGGAACACGACCTCACGCTGCAGCACGCTGGTCGAGTTGTAGAGGTGCACGATGGCCTGCTTCGCGCCGGCGATCGACTCGTAGGTGCGCGCGATCAGGTGCTCGCGAGCCTGCGTCAGCACCTGGATCGTCACGTCGTCGGGGATCAGGTTCTCTTCGATGAGCTGACGGACGAAGTCGAAATCGGTCTGGCTGGCCGAGGGGAACCCGACCTCGATCTCCTTGTAGCCCATGCTGACGAGCAGTTCGAACATGACGCGCTTGCGCTCGGGCGACATCGGGTCGATGAGCGCCTGGTTTCCGTCGCGGAGATCGACCGCGCACCAGCGAGGAGCTTCGGTGATCCGGGCGTCGGGCCAGGTGCGGTCGGGCAGGTTGACCGTGATCTGCTCGTGGTACGGCCGGTACTTGTGGATCGGCATCGCGGACGGGCGCTGAGTGTTCTGCATGATGGGGCTTCTTCTCTTCGTCAGAAATGTGAACGGGCCAACACAAGCGCCGCGACGAGGAAGGCCCTAGCTTTAGGACTCGTCGCGGCAGCTAAGAAGAAGCAGACCGCCGAAAGGCATGCGGCCATGGTAGCAGGGATCCGGAAGTCGTCTGACTCGCTGCTGAGACGATCCACCGACACGAGACACTGTCAGACATGGGCACATCGCGCAGTCGCATGCTTCTCGCCGTCGTCGCACTCGTGGGGGCACTCGGCCTCGCCGCGTGCACCGCCGGCATCGGCTCCTCCCCCGCGCCCACGAGCTCGGGATCGCCCACGTGGGATGCCGCGAACGCGGCACCGCCGGAGGGCCGCGTCATCGGCACGGGCACGGTTCTCGACGTCGCCGGCGAGGCGCAGCTGTGCCTCGGAGTCGTCGCCGAGTCCTACCCGCCCCAGTGCACGGGGATCCCGCTCGATGGCTGGACGTGGGAGGGGGTCGACGGCAGCGAGACCAGCGGAGACACGACGTGGGGCACCTACGCCGTCTACGGCGCCTTCGACGGCGAGCGGTACACCGTCACCGACCCGCCCATCATGCTCGCGCTCTACGATCCCGTCCGCCCGGAGGACCCGGCGAACGGTGTCGACGGCACGAGCTCCGAGGCCGACCTGATGCGAGTACATGATGACCTGTCGGCGTCACTGGGACGCGATGCCCTGACCCTCTGGACCGAGCGCGGCTATGTCTGGGTCAGCGTCGTCTGGGACGACGGCACGCTGCAGGATGTGGTCGATGAGGCATACGGTGACGGAGTCGTCCTCGTGACGTCGGCTCTGCGCCAGATCGACTAGGACGACGGGATCAGCGCGAGCTTGCCGCCGGGGTGACCGCCGGAGAGCAACCGCAGTGCAGCAGGCGCCTCGTCGAGCGGGAAGGTGCGCGCCATAGGGACGACGAGGTCGCCGTTCTGCGCGAGCGCGACCAGCTCGGCACGGATGTCGTCGCGGAACCGGGCGCTCTCAGGCATGGATCCTGCTATCACCTGGATGCCGTCGGCACCGGCCCGCTGCGCCGCGGCGATCGTCACGATGCGACGACGTTCGTCGACCAGTTCGAGGGACACGTCGATGGCTTCATCGGTACCGACGGCATCGAGCGCCGCGACCACCGCGCCGCCGGCCGCTGCCGTTCTCACGCGGTCAGCCAGCCCCGGGCCGTAGGTGACGGGGATGCCGCCGAAGCGCTCGACGACGTCGAATCTCTTCGCACTCGCGGTGCCGATCACGCGGATGCCGCGCAGCGCCGCCTGCTGAAGCACGCTCACCCCGACCGCACCTGATGCGCCGTGGAGCAGAATCGTCTCGCCCGGGGCAGAGCCCGTGACCCAGAGCATCTCGGCTGCCGTGGTTCCGGCCAGCAGCAGGTTCGCCGCCTCCGGGTGAGTGAGGGTGGTCGGCTTCGCGAAGATCTTCTCGGCGGGGACGGTCAGCTCGGTCGCGTAGCCCCCGCGCACCCGAAAAGCGACGACCTCGTCGCCCACGGCCGCGTCACCGGATCCGATACGGGTGTCCGGGCCGAGCGCGCTGATCCGTCCGGAGACCTCGTAGCCGATCGGAACCGGGAGCTGCGCCCCGGAGCGGGCGGACGCGACATGCTTGGCGTCCGCCGGATTCACGCCGGCCGCGTGCACCCGGATCGTGACCTCCCCGCGGCCCGGGGGCGAGACCTCGTGCTCGACGAACTCCCATGTGTCAGGGGCGCCCCACGAAGACGCGATCCAATGCTCGGCGATTGTCATGTCGCGACCCTACCCTCAGAAGACGCACCGGACATTGGTCGCCGTTCCGGCGATGTTGGCCCACCCTCCTGCGGGTGCGGTGGCGAGCACCGTGGAGTTGTTGCGTGCCTGGGCATAGCCCGCCGACCGCGCGTCCGCGATCGACTTCGCCGAGAACGACGACGGGATCGAGAGTATCCCGCAGATGCTCCAGCTCAACTTCGCGCCGCTCAACGACGATCCGGTGTAGACGCACACGGTGCCTGTGGCGCAGCTGCCCACCGAAGCCGCCGAGACAGCGCTGCGCTGTTCCAGCACGACGAGATCCATCCCCAGCCTGGGCCACACGGCATGCTGCGCATCGACGATCACCCCGCCGGGAACCTCCGCCATCACGTCGAGGATCAGCGGGTCGATGCTCCCGCCCGTGTCGGCTCCGGCGTCCGCGAATGCCGGAGCGCCGAGCATCAGTATGCTGAGCAATCCGCCGACGACTGCGGCGAGCAGCCCCCGACGTCTCATCTCACGAGATCCTCATCGACGTCCCACATCGTGTACGAGATGATCGTGCCACCGGCCATCAGATCGTTCGTGATGAGGTTGGTCCGCTCGACGCCGATGATCCTCCCGGTGTCGAGAGACAGGAGCACGACGTCGCTCGCAGCCCCGTCCGTCGTGATCACTCGCAGTCCTGCGGCCTGCCGTCCCAGGCGGTCGGCAGTCGTGCCGAGCGCCTCCACTCCGTCCGCATCCGCGAGGATGTCGAGCACCTGCGACTCCTGGGCGTTCGTGAGGGTCCATTGCTCGAGCACCGATGTCGCAGCGGCGACGACTTCGGACCCGGTCGGATCCGACGGCATACCGAACGCCATGAGGGCCGCGGACACGTCCTCGCGGGAATCGCCGAAGACGTCGGGAACGGGGGTCGAGAACTGACCGGGCTCGATGGGCAGGTCTACGACGACCTCGCCCGAGCTGCTGATCTCCGCGCCGACGTTCGCAGACGCGTCGGTCGGGTCATAAGGCACACCCCTCACCGAGACCATCCGCCCCGAGAGGTCGGGTTCCCAGCGAAGGGTGTTGAGCTGCGGGACCACCTTCGTCGCCCCGGTGCTGCCGTTGATGTCCAGCCCCCACGTCGCCGACCTCACGACGCGCTCCGGATCGGCAGGTCCAGGCGTCGCGCGGAGCGTCGCCTGCGCCGTGTCGAGCGTCTCGGCCGTGCCCTCCCCTGCAGCGAAGTCCAGGGGTGCGGGCGAGCCTGCGACCGCCGCCCACTGGGGAACCAGGACGGCGACGGCCACGACCACGGCCGCGGCCGCCATCGCGATGCCGGAAGCCCATCCGAGAGCACGCCTCCGCTGAGGCCGAGGCTTCGAAGCGGTGCGGATGATCCGATCCCTTGTCCGCTCCGCCGCGGGGTCCGGCTTCGCATCGCGTGGCGTCCGGGCGGGATCGGCCTCCGTCAGGACGCGTTCAAGCAGAGCATGGTCATCCGTCATGATCCCTCCGCCCCTCCAGTCCGAGCTCCGCACACAACTTCGCCTGTGCACGCGAGAGCGTCTTCCGTACCCGGAGACGCGGGCTGCGCAGCAACTCGGCGATCTCCCCCACTGCGAGCCCATCCCAGTACGTCAGCATGATGATACGCCGCTCACGCCCGGTGAGGACACCCAGAGCTGCGAGCACCCTCGCGCGAGTGGCCAGGGCAGGCGGGTCCTTCTCTCCGGACACACCACCGTGCACGGCGTCGATGGCCGTGCGCCGCAGCGTCGACCGACCCGATCGCCCTCCGAGCACCCGATCGGCCGCGCGGATCAACCAGATCCGATCCATCGGCTTCGTCGGAACGAGCCGGGACCATGCCAGGAGGAAGATCTCGGAGACGATCTCCGTCACCTCAGCGGGGTCCTCGACGACGCCTTCGACATGATGCCTGACCGCCGCCCAGTTGGCGTCGAAGAGCCGGGTGAAGGCTTCGTCCCTCTGGGTCTCACGGTTCTCACCGCGGGCGCTCATCTCTCTCGTCCGCCGGAGCACCCGATCCGCGTCGCGTCTCGGAGTCGCATGTCAGAAGCCGAGGCGGCCGAGCTGCTTCGGGTCGCGCTGCCATTCCTTCGCGACCTTGACGTGCAGGCCCAGGAAGACCCTCGTGCCGAGGAGCTCTTCGATGCCGGCACGGGCGCGGCGTCCGACGTCGGCCAGACGCTTGCCCTTGTGACCGATGATGATCGCCTTCTGGCTGTCGCGCTCCACCACGATCGACGCATGCACATCGGTCAGGTCGGTTCCTTCGCGGGGGGCGATGTCGTCGATCACGACCGCGATCGAGTGGGGAAGCTCGTCTCGGACCCCGTCGAGCGCCGCCTCGCGGATCATCTCTGCGATGCGATCCTCTTCCGACTCATCGGTCGTGATTCCCTCGCCGTAGAGGGCGGGGCCCACCGGCATGAGGGAGAGGACTTCATCCGCGAGGACCTCGAGCTGGTCGTTCGTGAGCGCCGAGATCGGGATCACCGCATCCCAGTCCTCGCGCAGCGCATCGACCTCCAGGAGACGCTCGGTGATCTCGTCGCGGTTCGCGGCATCGGTCTTGGTGACGATGGCGATCTTCTTGGCGCGACGGTATCCGTCGAGCGAGGCAGCGATGCGGCGATCGCCCGGTCCGACCTTCTCGGTCGCCGGCACGCAGAAGCCGATCACATCGACATCGCCGAGCACCTGCTCGACGAGGTCGTTCAGGCGCTCGCCCAGAAGCGTACGGGGCTTGTGGATGCCGGGGGTGTCGACGATGACGAGCTGCCCCGCGGGGCGGTTCACGATCCCGCGGATCGCGCGGCGGGTCGTCTGCGGCTTCTCACTCGTGATGGCGATCTTCTCGCCGACCAGCGCATTCGTGAGAGTCGACTTTCCGACGTTCGGGCGCCCCACGAAGGTCACGAACCCGCTTCGCGTCTGCTCAGTCATCGTTTCCGTCTCTCTCATCTGCGGCGTTATCCGCGTCGTCTGCCGCGCGTTCGACGAACACGGTCGCGATTCCGCGGCCGCGTCCTCGAGACGCGCCGCCGGTGAGGGTCAGCCCCTCCACCGTCGCCGTCGATCCCGGTTGCGGAACCTGGCCCAGTGCCTTGCCCAGCAGACCGCCGATGGAGTCCACGTCCTCGTCCTCGAGTTCGAGACCGAACAGATCGCCGACGTCCTCCAGCGAGAGTCGGGAGCTCACGCGGTAGCGTCCGTCGCCCAGTTCGACGACTTCAGCTGATACCTGATCGTACTCGTCGGAGATCTCGCCGACGAGCTCCTCGATGAGGTCCTCCAGCGTGACGAGGCCCGATATGCCTCCGTGTTCATCGATCACGAGGCACACGTGCACGGCGTCGCGCTTCATCTGCTGAAGCAGCGTCTCGGCGCGCATGGACTCGGGCACGAAGGTCGCCGGACGCGAGATGGGGCGGATGGACGCCGTGCGCCAGGCGTTCTCATCGCGGAAGGCGAACAGCACCAGGTCCTTCAGGTACAGCACGCCGACGACGTCGTCGGCGTCGTCGTCGACCACCGGCATGCGTGACACACCACGCTGCAGGAACAGCGTCATGGCCTCGCTCGTCGTCGCGGTCGCATCGACCGTCACCATCTCGGTGCGGGGCACCATCACGGCACGGACGAACTGGTCGGTGAAGTCGAACACCGAGTGGATGAGGTCGCGATCGTCGGCCTCGATCAGGTCGTTCGAGGCGGCCTCGTCGACCATGCTGAGCAGCTGCTCCTCGGACGTGAACGAGCTGCGGCCGCGTCCGGGGGTGACCCGGTTGCCGAGCAGCACCAGTCCCTGGGCGAGCGGCCCGAGGATGATGCGAAGCCCGCGGACGATCCGCGCATTCGCGCGGAGCATGCCTTCGGCGTGATGCCGGCCGAAGGAACGCGGGCTCGCCCCCACCAGCACGAAGCTGATGCCCGTCATCAGCAGAGCCGCCGCGAGCATCGCCCACCAGATGTTGTCGAACAGGATGCTGAACGCGACCGTGACGAGCACGGCGGCTGCCGTCTCGGCGAGCACGCGGATGAACGCGACGGCGTTGACGTGTGCGTCCGGGTCAGCCGCGATCCGCACCAGCTGGCTGCCGTTGCGCCCTTCGGCCCCCATCTCCTCGATGTCCGAACGCGACGTGACCCCGAAGGCCGCGTCGATCGCCGCCATGAGCCCGCCGAACGCGACGAGCAGAACAGCGCCTGCGAGAAGGAGAGCGGCGGTCATCGTCGACGTTCAGCCGCGGCGAAGCCCTGGATGAGCTCCTTCTGCAGTCCGAACATCTCGCGCTCCTCTTCGGGCTCGGCGTGATCGAAGCCGAGGAGGTGCAGCAGTCCGTGCGTGGTGAGCAGGATCAGCTCATCCATCAGAGTGTGGCCGGCTGCCTGCGCCTGGGCCTCGGCGACCTGAGGGCACAGCACGATGTCTCCGAGCAGCCCTGGTGCCGTGGGGCGATCTTCGGTGCCGGGGCGCAGCTCATCCATCGGAAAGCTGAGAACGTCGGTCGGACCCGGCTCGTCCATCCACTGCACGTGAAGGGCCTCCATGGCGCCCTCGTCGACGAGGACGATCGCGACCTCGGCATCCGGGCTCACGTGCATCTGCGCCAGGTTGAAGTCGGTCAGCCGCTGCAGCACGGTCTCGTCGACATCGATCGCCGACTCGTTGTTGATCTCGATCATGGCTGTGCTCGTTTCATCAGGAGAGGCCTCGCTTCGGCATCCGGTCCCGGGGTCCTGGTCGTTGAGCGCCTCGGCGGTCGGCGCGATTGGCGAACTCCGCGGCTTGCTCGCGCTCGAAGCGCTGCGCAGTGCGGCGCTCGTCGTACTCGCTGTACGCGTCGACGATGCGTCCGACGAGCGAATGCCGCACGACGTCGTCGCTCGTGAGTCGTGCGAAGTGGATGTCGTCGATGCCGTCGAGCACTCGGGTCACGAGGCGGAGCCCCGAGGATCCCTGCGGGAGGTCGACCTGAGTGATGTCACCGGTGACGACCATCTTCGAGCCGAAGCCGAGACGCGTGAGGAACATCTTCATCTGCTCGGGCGTCGTGTTCTGCGCCTCGTCGAGAACCACGAACGAGTCGTTCAGCGTGCGGCCGCGCATGTACGCGAGCGGCGCGACCTCGATGGTTCCCGTCGCCATCAGGCGAGGGACGATCTCGGGATCCATCATCTCGTTGAGCGCGTCATAGAGCGGACGCAGGTACGGGTCGATCTTGTCGGTGAGAGTGCCGGGGAGGAAGCCGAGACGTTCCCCTGCTTCGACAGCGGGGCGCGTCAGGATGATCCGGGTGACCTCCTTGCGCTGCAGCGCCTGGACGGCTTTCGCCATCGCCAGATAGGTCTTGCCCGTTCCGGCCGGACCGATGCCGAACACGATCGTGTTCTCCTCGATCGCGTCCACGTACTCCTTCTGTCCCAGGGTCTTGGGCCGGATGACCTTGCCGCGAGTCGACAGGATGGCCTCGCCGAGCACCTCGCTCGGGCGGGGTCCTCCGTCGTTTCGGAGCATGCGCGCCGAGCTCGTGACGTCGCTGGGAGCGAGGTCGTGGCCGGCCTTGGTCATGGTCATCAGCTCGTCGACGAGACTCTTCGCCTTCGCGACGGCGTCCGCCGTGCCCGTGAGAGTGATCTCGTTGCCGCGGACGAGCACCTGCACGTCGCGGTGCTCCTTCTCGAGTATCCGCAGCAGGCGGTCCTGCGGTCCGAGCAGCTGCACCATGGCGACGCCGTCGGCATAGATCTTCTCGACAGCGGTGTCGGATGCGGTGACAGGGTCGTTTTCGTCAGAAGCCAACGAGCTTGTTCTCCTCGATATCGGCGAGCACATGGGCGTGCACGTGGAAGACGGATTGGGCGGCGCTCGCGCCGTTGTTGAAGATGAGGCGGTACTCGCCGTTCGCATGCTCTGCGGCGAGCTGCTTGGCCGCGGCGACCATCTCGGCGAGAAGCCCCGGGTCGCCCTGAGCCAGCTCGGTGACGTCTCGGTAATCCTCGGTCTTGGGAACCACGAGCGCGTGCAGAGGTGCCTGCGGGTTGATGTCGCGAATCGCGAACACCCGGCCGGTGTCCAGCAGGATCTCACCCGGGATGTCGCCGTTGAGGATGCGCGTGAAGATCGAGGGCTCGGACATGCTCTCAGTCTACTGACCGCAGCCCGGCGGGGTCCGTTCCCTCGTTCACCAGCGGCCGAGCGCCACCGACAGCACGGCGATCGCCGCAGGACCCGCAGTAGAGGTTCGCAGCACCGTCTCCCCGAGGAGGACCCGTTCCGCACCGGCCTCGGAGAGCTTTGTGAGCTCCTCATCGGAGATCCCGCCCTCCGGGCCGACGACCAGCACGATGTCGCGGCCGTCCGGCTCGAGCTCGGACAATCGCGTCGATGCGCCTGGATCCAGCAGCAGCAGTTGCTGGGACGCTGCACGCGCCGCGAGATCTGCCGTCGTCGCCGGAGGCAAGACCTCGGGAACCCACGCGCGGTGCGCCTGCTTGGCGGCCTCTCGGACGATCGTCGACCAGCGTTCGCGCCCCTTGACGGCCTTCGGCCCCTCCCAACGGGACACGCTGCGGCTGGCCTGCCACGGGACGATCTCGTCGACCCCGAGTTCACACGCCGCCTGCACCGCCAGCTCGTCGCGGTCGCCCTTCGCCAGAGCCTGTGCAAGAACGATCCGCGGATGCGGTGCGGGTTCTTCGGATCGGGCCGACACGCGCACCTCGACGCGAGACGGTGACACCTCCTCGGCGACGCCGCTGAGCCAGACCCCTGCACCATCGCCGACCGTGACCGCCTCGCCGACGCGGAGCCGCCGGACGACCGCGGCGTGCTTGGCCTCAGCCCCGGTGAGCGACACGAGGTCGCCGACCGCGGCATCCGAGGAGTTCTCGACGAGGAAGTGGAGTGCCATGATCGCCGACCGGATCAGTGCGAACGGAAGCGGTCGCGGAGCTTCGAGAACAGTCCCTGCTGGAACTGCGCCAGCTGCGGACCCGGGGCCTTCGTCTTCTTCGCGAAGTCCTCGATCAGCGCGCGCTGCGCAGAGTCCAGCTTGGTCGGGGTGACCACCTGCACGCCGACACGCAGGTCGCCCCGCTGGTTGCCTCGCAGCGGAGTGATGCCGCGGCCCTTGATGGTCAGCACGTCGCCCGACTGCACGCCCGAGCGGATCTCGAGGTCGACCTCGCCGTCGAGCCCCTGGATGGTCGTCTCGGTGCCGAGGACGGCGTCGGGCATCGACACCTCGAGTGTGGCGAGCAGGTCGTCGCCGTCACGGCTGAAGGAGGGGTGCGGGTTGACGGAGACCTCGACGTACAGGTCGCCGTTCGGGCCGCCGGCCTTGCCGACCTCGCCGGAGCCGGGAAGCTGAAGACGGAGTCCGGTCTCGACGCCGGCAGGGATGTCGAGAGAGACGGTGCGGCGTGAGCGCACCCGACCCTGTCCTCCGCACGTGCCGCACGGGTACGGGATGGTGGTGCCGTAGCCCTCGCAGGTGCCGCAGGGCTGAGACGTCACGACGTTGCCGAGCAGGCTCCGCACCTGACGCTGAACGTGACCGGAACCGCCGCAGATGTCGCAGGTGACGGGCGACGTTCCCTCCTGGCAGCACGAGCCGTTGCAGGTCTCGCACAGCACGGCCGTGTCGACCTCGATGTCGCGGTGCGCGCCGAAGACGACGTCGCCGAGATCCAGGGTCACGCGCACCAGCGCGTCCTGGCCGCGCTCGCGCCGTGACCGCGGACGCGCTCCGCGCCCGCCGCCCTGGCCTGCGCCGAAGAACGTCTCGAAGATGTCTCCGAAGCCCCCGAACCCGCCGAAGTCGTTCGCTGCTCCGTCTCCCCCGCCCATGTCGTAACGGCGGCGGGAGTCGTCGTCGCTCAGCACGTCATAGGCGTGCGTCACGAGCTTGAACCGCTCAGCGGCGTCTTCACCCGGGTTCACGTCGGGGTGGAGTTGACGGGCGAGGCGCCGGTACGCCTTCTTGATCTCATCGGTGGAGGCGTCGCGAGAGACGCCGAGTACCTCGTAGTGGTCTGCCACAATGGCCCTTCTGCGTGTGCTGTCATCTGGGCGGCCGCGTCAGCGGGCCGCCTCGTCTTCGTCGAGCATCCGCGACAGGTAGCGGGCAACCGCCCGCGCCGCCGCAAGATTGCTCGGATAGTCCATGCGCGTCGGCCCCATCACGCCGACGCGCGCCGTGCCGCTGGGGGCGGCGTAGTTGCTGGCGACGATCGATGCCTCACCGAGTCCGAATGACGCGTTCTCGGTGCCGATGCTGGCTGCGAGGCCATGAGAGTCCGCCTCCATCTCGCTCATCAGGCGCAGCAGAGTCACCTGTTCTTCGATCGCCTCGAGGATGGGATGGATGCTGCCGCGGAAGTCCTGCTCGCGCTTCGCGAGGGTCGCCGCACCCGCCATCACCAGGCGCTCTTGACGGAACGCGCCGAGCTCGTCGATGACGATGGTCGCGAGTGCGCGGAGCACGATGTCGTGCGAGTGCTCGTCGTCGGTGAGCAGGGTCTGCAGCCGCTCGGCCGCATCGCTCACCGCCCGTCCGGTGATCAGCGCCGACAGCCGCGCACGGAGCAGGGCCATGTCGGCATCGTCGACATCGACGGGCAAGGGAGCGATCCGCTGCGAGACGCCGCCCGCGTCGGTGACGAGCACGATGAGTAGCCGATTGGGAGCGAGCGCCACGAGCTCGAGATGCGTCAGGTGCGCGCGGGCGAACGACGGGTACTGCGCGAGGGCGACCTGACCCGTGAGCTGCGTGAGCACCCGGACGGTGCGCACCATCAGGTCGTCGAGGTCGGAGGGGGCGGTGAGGAAGGACTCGATCGCCGTGCGCTGGGCGACCGAGAGCGGCCGCAGCTGCGCGAGGTGGTCGACGAAGACGCGATACCCCTTGTCGGTGGGGACTCGACCGGACGACGTATGCGGGGCGGCGATCAGCTCTTCGTCTTCGAGAAGTGCCATGTCGTTGCGGATCGTCGCAGCCGACACGCCGAAGGAGTAGCGGTCGACGATCGACCTGCTGCCGACGGGCTCGTGGGTCTCGACGTAGTCCTGCACGATCGCGCGGAGAACCCGGAGGCCTCTTTCACTGACCATCGCAACTCCCTCCCTTTGGCACTCACTGGCTACGAGTGCCAATTCTACCCGCCCGTGCCGACCGCATGCTGATCGCCATACGATGACGGGTATGAGTGTCGCCCCACAGGTCGCGGTCTCCGCCGGAATCGTGCGCGGCGAGGTGGTCGATGGTGTTCGGCGTTTCCTCGGCATCCCGTACGCGGCGGCGCCCTTCGGACCGAATCGCTTCCGCGAGCCTCAGCCGGCTCCTTCACGGGACGGCATCCGGGATGCCACGGCGTTCGGGCCGACCGCGCCTCAGCTGCCATACCCCGCTGCCATCGGCGAGCTGTTGGGCTCGGTCGAGATTCCGGGCGACGACATCCTCTCCGCCAACATCTGGACGCCCCAGGACGCCGACCGCGCCCCGGTCGTCGTCTGGATCCACGGTGGCGCGCTCGAACGAGGCACCGCAGCCATCCCGCTGTATGACGGCGCCGGCTTCGCACGCGCCGGGATCGTCTTCGTGTCGATCAACTATCGCCTGGGATCCGAGGGATTCTCCGTGCTCGAGGACGCTCCCCGGAACCTCGGATTGCAGGATGCAGCAGCGGGGCTCGCCTGGGTGCACCGCGAGATCGCCTCCTTCGGCGGAGAGCCGGAGCAGATCACGGTCATGGGCGAGTCCGCGGGCGGTGCGATCGTCGCGGGGCTCCTCGCGAACGCTTCGTCTCGGGCGCGGATCGCGCGGGCCATCATCGAGTCGGGCCCGCTCGAAGCGCAGACGGCGAAGAAGGCCGGCCGCGTCACGGCGCAGCTCGCCAAGCGGCTCGGAGTCGCCGCCGACCGAGCGGGTTTCGCGACGGTCTCCCCCGAGCAGCTGCTGGAGGCACGGCGCCAGCAGGCCGCAGGGTCATCTCCGCTCGGCGGAGCCCCAGGATTCCAGTTCGCTGTGGATGCCGGGTCTCTGCCGCGTTCTCCGCACGAGGTCCTCGCCGGCGCCGACGTGCCGCTCCTCATCGGGAGCAACACCGACGAGTACCGGCTCTGGTTCCCACCCGCAGCCCTCGCCCGGATCAGCGAGATGAAGCTGCTGCTCGGACGACTCGCTCTGCGGATCCCCCGCCGAGCGGTGGCCGCCTATCGCTCGGCCTTTCCCGGCGCGACCACGGGCGAGATCTTCGGCCAGCTCGCGACCGACATCATGCTGCGAGGGCCGCTGACGACGCTGGCGAACGCGCGCACGGCACCGACCTACGTCTACGAGTTCGCGTGGCGGAGTCCCGTCCGCGACCTGCGTGCCGCGCACGCGCTCGAGCTGGGGTTCGTCTTCGATCGCCTCGGCGACCCCGAGGCGAAGCGCCTCGCAGGCGCTGAGGCGCCGCAGGGGCTCGCCGATGAGATGCACTCCGCGTGGGTCTCCTTCATCAAGACCGGGGACCCCGGCTGGCCGGTCTTCGGTGCGGAGCGCAACACCCGCCTGTTCGACACCGACAGCGCCACGGTGCCGCAGCGACGGACCGACGCGCTCGACCTGCTTCCGTAGCGCGCGTCTCTGCTCAGTCGGTGAGTTCGCGTACGACGGCGTCGGCGAGCAGCCGACCGCGCAGAGTGAGCTGAACGCGTCCGCGCACTGCGGCGGCCGGGTCGACGAGTCCGTCCGCGATCAGGCCGGCGACCCTGGTGCGTTTGTCTGCCTGGAGGTCGGCGACCGCGATCCCCTCGCGGATCCGGCTCAGGAGCAGGACCCGCTCCAGCATCGTGGACTCCTCGTCGGGGCGCTCGGTGCCCGCCGCGGGCGACTCCGAGGCCGCGAGACGCTGAGCGTAGGCGGCCGGGTGCTTGACGTTCCACCACCGCAGACCAGCGACATGGCTGTGCGCACCGGGGCCGAACCCCCACCAGTCGCTTCCCCGCCAGTATGCGAGGTTGTGTCGCGAGCGCTGGTCCACGCTGCGAGACCAGTTGCTGATCTCGTACCATTCGAAGCCCGCCGCCGCGAGACGCGCATCGGCGAGCTCGTACATGTCGGCCTGCAGATCGTCGTCCGGCGATGGCACCTCGCCCCGGCGGATCTGCCGGGCGAGCTTGGTGCCGTCCTCGATGATCAGCGCATAGGCCGAGATGTGGTCGGAGTCGAGCGCCAGCGCCGCATCGATCGAAGATTCCCAGTCAGCCAGCGACTCCCCCGGCGCTCCGTAGATCAGGTCGACGCTGACCGCGAGACCCGCATCCTTCGCTGCCGCGACGGCTGTCGTCACGTTCTCGGGCCGGTGGGTGCGGTCGAGAGCCGCGAGCACATGGGGAACGGCCGACTGCATGCCGATCGACAGCCGCGTGACCCCGGCATCCGCGAGGGTTCGAGCGACTGCCGGCGTCACCGTATCGGGGTTCGCCTCGACCGTGATCTCCGCGCCATCCGTCAGACCGAACGCGTCGGTCGCCGCACCCAGCATCCGGGCAAGATCCCCGGCGGGCAGCAGGGTCGGCGTGCCTCCGCCGAAGAACACCGTGTCCATGGGGCGCAGCGCGCCCGCGTCCGCGAGGACGCGTCTCGCGAGGTCGATCTCCGTGATCAGCGTCGAGGCGTAGTCCTCCTGCTTCGCGCCTCGGAGTTCGCCGGACGTGTAGGTGTTGAAGTCGCAGTAGCCGCAGCGCACCCGGCAGAACGGGACGTGGAGATAGGCGGAGAACGGCACAGCGGGGTCGATCGGCAGATCGGACGGAAGACGGCCGTCGGCCGGTGCCGGATCGCCGAGAGGAAGCGGACCGGCCATCAGAGAGGTGCGGCCATCAGACGGGGGTCGCGTACAGCGGCGAGATCGCCCGCAGATAGCGCGCGAAGAGCTCACGTCGGCGACGCTTCACGAGAGGCGGGATGACGCGGTAGAGCAGGGAGTTGGGGGCGTCGAACGCCCGCACCGTGAACCAGACCTCGTCGTTGTCTTCGCGCCAGTCGATGTCGAACGACTCCTCGCCCCGCACGACCGACCCGCCGACGGTGCCGAGCACGAAGCCGATCCGTCGCTTCTCCTCGGTCACCGAAATCACGCGAAGCTCGGCATCCGCTCGCATCCCGCTCACACGCCCATGCAGACGAAGAGTCATCCCCGGCCCTGCGAACGGAGTTCCCTCGGCATCGAAACGCTGCTCGACGTCGTTCTTGCTCGGGGCGATCGGATTTCCCTCGGCATCGAAACTCACCCCGGCGTACCCGGGGCCGGGAGCCGGACGGACATCATCGACGCTCAGACCTGAGGCACGCTGCGCCGTCCAGGTGAGGAGTGCTTCGCCCGCAGACTGGAACCGCTCGACACCGCTGCCGATCCGCCAGGAGTTCTCCGCAGGGATGCTGCGCTCCGGCGGGTACTGCATCAGGTCGGGCGCGTGGGTCGCACCCACGGCCGCATAGTCCACCGTGTCGTCTCGGAAAGTCCCGCGCCGCATGTTTTCGAGCCTACTTCCCGTTCCCTGGAGGATCACCCTGTACGCGCCGGAACAGCCCGACCCGGAGAACTCCTACTTCTTTTCCTTGCCTTCGACATCTCCCGAGAGCGCAGCGATGAACGCCTCCTGGGGGACCTCGACCCGTCCGACCATCTTCATGCGCTTCTTGCCCTCCTTCTGCTTCTCGAGGAGCTTGCGCTTACGGCTGATGTCACCGCCGTAGCACTTGGCGAGCACGTCCTTGCGGAGCGCCCTGATCGTCTCGCGGGCGATGATCCTGGCGCCGATGGCGGCCTGGATCGGCACCTCGAAGTTCTGGCGAGGGATCAGCTTGCGCAGTCGCTCCGTCATGAGGGTGCCGTACGCGTAGGCCTTGTCACGATGCACGATCGAGCTGAACGCATCGACCTTGTCGCCCTGCAACAGGATGTCGACCTTCACGAGGTCCGCCTCCTGCTGTCCGGCGGGCTCGTAGTCGAGCGACGCGTAGCCCTGAGTCTTGGATTTGAGCTGATCGAAGAAATCGAAGACGATCTCGCCGAGCGGCATCATGTAGCGCAGCTCCACGCGCTCCTCCGAGAAGTACTCCATGCCCAGAAGCGAGCCGCGGCGGGACTGGCAGAGCTCCATGACGGTGCCGACATAGTCCTTGGGCAGCAGGATGGCCGTCTTGACCATGGGCTCGGACACGGAGCCGATGCGCCCGTCGGGGTATTCGCTCGGGTTCGTGACCGTAACGGTCTCGCCGGTGTCGCTGGTGAGCACCTCGTAGATCACGCTGGGCGCGGTCGTGATGAGGTCGAGACCGAACTCGCGCTCGAGACGTTCGGTGATGATCTCGAGGTGCAGCAGGCCGAGGAAACCGCAGCGGAACCCGAATCCGAGGGCGACCGAGGTCTCCGGCTCGTACTGGAGCGAGGCGTCGGAGAGCTTCAGCTTGTCGAGCGCCTCGCGAAGGTCGGCGTAGTCGCTGCCGTCGATCGGATAGATGCCCGAGAAGACCATGGGCTTCGGATCCGTGTACCCCGGAAGCGCCTGGGTCGACGGCTTCCGTGCCGTGGTCACGGTGTCGCCGACCTTGGAGAGCCGCACGTCCTTCACGCCGGTGATGAGGTAGCCGACCTCGCCGACGCCCAGCCCCTTGGTGGGCACCGGCTCTGGGCTCGACACGCCGACCTCGAGCGCCTCGTGCGTCGCGCCGGTCGACATCATCTGGATGCGCTCGCGCGGCGACAGACTTCCGTCGATCATGCGGACGTAGGTGACCACGCCTCGGTAGGCGTCGTAGACAGAGTCGAAGATCATGGCGCGGGCCGGGGCGTCGGCATCGCCGACGGGCGCCGGGATCTCCTTGACCAGGCGATCGAGCAGCTCCTCGACCCCCACACCGGTCTTGCCCGAAACCCGCAGCACGTCCTCCGGCTTGCCGCCGATGAGCGATGCAAGTTCCTTGGCGTACTTGTCGGGATCGGCCGCCGGCAGATCGATCTTGTTCAGCACCGGGATGATGTGCAGATCGTTCTCGAGCGCGAGATAGAGGTTCGCGAGCGTCTGGGCCTCGATGCCCTGGGCAGCGTCGACGAGCAGGATCGCTCCCTCGCACGCGGCGAGAGAACGTGACACCTCGTACGTGAAGTCGACGTGCCCCGGGGTGTCGATCATGTTGAGCGCGAAGGTCTCGCCGTCGATCTCCCACGGCATCCGCACGGCCTGGCTCTTGATGGTGATGCCGCGCTCGCGCTCGATGTCCATGCGGTCGAGGTACTGCGCGCGCATGTCACGGTCCGAGACCACGCCGGTGATCTGGAGCATGCGGTCGGCGAGGGTCGACTTGCCGTGATCGATGTGCGCGATGATGCAGAAATTGCGGATCTGCGCCGAAGGCGTCGCGGCAGGCTGAAGCGGAGTGAGGGCGCGTGGTGACATGTCCTGACGATTCTACGGTGAGGCGCGACTAATGCCCGCTTCGTCCGATCCGACCCGGCCAGCGATATGCCGATTCAATCAGGATGGTGATATTCTGCCGAGGTTGCCCGGGAGCCATCCGTGACACCGGATCCCGTGAGCGATAAGACTCCGTCACACACCAGGTGCCGAGGTCGATTCGCGCAGATCGGCAGACGGTGAACGACTGTCTCCCTCCGGCTCAGCGTTGCGTCGGCAGGCTCCGTGCGCGTCTGAAATAGAGAGAGAACCATCACCTTGATCAAGTATCTGTTGCGCCGCCTGCTGGGTTGGGTGCTGATGATCGTCATCGCGACGAACATCACGTACTTCCTCGCGTGGCTGTACCTCGACCCTGAGAACAACTACGTCGGACGGCGTCCTCCTCTCTCCGCCGACCAGATCGACAATCTGCTGGGTCCTCGCAACCTCAGCGAGTCGGTGCCTCTCATCGAGCGATGGTGGACCTGGTTCTCGAACATCCTCTTCCACTGGAACTGGGGCCTCAGCCCGACGGGCGAGTCGATCAACGAGCAGGTCGCCTACCGCGTCTGGATCAGTGCCGAGCTCGTGCTCGGTGCGACGATCATCACGACGATCCTCGGCATCGCCCTCGGCGTGTACACCGCCTCGCGGCAGTACAAGCTCGCTGACCGCATCGGTCAGGGCACGAGCATCATCACGATGAACATCCCCACCGTCGTCGCCGGCTTCGCTCTGGTCCTCCTGGCGATCAACTTCAACAACGCGGTCGGCACGACCGTCTTCTACGTGGTGGGTTCGTCCAGTCAGGGGGTGGAGGGCTTCTTCCCCGTGCTCGTCGATGTGCTGCAGCATCTGACCCTCCCCACGCTGGCCCTCGTACTCACGGGGTATGCCGGCATCCACTTCCTCCAGCGCTCGCTGCTGCTCGACAACATCAAGGCCGACTACGTGCGCACCGCGCGGGCGAAGGGGCTGACCAAGCAGCAGGCGATCCGCAAGCACGCTCTGCGAACGTCGCTGATCCCCGTCACGACGCAGGTCGCGTTCACCATCCCGGCCGTCTTCACGGGTGCGGTGCTGACCGAGACGATCTTCAACTGGAACGGGATGGGGCGCTACTTCATCCAGACCCTCAACAACAACGACATCCACGGCGTCGTCGCGGTCGCGGCATTCGGCGCCCTGATGACCGCGATCGGCGCGATCCTCGCCGACATTGCCGTCGTCGTCCTCGATCCGAGAGTGCGGGTGAGCTGATGGCTCTGGAAAGCATCGGGGTCTCCCCCGAAATCGCAGACAAGCCGAAGAACCGCAAGCGCACTTCGATGCTGACGCTGTACACGCGTCGCTTCATGCGCAACCGCGGCGCGCTGATCGGCGTCGTCATCCTCGCCCTGCTGGTGGTCTTCGCGATCGTCGGTCCGCTGATCTCGCCCTATTCGCACACCGACCTCGACTTCCTCGCGCTGCGCACGGGGCCGTCGGCCGAGCACTGGTTCGGGACGAACGGATCGGGCAACGACAACTTCGCGCAGGTCGCCGTAGGCCTCCAGCGCTCGATGATGATCGCTGCGCTGGTGGCGATCGGCACGACCGTGGTCTCGGCCATCGTCGGTGCGACGGCCGCGTACTTCGGCGGACGCTACGAGCGCATCATGCTCGCCATCATCCACTTCATGATGGTCGTGCCGAACTTCCTCATCCTCGCGATGATCTCGAACGACGCCGGCGGAAACTGGCTCGTGATCTCGCTCGTGATGATCTTCATCGTCGGATGGTTCTTCCCCGCGCGCGTCATCTGGACGCTGTCGCTGTCGATCCGTGAGCGCGAGTACGTCCACGCCGCCCGCTACGCCGGCCTGTCGGGCATGCGGATCGTGATCCGCCACATGCTGCCGAACATCGGCTCGCTGCTGGTGATCAACTTCACCCTCGGCGTCGTCTCGGCGGTGCTCACCGAGACCGCCCTGTCGTTCCTCGGGTTCGGTGTGAAGCTGCCCGACGTCTCGCTCGGTGCGCTCATCGGATACGGCTCGAGCACGCTCGTGAGTGCGCCGTGGCTGTTCTACTTCCCCGCGGCGGCGCTGACGCTGCTCACCGTCTCGATGGCACTCATCGCCGACGGTCTGCGCGACGCCCTCGATCCGACCTCGGCGGCTGGAGGTCGCGCATGAGTACTGTTCTTTCGGTCCGAGACCTCAAGGTCAGCTTCCCGTCCGAAGCTGGTCGCGTGGACGCCGTGCGTGGCGTCTCCTTCGATCTCGAAGCGGGCAAGACGCTCGGCATCGTCGGCGAGTCCGGCTCCGGCAAGTCCGTCACCTCGCTCGCGATCATGGGCCTGCTCGACGACAATGCCAAGGTCAGCGGCTCCATCATCTACGACGGCCAGGAGCTTCTCGGCAAGTCCGACAAGCAGCTCTCGGTGATCCGCGGCAACGGCATGGCCATGGTCTTCCAGGACCCGCTGACCTCGCTCACTCCGGTCTTCACGATCGGCGACCAGCTGATCGAGGCGCTCACCGTGCACCGTCGACTGTCGAAGAAGGATGCCTGGGACCGCTCGGTCGAGCTGCTGAAGCTCGTGGGGATCCCCGAGGCGGAGCGCCGGATGAAGGCGTTCCCGCACGAGTTCTCCGGCGGCATGCGTCAGCGCGTCGTGATCGCCATCGCGATGGCCAACAATCCGAAGCTGATCATCGCCGACGAGCCGACCACCGCGCTCGACGTCACCATCCAGGCTCAGATCCTCGAGCTCATGGAGAAGGCGCAGGAGGAGACCGGCGCCGCGATGATCATCATCACCCACGACATGGGCGTCGTCGCGAAGACCGCCGACGACGTACTCGTGATGTACGCGGGAAAGCCCGTCGAGCACGCACCGGTGCGCGAGCTGTTCTACCGCACCCGGATGCCGTACTCGATCGGCCTGCTCGGAGCCATCCCCCGCGTCGACAAGACCGAGAAGGTGCCGCTGATCCCGATCAAGGGCAACCCTCCGCTGCTGATCAACCTGCCGGATGCGTGCCCGTTCGCGGCGCGCTGCCCGATCGCGATCGATGCGTGCCGTGAGCGTGAGCCCGACCTGCTGCCGATCACCACGAGCGGGCACACCGATCACTCGGTCGCCTGCATCCGCGCGAACGACATCGACGACGATGGGAAGATCGGCGGGCTGCCGGTGTTCCCGATCCCCGAGATCCCCGAGAGCACGCTCGCCAAGGTGCCGCGCGAGGATCGCCCGATCACGCTGGAGGCGGTCAACCTCAACAAGATCTTCCCGCTGATGAAGGGTGCCTTCTTCAAGCGCAAGGTCGGCGAGGTGCACGCTGTCAAGGGCATCAGCTTCGACATCCGCCAGGGTGAGACCCTCGCGATCGTCGGCGAGTCCGGCAGCGGCAAGACCACGACGCTGCTGCAGATCATGGACCTGGTCGAGCAGGAGGACGGCGACATCCGGATCGGCGGCACCAGCGTCGCCGACATCAAGAACCGTGCAGAGGAGCGCAAGCTCCGCCGCGACCTGCAGATCGTGTTCCAGGATCCGATGGGGGCACTCGACCCTCGAATGACCGTCTGGGACATCATCGCCGAGCCGATGCTCGCGATCGGCATGAGCAAGGACGATGTGTTCGACCGCGTCGAAGAGCTCATGGGGCTCGTCGGTCTCGACCCCGCGCACAGCGATCGATTCCCCCAGGCGTTCTCGGGCGGCCAGCGTCAGCGCATCGGCATCGCACGAGCACTGTCGACGAACCCCAAGATCGTCGTGCTCGACGAGCCCGTCTCGGCGCTCGACGTCTCGATCCAGGCCGGCGTGATCAACCTGCTCGACGAGCTGAAGGCCAAGCTCGGCCTGTCGTATCTGTTCGTCGCCCATGACCTCGCGGTCGTGCGGCACATCGCCGACCGGGTCGCTGTGATGTACAAGGGATCGTTCGTCGAGCACGGTGATGTCGATCAGGTGTTCGACGATCCGCAGCATCCGTACACGAAGGCGCTGCTGTCGGCGATCCCGATTCCCGACCCTGACATCGAGCGCACCCGCGAGCGGATCATCCTCCCGGTCGAGGGCTTCGATGCCGAGGCGATCGCCGCCAGCTGACCTGTATACCGATGTGCACAGTCCGGTAACGGTTCCGTGTCCCTGGGGTTTCGCCCGCGAGTTGCGGGGTTAGTCTGCCCCTATCCCAAGTAAGGCCGACAGGCACTAAGGAGTACCATGAAACGGCATCAGAAGCTGATGGGCATCGCTGCTCTCGGCGCCGCCTTCGCACTCGTCATGAGCGGGTGTGCACCGGCAGGCAACGGCGGCGGCAACAGCGGCGAAGGCGAAGCTCAGACGGTCGAGGGCGCGGACTACAACCCGCAGCCCCGCGAGAACCTCGCAGAGGGTGGCGAACTCCGCATCCCGATCTCGAACATCGCCGAGCAGCTGAACTACTTCCACAGCGACGGCGACGCGCGCGTCACGCAGGTCGGCACGTGGTTCCGCCCGCAGATCCTGCTCATGGATCCTGACGGCACGGTCAAGAAGAACGACGCGTACCTCGACGACTACTCCTTCGGTGTCGAGGACGGCAAGACCGTCCTGCACTTCAAGGTCAACGAGAAGGCGGTCTGGAACGACGGCACGCCGATCGACGTCACCGCGTTCAAGGCCACCTGGGAAGCCCAGAACGGCGAGAACGAGGAATACCAGCCGAACGCGACCGACGGCTGGAAGGAGATCGAGTCCGTCGAGGCCGGCGAGAACGACCGCGACGTCATCGTCACCTTCAAGGGCGAGTTCGCCTGGCCCGAGATGGTCTACTCGCAGCTGCTGCACCCGGCGGTCAACACGCCTGAACTCTTCAACACCGCCTTCCTCGGCGACTGGCACCCGGAGTGGGGCGCTGGCCCCTACACGGTCGAGAACTTCGACAAGACCGGCGGCGTCGTCACCCTCGTCCCGAACGAGAAGTGGTGGGGCAACGCTCCGCTGCTCGACAAGGTCTCCTTCATCCAGATGGAGCCGACCGCGGCGGTCAACGCACTGCGCAACGGCGAGGTCGACATGGCCGAGACCGGCAGCGCCGAGCTGCTCGCACAGGTCGAGGGCCTCGAAGGTGTCAAGACCTACAAGGGTCAGGCCACCGCGAACGCGATCTTCACGCTGAACTCGACCAACCCCGTGCTTGCCGACCTCGAGGTCCGCAAGGCCGTGTTCGAGGCCATCAGCATCGAGCAGGTCAAGGACATCGTCTTCAACGGTCTGAACTACACGGAGGAGCCCGCCGGTTCCCTCACGCTGTTCTCGTTCCAGCCGAACTACATCAACGCTCTGGAAGAGGCCGGCCGCAAGGACGGCGACACCGAGGGCGCCAACAAGCTCCTCGATGAGGCCGGCTGGGTCGCCGGTGCCGACGGCATCCGCGAGAAGGACGGCCAGCGCCTGTCGCTCGTCTTCCCGAACCACTCCGACACCGAGACCGCTCGTGCCCGCACGCTCGCGGTGCAGGCTCAGCTGAAGGAGGTCGGTGTCGAGGTCGTCATCGACCAGCGTCCGTCGGCGGACTTCGCAGAGGACTACACCACGCAGAACGGTGACATCTTCTTCCTCAACTTCACGTCGTCCGACCCGTTCGGTGCTGCCTGGTTCTGCCAGCTGTACTGCTCGGACAGCGGTCTGAACCTCTCGGGCACCGGCACCGAGGAGATCGACAAGATGATCCACGATGAGCTCGAGACGATCTCCGACCCGGTCGAGCAGACCAAGAAGGCCATGGAGATGGAGTCCGAGATCTTCGCGAAGACCTGGGGCGTCATCCCGGTCCTCAACGGCCCGGAGATCTGGACCGTCAAGGAGGGTCTCGCCAACCTCACGCCCGAGCCCTACGTGGGTCTCGACCTCTTCGGCATCACGCCGGTGGAGAACGTGGGATACGAGAAGTAATCCATTCGGAGCCTGACTCGTCAGTGCTTCGCAGCGGGGTCGGTGGTTCATCCACCGGCCCCGCTTTCTCTATGCTGAAGGCGTGAACGTCCAGATCGTCTTCGTGCACGGCATCCGCACGTCCGCGACGATGTGGCGCTCGCAACTCGAGTTCCTCGCCGACCAGGGCATACCCGCCATCGCTGTCGATCTTCCCGGCCACGGCACGCGGATGGACGAGGACTTCACCCTGCACGAGGCGCTTCACACGATCGACGTCGCCGTGCGCGACGCCGCCACTCGAGGGCCCGTACTGCTCGTCGGACACTCGATGGGCGGCTTGCTGTCGCTCGCCTATGTCGGGGGCGCCGAGGCGCCGAGAGTCGCCGGACTGGTGGCTGCGTCGTGCACGTCGCTCCCCCGCGGCGCCGGGCTTGCGGCGTATCGTGCGATCGCCCGGGCGGTCGATCGCCTGCCAGATCGCGGGATGTGGCTCACACGGCGGTTTCTCGCCGCGACGATCCCGATCGAGACGCGCGGAGACTTCGCCGCGGGAGGTTACGCCCTGGATACGCAGGACACGGCCCTCCGGAACCTCGCCACCCTCGACCTCGCGACGGCCGTCTCTCGCATCGAGGTGCCGCTGTGGTTCGTGAACGGGCAGTGGGATCAGCTGCGGGTCAACGAAGCCCTCTTCCGACGGCTCGCGCCGCACGCCGAGCTGATCGTCGTGCCTCGCACCACCCATCTCGTCACCGCGATGCGTCCGCAGATCTTCAACGCCGTCCTGCGTCTGGCCGTCGCGACCATCGAGTCCGAAGCTACGGCTGCGGCAACGGATCCCGGGCAGGCTGCCTCGCGAGAGCGGTGAGCCCGCCGCCGACGAGCGACAGCACGGCGGCGACGACGAACACGAGCCAGAACCCGCCGACGAGCGCCACGAGTCCTGCGCCGAGTACAGGGCCGATCAGCTGGCCGAGGGCGGCGGTGACGTAGACGATGCCGAGGTCGCGGGCGTGATCCTTCTCGTCGGGAAGCAGATCGGCGGCGAAGGCGAGTCCGACTGTGGAGAACGCGCCGTAGCCCAGCCCCATGAGCGCCGCCGCGACCATCGTCGCCTCGAACGTCGGGACGACGGCGATCACGATGCCGGAGGCCGCCTGCACGAACGTGGCCAGGATGGTGAGGGTGCGTCTGTTGCCGGTGCGATCGGACAGCACGCCCGTGACCACCGACGCGAGCACCACGAACAGCGTGTAGTCCACGATCAGGAGCAGCAGATTGTCTTGCGCCACCGTCGTCTCCTGGTTCAGCCCGTGGAGCAGGAAGAAGAGGAACAGCGCGGTGCCCAGCGCGTTGCCGATGTTGGTCACGAGGCGGCCTGACAGCATCCAGGCGAAGTCCCTATCGCGCAGCGATGCCAGCAGACGACGATCACTTGTGCCCGGCCGGGTGCGGACGAGCGCAGGCGGGTCGGGAAGGAGCAGCGCCGCGGCCGTTCCCACGACACTGATCACCGCAGCGAGCAGAAGGTAGGCGTCGCGGATGCCGAGGCCGAGGAGCACCACGAGGCCGACCCCCAGGACGATCCCCACCGCCTGACTCGACCCGACGGCAGCGGCTGCCGCGCCCCGCTGCGTCGTCGGGAGCTGGTCGGCGATGAGTGCGGTGAAGGCGGCCGACGACACCGAGACTCCGATGGAAACCCCGACCCATGCGGCGCCCACGGCCCAGGGGCCTTCGCTGAAGCCGGTGACGACGAGGAAGACCGCGGTGACGAGCACGCCGCCGATCGCCCACGGACGCCGGCGTCGGCGTGCGACTCGTGCTCGGTCTGACAGGGTGCCGGCCACCGGACCTGCGACGATGCCGGCGAGACCGCCGATGCCGAGCACGAACCCCGAGGAGATGACGCCGCTGATCCAGTCGTCCTCCGCAGTGTCGAGCTGGAGTGGCAGCAGAAGCTGCACGGGCGTGAGCTGCACCGTCCAGATGGCCAGCCATGCGAGGGTGAACACGGTCATCCATCCCGGCCCGACCCTGCGCGAGCTGGGCATCGGCGAGACAGCTGGGAGGGCGGGGCTCATGTCGCTCCTTGACGTCGATCTCGCGACGCGAGTGTCGGGATACTGATGATTGTGCACCCGCAAGCACGGATGCCGCACCCGCAAAAGGGTGCATGATCCCGTTTAGGGTGAACCGGCCGGATGCTGGTAGAGTTGGTTCTTGGCTTGCGTGTGGGTTCTTCCCTCACGACCGCCGAGTGGAAGCCCTCTTCTTCTGCCGGCATTTCCTAACAACTCCGTACAGAAAGCGTCCACACGTGGCAAACATCAAGTCGCAGATCAAGCGCAACAAGACCAACGACAAGGCTCACGAGCGCAACAAGGCCGTGAAGAGCGAGCTGAAGACGCACATCCGCGCGACGCGCGCTGCTGTCATCTCCGGCGACAAGGCTGCAGCCGAGAAGGCTCTGAAGGCCGCCTCCCGCAAGCTCGACAAGGCCGTCAGCAAGGGTGTCATCCACCAGAACCAGGCTGCGAACCGCAAGTCCTCCATCGCCAAGCAGGTCTCCGCTCTCTGAGCTGATTCCACGCCTGACGGTGTGACAAGAGCCCGTCCCGTTCGCGGGGCGGGCTCTTTCGCGTGCGCTGATGTGCACTTGCCATACGTCGGGCATGCGTGGCGGCGCTCATTCGCCGGGGCGAAGAGCGTGGATGTCAGTGATGGTGCCGCGCGACCGCAGCGACGCTCACTCGCCGAACGGCTGACGGGTCGCGATGACCGTGAGCATGCGCTCGAGCGCGAAGATCGGGTCGCGCGCCGCGCCCTTGACCTCGGCATCGGCGCGCGCCGTCGCCTGGATTGCCATGCCGAGCGAGCGCTCGTTCCACCCGGCGAGGTCGCGCCGCGCGCGGTCGACCTGCCAGTCCTTCATTCCGAGCCGCTGGGCGAGCTGACGGCTGGGTTCGCGGTTGCCGGCGACGCGTGCCATCGTCCGCAGCTTCATCGCGAAGGCGGCGACCATCGGCACCGGGTCGGCGCCGGATGCGAGCGCATGGCGCAGCGCGACCAGGGCGTCGCCGTAGCGTCCGGCGATCGCCGTGTCGGCGACGACGAAGGCCGACACCTCGACGCGCCCGCCGTAGTACTTCGTGACGACATCTTCGGTGATGTCGCCCTCGACGTCGACGATCAACTGCTGACATGCCGCCGCAAGCTCGGTGAGGTCATCGGCGAACGCCGAGACCAGGGCGCGCAGCGCAGGCGGTGCGATCCGCTTCTTGGCCGCCTTGAACTCCCCTGCGGCGAAGTCGACGCGATCGCTGTCACGCTTGACCGCGGGGCACGGGATCTCGATGCCGTCGCCTGTGCCGGCGCGCACGGCGTCGAGCAGCTTCTTGCCTCGGACGCTGGCTCCGGTGTGCCGGAGGATGACCGTCGCACCCTCCTGGGGGTGATCCAGATAGGAGACAGCCTCCTGCAGGAAGGCATCCGAGCACTTCTCGACACCCGACACGCGCACGAGACGGGGCTCGCCGAACAGCGACGGCGAGGTCAACGAAAGGAGGGTGCCGGGCGCGTAGTCATCAGCGCGGACATCGGTCACCTCGAGCGCAGGGTCTTCGGTGCGGAGGTAGTCGCGCACTCCGGCGATCGCACGCTCTGCGCAGACCTCTTCAGGGCCGAACACGAGCACGACGGGAGCCGGTCGTGGCTCGCGCCAGGAGACCTGCGCGATCTTGGCTGCCTTCGCTCCGCCGCGGGAGGGGGTACGAGAAGCAGCCATGCTTCCAGACTACCGGGGGCCGCAGACGTCGCCCTCGTCGTCAGGGCGGCTGTCTCTCTGTCCAGACCTGCAGCTCGTCCCCATCGAGACCGACGAGCAGTCGGCCCTGCTGGTCGGTGCGCAGCACCCGCGCTCCGGCGGCCGCGAGCGACGCGAGTGACTCTGCTCGCGGATGCCCGTAGTCGTTGTCGATGCCGGCACTGAACAGGGCGATGATCGGGCGCAGGTCCTGATAGAGCCGGACGTCCTGGTCGGCGCTGCCGTGGTGTGCGACCTTGACCACCGCGTAGCTGCCCCTGAGATGCGCGGTGCGCACCAGCATCCGCTGAGCCTCCGCCGACAGGTCGCCGAGAAAGAGAGCCCGCGGCACACCGCCGCCTTCGACCTCGAGAACCACGCTCTGGTCGTTGCCTGGCGGGAACACCTCGGATCCGCGCTGCGGCCACAGCACCTGCCACGATGCGGTGCCCAGCTCCCCCTGCATCCCCGCCGTCGCGAGGGTGACCGCCGCGCCACCGTCAGCGAGGCGCTGCAGCATCAGCTCGTCGCCGCTCTCCCCCGGCGGTCCGTGCAGCACCGCCCCGACTCTCCCCTGCACGGCGGTGACGCCGCCCACGTGATCGAGGTCGAAGTGCGTGAGAACGAGCATGTCGATGTACTCGACGCCGAGACTGCGCAGGCAGGCAGCCAGGGGCTCGGGCTCCGGGCCCGTGTCGATCAGCGCGATCCGGCCGTCCGACCTGACGAGGAGCGCATCTCCTTGGCCGACGTCGCAGGCGGCGATCGACCAGCCGTCCGGGCTGGTGGCGCTCGCGAGCGGCCCGTCGAGGGCGACGTGGGCGCTGCCCAAGGCGAGCATCACTGCGATGACGGATGCTGACGCAGCTCTGACAATCGGGACCGTGCGGCATCCGCCGGTCAGAATCACCCCGGCCGCCGCGCTCACGATGCCGACGAGCGCTGCGCTTGGGATGCCGGGAGCCACGGCGACCTGCGCGTACGGAAGTCGCGCGGTGATGCCGGCCGTCTGAGCGATCCAGGCGGCCGGCAACCACGCGGAGGCGGCCAGAAGGTCTGCGAGCAATGGCAGCGGAGCCGCGAGGCATGCGAGGAGGCCGATGATCGTGGCGATCGGTGCCGCAGGGGCGGCCAGCAGGTTCGCCGCCAGACCGACGAGTGACTGCTGCTCGGCGAACAGGGCGATGACGGGACCGCACACCAGCTGTGCTGCCGTCGGCACGGCGATCGCGAGAGCGAGCGGCTGCGGCATCCACCGTGCGAGTCCGCGGGTGAGTGACGGCGAGAGCATGATCAGCGCACCCGATGCGGCGACCGACAGTGCGAACCCCGCGGTGGAGGCCAGCCATGGGTCGGCGATGAGGATGCCGCTCGCGCTGAGCGCCAGCATTCCGGCCCCGGCGCTCGGCCGGCCAAGCAGCAATGACAGCATCGCGACGCCGGCCATGACCGCCGCCCGGATCACGCTGGGTTCCGGCGTCACGAGGACGACGAAACCCGTGAGCGCGACGGCAGCTGCGACGACCCGCGTCACACGTCCGGCCCCGCACAGCGCGGCCAGCCAGAAGACGGCCCCGACGACGATCGCGCAATTCGCACCGCTGACCGCGGTCAGATGACTGAGTCCGCTCGTGCGCATGTCGTCGCTCAGTTCGGTCGACACCGCGCGAGTATCCCCGACCGCGAGGCCAGGGAGCAGGCCGGCTCCCGGTTCGGGAAGGCGTGTGGACCGCTCGATGAAGGCGCTCCGGGCATCGGCCGCCACCGCGAACGCGCCGGACGCCGCAACCTCGACCGACGCGGTGCTCGCGAACACCACGAGCGCCGACCTCTCCCCCGCGTCCGTCGCCGCTGCCTCGCCTGTCACTGTGAGCGTCGCGCCGAGATCGAACCCGTCGGCCGGATCGATGCCGACCCGCACCGGAGCCGATGCCCCACGCACCGACCCCGGTGACCCGATGCCGGTGAGCTGCACTTCCATCCACAGTCGCCCGTCCCGACCCACCGATGCCGACGACGTGACCTCCCCCCTCACCTCGACCACCCGCCCATCCCACGACGCCGCGTTGACGCGGGCGGGCATCGCGGTCATGGCTGCGATGGACACGGCCGCAGCGGCGGCAAGGAGCACCACGATCAGTCCTGCCCTCGACGCAGCATGTTCCCGACGCTTCAGCACGATCCCCAGCACCACGATCGCGCCGCATCCGCTCCCCAGCGCGCACCATCCTGCCGCAGCAGGGACGAACACACAGAGGAGCGCGACCATCCACACAGCCACCGCGATGGGCAGCATCCGCAGATCCCGCCTCACGCGAGCACGACGTCGCGGATCACAGTGAGCATCCCTCGACTGCTCGCCCTCGTCGCGGATGCTCCCATCAGAAGAACCTAGGATCCCCCGAAGCAGCCTCGCCGACATGGACCCGAGCACTGTGCACAAGCGTCGACGACGCCGCAGTGTGCAGAAGCGTCGAGCGACACCATGGCGGCTCCTGCACGACCTCGAGGAGTGCGCGCGGCCACACTTGGTGCTAGCTGAGGGAAGGCGGAACAGCCAGCACTGCTCTCAATGTCCCCAGCACGAGGATCGTGTGCGAGATCGCTGTGGTTGCAGTCCCCGTGTTGCTGAACAGCTTCAGTCCCCGGCATCCATCAGGGAGCCGAGCTCGGACGGGTGGGTGAGCCGCCACCATTCGGTGGGCTGGTCGATGCTCCCCGCGATCTTCACAGGAGCGGTGACCGTGTTCGGTCCGGCTGTCCAGGTGACACTTCCCACGACCGTGCCGTCGCGGTACGTGGGCGGGGTCTCGATGTCCATCGTCAGCTCGATCGGCGTGTCCGACCAGGTGAAGATCGACGCACTCTCGGCGATGACCATCTTGGCGGCAGACCCCCAGGGCGTTGAGATAGATCCGACCTCCTGGCCCTCGGTCGCGACGGGCACCTGGTGGAAACCGGAGCGGATGCTCTCGAGTACGGCGATCACCGTGGCATTCACCGCCGCATGCGATGATCCCCCGAGGACGACGCCGGTGACCGCGAGCGGATCGGCAGCGCCCACGTCGAGTGTCGCCGTGTACAGCAGGTTGTGCGTGCCCTCGCCCAGGTTCCCGGTCTTCAGCCCCGTGATCCCCGCTGTGCCGAGAAGGTCGTTGGTGTTGTACAGCGGACCGGCGCCGGGGATGGAGACCGACGACGTCGCGACGATCTTCGCGATCGCCGGATGCGCGGCAGCGAGCTTCGCGATGGCCAGCAGGTCGGCGGGTGTGCTCGTGTTGCGCGGACTGATGCCCGTGGGCTCCGCGACCGTCGTTCCAGAGAGTCCGCGGGCTGCGAGCCAGTCGCGCGTCGCGCCGAGGAACGCGTTCTGCGAGCCGAAGATCTGCGATGACAGCGCCTGGGCGTAGTTGCTCGCGGAAGGGATGAGCATGACGGCCAGGGCATCATGCAGCGACATCGAGGTGCCGGTGGGCATCGGAGCGATGGTCGCGCCCTGCACGTAGTACTCGTCGTACAGATCGTGGTCGGCCTTGCCGAACATGATGGTCGGTCCGGGGTCGTCCGCGGAGGCGAGCGGCGCCGCGTCGAGGATGACGAGGGCGGTGATGAGCTTGGTGATGCTCGCGATCGGGAGCGGTTCGCCCGTCCCTGTCGCCGACCAGGTCCCGCTGGCTGCGTCGCCCAGATAGGCGTCGGCGCCGGCGATGCTGATCGCTGATGCTGCGGCCGTATGCGTGGGGATGGCAGCAGCGTCACCAACCGGAACCTGCGGTGCGCGAGTGGTCACCGCCGGCGGATTCACCGGCGCCGTGAGTGCCGACCCGACATAGCCTCCTGTCACGGCCAGCAGCAGAACGAGGCAGACGGCGGTGATGACGAGCCCTCGTCGCCTGCGTCGTCTGCGCGCCGCAGGATCGATCCCGTCACCGCTGAACTCCTGCTCGTGCGCCATGAGCTCAGCGAAATCGGACAGCTCATCCACCGGCTGGTCGGGTGCCGTCATCGAAAGACCCTCATCGCGCCCCACCTGTCACTCGCACTCCTCAGAAGAACCCATCCTCGCGTATGTCCGCAGTCTCCGGTATCGGCCGTTCGGGGGACAGATGTGCGACAGACGGCGGACCACCCTGCTCGCCAGGGCATCCCCGTACGCTGGTGCCATGGAGCGGACGCTGGATCGAATCGACGGTGACGAACGCGCGACGATCGGCCGGCGCGCGGCGACGATCCGCCGAGGGAAGGTTGTCGCGAATGCATGACGTGATCGTGATCGGCGCAGGACTCGCGGGGCTCCGATGCGCCGGGCGGCTCGCCGCGCAGGGCCTCGATGTCATCGTCCTCGACGCCGCGGATGCGGTGGGGGGACGCCAGCGCACCGACATCATCGACGGGTTCCGGCTGGATCGCGGCTTTCAGGTGCTCAATCCGGCCTACCCGGCGCTCCGCCGCAGCGTCGATCTCGACGCGCTCGCGCTGGGGACCTTCCCGGTCGGTGTGGGGGTGCGCACCGCGGATGGGATGGCCGAGCTGCGGCATCCGTTGCGGCACCCGATGTCGATCGGCACGTCGTTGCGCAGCGGCCTGGTGAACGGTCGGGATGCCGTCGCGCTGGCACGCTGGGCCGCGCCGGCATTGGTGCGTCCGCTCTCTCGTCTTGCCCGGAGCGATGTCACCGTGCGCGAGGGCTGGGAGGCCGTGGGCCTGCGTGGCCCGCTCCGCACCGCCGTGCTCGAGCCGTTCCTCGCCGGGGTCCTGGCGGAGAGCCAGTTCGAGACGTCGAACGCGTTCGCCCGGCTGCTCGTGCGGTACTTCGCGCTCGGCCGCCCTGGCCTGCCCGCACAAGGGATAGCTGCGGTCCCGGAGCAGCTCGCCGCCCGCGCACGCACGGCGGGCGCCGACATCCGTCTCGATTCCCGTGCGGAGCGGATATCGGCGCGCGGCGATGGCGTGCGGGTGGCACTGGCCGACGGCGACTCCGTCGGGTCTGCTCGGGTGGTCGTCGCGGTCGGTCCCCATGACGTCGCCGGTCTCACCGGACTTCTCACTCCCGCGACGAACGGCCTGCAGACATGGTGGTTCGCCGCCGCCGAACCACCGACCGGATCCGCGTTGCTCACCGTCGATGGGCGCCGAGACCGCGGCCCCGTCGTCAACACCGTCGTGATGACGCACACAGTGCCCTCGTACGCGCCGGCCGGACGTCACCTCATCGCCGCGACATGCCTGCTGCCACGCGGCGGCGATCCGGCCGAAGAGCACGAAGTCCGCCTCCACCTGAGTGAGATCTGGGGTGCAGACACCAGCACGTGGGAGTTGATACGGCGCGACGACATCGAAGACGCGCTCCCGGCCCAACTGGCACCCCTCGGAGCAGCGCGACCGCCGCGCTACGCCGAGCGCCTGTACGTCGCAGGGGACCATCGAGACACCGCGTCGATTCAAGGCGCCCTCGCGTCTGGCGAGCGTGCCGCGCGTGCGGTGCTGTCTGACGCGGGGTATTCGGGGAGCACCGCACCGCTTCACGGCTGACGTGCGATGACGTCGCGGCTCGCGGTCACGGCCGACGAGGCGTCAGCAGCGATCGGTAACCTCCGGTGACGGACACGCCGACGCCCAACGGCATACCCGCTCTGAAGAACTGCGTGCATGTCAGCAGGCCGAGCGTCAAGAGCGCCGCTCCGCCACCCAACGTCACTGCTGTGCCTCCGGCGCTGGTGAGCTGCCACGGCAGGGGCGCCAGACCGAGCAGGAGGACACCCAGCGCGACGAGCCATACATCGAGCCGCCAGTAGAACGAGAAGCTCCACCAGAACGCCGAGGACGAATCGGGAACACCGAATCGCCGCACCACGGCGAGGAACCAGAGCTTCTTGAACAGCGATCCCACAACCGCTCCGGTCATCAGCGCGGCAAGGCCTCCGTAGACGCCGATGAGGAACACGGCATCCGATTCCGCGTCGAGGATCATCGCGTCCTGCCCCGCATCCGCGTGCCGGACCAGGAGAGAGAGCAGCCAGGGCATCGCGATCAGCCACGCGACGAACGGCGGGAGGATCCACGCGGCGTGGACGACGACAGGGAGCGGTCGGAAGACGGCGACATTGGTGACCTCGTTCTTGATCATCGTCCCGCGACGAAGGAGCTCGCCCAGGAACGTGAGGATTCCTCCGATGAAGAACGCGAAGAACGGCGGGAGCAGGATCTCGACGACAGTGGGGTACTCGTCCACGAAAGGCAGATTCATGCGTCCGGGCTCATCGATCGCGTAGGGGATGCTGTAGACGGCCGCCATGACGAGGCCGAGCGCGATCGAGAGCACCCCGACGCAGAGAAGCACCCACCACCAGCGACGCGGGATCAGCTCGATCGACTCCGCATCCATCGCGGAGGCGATCCCCGCGGAGGACTTCCTCGCGGATGCCTTCTTCTTCGTCCCGTTCTTCGCAGCCATGATGACTCCCCCTCCGGCTGCTCAGTCTGTCACTCCCACGCGCGACGACGACGACGGGACGATCGAGCTGTGCGGCAGCCCGACCAGCTCCGGGGGCGATCCCTCGCGCGTCACACGCGCACCGCGTCACGGATGCCGGCGAGCATCTTCTCTCCGATGCCCGGCACGGCGAGCAGATCATCGACCGAGGCGAACCGCCCGTTCTCCTCTCGCCACGCGATGATGCGCTCCGCCAGCGCAGGACCGATACGCGGCAGAGTCTCGAGCGCTGCCTGATCAGCCGTGTTGAGATCGACTCGGTCATCGCCAGGCGTGGATCCTCCTGTGTCTGCAGCAGCTGCTCCGACCACCGGCACGATGATCTGCTCGCCGTCCGAGAGCACGCGGGCGAGATTGATCGCGGCAAGGTCGGCGTCTTCGGTCGTTCCCCCGGCAGCAGCCACCGCGTCGACCAACCGCGCATCGAGGTCGAGGACGTAGAGCCCAGGATTCGCCACGGCTCCGAGCACATGGACGTACAGCTCGCCCGATGAGCCTGCGGTCCTCTCACCTCCGGTCGACAGCGGCACGGACTCCGTGGGTGCGGCCTGGCCCCGCATCAACCCGAGCCCGACTGCGGCCGAGAGCACGACGAGCGCAAGCACGATCGCTGCGCCGACGCCCAGCCTCAGCCGTCGCGGGGGTGTCGACGCAGACGGGGACTCGGGCATGCGACAACGCTAAGGGGCCCGCCGAGGGAGGAAAGACGTCCGGCCGCCCATCGGGGAGAACCCCCGCAGGCGGCCGGATGTGCAGAGCGGATGAGTCGGCGGTGATGAACCGCGGGATCAGCCCTTGACGACTATGCTGACGATCTTCGGAGCGCGCACGACGACCTTGATGATCTCGCGGTCGCCGATCGAACGGATGACCCGCTCATCGGCGCGAGCCAGTGCTTCGAGCTCGGCCTCGCCGATGCGCGCCGGCACCTCGAGCTGGGCGCGGACCTTGCCGCCCACCTGCACGACAGCGGTCACCGTGTCTTCGACGAGGAGAGCCGGGTCGGCGGACCGCCACGTGACGAGACCGACGGAGGGCTCGTGGCCGAGGATCTCCCAGATCTCCTCCGCGGTGTGCGGGGCGATCAGGTCGAGCATCACCGCGACCGTCTCGGCGGCTTCGCGGACAGCCGGATCAGCCGCACCGGCAGCACCGTCGATGGTCTTGCGGGTGATATTCACCAGCTCCATCAGACGGGCGACGAGAACGTTGAACTTCGTCTGCTCGACGAGGGCCGGAGCATCGGCGAGGAGCTTGTGCGTCGCACGGCGCAGCGCCGAGTCGCCTCCGGCGAACACCACGTCGACCGGGGACGACACCTCACGGGCGATCCGCAGCGCACGCGCCAGGAATTTCTGGGCGCCCGTGGTCGAGACGTCTGCCCAGTCCTTGTCGTCTTCGACCGGGCCGGCGAAGGCGAGGCCGACACGCAGTGCATCGGCACCGTAGGCGTCGAGCTCCTCTTCGAAGAGCACCAGGTTGCCCTTGCTCTTCGACATCTTCGCGCCGTCGAGCAGGACCATGCCCTGGTTGATCAGGTTCGAGAAGGGCTCGGTGAAGTCGATCAGCCCCATGTCGAACAGCACCTTGGTGATGAAGCGCGCGTAGAGCAGGTGCAGAATGGCGTGCTCGACGCCGCCGATGTACGAGTCAACCGGCGACCAGCGAGCCGCCTGAGCCGGATCGAATGCCACGGTGTCGCTGTTCGGCGAGAGGAAGCGCAGGAAGTACCACGAGCTGTCGACGAACGTGTCCATCGTGTCGGGGTCGCGCAGCACCGGGTCGCCGCTCGCGGAATCCACCGTGCGCACCCAGCTCTCGGCCGCGCCGAGAGGCGAGGATCCCTTGGGCTTCAGGTCGAGTCCTTCGACGCTGGGCAGCTTCACCGGCAGCTGGTCTTCAGGCACGGGGATGATCCGGCCGTCCTCGGCGTGCAGCATCGGGATCGGCGTGCCCCAGAAGCGCTGGCGAGAGATCAGCCAGTCGCGCAGTCGGTAGTTCTTCGCCGCCCGACCGGTGCCGGACGCCTCGAGCTGCTCGATCGCGCGGGCGATCGCGTTGCGCTTCGACAGACCGTTGAGGGGGCCGGAGTTGATCATCCGTCCCTCGCCGGTCAGCGCGATGCCCGTGGACGCGGGGTTCTGCTCGTCGAGTGCCGCGCCGGTGTCGATGGGCACGCCCTCCTCGTCGACCTCGATGACCGGCATCGCGCCGGTGATGGGAGCCGTCGTGTCGACGACGACCTTGACCGGCAGGTCGAAGGCACGCGCGAAGTCGAGATCGCGCTGGTCGTGCGCAGGCACGGCCATCACTGCTCCGTGCCCGTAGTCGGCCAGCACGTAGTCGGCCGCCCAGACCGGCAGCTTCTCGCCGCTGACAGGGTTGATCGCGTACCGCTCGAGGAAGACGCCGGTCTTCGGGCGATCCGTCGCCTGACGGTCGACATCGGTGGTCTTCTGCACATCGGCCAGATACTTCTGGAAGCGCTCGCGCACCTCGACAGGAGCATCCGCCGCCAGCTCGGACGCCAGGTCGGAGTCAGGTGCCACCACGAAGAAGGTCGCGCCGTGCAGCGTGTCAGGCCGCGTCGAGAACACCGTGACCGGCTCCTCACGTCCCTCGATGCGGAAATCGACGTCGGCGCCGATCGAGCGGCCGATCCAGTTGCGCTGCATCTGCAGCACCTTGTGCGGCCAGAAGCCCTCGAGTTGGTTCAGGTCGTCGAGCAGTCGGTCGGCGTAGTCCGTGATCTTGAAGTACCACTGCGTCAGCTTCTTCTTCACGACCTCGGCGCCGCAGCGATCGCAGCGTCCGTCGACGACCTGCTCGTTCGCGAGCACCGTCTGGTCGTTCGGGCACCAGTTGACGGCGCTCTTCTTGCGATAGGCCAAGCCACGCTCGTGCAGCTTCAGGAACAGCCACTGGTTCCAGCGGTAGTACTCGGGGTCAGAGGTGTGCAGCACGCGCGACCAGTCGAACGAGACGCCGTAGTTCTGGAACGCCTGCTTCTGCTGGGCGATGTTCTGGTACGTCCACTCGCGCGGGTCGGCTCCCTGGCGGATCGCCGCGTTCTCGGCCGGCAGACCGAAGGAGTCCCAGCCGATCGGGTTGAGCACGTTGTGCCCGCGGTGGCGCCAGAACCGGGCCACGATGTCGGAGTAGAGGTAGTTCTCGGCGTGGCCCATGTGCAGGTCACCCGAGGGGTACGGGAACATCGCCAGCACGTAGCGGCGGGGCCGCTTGTCGTCGTCGCCGCCGGTGAGGAACGTCTCGTTCTCCGCCCAGTACTTCTGCCACTTGGCCTGGATAGCGTGCGCCGAGGAGGTCTCCTCGTCGACGGGAGAGGTGGACAGGTTCTCAGACAACGAACGCACGACCAATCTGAAGGGAAAAGGGGGTCAGTTCAGGATATCGGAAGCCCAGGCCGCAGGCATTTCCGCTCCCAGCGCCGAGAGGGGTGCGCGCGCCTTCGTCGCGACCTCTGCGACCTCGGATGCGGCAACCGATCGCCACGTGATCCCGCCGCCCGCACCGACGACCGCCTCTGCACCGTCGAGGACGATGCTGCGGATGACCATCGCGAGATCGAGTGCCCCGTCATCGCCGATATACCCGAAGCATCCGGCATACACACCCCGCGGCGCGCCCTCCAGGTCGTGCAGACGCGTCATCGCCGAGAGCTTCGGCGCGCCTGTCATGCTGCCGGCAGGAAAGGATGCCTCGAGGAGGGCACTCGCCGTCGTGCCTGCGGCCGCGGTGCCGCTGACAGTGCTGACGAGCTGATGCACCGCCGGATAGGTCTCGACCGCCCACAGCGCGTCGACACGGATCGACCCCGGTTCGCAGACCCTCGACAGGTCGTTGCGCATCAGGTCGACGATCATGACGTTCTCGGCGCGCTCCTTCGCATCGACGGCGAGCTCGGACGCGAGTGCGGCGTCGTGCGCGTCGTCAACGCCGCGGGGTCGCGTCCCCTTGATCGGACGCGTGCGGATGACTCCGTCTTCCGCATGGAGGAACTGCTCAGGGCTGGCACTGAGCAGCGAGCGACCGCCGATGCGGATGAAACCGCCGTGATGCGCCGGGGTGGCCGCGCGGAGTCGTCGATACACCGCGACGCCGTCGTGCACCCCGGGGACGGTGAAGCGCGTGGTCAGGCACAACTGGTAGGCGATTCCCGCGCGGATCAGCTCGCGGCAGCGCTCGATGAGTGCGGCGTACTCGGTCGGAGTGTGCCGCGCCTCGACGCGCCTCGACGCGCCACCATGCAGGGCCGGTTCGCCATCGAGTGCCGTCATCGCCGCGGCGTGCGTCACGAAGACGCCCCACTCTTCGAGATCCGTCTCGGCCGCGGCCACCCAGACGTCACCGGTCGCGTGGTCGAAGGCGGCCAGCCGGGAGATACGCAGCCAGGCCCCGCCCGGCACGTCGGCCGCCTCCGAAACAGGGGCTCCCGCTGCTCGGGCGCCGCTCTCGTAATCGCACCACCCGACCCACCCTCCCCGCAGCAGCGGGCCCGCGTCGGAAGCAGCAGTGCCTACATCCAGTCGGACGTCCCCGGGGAATGACGACGCAAGGCCGGTTCCGATGAAGCTCCATCCTTCGGACGCATCGGCCCCGGCGTCGAGCCAGAACACGTCTGCGCACTCACGCTCGAGCGCGAGGAAGAGCGCTTCGGGCGCCACCCGGTCGCCGAGGACGCGGGCGCTCAGAGGTTCGGGCACGTTCTCAGCCTAGGCCGCGGCGAGTCCCGTATTCTCAAGGAGTGGACGAGTTCGTGCCGTGGCTGATCGACTTCATGCGGTCCATCGACCCGGTCGCCCGCACGCTCGTCGCGGGGCTCGCCGTGATGCTCGAGACCAGCGTTCTGATCGGTCTCGTCTTCCCCGGCGACACGGTCGTGCTCGTCGCATCCATCGGCATCACCAGCCTCCCTCAGGCCGTGGCGATGGTCGTCTCCGTCGTGCTCGGCGCGTTGATCGGCGAGAGCATCGGTTTCTGGCTGGGGCGATGGATCGGCCCCCACATCCGCGCCTCCTGGGTCGGTCGTCGGGTCGGCGAGGAGAACTGGGTGCGTGCCGAGCGATACCTCGCGCGCCGCGGGGGCATCGCGATCTTCCTCTCGCGCTTCCTGCCCGTGCTGCATTCTCTCGTGCCCCTGACAGTGGGCATGAGTCACTATTCGTACCGCCGGTTCCTCGCGTGGACGGCGCCCGCCTGCCTGCTCTGGGCGACGGCCTACGTGAGCATCACATCGCTCGCCGCCGGCAGCTTCGATGAGCTCGCCGACCGGGTGCACTACGCGGGGTACATCTTCGTCGGCATCATCGCGCTCTTCCTCATCGCTGTATTCGTCGGCAAGAAGGTGATCTCGCGCCTCGAGTCGCGTCACCTCGACATCTCCGACACGAAGGACTCGACCGACGTGAAAGACTGAAGCAATGGCTTCGTCACCTCCGGCGCCCCGGATCCACTGGTTCGCACGCCTCGAACACCGCCTCCACGTGTGGCGCGAGGGACGAGCGCGCCGTCGCGGTCGTACCGCGACCATCCTCCCCTTCCCCGGTTACGGCGGGCCCGGGTGGGTACGAGTCGTCGGACGCGTGCTCATCGTCCCGCCCGCGCGGAGCACGAAAGACGGCGAGCCGGCGAGCGTCCGCGGCTGGCGGAGCTTCGTCGGAATCCCGGTGAGCTTCGCGAAGGTCGCCGTGCAGATCGGCGACTCGACGCACTACGTCGTCGCTGACCGAGGCGGGGTGATCGACTCGGTCGTGCACGCCGACCTCGAGCCCGGGTGGCAGACGTTCACGTTCTCCGTCGAGGGACAGGATCCGGTCGAGACGACCGCGTTCATCGTCGCCGAGTCGACGCACTTCGGCGTGGTCTCCGACGTCGACGACACCGTGATGGTGACGGCTCTCCCCCGTCCGTTCATCGCCGCCTGGAACTCCTTCGTCGTCGACGAGCACGCGCGCATCCCCGTCCCGGGTATGGCCGTGCTTCTCGATCAGGTGCTGCGCGAGTACCCAGGCGCCCCGATGGTCTACCTGTCGACCGGTGCCTGGAATGTCGCCCCCACCCTCCGGCGCTTCCTCGGGCGCCACCTCTTTCCTGCAGGCTCCATGCTCCTGACCGACTGGGGTCCCACGCACGACCGTTGGTTCCGCAGCGGCCGAGAGCACAAGCTCACCAACCTGCGTCGCCTGGCCACCGAGTTCCCGCACGTGAAGTGGCTGCTGATCGGCGACGACGGCCAGCACGACGAGTCCATCTATTCGGAGTTCATGGACGAGCACCCCGATTCGATCGCCGGCGTCGCCATCCGGCGGCTGCTGCCGGCCGAGGCGGTTCTCGCGGGTGGACGCGCCGGTCACGAGCAGCATGCCGAAGGCGTCGCCCCCTGGGTCAGCGCCGAAGACGGCGCGGGACTCCGTGACCTGCTCGGCAAAGCCGGCATCCTCCGCTGACATGATCACGTCGCTTCCGCGGACCGACTGGCTGGAGCGTGAGCGAGCGCACCAGGCGAGAGCCGACGCGCTCACGGCAGAGCACAGGGAGCGGGCTGCCCGAGGCGAGAAGCACCCGGTGTGGGACTTCCTCTTCACCTACTACAGCTACAAGCCTGCGCAGCTGCGTCGGTGGCACCCGGGCGCCGGGATCGAGCTGGAACACGCCCCCGAGCGGCTGACGTGGCGCTGGTACTCCCCCGGCCGGACCGAAGACGGTGCGATCCCGGATGCCGCCGTGTTCGCGCGCGAGAAGGCAGACCTCGCCGGTCTGGTAGAGCGGATGCTGCGCCGCACCGCCTCGCGCCCCGGTCAGTTCGGATGCTTCGGGCTGCACGAGTGGGCGATGGTCTACCGTGCCGACGAACACAGGCATCCGGTGCCCTTGCGTCTCGGACAGGCAGGCACCGATCTCGTCGTCGAGAGTCACGACCTCAGGTGCACGCATTTCGATGCCTTTCGGTTCTTCACGCCCGAAGCGGTGCCGCGCAACCGCACAGAGCTGACCCGCGACGACCAGCCTCTGTTCGAGCAGCCGGGTTGTCTGCACGCCGGCATGGACCTGTACAAATGGGCGGTCAAGCTCGGCCCTCTGGTGCCGGGCGATCTGCTGCTCGATGCGTTCGAGCTCGCGAGGGACATCCGCCTTCTCGACATGCAGGCCGCTCCTTATGATCTGGCACCGTGGGGCATCGTGCCCGTGCCGATCGAGACCGCCGAGGGCAAAGCGGACTACGTGCGTCAGCAGCGCGTCTTCGCCGAGCGAGGCACGCGACTTCGCGGCGAACTCCTGCACGCGTGGCTCGGCTCGGCTGAGCCCGCCGCAGTCGCGAGCTGACGAGTCAGCCCGCCGGCTCGCACTCCGGGCACAGCGCCCAGTCCGTCGTCGCCGACATGGACTGCAGGCGCAGCGACATCACCCGTGTCGCCGCCTCGGCGAGGCGATCGGCGGGGAGCGAGCCTGCATCGACCGCCGCAGTGAGCCCCTGCACGATCTGGCCGGCGGTGTCGGGCGTGGAGCCCGCGATCATGAGCACGAGATCGGTTCCGGCGACGACCGCCGACACCGCGTTGCGCACCGGGTCGGAGTACTCCGGAATCCCCGAGGACTGCAGCATCCCGAGGTCGTCTGTCACGATCACTCCGTCGAAGCCCAGTTCCTCCCGGGCGATCTCGTGCCAGCGCGCCGAGAGGGACGCAGGGGCCGGATCCACCGACGTGTAGGCAAGGTGACCGAACATGAGCAGTGAGGCGCCGGCGTCCACACCGGCGACGAACGGCACCGCATCGGTCGCACGCCATTCGTCGAGGGTCTCACCGGTCGTCGGGATCGCCTGATGGGAGTCGCCCGGCGCCGCACCGTGACCGGGGAAGTGCTTCAGCGTGGAGGCGACGACCTGCTCCTGCGCCTCCGTGGCGGCCACGACCCGCTCCGCGGCAGTCTGAGGATCGGTTCCGAGTGCCCGATCGTAGATGAACGATGTCAAATCGGCTGTGATGTCTGCGACCGTGCCGAAGTTCACGGTGATCCCGGCCTTCGCCACCAGCGCAGCCCGTGCGGAGAAGGCCGCCGCTGCGTCCGCGACCGGCTGCGACTTGAGACCGGTCGAGGCCGGGAACACGTCGCTGCCGAGGCGCGACACGATCCCGCCCTCCTGATCGACCGCGACGAGCGGCGGCAGTGCAGGATCGACGGTGAGAGCGGCCGTGAGAGTTCGCAGCTCGTCATCCGTCGCGGGGATGTTCGCGCCCATCAGGACGAATCCGCCGATGCCCTGCTGCATGTACGCGTGGAGGGCTGCGGCATCCGTCGTAGGAATGTGCCCCATCACGATGCTCGCCGCCTGTTCGGCCGTCGTCATCTCCGAGACGAGGGCCGCTGCGTGGTCATTCGTTCCCGAAGCGGAGACATCCGACCGGACGTCGCCGACACGTACTGTGTCGTGAGTCGATGCGGACGCGGGTGCGGATGCCAGAGCCAGGCCGGCGATCACCGCCGCTCCGACCGCCCCGAAGCGACGCCGCCGCATGGCCTCAGGCGCTGAGGGCGTCGACGATGGGAACCGCCGTGTCGTCCGTGCCGTTTCCGAATCTGATGGTGCGGCCGAAGGTCGACGGGTTGCCGACGACCTCGGCGATCACGGCTGCCACATCGGCGCGGGCGACCTCCCCCTTGCCCTCGGGATCGAGGACGATGCGACCCGTGGGCTCGTCGAACGTGAGCGTGCCAGGGCCGAGGATCGTGCCGTCGAGGTCTGTCGATCGCAGGTGCTCGTCTGCCGCCCACTTCGCATCGGCGTAGGCGAAGAAGCCGTCGCTCTCGGGCACTCCGTGGTCGGCCTTCGAGCCGAGCCAGGAGACCATGACATAGCGCTTCACACCTGCAGCCTCGGCGGCATCCATGGTTCGGATCGCGGCGTCGCGGTCGACGGCGTAGGTGCGCTCAGGAGAGCCGCCACCGGCCCCCGCCGACCAGACCACGGCGTCGTGTCCGCGGATGATCTCCGCGAGCGCATCGGTGTCGAAGGTCTCGACGTCCGCGACGAGCGCGTGCGCCCCCGTCGCTTCGACCTCTGAGACATGGTCGGGATTGCGGATGACCGAGGTCACCTCGTCGCCGCGGGCGACGAGGATCGGGGCGAGGAGAAGTGCGATGCGGCCGTGGCCGCCGAAGACGATGATTCGCGACATGTCTTCACCCTACGCGCCTGCGCCGACGTCGGCTCGGGCATGCGCTCAGCGCGGCCCCTGCGAGCTGTCGATGACGAACGCCTGAGGGTGCCCGGGAAGATACCGGACGACGACCGGCTCGCCGGAGGGCAGGTACGCGTCGCGATCAGGATAGACCGCAGGAGTGAAGAAGTTGCTCTCGATCGTGTACTCGATGCCCGAAGAGGTCGTGAAGGTGACCCAGTCGCCATCGATGGTTCCGGTCGTCGGCTGACCGTGCTCATGGATGTACGCACGCGTGATGGGGACGCCGGTGAGGCTCAGGATGGGGATCACGAGGTTCGCGACCATCACGAACGCGAGGATCCGGAACATGATCCGCAGGGCCGTGCCGCCTGCCCTCCCCCGCGCCGCGTTCTCACCGTGCAGCAGCCCCTCACGCTCGCGGAGGCGTCGGAGCGCGACGCCGGGCGCTGCGCCGGGTGCGGACACCGCGAACAGTCCGAGGATCGAGAACCCGGCGATGAACACCATCGTGTATCCGTGCGAGGCCGGGAAGTTGATCAGCCAGATCAGAGTGTCGAGAACGTTCATCGTCCGGCCTCCTTCTCGACCGTCACGGCCACGGTGTGCGGATCCTCGCGTCGATAGAAGGCCCAGATCGGCGCGCCGACCTGGAATCGCGAGATCGCCTCGGGAAAGGCGAACACCGTCGTGTCGGCCTCCCAGGTCGCGGCGCCCTCCGGAGCCATGAGCACCTTGAGCGCCAGCTCGCTCTGCCCCTCGAGGCGGCGTCCGGTGGGGCGCACCTCGAGCACGGATGCCGGCACCTGCGTGCCACTCGTTCGCGCTCTCACCAGATGAGGGTCGATCAGACCCCGTTCGATCCGCCACTGCAGCATCGCGTCCCGCACCGCGGGGTCGGTGATGTCGGCGAGCTCGACCGTGTCCTGATCGCTGAGGCTGTATCGGACCGGGACCGGCTGCCCCACCTGCAGGGCCCCGATCTCGCTGTGATCGACGAGCATCCGCAGCTGCCCGACGAAGTCCTCGCCCACTCCTGGAGTGACTCGGATGAACAGGTCGTACTGGGGCACATCGTTCACGGTCAGACCGGTTCTCGAGATCTCGACGAGGCGGCCCACGCCGATCTGCGACTCGCCCCTCACCTTCCGGCGGCGACCGAAGCCCGACATCGTGCCTCCGAAGGTGAGGAGCAGTCCCCACGCGACCCCGATGAAGATCGGCCCTCCGAGGGTGTCCTCTCCCGAGAACGGAAGGATCGACTCCCGCTGGTTCACACCGAAGAGACCCTCTCCGGTCCAGATGACGAGCCAGGCCGACAGCAGCAGCCAGACGACCAGGAGCACGATGCGGATCATGCCCTCAGCGTAGCGACGGGGTATCGCTCGATCACGCGCCCGGGAGACGGCCCCGTCCCGGCCGTTCTACGAGGTGCGCAGGGATTCCCTCGCCAGCGCGCGTTGCACGCCCTTCGCCGCCGAGCGCCCCGCCCGGTTCGCACCGATCGTGCTCGCCGACGGGCCATAGCCGACGAGTTGGACCCGCGGATCCTGCACCGCCGTCGTGCCGCGGCCTCCACGGTCGAGTTGGATGCCGCCGGCCGCACTGCGCAGATGCAGCGGGGCGAGGTGCGCGATGGCGGGTCGGAATCCTGTCGCCCACAGGATCACGTCGACGCGCTCGAACGAGCCGTCGGCCCAGCGGACGCCGTCCGGTTCGATACGAGCGAACATCGGACGGCGTGCGGCGTACGCCCCGAGACGCTCGGCCTCGTGCTCCTGCGGTCGCAGCATGAGTCCGGTCACGCTCACGACGCTCTGCGGAGGCAGCCCCTGTGCGACTCGCTGTTCGACGAGAGCGACCGCCGCTGCCCCGGCCTCGGGAGTGAAGTCATCGTCGCGCCACACCGGCTCGCGACGCGTGACCCAGAGCGTGTCGGTGAGGGGTGCGAGGGCTCCGAGGAACTGGACGGCCGACGCACCGCCGCCCACGACCAGGACCCGCTTGCCCACGAAGTGCTCCGGTCCCGGATAGTCGACCGTGTGCAGCTGCTCGCCGAGGAACGTCTCCATGCCCGGGTAGTGCGGCAGGAACGGATGCGTCCAGGTGCCGGTGGCGTTGACGAGGGTGCGGGTGCGCCACTGCCGGTCCCCGGCGTGGACCACCAGGAACCCGTCGTCGTCGATCACCCGGTCGACGCGGACAGGCCGGATCACCGGCAGACCGTGAGCATGCTCGTAGGCGGCGAAATAAGCCGGGACGGCGACGTTGGCGCGCTGTCCATCGCGCGAAGGAGGTGACTCCCCCGGCAGCTCGGCCACTCCGTGCACGTCGCGCATCGTCAACGCATCCCACCGGTGCCGCCACGCGCCCCCTGGCTCGGAATCCGAGTCGAGCACGACATGGGAGATGCCCAGACGGGTCAAATGGAAGGAGGCCGACAGACCGGCCTGACCGGCGCCGATCACGACGCTGTCCAGGATGCTCACGGTGGTGACAACACCCGCGATCGCGCCGTTGTTCCGCAGGCCTCAGAGTGCGATCTGGTAGTGGGTGTACCCCGTGTGCGTCGCCACGCTGTCGTAGAGCGCGCGAGCCGTCATGTTGGTCTCCTGAGTCAGCCAGTAGACCTTCTCGCATCCGTGCTCCGCGGCCCAGCCCCGCACGTGCGCGATCAGCAGCCGCCCCGTTCCGGAGCCTCGCGATGCCGTATCGACATAGAGATCCTCGAGGTAACAGTAGGCAGATCTGCTCCACGTCGCCGGGTGGGTGAGCCAGTGCACGATGCCGATAGCGCGTCCGGCGTCGTCGCGGGCGACGGCGCCGTGCAGCTCCCGATCCTCGACGAGCCGCCGGAACGTGTCAGCCGTGATCTCGTCCGAGAGCTGGGTGCCGTAGAACGTCAGATATCCGCGCCACAGACCCGACCATTCGTCGAAGTCCGCCTGTGTGATCGCGTTGATCGTCGTCATGCCGTCGAGCCTAACGCGACGCGCCCGGGAGGCCCTCGTCGATTGGTGTTGCGCGCGATCCGTGTAGTACTCTGTTCAAGTTGCTTCGAGCACTGAGGAAGCAGTTCTGGGCCTGTGGCGCAGCTGGTAGCGCACCTGCATGGCATGCAGGGGGTCGGGGGTTCGAGTCCCCCCAGGTCCACATACAGAAGGCCCCGCGAGAGATCGCGGGGCCTTCTTTTTGTCTGCCCCTGCTCAGCGTCGGTGGAGGCTCGGCGAACGCGTGTCATCACGAGGCGGAGCGCCAGGGACTTGCCATCGCCTGCCGCTCCGGATAGAAAGGCCAGGCCGTCCTCGTCAGTGAGACGGTCTTCGACGAGGTGGAGGACGCACGTGCTGGGACTGTTCCGACGACAGGAGATCATGTCGTCCCCGCCATCAGACGGCCCGCGGCCGATCGCAGAACCCGGCCTCTGGTCACGCGGTGTCGGACTCGCCGCCACCCGAAGCCTGCAGACGCTGTCGGTGCTCGCCCTGGTCGCCGTCGGCGTCCTGGTGATCACGCAGCTCTCGCTGGTGTTCATCCCGGTGACGATCGCGCTGATCCTCGCCTCGGCCATCCACCCGCTCGTCGCTCTCATGCGCCGTCGCGGGGTGCCGTCGATCCTGGCGACGTGGATCGCACTGATCGGGATCCTCGCGATTCTCGGCGGGATCGTCTGGGTGATCGTCCTGACGGTCCGCTCGCAGTGGGACGACCTCATCGACTCGGCCACCGACGGCATCACCCAGGTGACGGCCTGGCTCGACACCCTGCCGTTCAACCTCGCGTCGTTCGACCTCGATGAGGTGTGGGCCGGTGTCGGAGACTTCCTGACGAGCGCATCGTTCGGACGCGGAGCGCTGGCCGGCGTCTCAGCCACCGCGAGCTTCTTCACCGGCCTCGCGCTGATGATCGTCGTGCTGTTCTTCTTCCTCAAGGACGGACCGCGCATCTGGGAGTTCCTGCTGCGGCCCTTCACCGGAGCCAGCTACGACCGCGCCCGCCGCATCGGCGACAAGACGGTCGATGTGTTCGGGGGCTACATCCGCGGGACCTCGATCGTCGCGGCGGCCGACGCCCTCGGCATCGGCATCGGCCTGGCGATCCTCCAGATCCCGCTCGCCCTGCCCCTCGCCGTGATCGTGTTCCTCACAGCGTTCATCCCGCTCGTCGGCGCGACCGCGGCAGGGATCCTCGCGGCACTCGTGGCACTCGTCACACACGGACCGGTGGCTGCCCTCATCGTGGTCGGCATCGTGGTGCTCGTGAACCAGCTCGAGGGCAACTTCCTGCAACCGGTCGTGATGGCTCGCTCACTCAAGCTGCACGCCCTCGTGATCCTGCTCGCTCTGACCACCGGGACGATCCTGGGTGGGATCGTGGGAGCGGTCCTCTCGGTGCCCATCGCCGCCGTCGCCTGGGGCATCATCACCGTATGGGACGGACCGCACACGCCCGCGAAGCCGTTCCGCAAGAAGCGCCCCGAGACGGTCTGAGTGCGCCTGTGAAGGTCGGCAGCGGCGCCCGGTACTCCCCCGGGACTGCATCCGTCAACCCGCTCCCTCTCAGACGATGAGCCGCCCTACCGTGGCCCTCACATCCCACGAGAGGAGTCGATGATGACGAACAATCCGATACCCCCGCTCGTCCCGCGGCCGGACGATGACGGAGAGATCGACGGTGTCCCCCACCGCGAAGTCGATGGGGAGCCCGTGCTCGACACGGACGCCGATGCCGACCAGGTCGACGGTGCTGCCGCTGACCGCCTGGCCGCAGAGAAGCCGCTGGGCGAGGACTCCTGAGTCCCACCTTGGCGCAGAAGTGCGCGGCAGGTCCCTCCCCGGGTCCTGCCGCGCAGTCTGTTCAGTTCGAGAGAAGGGGTGGCAGATGCGGGATCGCGATGGGCCTCGTCGCCCGACTCGAATCCTGCACCCGAGTGACCTCTTCGAGGACTTCGGTGGCGGTGGCGTATCGCACTGCCAGAGGCAGATCACGAAGCCACACGACCTCGACCTCGGTGTCGGCGTATTCGTACACACTCGCCACCACGTGCCGCGGATCGTGCGACTCGTACCGTCGGTCGTTTATCACCCATTCCGATGGCGTGACACGATGCAGCACGTATCTAGGATCTGGATCTCCGGACATGTGATTTCCCTCCACGACTTTCTCCCCCACTGCACATCATCCACGGTGCCGCCCCAGGCCCACAGGGGCTTGACAGCTGCGAGAGAGACTGCAGGGAAGGGGATCAGCCGCGAGGACGAATCGTCAGGTCGGTGAGAGCGGCGTCGTCCGGGAGGTCGAGTGCGGTGAGGATCGTCGTCGCGACCGAGTCAGCCGTGATGAAGCGGTCCGGATCGTAGTCGCGCCCCTCCTGCTGGTGCACGCGCTCCTGCATGGGCGTCGCTGTGCGACCGGGATAGATCGAGGTGACCCGCACCCCGTGCTCGGCCTCCTCGGCCCGCAGGGAGTCGGCGAGAGCCTTGAGCCCGTGCTTCGACGCGGCGTACGCCGACCAGCCTGCGTGCGCGTGAAGCCCCGCGCCGGAGTTGACGAACACCACCCGAGCACCGGAGACGCGCAGCAGCGGCAGCAGCAGGCGTGTCAGCTCTGCGGGCCCCACGAGGTTCACGGCGAGCTGACGCTCCCACAGGTTCGCCGCCAGGTCGGCCACCGGCCCGAGGTCGACGACGCCCGCTGCATGGATCAGCGAGTCGACTCGTTCGGGAAGCGCCTGCTTCGACAGCGCCCATGACAGTCTTCCGGGCTGTGCCAGGTCACCGACGATCGCCGATGCACCCGGAAGCGCCGCGGTGATCTCCTTGGCGCGCCCCGCATCACGGGCCAGCACGACGACCTGATCGCCCCGATCGAGCAGTCGGCGCGCGACGACGGAGCCGATGCCGGAACCGGCACCGGTGATCAGGTGGACGCTCACGTCAGTCGCGGTCTGCTGCAGCGGAGTCTGCGAGCTCGAACGGCACCACAGGGCAGTCCTTCCACAGGCGCTCGAGGCCGTAGTAGACCCGCTCCTCCTGGTGGAAGACGTGCACGATCAGGTCGCCGAAGTCGAGGAGCACCCAGCGGGCCTCCGCACGACCCTCACGGCGGACCCGCTTGTGGCCGGCTTCGATGAGCTTGTCCTCGATCTCATCGGCGATGGCGGCGACGTTCCGCTCACTGTTTCCGGTGACGAGCAGGAAGATGTCGACGAGCGGAAGAGGCTCCGACACGTTGAGGGCGACGAGATCTTCACCGCCCTTCGAGACGGCGGCGTCGGCCGCGAGCTGGAGCATCTCTTCGGCGGTTTCAGGTGACTGCATTAGAACACATTCGAGTTGAAGGCGACGATCAGGGAAACGCCCAGCGCGAGCGCAAGACCACCCGCCACGATCGCGAGGATGAGCATGAGTTTGTTGCCCTTTTCGGGGGCGGGTGGGCGGATGACCTCACCGGCGGGCTTGATGGTGCTGACGGCCGCACTGGCGGCGATCGGCGTGGGCGACGATGCCGGAGGCAGCTCGCCGTCGATCAGCACGGCGTCCACATCCTTGCCGTCTGTGGTGCCGTGCGCGTGACCCTGCGAACCGAGGCCCTTGGGCAGTTCGTACGAGCCGGTCACGAGGATCTCCCCCGTGGAGGCGACCGGGCCAGACAGCGACCCGTCTCCCGGAGAGGGGTTGAAGATGAGCGTGTTCGGAGCCAGATGCTGCGATCCGGTCGAGTCGCCGACGGTCAGAAGCTCGTCGAACGACGGTGAGAAGGGCTTGCGGGTCTCCGCGCCGTCGGTGAGCAGCTCCTGCCCGAAGGCGGAGTTCACCGTGGGGCGTTCCCCTTCGGCGATGTCGACGTCATCGGACTCGGCCACATCGGCCAGGACGTCGTCGTTCGCATCGACCGGATCTGCGTCGATGCCGAGTTCGGCCACGACCGCAGAGGTGTCGCCCGCTTCGGGAGCGGTCTGAGCGTCGTCATCCGTGGCCTCGACGGACGTCGAAGCACTGACGGGAGCGGGGAGGCCCTCGACAGCAGTGTCGTCTTCGTCATCGTCATCATCATCGGATGCAGAGGACGCAGAGGACGCAGGAATCTCGCTCTTCGGCTCGGATGCGGGCTCGACGGGCTGCGTCTCTTCGGCCGCATTCTCGGGGGCCGATCCCTCAGGAGCATCGGACTCATCGACAGGAACCGATCCCGTCGTGGCGCGCTCGCGCTCGCGAACCTGTCGACGTGTCAGCCCCACAGTCCCGTGGGAGGTATCCCCCTCGATGTCGCTCGCGCCTGACCCGGCCGGCGGGGTGGGCTCGACCTTGGTCGACTCGGGCGCCTCTGGCTTCGGCGGCACGGGTGGAGCCGCGACGGCAGCCGCGGCTGCAGCCTCCTCCACCGAAATGACCGGCGTGGAACCCGTCAGCCGGATCTCACGCAGCTGCTTTCGCGTCAGCGGACCGTGACTCTGCTGATCCGATGTACTCATGCCTTGCTCCGATACAGATGATGCTTCGCGATGTATTGAACGACTCCGTCGGGGACGAGGTACCAGACCGGCTCGTCGTCGCGGACCCGCACGCGGCAGGCCGTCGACGAAATGGACAGCGCCGGCACCTCCAGTTGGCTGACGTTGTCGCTGGGGAGGCCGTCAGTGCTCAGAACGTGTCCTGGACGCGAGACCGCGACGAAGTGGGCCAACTCCCACAGTTCATCATGGTCCCTCCAACTGAGAATTTGCGCCACGGCGTCGGCACCGGTGATGAAGAAGAGCTCTGCGTCGGGGCGCTTCTCCTTCAGGTCGCGAAGGGTGTCGATCGTATAGGTCGGCCCCTCACGGTCGATGTCCACCCTGCTCACCGTGAACTGCGGGTTGGATGCAGTGGCGATCACCGTCATCAGGTAACGGTGCTCGCTGGGGGTGACATCGGACTTCTGCCATGGGTGTCCGGTGGGGACGAAGACGACCTCGTCGAGATCGAAGGAGTGGGCGACCTCGCTCGCGGCGACCAGGTGGCCATGGTGGATGGGGTCGAAGGTGCCGCCCATCACACCGATGCGCGCAGGACGCGAGGTCGTGTCGTTCATACGGGCCTAGTGGCCGTGCCCTGCCTCGTGGCCGTCCTTGCCGTGCTTCGCCGCCCAGGCGTCGGCCTTGGCGGAGTGGCGGTTGGCGACGTTCTTGTACGACAGCGTGACCAGGCCGAGGAAGGCGAAGACGATGATGGCGATCACGCCGAAGATCAGCGTCTCGAGCTGCACATTGCCGTGGTGCTCGGTTTCGGCAGCGACCATCGCGATCTGTGCGACGAGGTTCATCCTGACTCCGTTTCGTGGCTGGCGGGCATGACTCACGAAGAGCCACAGCGCCCCCTAGTCTAGCCCTCAGCCGCGCGTCTGCCCTGCCCCACGCGCCAGCCATTTCGTGCTGGTCAGCTCGGAAAGCCCCATGGGTCCTCGCGCGTGCAGCTTCTGCGTCGAGATGCCGACCTCGGCGCCGAACCCGAACTCGCCCCCGTCAGTGAACCGAGTGGACGTGTTCACCATCACGACCGCCGAGTCGACCTCGGCCAGGAATCGCTCCGCGTTGCGCGAATCGGTGGTGATGATCGACTCCGTGTGCCCGGTGCTGTAGCGACGGATGTGGTCGAGCGCATCGTCGAGGGTGTCGACGACCTTGATCGCGATGTCGAGACTGAGGTACTCCGTCGCCCAGTCGTCTTCCGTCGCCGGGATCACGTTCGAGACGAGCCCCGCCACCATGTCGTCGCCGTGGATCGCGACTCCCTCGCTCTGCAGTGCGCTCGCGACGAGCGGCACGAGCCGCGGTGCGGCTTGACGGAGCACGAGCACCGTCTCGACGGCGTTGCACACACTGGGACGCTGCACTTTCGCGTTCACCACGATGTCCTGCGCCCAGTCGTCAGGAGCGCTCTCGTCGAGCACGATGTGCACGTTGCCTGCGCCTGTCTCGATCACGGGGACGGTGGCCTCGGTCACGACGGTCTCGATCAGCCCCGCGCTGCCCCGGGGCACGAGCACGTCGATGAACCCGCGTCCGTGCATCAATGCCGTGGCGCCGTCGCGACCGAAGTCGTCGACCGTCTGCACCGCTTCCGGCGTGACGCCCGCAGCCTGCAGCGCGTCGCGCATGATCTCGACGAGCACGGTGTTCGACTCTCGTGCGGCGCTGCCACCGCGCAGGACCACGGAGTTGCCCGAGCGCAGCGCGAGCGCGGCGATGTCGACGGTGACGTTCGGACGCGCCTCGTAGATCGCGCCGACCACTCCGAAGGGCACCCGCACCTGCTCCAGTGCCACGCCGTTGGGCATCCGATGCCCTCCGACGACGCGACCGACGGGGTCGGGCAGGGCCGCGACCTGGCGGACTGCCGCGGCGAGAACGGCGACGCGCTTCTCGTCGAGGCGCAGCCGGTCGATCAGCGATTCTCCGATGCCGTCGGACCGACCTCGCTCGATGTCTCGACCGTTGGCCGCGATGATCGCGGCAGCATTCTGCTCGAGAGCCACCGCGATGGCCTCGAGAGCCCGGGCCTTGTCATCGCTGGTCAGCCTGGCCGTGGCGCGGGACGCCTCTTTGGCGAGCTCCAGGCGCGTCTGGGGGGTCTGGTCGGTCATCCGCCCAGTCTAAGAGAGCGCGGGTTCGAACCAGGTCCCTATGTCGGCCCCGGAGAGGGCCTTGTCGACCAGGTCGGCACTCGTCACGAGCACGCCGATCCCGGACGCGGCAGCCAGTCGAGCGGCCGAGACCTTGGTCGCGGCTCCTCCGGTGCCGACGCTGTTGACGACTGTCGATCCGAACTCGAGTCCCGACAGATCGGCATCGGGGGCGACGACGTCGATGGGCTCGGCTGTCGGGTCGGACGGCGGCTTGGTGTAGAGCGACTCGATGTCGCTCAGCAGGACCAGAGCGTCGGCCTCGATCAGCTGCGCGACGAGCGCTCCGAGTCGGTCGTTGTCGCCGAAGCGGATCTCCTGCGTCGCGACCGTGTCGTTCTCGTTCACGATCGGCAGGATGCGTAGACCGAGAAGACGCTCCATGGCCCGCCGAGCATTGCTGCGCGAGGTCGGGTTCTCGAGGTCGCCCGTCGTGAGCAGCACCTGCCCCGCGACGATGTCGAAGCGACGCAGAGACTCCTGATAGCGGTAGACCAGGATGTTCTGTCCGACCGCGGCCGCGGCCTGCTGCGTGGCCAGGTCGGTCGGGCGGGCGTCGAGACGCAGGAACGGAATGCCTGTGGCGATCGCTCCGGAGGAGACGAGGATCACCTCTGCTCCGCGCGCGTGCGCTGCGGCCAGCGCCTCGACCAGAACGGGGATCCGCCATGACGACTCACCGCTGATCGATGAGGACCCGACTTTGACGACGATCCTCGAGGCTGTGGCGAGATCCGCCCTCGTGCGAGCGGTCACTCCCCGTCCTCGCGGTAGGCCGCGAGCCGCTGAGCCTCGACCTCGGCGCGAGCCTCGGCCTTGGCATCCATGCGCTCGTAGTAGTTCTCACGACGCTCGGAGGTGGTGCGACGGGCGTTGGGCGCCAGGCGCGGATCGGTTCCGCGGGGCGCCGTCATGAGTTCGGCCGCAGACGTCATGGTGGGCTCCCAGTCGAAGACGATGCTCTCGCCTTCGCCGATGACGACCGTGGATCCCTGCACTGCACCGAGGCGGAAGAGCTCGTCTTCGACGCCCAGCTTCTCGAGGCGATCCGCGAGATAACCCACGGCCTCCTCGTTCTGGAAGTCGGTCTGCTGAACCCAGCGGACGGGCTTCTCGCCCAGGATGCGATAGATGTTGCCGTAGCTGCCACCCTCGACCCGGATCTCGAAGCCCTTCTTGGGGCCGCGCGGGCGAAGCACGACGCGCTCACGCGGGACCTCGGTCGCGGCGAGCTCTGCGCGGTGTGCGTCGACGATGTCGCCGAGCGCATAGGTCAACTGGCGCAGGCCCTCGTGCGAGACGGTGGAGATGTCGAAGACGCGGAATCCGCGAGCCTCGAGATCCGGACGCACGAGATCGGCGAGGTCGCGGGCCTCCGGCACGTCGATCTTGTTCAGCGCGATGAGCTGGGGGCGCTCGAGCAGCGGAGTCTGTCCCTCGGGGACCTCGTACGCGGCCAGTTCGCCGAGGATGACGTCGAGGTCGGAGATCGGGTCACGACCGGGCTCCAGCGTCGCGCAGTCGAGCACATGCAGCAGTGCGGTGCAGCGTTCGACGTGGCGGAGGAACTCCAGTCCGAGACCACGCCCCTCGCTCGCTCCCTCGATGAGTCCGGGGACATCGGCGACGGTGTAGCGCGACTCCCCCGCCTGCACGACACCGAGGTTCGGGTGGAGCGTGGTGAACGGGTAGTCGGCGATCTTGGGGCGGGCCGCCGAGATCGCACCGATCAGGCTGGACTTGCCTGCAGAGGGATAGCCGACGAGAGCCACGTCTGCGACGGTCTTGAGCTCGAGGACGACATCGCCCTCGTCTCCCGGGGTGCCCAGAAGCGCGAATCCGGGCGCCTTGCGCTTCGGCGTCGCCAGTGCGGCGTTGCCGAGTCCGCCATGGCCGCCCTTCGCGACGACGAATCGCTCGCCGGGCTCGATCATGTCGATCAGAACCTCGCCGGCCGCGTTCCTGACCACGGTGCCGACGGGAACGGGAAGCTCGAGGTCCTCACCCATGAACCCTGCACGGTGGTCGCCCATGCCGGGTCCGCCGTTGCCGGAGCTGCGGTGGGGCGAGTGGTGGTACGAGAGAAGCGTGCCCGTCTGCGTGTCGGCGATGAGAACGATGTCGCCGCCGTCGCCGCCGTTGCCTCCGTCGGGGCCGCCGAGCGGCTTGAACTTCTCGCGGTGCACCGAGACACAGCCGTTGCCGCCCTTGCCCGCACGCAGGTGAAGCGTCACGGTGTCGACGAAACTGACCATGTCTCTCTCCTCAATAAAGAACTCGGCCGGAACCGAGAGTTCGGCCGGCGATTCGGCCGGGAACACATGTCCCGCCGAAAACGCAAATTCGGGACGGGCCGAAGCCCGCCCCGAATCGCATGACTACTGTCGTGCTGTGATCACTCAGCAGCGGCGACGATGTTGACGACCTTGCGGCCGCCCTTCGCGCCGAACTGCACCGCACCGGCGGCCAGAGCGAACAGGGTGTCGTCGCCACCGCGGCCGACGTTCACGCCGGGGTGGAAGTGCGTGCCGCGCTGGCGGACGATGATCTCGCCGGCGAGAACCTGCTGTCCACCGAAGCGCTTGACGCCAAGTCGCTGAGCGTTGGAGTCACGACCGTTGCGGGTGGAGCTTGCGCCCTTTTTATGTGCCATGTCCTGGTCTCCTCGGTCTTACTTGATGCCGGTGATCTTGACGCGCGTGAGCTCCTGACGGTGGCCCTGGCGCTTCTTGTAGCCGGTCTTGTTCTTGTACTTCTGGATGATGATCTTCGGGCCGCGGAGGTTGCCGATGACCTCTGCCGTGACCTTGACCTTCGCCAGCGAGTCGGCGTCGGTGGTCACCGAGGCGCCGTCGACGAGCAGCACTGCGGCCAGCTCGATCTTCTCGCCCTGGGCAGCCTTGACACGGTCGAGCTGAACGATCGTGCCGACCTCGACCTTCTCCTGCCGCCCACCGGCGCGCACTACTGCGTAAACCACTTCATACCTGTTTCGTTGGGGAGCTCGCGGCTCCGATATCTCACGGGAAGACTGTTGCTTGCATGCGACGCTGGGCGACGGGCACGAACGCAAGACTCTCCGCTTCGACCGTCCAGGACGACGCGGCATACGCACCAAGGGACTACTTTACCGGATGCAGGACACTGTGGCAAAACGCGCCGCCTGGTGTGTCCGGTCATAGGCTGAACGAATGACCGTTCTCGTCGATGACCCCATCTGGCCCGCACACGGGCGCCTGTGGGCCCATCTCGTCAGCGACGACAGCCTGCAGGAGCTGCACGCCTTCGCGAGGTCGCACGACGTTCCCGCACGCGCCTTCGACGTCGACCACTACGACGTCCCCGAAGAGCTCATCCCCCAGCTCCTCGCCGCCGGCGCACAGCATGTCGGCGGCAAGGAGCTGGTCAGGCGACTGATCGCCTCAGGACTGCGAGTCCCCGCCCGCGACCGGCGCTGACGGCTCCGAGTTCACGGAGATCGGCGTGCCGGTGAGCGCGGCGGTGGAGACACGGCGACGACCGCGTCCCTGCCCCGGAGCCTTCGGCTCGGGAAGCGCATCGAGCACGGAATCGAGCAGCGCCTCAGCCGGGGACTTGGGCGACTTGCGGTCGGATCCGCGCTTCTTGCGGGGCTTCTTGGCTCGCTCCTGCGTAGCGGGGGCTTCCGTCGTCGTCTCCACGGCGGGAGCGACGACCTCCGTCGGCTCGTCGGCGTTCGGAACGCGCGTCGAGGCCGCGATCTGCGCGAGCGCGGACTTCGCCCCCTCGGGGATGCTGTGCGTCGTCACCGCGGCGGGCGCCGAGTTCTGCGACTGGCCGTTGCCGCCGCGCTGGCGACGGTTGGACTGCGAGTTGCCGTTGCCGTTGCCATTGCTGCTCGAGCGGTGCTTCACGACCGGGTCGTGGTGCACGATGACGCCGCGACCGGCGCACACGTCGCACGCCTCGCTGAACGTCTCGAGCAGGCCGAGGCCGAGCTTCTTGCGGGTCATCTGCACGAGGCCGAGCGAAGTGACCTCGGCGACCTGGTGCTTCGTCCGGTCACGGCTGAGGCACTCGATCAGGCGGCGCAGCACGAGGTCGCGGTTCGATTCGAGCACCATGTCGATGAAGTCGACGACGATGATGCCGCCGATGTCGCGCAGACGCAGCTGGCGGACGATCTCCTCCGCCGCCTCGAGGTTGTTCTTGGTGACCGTCTCTTCGAGGTTTCCGCCCGAGCCGACGAACTTTCCGGTGTTGACGTCGACGACCGTCATGGCTTCGGTGCGGTCGATGACCAGCGAGCCACCGGACGGCAGCCAGACCTTGCGGTCGAGCGCCTTCTCGATCTGCTCCGTGATCCGGAACACATCGAAGGGATCGCTCTCGTCCTCGTACGACTCGACGCGCTCGAGCAGATCGGGTGCGACGCTCTCGAGGTAGGCGCGGATGGTGCGCTGCGCGTCCTCGCCCTGGATCAGCATCTTCGTGAAGTCCTCGTTGAAGACGTCGCGGACGATCTTGACCAGAAGGTCGGGCTCGGCGTGCAGCAGCGCCGGTGCCTGCTGGCTCTCGACCTGCTTGCGGATGTGCTCCCACTGGCTGGTGAGCCGCTGAACATCGCGAGTGAGCTGGTCTTCGGTGGCACCTTCGGCCGCCGTACGGACGATCACCCCGGAGGACTCGGGGAGAACCTCCTTGAGGATGCGCTTCAGGCGCGTGCGCTCGTTGTCGGGCAGCTTGCGGCTGATGCCGTTCATCGATCCGCCCGGCACATACACGAGGTAGCGACCCGGAAGCGAGATCTGGCTGGTCAGACGGGCGCCCTTGTGGCCGATCGGATCCTTGGTGACCTGCACCAGGACGCGGTCGCCCGCTTTGAGCGCGAGCTCGATACGACGCGGCTGGTTGCCGGTCTCGACGCCATCCCAGTCGACCTCGCCGGAGTAGAGCACGGCGTTGCGGCCACGGCCGATGTCGACGAACGCGGCCTCCATGCTCGGCAGCACGTTCTGCACGCGGCCGAGGTAGACATTGCCGATCAGCGAGGCATCCTGGTTGCGCGCGACATAGTGCTCGACGAGCACGCCGTCTTCGAGGACACCGATCTGCGTCCGGCCGTTCTTGGAACGGACGACCATCTTGCGGTCGACCGACTCACGACGCGCGAGGAACTCGGCCTCGGTGACGACCGGACGCCGACGGCCGGCATCCCGTCCGTCGCGACGGCGCTGCTTCTTCGCCTCGAGTCGCGTGGAACCCTTGATCGCCTTGGGCTCGGTGATGTATTCGACGACGCGCTGGCGGGGCTGGCGCGGTTCGTCACGCTGCTCACGCGGCTCGCGCTGCTCGACATCGTCGGAACCACCGCGACGGCGACGGCCACGGCGGCCGGCCGGCTCCTCCGGCTCCCGCTCGGCGATGCGGTCGAACACGCGCTCGCGGCCCGGACGGGCCGGGAGCGGAAGGACCTCGGGAGCGTAGAAGTGCAGCTGCGTCGATACCTGAGAGACGAAGACCTCGGGCAGCAGCCCCAGTGACACAGCCGTGAGGGGCTGGGGCACCTCGGGCTTCTCCTGGGCAGGCTCAGCAGCGCTCTCTTCGGAAGAGGCTTCGGCCGCGGGAGCGTCGACGGCAGGAGCGTCAGCGGCAGGAGCATCCGCAGCAGGAGCATCCGCAGCAGGAGCATCCGCAGCAGGAGCATCCGCAGCAGGAGCATCCGCAGCAGGAGCATCCGCAGCAGGAGTAGGAGCCTCAGCGGCAGGAGCTGCCTCGGCGGAAGCCTCCGCAGGAGGTGCGTCGTCGGCGGGAGCATCCTCCGCAGGAGTCTCCTCCGCCGGAGCGGGCTCAGCGGTCGAACCCGCGCCGTCCTCCGAAGCGTCGGACGTGCCGTCGGCCTCCGGAGCGTCGGCGACTACCTCTGCGGGTGCGTCAGCATCCGCAGAGAAGTCGAGGGTAGGGGCGTCGTAGTCATTGTTGTCATCGGCCATCTCTGGCTTGCTCCTCGCGCGGACACTTCGTGTTCCGCTAACTCTCATGCGGCACCCGCAGGTGCCGCGAACTCATTCGGTGTGCGACCGGCTCATGGCTCTGATCACGAGGGGCATACGGCCCCGAAGTCTGCGTCGATGCCCGCCGCGACAGGGTCGAGCGATGCATCACAGGCCATTATCGCACCAAGTGCGCCGGTTCGCGGCATCGCCGGGGCACTGAGTCGTTTTCTCCGGCGCGCTCACGCCCGATACATAGCGATCACTGAGAGAATCCAGACATGAGCGAGCAGCGCACCCGCCCCGTCGTCTATGCCGTGTGGTTGATCATCGCGAGCGTCATCGGCTGGTTCGCCGCCTTCCAGCTCACGGTCGAGAAGTTCGTGCTTCTCGAGAACCCGACCGATGCCCTGGCCTGCGACGTCAGCCCCTTCATCCAGTGCAGCAAGAACCTGGGCTCGTGGCAGGGCGAGATCTTCGGCTTCCCCAACCCGCTGCTCGGACTGACCGGGTGGATGGCGCCGTTGGTCGTCGGGGTCGCGATCCTCGCTGGAGCCCGCTTTCCCCGCTGGTTCTGGGCTGCGTTCGGCGCCGGCATCACGTTCGCATTCGGACTCGTCTGCTGGCTGATCGGCCAGAGCCTGTATGCATCGAACCTCGGAGTGCTGTGCCCGTGGTGCATGGTGACCTGGGCCGTGACCATCCCGACGTTCTTCGCGACCATGCTGCATCTCACTCGGAACGGCACGTTCACCAAGAGCGAGAAGGCCCAGGCGCGTGCGGACAAGCTCATGGTCTGGGTTCCGCTGGCGACCATCCTGGCCTACGCGATCATCATCGTGATGGCTCAGCTGAAGGGTCTCGACTTCCTCGGCGAGATGGCGCGCATCATCTTCTGATTCCTCTCACCCCTGAATCGACGAAGCCCGCCGCACGATCTCGTGCGGCGGGCTTCGTCGTGAGCGGATCGGTCAGTCGAACCAGATGCCGAGCTCGCGTGCGGCCGACTCGGGGCTGTCCGAGCCGTGCACGAGGTTCTGCTGCACCTTGAGGCCCCAGTCGCGACCGAAGTCGCCACGGATCGTGCCGGGTACGGCGGTGGTGGGGTCGGTCGTGCCGGCGAGCGACCGGAAGCCCTCGATCACGCGGTTGCCCGCGAGGCGGATCGCGACGGACGGCCCTGAGAGCATGAACTCGAGGAGCGGCTCGTAGAACGGCTTGCCCTCGTGCTCGGCATAGTGCTCGGCCAGCAGGTCGCGGTCGGGCTCGACCAGGCGGATGTCGACGAGGGAGTATCCCTTCGCTTCGATGCGAGCCAGGATCGTGCCGGTGAGGCCGCGGGCGACGCCATCGGGCTTTACGAGGACGAGGGTTTCTTCGGTGGCCATGTCATTCACTCTCTGTCTGAGTCTCGGTCGTGGGCCCGTCAGGACGTCGTGCGTCCAATCGGGCCCCCATGATCGTCGCATACCCCCACATGCCGCCGAAAACCACGACGACGAGCAGGATCGCGGGCACCAGGATAGCCGCCAGCGCGATGACGACCTGCAGGATCCACCCTGCGGTGATCGCCCAGGGCTTCGTGATCATCCCGGCGACGGCGATGCAGGCGAGTCCCACGACCGCGCCGCCGACGATCCCCCACCACTGCGGGATGCCGGCAGGCAGCGACTTCAGACCGAAGACCGTGAGGCCCGCGAGGAAGACGACGATCGACTCGAACCCGAGCACGATCGGCGCCAGCTTCTGTACGAGCGTGCGGGGCGGACGCGGAGGACGCGCAGACGGGGAGACGGCGGTCATGCGCGCCACCCGGACTTCCAGTCCTCTGCCTCAGCGAGGGCGATCGCCTCGCCCGCGAGCACGACCGACCCGGCGATCACGACGGCTCGGCGATCGGACGATGCCGCCCATTCCCGTGCGGCATCAGCAGCCTCAGCGAGGGTCGGATGGACGGTCGCACGCTGTCCCGTCGCCTCGACGAGGTCGGCGATGAGATCCGCGTCGCTCGCGCGGTCGGACTCCGGCGCGGTGGCGAAGACGTGCGCTGCTGCAGGTGCGAGCTTCGCGACGATGCCGGCGGCGTCCTTGTCGGCGAGCACACCCAGCACGACGCCCCACTCGTCGAAGTCGAAGCTGTCGTCCATCGCGAGAACGAGCGCGGCGGCGCCGTGCGGGTTGTGCGCGGCATCGACGATCACCGTCGGAGCGACCCCCAGCAGCTGAAGACGTCCGGGCGAGGTCGCTCCCTGGAGCCCCTCCGAGATGATGTCGGCGGCGATCGGCTGCTCGGCGCCTCCGATCAGCGACTCCACGGCGGCGACCGCGAGGGCGGCGTTGTGCCCCTGGTGCGCACCGTACTGCGGCAGATACTCCTCGACATAGGCGCCGGCGAGTCCGCGGATGGTCAACAGCTGTCCACCGACGGCGAGCTTCTGGTCGGCGAGCCCGAACTCCTCACCCTCGAACGCGATCGTGGCGTTCTTCTCGGCGGCGACGCGACGCAGCACTTCAGCGGCCTCTGCGGGCTGCTGCGCCGAGACGACGGCCGCGCCTTCCTTGATGATCCCCGCCTTGACCGTCGCGATCTCGGCGATCGTGCTTCCCAGACGATCCGCGTGGTCGATGTCGATGGGCGCGAAGACCGCCACGTCGCCGTCCGCCGTGTTGGTCGAGTCCCACTCGCCCCCCATGCCCACCTCGAGCACGAGCACGTCGACAGGGGCATCGGCCACGGCCACGAAGGCGAGCACGGTGAGCAGCTCGAAGAACGTGAGCGGCTCCTCCCCTGCGGCCTCGAGCTCGGCGTCGACGATCTCGACGAAGGGCTCGATCTCATCCCACGCGTCGGCGACAGCGGCATCCTCGATCGGCTCGCCGTCGATCATGATCCGCTCGGTGAAGCGCTCGAGATGAGGACTCGTGAACAGCCCGGTGCGCAGCCCGTGCGCCCGAAGCAGAGTCTCGATCATCCGAGCCGTCGACGTCTTGCCGTTGGTCCCCGTGATGTGCACGACGCGATAGGTGCGCTGCGGGTCGTCGAGGTATGTGAGGATGCGCGCGGTGCGCTCCTTGCGCGGCTGCACCCAGCGCTCCCCCGCGCGGCTCAGCAGCGTCTCGTAGACGGCATCCGCCCTGTCACGTGCGCTCATGCGCTCGGCTCCTCGATGTTCGTGTCGATCGTGACGATGATCGGGCGCTTGTCGGCGCCCAGCGCGGTCGCCCCGCTGCGGAACACGCCGCCTCCTGGGCTGGTGACGTCCTTCACGAGAGCGTTCATCTCGTCGGTTGCCTGCACAGCGAACGCCACGGCCAGGGTCTCCCCTGCGATCAGCTCTGCATGCGCCTGCAGCGCCTCGGCGTCGTCCGGGCTCACGTTGAGCGCGAGCACGATGCGATCGCTCACGTCGAGGTCAGCGTTCTTGCGGGCCTCCTGCACGACGCGGATCGCGTCGCGTGCGAGTCCCTCCGCTTCGAGCTCGGGTGTCGTCTGCGTATCGAGCAGCACGACGCCCCCCGTCGGCACGAGGGCGAGAGCCTCGCCCTCCGGACGACCGGCGGTCTCGAGCGCGAGCTCGTACTCCGACGGCTCGAGAGCGATACCGCCCGCGGTGACGACGCCGTCGCTCTCCGACCAGTCGCCTGCCTTCGCGGCTTTGATCACGGTCTGCACGTTCTTGCCGAGCCGCGGGCCAGCGGCACGCGCGTTGACGCTGAGCCGGTGGCTGATGCCGTAGTCCGCAGCAGTCGTCTCCGACTGCGGGACGAGCTCGACCGACTTGACGTTGAGCTCCTCGCGGAGGATGTCCTCGAACTGGCCGAGCGTCCCTGCCAGCGGTGACACGACCGTGAGGCGGGCGAGCGGCAGACGCACGCGCAGCTTCTCCTTCTTGCGCAAAGCGTTGCCGACGCTCGAGAGCTCGCGGACGGCATCCATGGCATTCCGGATCTCGTCGGCGGCGGGGAACGCGGTGGCGTCGGGCCAGTCCTGCAGGTGCACGCTGCGTCCGCCTGTGAGCCCCTGCCATACGCGCTCACTGACGAGCGGCACGAGCGGAGCCGCGACTCGGGTCAGGGTCTCGAGCACGGTGTAGAGCGTGTCGAAGGCCTCGGTGTTCGAGCCCTCCCAGAACCGGTCGCGCGAGCGGCGGATGTACCAGTTGGTGAGAACCTCGGCGAAGTCGCGCAGACGAGCGGACGCCGTCGTCGAGTCGAGTCCCTCGAGGTCCGCCCGCACGTCGCGCACGAGGTCGCCGAGCCGAGCCAGGATGTACCTGTCGAGCACGTCGGTCGAGTCCGTGCGCCAGGTCGCCTCGTAGCCGCCCGGCTTGGCCGCGTTCGCATACGTCGCGAAGAAGTACCACGAGTTCCACAGCGGAAGCAGGAACTCGCGGACGCCCGATCGGATGCCCTCTTCGGTGACCGCGAGGTTGCCACCGCGCAGCACGGAGCTCGACATGAGGAACCAGCGCATCGCGTCGGAGCCGTCGCGGTCGAGCACCTCGGAGACATCCGGATAGTTGCGCAGCGACTTCGACATCTTGTAGCCGTCGTTGCCCAGCACGATGCCGTGGCAGCTGACACCGGTGAAGGCCGGACGATCGAAGAGCGCGGTCGACAGCACGTGCATGACGTAGAACCAGCCACGCGTCTGCCCGATGTACTCGACGATGAAGTCGGCGGGTGCGTGCGTGTCGAACCACTCCTGGTTCTCGAACGGATAGTGCACCTGCGCGTACGGCATCGAACCCGAGTCGAACCACACGTCGAAGACGTCCTCGATGCGGCGCATCGTGCTCTTGCCGGTGGGGTCGTCGGGGTTCGGACGCGTGAGGTCGTCGATGTAGGGGCGGTGCAGGTCGATCTCGCCCTCGGGGTTGCGCGGCAGCGTGCCGAAGTCGCGCTCCATCTCTTCGAGAGAGCCGTATGCGTCGATGCGCGGGTACTCCGGGTCGTCGCTCTTCCAGATCGGGATCGGCGAGCCCCAGTAGCGGTTGCGGCTGATCGACCAGTCGCGCGCCCCCTCGAGCCACTTGCCGAACTGGCCGTGCTTGACGTTCTCGGGCACCCAGGTGATCTGCTCGTTGTTCGCGAGCAGGTCGTCCTTGATGTCGGTGACACGGATGAACCAGCTCGACACGGCCTTGTAGATCAGGGGGTTCCGGCAGCGCCAGCAGTGCGGGTACGAGTGCACGTAGCTCTGCTCGCGCAGCAGTCGTCCCTCGGCGCGGAGCAGACGGATGAGCGGCGTGTTCGCATCCATCCAGAGCTGGCCGGCGACGTCTGTGACGTTCGGCAGGAAGCGCCCGCCGTCGTCGAGCGACAGGATCGTCGGGATGCCGGCGGCACCGGCGACCCGCTGGTCGTCCTCACCGTAGGCGGGAGCCTGGTGGACGATGCCGGTGCCGTCGCTGACGGTGACGTAGTCGTCGACCAGGATGCGCCAGGCGTTCTCGGTGCCGTAGGTCTCGGAGTCGGCGTAGTAGTCGAAGAGTCGGTCGTAGGTGACGTCCTCCAGGTCGGCTCCTCGCACCGTCGCGTCGACAGCGGCGAGCGCATCGCCGAGGCTCTCGTAGCCGAGATCCTTGACGTAGCCGCCGAGCAGTTCGCGGGCGAGGAGGTAGCGGTGCGCGGACGCCTCGATCGCGGCATCCGTGGTTCCTGCCACCGCATGCACGTCGGCGGCTCCGTTCGGGCCCGCCGGAAGCACGATGTACTCGATGTCGGGTCCCACGGCGAGCGCGAGGTTGGTGGGCAGGGTCCAGGGCGTGGTCGTCCAGGCGAGCGCGCGCACGGCGGTGAGTCCGAGGGCCTCGGCCTTCGCGCCTGTCAGCGGGAACGTGACGGTGACCGACGGGTCCTGACGGTTCTGGTAGACGTCGTCGTCCATGCGCAGCTCGTGCGCCGACAGCGGGGTCTCATCGCGCCAGCAGTAAGGCAGCACCCGGTATCCCTCGTAGGCGAGCCCCTTGTCGAACAGGGTCTTGAACGCCCAGAGCACGCTCTCCATGTAGCCGAGGTCGAGCGTCTTGTACCCGCGCTCGAAGTCGACCCAGCGAGCCTGACGCGTGACGTAGTCCTGCCACTCGTGCGTGTACTTCAGCACCGAGTCCTTCGCCTTCGCGTTGAAGACGTCGATGCCCATCTCTTCGATCTGGCTCTTCTCGGTGATGCCGAGTTGCTTCATGGCCTCGAGCTCAGCGGGCAGACCGTGCGTGTCCCAGCCGAAGACGCGATCGACCTTCTTGCCGATCATGGTCTGGAAGCGTGGGAACACATCCTTGGCGTACCCGGTGAGCAGGTGCCCGTAGTGCGGCAGGCCGTTGGCGAACGGCGGGCCGTCGTAGAAGACCCACTCGTCGTTGCCCTCGCGCTGCTCGATCGAGGCGCGGAAGGTCTGGTCGGTCTCCCAGAAGTCGAGCACTTCGCGCTCGATCTGGGGGAACCGAGGGCTCGGTGCGACGGAGGCAGCCTGGTCGGCGGCGGGGCCGAAGGAGGAACGCGGGTAGGTCATGTCGTCTCGCAGGAGTCGTGGCGGATGCTGCTGCGAGGACGATCCGTCCGGAATCTCATCCCGGGGAACCGCGGTACCACCTCACGTGCCGCGCCTCACGGCGGAGCCACTCTCACTGCGGCTGTGACGGGCCTGCCCCGCTCGGTTCTACTGAGTCGACCCGTGCGAGCCCGACCGTTCTTCCGAGAGCTCCCCGGTGATGTCCGGATCGATGCTCGTGTCTCCATTGTACGCGCGGCGGCGGGGGTGCGCCTCCTGAGCACTCTGGGCGCTGTCGCACCCACCCCCTACCCTCGAAGCATGGCCCGTTCCCCCGAATCCCCCGTGGCTCCCCGCGTCTCGGCGCCCGACCTTCCGCGGGAGTTCACGCCCGCCGCAGCACATCGCAGCGCCGATCTGCTCGCAGCGAGTCTCGATCTCGAGGGCACGGTCGACCTCGCCCATGCCTCGCTCGAGCAGTGCACGGTCGCCGCCGATGCCGACGCGGTCGACCTGACAGGTGCCACGCTCATCGACGTCGACCTCACCGGCGTGCGGATCGCATCGCTCAAGATGCGGGATGCGAGCATCCGCCGCGTGCGCATCAGTGGAGGCCGCATCGGCACGCTCGATCTGAGCAGCGCTCGCATCGACGAGCTGCTGCTCAGCGACGTGCGCATCGACTATCTCAATCTCGGGGCGGCGAAGGCCACCGACATCGAGATCCGCGACTGCGGCATCCGCACCCTCGACATGCCTCAGGCCGAACTCACGCGCGTGGGCTTCACCGGCAGTCGTTCTGACGAGGTCGACACCCGGGCGATGCGGGCCAGGCACGTCGACCTCCGCGGACTCGACGCCTCTGCGTTCCTCGATGCGAACAGCCTGCGAGGCACGACGCTCACCGGTTTCCAGGTGCAGCAGCTCGCGCCGCTGCTCGCGGCGGGGATCGGCATCCAGGTCATGGACTGACGGGCCGGTTCGCCTCGAGCAGCTCCCGGGTGAACGGATGCTGCGGCGCGGCGAACACGTCGATCACCGCCCCCTGCTCGACGATCACGCCGTCCTGCATCACGAGCACCTCGTCGGCCACCGCGCCGACGACATCGAGGTCGTGCGACACGAAGATCATCGTCAGCTCCCGTTCGCGCTGAAGACGCAGCAGCAGCTGCAGCACCTTCTCGCGCACCGAAGGGTCGAGAGCCGACACCGGCTCGTCGAGAACCAGCACCTCGGGCTCGGCGGCGAGCGCCCGCGCGATCGCCGCACGCTGACGCTGCCCGCCCGACAGGGCGATGGGCCTACGGCTCGCGAGCACCGGATCGAGATCGACCTCGGCGAGCAGCTCGGCGACGCGAGCCGCTCGCCGCTGACGAGGCACACCCCCGGCGGCGAGCGCCTCTCTCAGCGACCTCCCGATCGTCCACCGCGGGTCGAAGGCGCCGAGAGGGTTCTGGTGCACGAGCTGCACCCGATGCTGTCCGATCCACCGCAGGCCGCCGTCATCGGCATCCTCGACGCCCACGATCATGCGGGCGAGAGTCGTCTTGCCCGACCCCGATTCCCCGACGATGCCGAGTGTGCGTCCGGCGGGCACAGCGAACGACGCATCCTGCACCGCGACGAGATCGTCGAACGCCTTCGTGACCCCGGCGGCGACGAGCACCGGTGCGGCCGCGCCTTCACGCTCCGCGCGCGGCTCGTGGATCGTGGCGGCGATGAGCTGACGGGTGTACTCATGCTGGGGATCCTCGAGCACCTCATCGACGCGCCCGGCCTCGACCACGATGCCGTTGCGCATCACCAGCACGCGATCCGCTATCCTGCGCACCGCCGCGAAATCGTGGCTGATGAACACGATGGCGGTGCCCGCGTCGGCGATGTCTCGCAGGAGCCCGAGGATCCTCGCCTGCACGGTGGCATCGAGCGCAGTGGTGGGCTCATCGGCGACGAGGACTACGGGGTCTGCTGCGATCGCCGAGGCGATCAGCGCCCTCTGCCGGAGCCCCCCGGAGAGCTGATGCGGATACTGGCGTGCCCGCCGAGCCGCGTCCGGCATCCAGACCCGGTGCAGCAGGTCCCGCACCCGCTCGCGCAGCGCGGCCCGCCCGGACGCGAGCCCGTGCAGACGAAGCGGCTCGGCGATCTCCGACCCCACCCGCTGCAGCGGGTCGAGAGACACCAATGCATCCTGCGAGACGAGTCCGATGCGGGCACCGCGCAGCGCCCGCCACCCGCGCTCGCCGAGACGGGCGGCGTCCGTGCCGTCGACGACGAGACGATCGAACGCCACGTGAGCGCTTTGCGGAGCGAGCCCCAGCAGAGCCCTCGCCGTGACGCTCTTGCCGGCTCCGGACTCTCCGACGATCGCCACGCATTCACCTCGCGCGACCGACAGCGACACACCGTTCACCACGGGTATCCCTCCGAAGTCGATGCGCAGCCCCTCGAGTTCCAGCGCGGCGGTCACGGTGTCAGCCCCTCTGCTCTGGCTCGCAGCACACGACCGACGATCGTGGCCGAGATGACGGTGACCGTGATCGCGATGCCGGGGAAGACGGCGATCCACCAGGCCTGACCGAGCACGTTGCGTCCGCCGGCGAGCATCAGTCCCCATTCGGGCGTCGGCTCCGATGGTCCGAGACCGAGGAAGCTGAGTCCGGCCGCGGCGAGGATGCTCGATCCGATGCCGATCGTCGCCAGGACGCTGAGCGACCCGAGCACGCCGGGCACGACGTGCCTCACGAAGGCGGGCAACGGCCGCACCCCGAGGATGCGGGCGGCCTCGACATGCTCTGCGCCGCGCAGCGTGCGCGTCTGCACGCGGGCGAGGCGGATGTAGACGGGCACGGCCGCGAGGGTGACGGCGATCGCGATGTTCACGGGACCCGGTCCCAGCACGGCCACCACCACGAGCGCGACCAGGAACTCGGGGAACGCCATCAGCACGTCGTTCACCCGCATGAGTGCGGCGTCGACGCCCCGGGGAGCGAGACCGGCCAGAGACCCGACGACGAGTCCGACCGCGAGGGCGACGCCCGTAGCGAGCAGTCCGATGCCGATCGAGCGCCCGGCTCCGTAGACCACCCGTGAGAAGACATCGCGCCCGCTCTGGTCGGTGCCGAAGAGGTGGTCGGCGCTCGGCGGCAGCAGCGAAGCCCGCACGTCCGTCTGCAGGGGATCGTGCGTGGCGAGCACCCCGGGGAACACCGCGGCGAAGGCGAGCACGAGGAGCACCGCCGTGGCGCCCCACAGCAGCACGGGCTGCGCCCGCCTCACCGCACGCCTCCTCGGTCGATGCGCAGACGAGGATCGATGAGCGGATGCAGCAGCTCGACCACGAGATTCACGACCACGAAGACGAGGGCACTGAGCAGGATGATGCCGGTGATGACCGGCAGATCACGATTGGTGATGGCGGCGAGAGTCACCCGACCGAGACCTGCTCTGGCGAACACCGTCTCGACGAGGACCGCTCCTCCGAGCACGGATCCGGTCAGGTACGCGGCGAGCGTCACCGCATTCGCCGCGCCGTGCCTGAGGCCGTGACGCAGAGTGAACCAGGACGCGCTCGCACCCCGCGCACGCACGGTCTCGGCGAACGGCATCCGCTCGGCCTGTGCGAGGCCGTCTCGCAGCACCTGGCTGAGCAGAGCAGCCACCGGCAGGGCGAGCGTGATGGCCGGCAGCACGATCGTCGCCGGGTTGCGTGCACCGGACACGGGGAACCAGCCGAGTCCGAACGCGAAGACGCTGAGCAGGATCAGGCCGATCCAGAAGACGGGTGAAGAGAGGATGACGAGTTCGACTGCCGCGGCGACGGTGCGCCCGGCGCGCCCTCGCACGAGCAGCGCGACGGCGAAGGCGAGCACCACGGCCATGAGCAGCGCCAGCGCGGAGAGCTGCAGCGTGGAACCCAGCTGGCGGCCGATGACCTCGACCACCGGCATCCGCAGTTGATACGACTCGCCGAGGTCTCCTCGCGCGAGCTGTCCGATGAACGTGACGTACTGCTCGAGTGGGGGACGGTCGAGTCCCAGTTCCGCGCGGATGCTGTCTTTGACCTCATCGCTCACCTGCGCCTGAGGCCCGAGCATGACGGAGACCGGATCGCCCGGGATCACCCGGAACGCGAGGAACACCAGCGTCGCCGCACCCCAGAGCACGATCACGACGGATGCCGCGAGTCCGGCGACCCGGGTGAGCGCTGTCTTCACCGTTGACGCCCTCTCGACGGATCCTGAGCGCCCCTCGACTCACGGCGCGCGCTCACGAACGATATCGCAGTGCGCGAGCGAGGGGCGCTCGATGATTCGGGTGTCAGCCGACGCTCACGTCGTAGAACAGCGGACGACCGTAGAGGTCGTACGCGAGCCCGTCCACCCGCTCGCCGACAGCCGTGATCGCCGACGGGCTGTAGAGCGGGACGATCGCGGTGTAGTCGGCGTTCCACTCCTGCAGCTGGGTGTAGATCTCGTTGCGCTGACCCTGATCGTTCGACGCGACCGCCTGCTCGAGCAGCGCATCGATCTCGGGATCGGTGACCTGCGAGGCGTTCTGGAACCCCTCGGTGTGCAGGTGCGCGCGGAGGAAGTCCGGGTCGACGCCCGAGAATCCCCAGTCGGTGAGGTCGAAGGTCTTCGGCTCGTACTGCTCGTTGTAGGCGCCGGGCTCGAGCGTCTCGCGGACGACCTCGAAGCCGATGGTCTTGAGATCCGACTGGATGGCGTTCGCGAGAGCGGCGCGGTCGTCGGGGACCGGAGTCCATGCGATCCACCGCGCCGAGAGGCGCTCGCCGTCCTTCATGCGGATGCCGTCGGAGTCGCGCTCCGTCCATCCGGCCTCGTCGAGAAGCGTGTTCGCCGCGTCCGCGTCGAACGGTCGGGCGCCCTCCAGCGAGGCGTCGTAACCGGGAGTCGTGGAGCCGAGCACGCTCCAGGCGCGAGGGAATTGTCCGAAGAAGATCTCCTCGACGGCCGCGTCGACATCGATGCCCGACGCGAACGCCTGGCGCACCTTCTCGTCGGCGAAGACGCCGTACTTCTCGTTGAGGTACAGGGAGTAGGGCAGGCCCGGGTATTCGATCGAATCGACCGTGACGCCGTCGCCGAGGTCACCCGCGAGGTTCGGCGGGATGTTGCTCGCGAGGTCGGCCTCGCCGCTCTCGATGACGCCCGTGCGCACGGATGCCTCGGGCTGGATCTCGACCCGCAGCGTCTCGACCTTCGGTGCCTTCTCGCCGTGCGGCCCCCAGGCGTAGTCGTCGTTGCGCGTGTAGACGATCTCCTGATCGGGTGTGTACTCGGTCAGTTCGAACGGTCCTGTTCCGACGGTGATCCCCGGGCCGCCCGCCTTGAGCTGGTCGGCGGACTCCTCCAGCACGGCCGGCGAGTAGAAGCCGAGCTGCGGCGTGCTCGTCGCCTGAAGGAACGGCGCGTACGGCTGGGTGAAGCTCACCTTCACCGTGTGCTCGTCGACGACCTCGGTGCCCTCGTAGAAGTCGGCCCCCATCATGCTGGCCGCCTGCGCGGACTCCGTCTCGGGATCGACGATGCGATCGAAGTTCGCCTTGACGGCCTCGGCGTCGAACGGCTCGCCATCGGTGAAGGTGACGTCGTCACGCAGGACGAAGGTGTACTCGGTGCTGTCGTCGGACACCGTCCACTCCTTGGCCAGCCAGGGGGTGAACGAGCCGTCATCCTCCTGGAAGACCAGGGAGTCGAGCACCGCGCGCTGCACCATGCCCGAGACGTCGAGCTGACTCACCTGCGGGTCCATGTGCCCCGCTGAGAGGTTCGCACCCTCGATCGACCAGACGAGCTCACCGCCGTCGGACTCGGACGAGGGCGCAGCGCAGGAGCTGAGCAGGAGTGCGCTCACGGCGACGGTCGCGCCGAGCGGGATGGCACGGCGCAGGAAGGAGATAGGCATGCTGTTCCTCGGGAGGGAATGCGGGAGATGACGCGGATGCATCAGTTCTTGGACTCGATCCAATTCTAGATCCTCCGCGGTGACGCGGGCGTCGTGGGACCTTCATCCCGTCATCGCTCCCTCATATACTGCGATGACACCGGAGGAGGGGGAACAGTGTCGTCCGAAGAACTCGCTGACACGATCGCCGCAGTGAACGCGAAGATCGATGCCCAGATCGCGCAGTCCCGACAGCTGGCCCAGGAGTCGGCCAGACTCGAGACGGAGGCGTCGCAGACCATGGCGACGGTCACGTCGGCGGACGGCCGAGTGACCGTCACCGCGCGGCCGACCGGGGCCATCGAGTCGGTGAGACTGCAGTCGGGCGCGGCCGCAGATCTGGCATCCCTCGGCGTCACGATCACCGAGACGATCGCGAGGGCGCAGCGGGTCGCGGCGGAGAGGGTGCTCGTCTCGATGGAGCAGACCCTCGGGGCCGACTCCCCTCTCGTGGCCGCGGTGCGCCAGGATGTCGACACCGCGTTCCCGCAGGTCGGCGGCAGCACGATCGAGTACCGCTGATGGGCGTCATCGAGGTCAATCCGGCGCAGGTGGCGAAGGCCGCCAAGGCCATCAGCGTCGCGTCACGCAACATCGACGCCGCCCTGGAGGAGCTCACCGCGCACGCGACGATTCTGCGTCGCTCGTGGTCGGGCGACGCGCAATCGGCGTTCGACGCCGCACAGGAGCGATTCGACGGCAACATGCGTGAGCGAACGGGGCTCGTCATGGCCGTCTCCGATCTGCTCGGCGAACTCGCGACCCAGTACTCGGACGCCGACCTCGCCGGTCAGCGCGTCCTCGGCGGCAGCTGACGTCGGACAGACATCACATCATCGGGGGGAACCGATCATCATGACCGCATCCAATCAGCAGATCGTGATCGACGAGGACGAGCTCCGCGCGCACGTGCGGGCGCTCACCGCAGCGGCCGAGCTGCTCGGCTCCGCCGCCACGACAGCCGCCGGAGGTGTGGGGCAGTCGGCGTTCGGCGCGATGTGCGGCCCCTTGCTCGGGCCCGCGGTCGACGCGCTCGCGGATGCCTCCGAGTCGACGCTCGCTGCAGCGACGACTCTCGCCGACGCGACGGCGACCGGCCTCAAGGGGATCGTCGATGCCTTCGGCGCGATCGAAGACGGCGCCGTCACCTCGTTCCGCGCCATCGAGGGAGAGCTGTGAGCGCCGTCGCAAGCATCAGCAGCCAGGTGCGCTCCGGTTCGTGGGCGGCGGGAGCACCCGGGTACAGCGCCTCGCAGGCCGACTGCGCGAGCATCCCCGGCATCGCCGGCATGCTCATGCAGTACATCGCCCCGCTGCGGGAGTGGTTCGACGATCTCCTCGGCGACCCCGGCACCGTCGGCGGGTTCGCCTCGCGCTGGGAGGGCGCAGAGAGCTCGCTCCGCCGTGTGGTCGAGACGCTCCGCGATGCCGAGCCCCGGCTGGCCGAGCTCGACGGCCGCACGGTCCGGGCGCTGCGGGCCCGGTACGGCGACCTGCTGTCCGTCGCTGAGGATGCCGCCCAGTGGACCGGAGCCACGGCGAGCGCGGTGCGCCTGGTCAGCCAGATCATCGAGTCGACACGAGTGCTGATCTGCGACTTCCTCGGTCGCCTGAGCCGCTTCGCCGACGATCTGTTCCGCTTCAGCCTCAATCCTCTGCAGAAGCTCGAGGACATCCAGCGGTTCGCCGAGTCCGCAGCCGAGTTCGTCACCACCGCCGGCGCGCTGGTCAAGAGTCTCACCGGCGCCGTCGTGTCTCTTGCGCAGCTCCTCTACAAGCTCGTGCCGCTGGTCGGCGACGCGCTGGCCACCCTCCGCGATGTCCTCGCCGACATGCTGCCGCTGGTCGGCGGACTCACCGGCGGGCCGCTCGGACTGGTGTTCGGCAACGTCCTCCACGACTTCTTGACCGATGACGCGCGGGTCCGCGAGATCGATCCGTCGACGTTGAACGAGGATCAACTGGCCGCATGGAACGACGCTCATGAGGTCACCTCGCTCGACTCGCTGTCGGATCTCGTGTCGGTGAACGGCACGACCGACGCGATGGGCGGGGAGAGCTCCACGGCGATCGACATCAAAGAGGTCGTCGGTCCCGACGGCTCGACGCACTGGGTCGTGTCGCTCCCGTCGACACAGGCCTGGGAGTTCGGCCCCTCGAGCGGCGCGATGAACGACCGCGACAACAACCTCGCGCTGATGCTCGACAACCCGCTCTTCCGCACTCAGTACGAGCGCGCGGTGCTGGATGCGATGCAGCAGGCGGGGATCCCGGCGGGATCCGACGTCGTGCTGACCGGCTTCAGCCAGGGCGGCATCATGGCGGCGAACCTCGCCGCAGACTCGTCCTTCCCGTACAACCCGATCGGGGTCGTGACCAACGGCTCCCCCGTCGACAACTTCCACGTGCCGCCGAACGTGCCGGTCTACGCGTTCCAGCACGCGACAGACGTCGTGCCGATGCTGGATGGGAGCCTCGTCGGCGTTCCCGGGCTGCCGGGCCAGTCCCCGTTCGACATCCCGAACACCCCGGTGACCGTACTCCCGCCGAACATCCACCAGATCACGCTCCCGGACCCGGATGGGGCGCACGGGTTCGGAGCACACAACAACCCGAAGTATGCGACGTCCGTGGCAGAGTGGGAAGCCGCCTATCGCGATGCCAACGGCGGAACGGATCCTTGGGACCTCGCCGGTCTCGGCGGCACAGTGGTCGATCACCAGGTATACCAAGGAGTGGAACGCTGATATGAGCATCACCGGCCGTGCGCGAGCCACTCGGGGAGCCGTCGCACTTGCGCTCGCGGCGATGATGCTCGCACTGAGCGGGTGCGGCCCGCTTCTGAAGGAGACCTCCGACGGGGACTTCGCCGAGACGATTCCGGCGGCGCTGATGGATTCAGAGATCGGCGTCACCGATGCCTACGCTGCGAAGACGATCTCCGGGTTCACCTTCTATCTGAGCGTGGGCGTCGATCTCGACCACGAAGACGCCTCCGCCGATGATCTGGCGGGCATCCTGAGGATCGTCCTCGAGCACAACGACGTACCCAGCGACGAGATCGACCTCGGCGTCAACGGAAGTGATGGCGAATCGATCGACCTCGAGGAGTTGGTGCGGAGCATCTCGCCCGACCTGGAGATCGCGTCGAGCACCTACGGCGACATCCAGGTGACGAACGACCAGGCAGCCGCGATCATCGAGGCCGTCTGGGGCGAGTGAGGGACTCCCCTCCGGTTCGGGGCGATTAGACTGTGGGGCACAACCCACACTCAGGCACGCTCACACAGTGCCGCATACATCGCTCGAGGAGACCTCCATGTCCGTGATTCCCGACAAGCCCGTACTCGAAGGTCTCGAAGCGAAGTGGGGTGAGTCGTGGTCCGAGCAGGGCACCTACCTGTTCGACCGACTCCGTGCCGCACAGTCCGGCCGCGAGGGTGTGTACTCGATCGACACTCCCCCGCCGACCGCATCCGGCAGCCTGCACATCGGCCACGTGTTCTCGTACACGCACACCGACGTCAAGGCGCGCTTCGAGCGCATGCGCGGCAAGAACGTGTTCTACCCGATGGGCTGGGACGACAATGGCCTTCCCACCGAGCGTCGGGTGCAGAACTACTACGGCGTGCGCTGCGATCCCTCGCTTCCCTACCAGGACGACTTCACACCGCCGTTCGAGGGCGGCGACAACAAGTCCAGCCGCGCCGCCGACCAGGTGCCGATCAGCCGACGCAACTTCATCGAGCTCTGCGAGCGCCTGACGATCGAAGACGAGAAGCAGTTCGAGGCGCTGTTCCGCCAGCTCGGCCTCTCGGTCGACTGGACCCAGACGTACCGCACCATCTCGGACGACACGATCCGCCAGAGCCAGCTCGCATTCCTGCGGAACCTCGAGCGCGGCGAGGCCTACCAGTCGCTCGCACCGACCCTGTGGGACATCGACTTCCGCTCGGCGATCGCGCAGGCCGAGCTCGAGGATCGCGACCAGCAGGCCGCTTATCACACCATCGATTTCCCCTTCGCCGACGGATCCGGCTCGATCACGATCGAGACCACCCGCCCCGAGCTGCTGCCGGCGTGCATCGCGATCGTGACCCACCCCGAGGGCCCGCACAAGCACCTGATCGGCACGAAGGTGCGCACGCCGTTCTTCGGCGCCGAGATCGAGATCCACGGACACCACCTCGCACAGCCCGACAAGGGCACGGGAGCCGCGATGGTCTGCACCTTCGGCGACGTGACCGACATCATCTGGTGGCGTGAGCTGCGCACAGCCGCGGGCGACCACCTGCCGAACATGACGACGATCGGTCTCGACGGCCGGTTCCTCCCCACCGCCCCGTCGATCGTGGCCGACGCCGAGGCCATCGCCTGGTACGAGGCCGAACTCGCCGGCAAGACGGTGTTCTCGGCCCGCAAGGCCATCGTCGAGAAGCTGCAGCAGACCGGCGACATGACGGCGGTCGGCAAGCCGTTCAACCACGCGGTGAAGTTCTTCGAGAAGGGCGACCGCCCGCTCGAGATCGTCTCGACCCGCCAGTGGTACATCCGCAACGGCGCACGTGACGCGAAGCTGCGCGACGAGCTGCTCGAACGCGGCACGCAGCTGGCGTGGCACCCGGACTTCATGCGCGTGCGCTACGAGAACTGGGTCGGCGGCCTGACCGGCGACTGGCTCGTGTCACGCCAGCGCTTCTTCGGCGTGCCGATCCCGCTCTGGTATGGACTCGATGAGAACGGCGACCGCGACTACGACCGGGTGATCGCTCCCGACCACGCGAGCCTTCCCATCGACCCGACGACCGACGTCCCCGCGGGCTACACCGAGGACCAGCGCGGTGCTGCCGGCGGATTCGAGGCCGAAGCCGACATCCTCGACACCTGGGCGACCTCGTCGCTCACTCCGCAGCTCGCCGGCGGATGGCAGCGCGACGAGGAGCTGTGGCAGCTCACCGCTCCGTTCGACCTGCGCCCCCAGGGGCAGGACATCATCCGCACCTGGCTCTTCTCGACCATGCTGCGCTCGACTCTCGAAGACTCCCGATCGCCATGGCGCAACGCCGCGATCTCGGGCTTCATCGTCGACCCCGACCGCAAGAAGATGTCGAAGTCCAAGGGCAACGTGGTGACGCCGGCGGACATCCTCGAGACCCACGGATCGGATGCTGTGCGCTATTGGGCCGCCTCGAGCCGCCTGGGCATGGATGCCGCCTTCGACCCGCAGAACCCGACGCAGGTCAAGATCGGCCGCCGTCTGGCGATCAAGGTGCTGAACGCCGCGAAGTTCGTGCTGTCGTTCCCGGTGCCGGAGGGCGCCCAGGTCACTCACGCGCTCGACGCATCGATGCTCAGCGGCCTGGACGCCGTGATCGCGGAGGCGACGAAGGCGTTCGAGAACTACGACCAGGCCAAGGCGCTCGAAGTGACCGAGGCGTTCTTCTGGACGTTCTGCGACGACTACCTCGAGCTCGTCAAGGAGCGCGCCTACAACCAGAACGACGTGGGACAGGCATCCGCTGCCCTCGCGCTGCGTCTGGCACTGTCGACACTCCTGCGCCTGCTCGCCCCGATCATCTCGTTCGCGACCGAAGAGGTGTGGTCGTGGTTCGAAGAGGGCTCGGTGCACACCGCGGCATGGCCTGAAGCACTCGGCATCGAGGGCGACACGGCTGTGCTGTCGGCCGCGAGCGAGGCGCTGATCGGCATCCGCCGCGCCAAGACCGAGGCCAAGGCATCGCAGAAGACTCCGGTCTCCCGCGCCGCGATCGCCGCTCCCGCTGCGAAACTCGAGGCCCTCCGCGCTGCGGCCGACGACCTCCGTGCCGTGGGGCGCATCGCCGATCTCGAGTTCACCGAGGCCGACGAGTTCGCGGTCACCGCGATCGAGCTCGCGCCGGTCGAGGGCGCCTGATGCAGCTGGGCACGAGGTGGGCCACCGGTTCCGAGCCACCGGCATCCGTTCCCGCCGCGCTCCGGCCGGCGCTCGCCGAGGTCGAATCGCGCGGTCTCTCCGGGCACTGGACGCTCACGTGGCTCGAAGGCCGCGCGATCGCAGAGCTCGATGCGGGCTGGGAGGTCTTCCAGACCGGGTCCGGCGATGTGGTCGCCCGACCCTTCGAGGACTGAACGGTCCCTGACGACGAACCCCCCTGTCCGCGTCTGCGGCAGGGGGCTTCGCTGCACCGAAGACTGTCAGCGCCGCGAGATCCCCATCTGCGCGAGCAGATGGTCGACGGCATGGGGATCCTGCCGCCCGGCCTGCCGTTGGCGGAGGAGCTGCAGAGTGAGCGCCCTCCTCTCGGCACGTCGCTCGATGCGATGCTCGACGAAGGCCGTGAGGTGTCCCGCGAGGCCGAGCAGCTTGCGCTCGGCTCGCGTCGGAGCGACGAGGTGGACGGTCGCGCTGGTCATGACTCCTCCGTGCTCTGGTCAGCGGCATCGGAGAGCACCGGACGCGACGCCGCGAGGTCGAACAGCTCAGTGCGCAGAGACACGCGACGTACGTCCGGTCCTGTCTGGCCGCGATAGCGCTCCACCGCTCCGTCGATGACGGCCATGAGCTCGTCTTTGAGATCCTCCATCTGCGCGGGGGTCATCTCGAGCAGTGTCGTGGCGATCAGGCCCGCGTCTTTCCACCCCTCGGGGACTTCCGCATCCGGACGGTTCACATAGGCCATCAGGGTCTCGTGACGGAGGCGGAAGAACTCGGACGAGACGATCTGAGCAGCAGCGCGGTTCGCCGGCGACATGCTCTGGCTCGGACCGGGGATGTCGATGCGCCCCTGCGGCAGCTCCCACCATCGCTCCCGAGCCGTGCCGCGTCCCTCGACCTCGTGGATCAGATCATGCGCCGAGAGGGTGCGCAGGTGGTAGCTGGTCGACCCCGAGGTCTCCCCCAGCATCGAGGCGAGCGAACTCGCCGTCTGCGGCCCGTGAGCGCTGAGGAGATCGAAGATCCTCACACGCAGCGGGTGCGCGAGGGCTTTGAGTGCCCCCGCGTCGAGCCGCCGCAACTGCTGTTCTTCTTCCATACCTGCGAAGATACTCTTGCAAAGAATTCTTTGCAAGCAAACTTTTGCAAAGGACTCTTTGCTAAAAGAGGGCGTCAGTTCACGGCGGCCCTCGCTGAGACGAACGCCGCCACGCACCGCTCGATCTGCGCAGTCGTATGCGCGGCCGACAGCTGCACTCGGATCCTCGCCAGTCCTCGGGGGACCACGGGGAAGCTGAACGCCGTCACGTAGATCCCCCGCGCCTGCATCTCGGTCGCGATGCGTGCCGTGAGAGCCGCGTCACCGAACATCACGGGGACGATCGGATGCTCTCCGGGCAGCAGATCGAAACCCTCCGCCGTCATCCGCTCACGGAACAGTGCCGCGTTGTCGCGCAGACGCGCACGGAGATCGGCCGAACCCTCGACGAGATCGAGCGCCGTGAGGGTTCCGGCGACGATGGCGGGGGCGAGCGTGTTCGAGAACAGATACGGACGCGAACGCTGACGCAGCAGGGCGACGATGTCGGCGTGCGAGGCGACGTAGCCACCGGATGCTCCACCCAGCGCCTTCCCGAACGTGCCCGTATAGATGTCGACACGATCGGCGACACCGCAGAGTTCCGGCGTTCCTCGTCCGTTCTCCCCTACGAAGCCGACCGCGTGCGAGTCGTCGACGAACACCAGGGCGTCGTGGCGATCCGCGAGGTCGCAGATCTCGGCGAGCGGCGCGATGTAGCCGTCCATCGAGAACACGCCGTCGGTGACGATCACCCGGAAGCGTGCATCGGATGCCGCCTGCAGCTGGGCTTCGAGATCCGCCATGTCACGATTGCGGTAGCGAAGCCGACGTGCCTTCGAGAGCCGGATCCCGTCGATGATCGACGCGTGATTGAGTTCGTCCGAGATGATCGCGTCCTCAGCGCTGAAGAGCGTCTCGAACACTCCTCCGTTCGCGTCGAAGCATGACGAGTAGAGGATCGAGTCGTCGGTGCCGAGGAACCCCGCGAGTCGTCGCTCGAGCTCCAGATGCTGTTCCTGCGTACCGCAGATGAAGCGGACGCTGGCGAGCCCGTAGCCCCACTCCTGCAGTGCCGCAGTGGCGGCATCCAGGATCCGCGGGTCGTCGGCGAGACCGAGGTAGTTGTTCGCGCAGAAATTGAGCACCTCTGCGCCGTCGGCGGTGATCTCGGCGTTCTGCGGCCCGCGGATGCCTCGCTCGTGCTTCGTGAGGCCCGCAGCCTCGATCCCGGCGAGCTCGTCAGCCACATGCTTCTGGAATGTCCCGTACATCACAGCTCCGTCCAATCGAGGATGATCTTTCCCGTGCCGGCGGACTCGGCCGCGGCAAAGCCCTGTTCCCAGTTCCTGGCGGGGATCACATCCGCGATCACCCGTCCGATCGAGTCGCGCAGCGTCGCACTCGTCTGCAGCATGGCACCCATCGCGTTCCACGTCTCGAACATCTCGCGTCCGTAGATCCCCTTGATCGTGAGCATGTGCGTGACGAGCTTGCCCCAGTCGATCTCGAATCCGGTGCTGGGCAGCCCGAGCATCGCGATCCTGCCGCCATGGTTCATGTTGTCGATCATCGCCGGGAGGGCCGACGCCGCTCCGCTCATCTCGAAACCGATGTCGAATCCCTCGCGCAGACCGAGCGCCTGCTGGGCATCTCGGATCTCGCGGGCTGAGACATCGACGACCTCGTCGGCGCCCATGAGACGCGCCATCTCGAGGCGAGGCGCGCTCACATCCGTCGCCGCGATGAAGCGGGCTCCGGCGTGCCGAGCGACGGCGATCGCCATGAGGCCGATCGGACCGCACCCTGTCACGAGCACATCCTCGCCCACGAGCGGGAACGTGAGCGCCGTGTGCACGGCGTTGCCGAGAGGATCGAAGATCGCGCCGAGCTCCGGCGCCACGTCGGCGTGATGCACCCAGACGTTGGCGGCCGGAAGGGCCAGGAACTCGGCGAAGGCGCCGTCGCGCTGCAGTCCGAGACCGATCGTGCGGATGCACATCTGACGGCGTCCTGCGCGGCAGTTGCGGCACGTGCCGCACACGATGTGCCCCTCGCCCGACACCCGATCGCCCACAGCGATGTCGTGGACGAGCGGCCCGACCTCGACGACCTCGCCGTAGAACTCATGACCGGGGATGAGCGGAGCGTCGATGGCGGATGCAGCCCAGTCATCCCAGCGACGGATATGCAGATCGGTGCCGCAGATCCCCGTGCGCAGCACGCGGATCACGACTTCGTCGGGCGCCGCCGTGGGTTCGGGACGATCCACGAGCTCCAGTCCGGCTGCGCGTTCGGCTTTGAACAATGCCTTCATGTGTCGATCTCATCGCGTTCGACCATGTAGAACAATCGTGGATTTCTGCATCGACCGTGTAGCGAATACTAACCTGAACGGATGGAACTCCATCAGCTGCAGATCCTGAGAGAGCTCGGCGCACTGGGAAGCGTCACCGCCGTCGCCGAGACACTCAACGTCACCCCGTCCGCCGTGTCACAGCATCTGGCGGCCCTGCAACGGAGCTTCCGCACGCCGCTCACGCGCAAAGACGGCCGTCGCCTCGCGTTGACCGCAGCCGGGCACGCCCTCGCGACAGCGGGCGCCGAGGCGATCGACGCGATGGCCGCAGCGCGCAGCGCGCTGGACGACTTCGAGAACGACAGCACCGGCGTGGTCACGATCAGCGGATTCCACAGTGTCGGGCAGGCGCTCTTCGGGTCGCTGATCCGTGAACTCGACGAGTCCCCCGCGCCGCCGACCGTGCAGCTCACCGATGAGGACGTGGCGCAGAGCGAGTTTCCCGCGCTCACGGCCCGGTACGACCTCGTGCTCGCGCACCGCATGGAGCACTCGCCGCCGTGGCCGACAGACGGGGTGCGCAGCCTGGCGCTCGTTCGAGAACCGCTGGACGTCGCCGTCGCGTCTTCCCACCCTCTCGCCGCCCGTGGGCAGGTGACGTCCTTCGACGTCATCGACAGCCCCTGGGTCACGAGTCGCATCGGATACTCGCCCGACGATGTGCTGCGCGCCGTCTCAGCCGTCGCCGGGCGTCCCGTCGAGATCCGCCACCGGATCAACGACTACGGTGCGGTCGCGGCGGTCATCGCTGCGGGCGGGGTCCTCGGGATGCTGCCGCGCTATACGTCCCGCACCGTCGACGACCGTGACATCGTACGGCTCCCGCTGCGGGGAGTGAGCACCCACAGGATGATCGACGTCCTCGCCAGGCCGGAGAACCTGAGACGGCAATCCGTGCGCCTCGTCGTCGACGCCCTGCAGCGGGTGATGGCTAGGCTCAGAGGATGACCGACGCCTCGAACCCTCTGCTTCAGCCGTCTGCACTCCCCTACGGGCTCCCCGACTTCGCGGCGATCACGCCCGAGCACTACCTGCCCGCGTTCCAGGCGGCGTTCGACGAGCATCTCCAGGAGATCTCTCGGATCACCATGGTGCGGTCGATGCCCACCTTCGAGAACACGATCGAGGCCCTGGAGCGCTCCGGAGAACTGCTCGACCGCGTCGCGCACACCTTCTACACCGTCACATCGGCCGACGCGACGCCCGAGATCCAGAAGATCGACGAGCAGCTCGCTCCGCTCATGGCGGCGCATCAGGATGCCATCACTCTCGACGGGGCACTGTACTGGCGCGTCCAGCAGGTGCACGCACGCCTCGAGGATCTCGAGCTCGACGACGAGCAGCGGTACCTCGTCGAGCGGCACCATCGCGAGATGACCCACGCGGGTGCGGCACTCGATGACGACGCGAAGAGCCGGCTCACCGCGCTGAATCAGCAGCTGTCGACGCTGAGCAACACCTTCGAGCGCAACCTGCTCAACAACACGAACGATCTCGCCGTGGTGTTCGACTCCTCCGACGAACTCGACGGTCTCAGCAGTGGGGAGCTCTCCGCCGCGGCTCGTGCGGCGAGCGATCGAGGCCTCGACGGACGGTTCGTCATCACCCTTCCGTTGTTCACCGGGCATCCGTATCTCGCTCAGCTCCGCGACCGGGAGTCCCGCCGCCGCATCATGGCGGCCTCGCGGTCGCGGGCGTCCCGCCCCAACGCGAACGACAACCGGCCGGTGCTCACAGAGATCGTCCGCCTGCGCGCCGAGCGCGCAGCGCTGCTGGGCTACGACTCGCACGCCGCCTACGTCACGGCCGACGAGACGGCCGGCAGCCCTGCGGCCGTAGAGCGGATGCTGCGCGAGCTCGCCGCTCCCTCTGCGCGCAACGCCCGCGCAGAGCGCGACACCCTGCAGGCGATCATCGATGAGACCGAGGACGCCCCCTTCACGGTCGAGGCGCACGACTGGGCGTTCTATACCGAGAAGGTGCGCACTGCCCGCTATGCGATCGACACGAGCGCGCTGCGCCCGTGGTTCGAGGCCGAACGGGTGCTGCAAGACGGCGTGTTCTTCGCTGCCACGCAGCTCTACGGGGTGACATTTGCAGAGCGGCACGACCTGCGGGCGTACCACGCGGGTGCGCGCGTGTTCGAAGTGAGCGATGCGGACGGCGGCGCGGTGGGCCTGTATGTGCTCGATCTCTACACGCGCGATTCGAAGCGCGGCGGCGCGTGGATGAATCCCATCGTCAGCCAGTCCCGCCTGCGCGGAACACTGCCCGTCGTGGTCAACAACCTCAATGTGCCGCTTCCCGGCGAGGGCGAGCCGACTCTGCTCACTCTCGACGAGGTGACGACGCTGTTCCACGAGTTCGGGCACGCATTGCACGGCCTGTTCGCCGTCGTCACCTACCCGCATTTCGCCGGCACGAACGTCTTCCGCGACTTCGTCGAGTTCCCGAGCCAGGTCAACGAGATGTGGATCCTCTGGCCCGAGGTGCTCGACAACTACGCGCGTCACCACGAGACCGGCGAACCGCTCGACCCCGCGATCGTCGAACGCCTTCGCGCCACCGAGACGTTCGATCAGGGCCACGCGACGAGCGAGTACCTCGCCGCGGCGTGGCTCGATCAGGCGTGGCATCGCATCGAGACGAAGACCACCGTCGACGACGTGGCCGAGTTCGAGGCGGCTGCGCTCTCCGACATCGGACTCGACGATCCCGTCGTGCCGACCCGCTACTCGTCGACCTACTTCGCGCACGTCTTCTCGGGCGGATACAGCGCCGGCTACTACTCCTACATCTGGAGCGAGGTGCTCGACGCCGACACGGTCGACTGGTTCCGCGAGAACGGCGGACTCACGCGCGAGAACGGCGACCGGTTCCGCGCCCGTCTCCTCGGCGTGGGTGGCTCGAAGGATCCGCTCGACGCATACCGCGACTTCCGCGGCCGGGATGCGGAGATCGCACCGCTGCTGAAGCGCCGCGGCCTCGAAGCATGAGCGAGTCGCGCGCCGCCTCCTGACGTCAGCGGTCGAGGTGCTCCATCGCCTTGTACCAGGTGAGCTGATGGTAGCTCTGCGAGAGATGCTCGCCGAGGCTGGCGAGAGCGACTCTGTGCACGGCGATCGCCTCGCTGTCATCGAGAGACTGCTCGGCGACGCGCACGCAGCCTCGGGCGAGGAAGTGATGCACCCGGTTGGTGTGGTTGCCGAAGTTGGCCCAGGTGGCTCCGAGACCGATCATCTCCTCGGCCTCGTACCCGGTCTCCTCGCGCAGCTCCCTGACAGCGGCTGCGTCCGGCGATTCGCCAGCCTCCACGCCGCCGCCGATCGTGCCGACCGCGACGATCTCCGCTCCGTGTCGGTACTCTTCGACGACGATCGCGTGGCCCTCTCGGTCGAGGGCCAGCACCGAGATCCAGTCCCCGTATTCGAGCACGTAATACGGCGCGATGGTTCGCTGACGCTCATCGACGCAGTCGTCCGCGCGCACGCGGATCCAGCGATCGGCATGAATCAGCTCACTGCCGACCACCCGCCAGGGCGAGGGAACCGCACTCACGCGCTCTTGCGCTTGCGCTCCATCACGATCGTCGGCGCAGCGCCCTCGTCGACGGCTGCCTGGGTGACGATGACCTTCGCCACGTCTTCGGCCGAGGGGATCTCGAACATGATCGGACCGAGCACGTCTTCGAGGATCGCCCGGAGTCCGCGAGCGCCGGTCTTGCGTTCGACGGCGAGATCGGCGATCGAGCGCAGCGCCTCTGTTTCGAACTCGAGCTGAACGCCGTCGAGCTCGAACATGCGCTGGTACTGCTTCACGAGCGCGTTGCGCGGCCCCGTGAGAATGTCGATGAGCGCACTCTGATCGAGCGGCGAGACCGAAGTCACCACGGGAAGGCGACCGATGAACTCGGGGATCAGGCCGAACTTGTGCAGGTCTTCCGGCAGCACCTCGCTGAAGAGGTCGAGATCCTTGCCCTTGTCGTGCAGCGGGGCGCCGAAGCCGATGCCGTGCTTACCGACGCGCGCAGACACGATGTCCTCGAGGCCGGCGAACGCGCCCGCGACGATGAACAGCACGTTCGACGTGTCGATCTGAAGGAACTCCTGGTGGGGGTGCTTGCGCCCGCCCTGAGGCGGCACCGAAGCCACGGTGCCCTCGATGATCTTCAGAAGAGCCTGTTGCACGCCCTCGCCCGAGACGTCACGGGTGATCGACGGGTTCTCGGCCTTGCGGGCGATCTTGTCGACCTCGTCGATGTAGATGATGCCCTGCTCTGCGCGCTTGACGTCGTAGTCGGCGGCCTGGATGAGCTTGAGAAGGATGTTCTCGACGTCTTCGCCGACGTAGCCGGCTTCGGTGAGCGCTGTGGCGTCTGCGACGGCGAAGGGCACGTTCAGTCGCTTCGCGAGCGTCTGCGCCAGGTAGGTTTTGCCGCAGCCAGTCGGGCCGATGAGCAGGATATTGCTCTTCGCGATCTCGACGCTCTCGGCCTTCTGCTCCGCCGTCTGGAGAGTGCCGTGCGCACGGATGCGCTTGTAGTGGTTGTACACCGCGACGGCCAGAGCCTTCTTCGCGGGCTCCTGCCCGACGACGTATTCCTCGAGGAAGGAGAAGATCTCACGCGGCTTGGGCAGTTCGAAGTCCGCCGTACCGTCGGCGGAGGACTCCGCCATCCGCTCCTCGATGATCTCGTTGCACAGCTCGACGCACTCGTCGCAGATGTACACACCAGGTCCTGCGATGAGCTGCTGCACCTGCTTCTGGCTCTTTCCGCAGAATGAGCACTTGAACAGGTCAGCGCTTTCGCCGATACGGGCCATGCGCGTCCTCCTAGGGGGATCCTGAGATCGTCTACTGAGCCTAACCTCTGCATCCGACACCGGGACGCATTGGCGCGGGGTCTCGCGTCACGAGTCCGCATCGCCCTGAGCGCATCGAAGCCCGCCGCCTGCTCTCGCAGATGACGGGCCTCGTTCTGCTGACGCGTGTCAGACCATGCTCTTGGTGTGCCAGACCGTCTTGATCTCGGTGAAGGCTCCGATGCGCTCGGGCGATGCGACGACCGCGCCGGGTGCCAGCACTCGCTTGAGCGTCTCGGCCGCGGCGATCTGCATGTCGACCCACTCGAGGTCGCCGGCGCCCGCCAGGTCGAGCGCGTTGACGTCCTGATGCGAGGCGAGCCACGGCGCCATCTCCGCCGGAGACCCGGTGAGCACGTTGACGACCCCTCCGGGCACATCGCTCGTGGCGAGCACCTCGGCGAGGCTGATGGCAGAGAGCGGGAACCGCTCGCTCGCGATCACGACGACCGCGTTGCCCGCCACCAATGCGGGTGCGACGACCGACACGAGACCGAGGAGTGCGGAGTCCTGAGGCGCGACGATCGCGACCACACCGGTCGGCTCCGGCACCGAGATGTTGAAGTACGGCCCTGACACGGGGTTGGCGTTGCCCGCGACCTGCGAGTACTTGTCGCACCAGCCGGCGTACCAGACCCAGAGGTCGATCGCCTCATCGACCTGCGCGGCGGCAGCGGATGACGAGACACCCTCCTGCGCAGCGATCTCGTCGATGAACTGCGCACGGCGCCCTTCGAGCACCTCGGCGACCCGGTAGAGCACCTGACCGCGGTTGTACGCGGTCGCACCCGACCAGCCCTTCACTGCGGCACGCGCCGCGACGACGGCATCCCGCGCATCCTTGCGAGAGCCCTGCGCCGCGTTCGCGAGGAACGCTCCCTTGGCGGAGCGCACCTCGTAGGTGCGGCCGGACTCGCTACGCGGGAAAGCGCCGCCGATGGCCAGCTTGTAGGTCTTCGGGACAGTCAATCGCTTGCTCATGCTGCGGCTCCCTTCAGGTAGGCGGTGAGACCCTGGCGTCCGCCTTCGCGGCCGTACCCGGACTCCTTGTATCCGCCGAACGGGCTCGACGGGTCGAATCGGTTGAAGGTGTTCGCCCAGATGACGCCCGCCCGAAGGCGGTCCGCCACGGCCAGGATCCGGGATCCCTTGTCCGACCAGATGCCCGCGGACAGACCGTACGGGGTGTTGTTCGCCTTCGCGATCGCCTCAGCCGGAGTGCGGAACGTGAGCACCGAGAGAACGGGTCCGAACACCTCGTCACGGGCGATCCGGTGCGACGCCTCGACGCCGGTGAAGATCGTCGGAGCGAACCAGAAGCCCTTGTCGGGGATCGCGCAATCAGCGGTCCAGCGCTCCGCTCCCTCGGCTTCGCCGATGTCGCTGAGCTCACGGATGCGGGCGAGCTGCGCCGCCGAGTTGATCGCGCCGATGTCGGTGTTCTTGTCGAGAGGGTCACCGAGCCGCAGCGTCGACAGACGGTTCTTCAGTCGGTCGATGACCTCGTCGTGGATCGACTCCTGCACGAGCAGGCGGCTTCCGGCGCAGCAGACGTGACCCTGGTTGAAGAAGATGCCGTTGACGATGCCCTCGACGGCCTGATCGATCGGCGCGTCGTCGAACACGATGTTCGCCGCCTTGCCGCCCAGCTCGAGAGTGACCCTCTTGTCGGTCCCTGCGACCGCTCGGGCGATGTCGCGCCCGACTCCGGTCGAACCGGTGAACGCGACCTTGTCGACATCGGGGTGGCGCACGAGAGTCGCACCGGTGGCACCTGCGCCCGTCACGATGTTGACGACGCCGGCGGGAAGGTCGGCCTGCTGGAGGATCTCCGCGAAGATCAGCGCCGTCAGCGGCGTGGTCTCGGCGGGCTTGAGCACCACGGTGTTGCCGGCTGCCAGAGCAGGAGCGAGCTTCCACGCGAGCATCAGCAGCGGGAAGTTCCAGGGGATGATCTGCCCCGCGACGCCGAGCGCCCGAGGGTTCGCGCCGAGGCCGGCGTAGTCGAGCTTGTCGGCCCAGCCCGCGTAGTAGAAGAACCAGGATGCGACCAGGGGGACGTCGACGTCGCGACTCTCCTTGATCGGTTTGCCGTTGTCGAGGCTCTCGGCGACGGCGAGCTCGCGGGCGCGCTCCTGCACGAGGCGTGCGATGCGGAACAGGTACTTGCCCCGATCGCGACCGCTCATCTTCGACCAGGTCTTGTCGTAGGCACGACGCGCGGCGGCGACCGCACGGTCGATGTCCGCGTCGTTCGCCGTGGCGATCTCGGCGATGCGGCTCTCATCGGCGGGAGAGATGGTCGTGAAGCTCGCTCCTGATCCGTCGACGAACTCGCCATCGATGAACAGGCCGTAGCTGTCCTTGAGGTTCAGGACCGCCTTCGACTCCGGGGCCGGAGCGTATTCCAGGAATGACATGTGTGGGGCTCCTAGTCGATCGTGACGTAGTCGGGGCCGGAGTAGTGGCCGGTGGTGAGCTTCTGACGCTGCAGAAGCACGTCGTTCAGAAGGCTCGAGGCGCCGAAGCGGAAGAGGTGCGGCTGGAGCCACTCCTCGCCCACGGTCTCGGCGACCGTGACGAGATACTTCACCGCGTCCTTGGACGCGCGGATGCCGCCCGCGGGCTTCACGCCGATGCGCTCGCCCGTGCCGCGGTGCCAGTCGCGCACCGTCTCGAGCATGAGCAGCGTGGTCGGAAGCGTCGCCGCCGGCTGCACCTTGCCCGTGGACGTCTTGATGAAGTCACCACCGGCGAGGATGCCGAGCCACGAGGCGCGCTTGATGTTGTCGTAGGTGTTGAGCTCACCGGTCTCGAGGATCACCTTGAGCGAGGCATACGAGCCGTCCACGCGACGGCAGGCTTCCTTCACCTGGGCGATCTGGTCGTAGACGAGCCCGTATCGGCCCGAGAGGAAAGCACCTCGGTCGATCACCATGTCGATCTCGTCCGCGCCTGCCGCGACTGCCTCTGCGGTGTCGGCGAGCTTGATCGCCAGCGACGAACGACCGCTCGGGAAGGCTGTGGCGACGGCTGCGACCGAGATCAGTCCGTCATCGGGGTCACCGTGCAGCGCACCGAGCGCTTCGACCGCGTCGCCCACCATGTCGCCGTACACACACACGGCGGCGACCTTCGGAGTCGACGGATCTGCGGCATCCGGGTTCTTGGCCTTGGCCACGAGGGACCGCACCTTGCCCGGGGTGTCCGAGCCTTCGAGGGTCGTGAGGTCGATCAGCTTGATGATCGTGTCGAGAGCCCAGGCCTTCGAGGTGGTCTTGATCGACCGCGTGCCGAGCCCGGCAGCGCGCTGCTCCAGGCCGACGGCGTCGACACCGGGCAGTCCGTGCAGGAACCGGCGGAGCGTGGCGTCATCCGGCTCACCGCCGAGAACGTCCACCGCCGTCCTGCGGCTGAGTTCTTGGGTCGTCATCGTTCCTCCAACAATGCTCGTGCTGTGGTCTCATCTGTCACCAGAACGCTGCACAGGCCGCTTGTGACGACTGTGCGCGCGATGTCATGTTTCGCGTCACCGGCGGTGACGAAGATCGAGCGCTTCGCTGCGCGCAGGCGCCCGAGGTCGACTCCGACCGTGCGGGCGTCGAGCTGCGGGTCGACGATGTTGCCGTCGGCGTCGATGTAGCGCCCCAGGACATCGCCCACGGCACCTCGACGTGCGAGCTCCTCGACATCGGATGCCGACAGGTAGCCGTTCTCGACGTGCGCGGAAGACGCATCGCACGGGCCCGCGGTGAACAGGAACGCCTGCGCTTCGGCTGCCTCGACGAGAACGGCCGCGACGGTGCGGTCGGCTTCGATCGCCTGCTTGGTCTCGACGCGCTCGAGGATCGCCGGGCTCGGCAGGAGGGACACGTGTCCGGATGCCCGCTGGGCGATCGTGACGGCGAGGCCAGCGGCTCCGCCGGAGCGCCGGTTGAGGCTCACTCCCCCGTTGAGCTGCACGACCGTCACGCCTGTCGCCCAGCCGTCCGGCAGCGATTCGGCCACGGCACGCAGAGTGCGCCCCCAGCTGACGCCGAGAGTGCGCGGCACAGGCCGCATCGCGGTGAGGTAGTCGGCTGCGGCCTGAGCGACGCGCTCGAGTGTTCCGTCATCGCCGTCCGGAGAGGGAACGACCACCGCGGCGGTGAGCCCGTGACGTTCGACGAGCTGGCGTTCGAGTCCGAGCCGGCGCGCACGCGGGTGCACGATCTCGATCCGGACGATGCCACGCTCCCGGGCCTGAGTGAGAAGCCGTCCCACCTTCCAGCGGGAGAGCTTGAGGAGGGCGCCGATCTCGTCCTGTGTCTTGTCCTCGTCGTAGTACAGCTCGGCGACGCGGACCATGATCAGTTCCTCTTCCATAGCATCCTCCTTCCTCCCCCAGTTTACGACCGCATCACCGTTCGCGCATCCATCTGCTCATATGAGCACTTTCGCCGCGATCGTCGCACATTCGCCGGAGACGACGAAAGGACGCCGACCCCGAGGGGTCGACGTCCTTCTCCATGCCGGATGCCTACATGCGCTTGCGCGAGGTGAGCACCTGGTCGACGATGCCGTAGTCCAGCGCCTCGGCGGCGGACAGGATCTTGTCGCGATCGATGTCGCGGTTGACCTGCTCGACGGACTTGCCGGTGTGGCGAGCCATCGTCTCTTCGAGCCAGGTACGCATGCGGAGGATCTCCGCCGCCTGGATCTCGATGTCGGATGCCTGGCCGTGTCCGGCCTCACCCATCGCCGGCTGGTGCATGAGCACGCGAGCGTTGGGCAGGGCGAGACGCTTGCCAGGGTGCCCACCTGCGAGCAGAACCGAGGCGGCCGAAGCGGCCTGCCCGAGCACCACCGTCTGGATCTGCGGCGCGACGTACTGCATCGTGTCGTAGATGGCTGTCATCGCGGTGAAGGAACCACCAGGCGAGTTGATGTACATCGTGATGTCACGCTCGGAGTCCTGGCTCTCGAGAACGAGAAGCTGGGCCATCACGTCGTCGGCTGACGCGTCGTCGACCTGCACGCCGAGGAAGATCACGCGATCTTCGAACAGCTTGTTGTAGGGGTCCTGGCGCTTGAAGCCGTAAGCCGTGCGCTCCTCGAACTGAGGGAGCACGTAGCGGCTGGAAGGCAGGTCGCCGGCAGAGCGGAAGGTGGGTGCGTACATGGGAGTCCTTTCGCTTTCCGTTACTTGATGTCCTGGTCGGTTCCGCCGCCACCGACGACGTCGGTGGCCGAGTCGCGGATGTGGTCGACGAATCCGTATTCGAGCGCTTCATCGGCGGTGAACCAGCGGTCGCGGTCACCGTCTTCGTTGATCTGCTCGACCGACTTGCCGGTCTGTGCCGCCGTGATCTCGGCGAGGCGGTTCTTCATCGAGGTGATGAGCTGCGCCTGCGTCTGGATGTCGCTCGACGTGCCGCCGAAGCCACCGTGCGGCTGGTGCAGCAGCACGCGGGCATTGGGCGTGATGTACCGCTTGCCCTTCGTTCCTGCAGTCAGCAGCAGCTGACCCATCGATGCGGCCATGCCGATCCCGACGGTGACGATGTCGTTCGGGACGAACTGCATCGTGTCGTAGATCGCCATGCCCGCGGTGATCGATCCGCCGGGCGAGTTGATGTAGAGGTAGATGTCCTTCTCGGAGTCCTCTGCGGCGAGAAGGAGGATCTTCGCGCAGATCTCGTTCGCATTGTCGTCGCGCACCTCCGATCCCAGCCAGATGATGCGGTCCTTCAACAGTCGGTCGAAGACGCTCGTAGCGAGGAGGGGTTCTGCAGCCATGTCAGCTCCTGATTCCGTGTTTCAGTGATTCGAATCTACCGGCGACAACGCAGCGCTCAGGCCGTGTTCGCCGTCGGCATATCAGGCGTCGAGTTCCGCGATCTCTTGTGCGTACGCGGTCATCGAGCGGTGGTAGCGCGGGAGGTGCGGCACGAGTGCGAGCAGCGCCACCGAAAGTCCCTGCGCCGGCTTTCCCGAACTCGCCAGGATCAGCGCATGCACTGTCGCCACGGCATCCCGGTAGGGCCCGTCGGCAGACCGCTCCTGCTCCGCGAGAATCACGGCGAGAGCGTCGTCGTAGGCGCCGAGGTTGCGCAGAGAGCTCGCGAGCTGGATGACGCACTGCGGGCGATGCTCGTCGTCGAGTCCGAGAGCGAGAGCATGCCTGTAGAGCTCCACGGCCTCGGCGGGACGCCCAGCGGAGTCCCTCGCGCCCGCACGTTCGAACTGCGCTCGCGCGTCGTCGAGCCCGCGTTCGGCGGCCAGCGCGTCGATACGCGCGATCGTGTCCTCGCCGACTTCTTCACCCGATGCGTCGTCCCACACCTCATCGATGCGTTCGTCCCAGGTCTTCATCATGTCCTCGCTCTCGGGGTGTCGTCTTCCACGAGAAAGGGGCGGATGCCGCAGCATCCGCCCCTCTCATCGAGATCGTGTTCGATCACTCAGCCTTGTCGGCCGCCTTCTTGGCCGGAGCCTTCTTGGCGGCGGGCTTCTTCGCAGCCGGCTTCTCAGCGGCCTCTGCGTCGTCGGCCTTCTTCGCGGGAGCCTTCTTCGCAGCGGGCTTCTTCGCAGCAGGCTTCTCAGCGGCGTCGGCGTCGTCTGCCTTCTTCGCAGCGGCCTTCTTCGCAGGAGCCTTCTTGGCCGGCTTCTCGTCAGCAGCGGCGTCGGCCTCTGCCTCTGCCTCGTCGTCGGTCACGACGAAGTCGGACAGGTCGACAGGCTTGCCGTTGGTGTCGACGACCTTGACCTTGCCGAGCGCGATGGCGAGGGCCTTGTTGCGGGCGACCTCACCGACGAGCGCGGGAAGCTGGTTGGACGACTGCAGAGCCTCGACGAACTCCTGCGGAGCCATGCCGTACTGCGATGCGGACTGGATGAGGTACTGCGAGAGCTCCTCCTGCGAGACCTGCACGTCGGCCTGCTCGGCGATCGTGTCGAGCAGCACCTGCGTGCGGAACTGCTTCTCGCTGGCCTCGGTCACCTCGGCGCGGTGCACGTCGTCTTCGAGGCGGTTCTCGCCCTCGAGGTGGTTGTGCACCTCGTCCTCGATGAGCTTCGGCGGCACCGGGATGTCGATCTGCTCGAGGAGCGTCTCGACGAGCTTGTCGCGCGCTGCGGAGCCCTGCGCGAACACGCCCTGCTGCGAGACCCGCTCGGCGAGGCTCGCACGGAGCTCGGCGATCGTGTCGAACTCGCTGGCGATCTGCGCGAAGTCGTCGTCGGCCTCGGGAAGCTCGCGCTCCTTGACAGCCTTCACGGTCACGGCGACCTCGGCCTCGGAGCCGGCGTGGTCGCCGCCGACGAGCGCGGAGCGGAAGGTGGTGTCCTCCCCCGCGGTGAGCGACTCGATCGCGTCGTCGATGCCCTCGAGCAGCTCGCCCGAGCCGACCTCGTACGACACGCCCTCTGCGCGGTCGATCTCGGCGCCGTCGATCGTGGCGACGAGGTCCAGCTCGACGAAGTCACCCTTCGCTGCCGGGCGGTCGACGGGAACCAGCGTGCCGAAACGGGCGCGCAGGTTCTCGAGCTCGGCGTCGAGCGCCGCGTCGTCAGCCTCGACGGCGTCGACGGTGACCGTGATGCCGTCGTACGACGGAAGCTCGATCTCGGGACGGACGTCCACCTCGATGTCGACGAGCAGGTCGCCCGAGAAGTCCTTCTCGTTCGGCCACTGCGTGATGTCGGCGGCCGGACGCCCGACGACGCGGAGCTTGTGCTCGACGGTCGCGTCGCGGAAGAACTTGTCGAGGCCCTCGTTGACCGCGTGCTCGATGACCGCACCGCGCCCGATGCGCTGATCGATGATCGGAGCGGGGACCTTGCCCTTGCGGAAGCCGGGGATCTGCACGTCCTGAGCGATGTGCTCATAGGCGTGCGCGATGCTGGGCTTGAGGTCGTCGGGGGTGACCGTGATGCTGAGTTTGACCCGGGTCGGGGTCAGCTTCTCGACGGTGCTGTTCGCCATTCTGGTGTGCTCTCCTTGTGATTTCCGCGCTGAATCGCGGCTGTCAGGCCGTTGAAGCCATGTCGGGGCGACAGGAGTTGAACCTGCGACCTCCCGCTCCCAAAGCGGGCGCTCTACCAAACTGAGCTACGCCCCGGGGAATCCGCTTGCAGATTCAGCCCCACCGAGTCTAACGGACACGAGCACCCGCATGAGTCCGCTATGATCGATGAGTCGGCACAGTCCTCCCGGACCTCGCCGACATCGGGGCTGTAGCTTAGTGGTAAAGCCTCTGTCTTCCAAACAGATGATGCGAGTTCGATTCTCGTCAGCCCCTCATTCCACGACGGCCCCCGCGATCAGCGGGGGCCGTCGTTCTTCCCCGGGATTTCTCCTCTCAGGCGGCGCACTCATTAGAGTCGTGGTACGCCGGTTCCCCACGGAGGTCTCCACAGAATGCCTGCTCCCGTCGATGTGGCCTCCTCCGCGATCGGAGGGCACGCGCTCCCTGCGCGCTTCGCAAGCGTGCCGGAAGCGGCACCGAGAAGGCGGAGGCGACGCCCCACGCTGATCCTGGGCGCAGTCGCGGCGACGGTCGCCGCAGTGACGGTGGGGCTTCTCCAGATCACCGCCAGCCTCGGCTATGACGAGGCTCGCACCGAGTTCGACGCCAGCCTGGCCACGACCGCGAGCACCGGAGAGGCGCTCCAGCAGGAGCTCGACGCGCTCGCGTCCACCCTCGGCGTCGCCGACCTGCTCGTGCAGACCGACTCCGGCGTGCTCGTCTCTCCAGCGGCCCGCGAAACACTGTCGACGGCCGCGACCGATGCCCGCGAGGTCGTGACTCCCGCGGAGGATCTTCTCGACCACGACCTGCCCGCCGCAGATGAGAAACCCGGCACCTTCTGGCAGCTCTTCGCAGCGTCCGGCGAACTGGCCGTGCAGACACGCGATCTCGACGATCTGGCAGCCGACCTCGACAGCATGATGCCCCCGCTGACCGCCGCCGGCACGTCCGTGACCGACGCCGGCGCGGCCCTCCTCCATTCTGCGGCCGATTCCGCACCGGCATTCGAGTCCGCGCATCTCTCGGCGAAGAACGATGCAGTGATCGCACTGCGCGACGCGGCATCGCGAGCATCCGGCACGGCACGCCTCGACGCGTCAGCCGTCGAGACACTCGTGTCACTGCAGGATGCAGCGGCGCAGGTCGTTGCGACCGAGCAGGCTGAGCTCGCCGAGAAGGCGGGGCCCCTGCAGACCGCACGGACGGAGATCGAGGCTTTCGCTCGCTCACTCGCCCCCGGGGTGCTGCTCGAGTTCGACTGGAATCAGATCGTCAACAACGCGGGCTACAACGGCAGCATGGGAGGCCTCACGACCTGGTGGTGGGACGACCCCGATCGCGCGGCCATCGAACTGTCGAACTCGGTCGCGGAGCAGTGGCCTGCCGACCGCAGCAAGGCCCTCGTCGCACACGAGGTCGGCCACGCGATCAGCGTGAAGTGCGAGGACATGTATGACTCGTCGACCCAGGACAGCATCGAGAAGTGGGCCACCGCCTGGGCGATCAGCATGGGCTTCAGCGACGATGCCAACGGCGTCTGGGCGTACGGGTACCCGCCCCAGTCCTATATCGACGCCGCGTATGGATGCCGGTGACTACGCCCCCTTGATACGAGAGAAGCCGCCGCGATCGGATCGCGGCGGCTTCTGCCATGAGTTCAGCTGGAGGTCACTGACCTCGACGCTCACGGAGCTGGGTGAGCGCGTCTTCGAGAAGCTGGACGGCTTCTGCGTCGGTGCGACGCTCCTTCACATACGCGAGGTGGGTCTTGTAGGGCTCCGGCTTCGCGAGTGCGGGCGGGTTCGCCTTGTCCCGTCCGGCCGGCAGACCTGACTGGGGGTGGTCGATCGTCTCGGGGATCTCCTCTTCAGGAAGTCCCGCGGCGAAGTAGCGGACCGTCTCGTTGCCGAGACCATCCCAGTACGAGACCGCGATGCGGTCGGCGTGGTAGCCGTGGTCCTGCTCGCCCATGGGGCCGGAACCGACACGGGTTCCTCGGATCGCATTGCCGCCGGTAGCCATCAGATCACCTCGAACTTCGTGATGAGACCGAGCGCGACGATCGCCACGAACCACGCCAGAGCGAGGACCACGGTGAAGCGGTTGAGATTGCGCTCAGCGAGACCCGACGAGCCGACAGCCGACGTCATTCCGCCACCGAACATGTCGGAGAGGCCGCCACCGCGACCCTTGTGGAGGAGGATGAGGAGAGTCAGCAGGACGCTGGTTATGCCCAGCACCACCTGCAGGACGAACTCGAGAATTTCCACGAGGAAGAGCCTTTCGCTGGGGCAGGATTGCCCCGGTAACGGTCAAGTATACGGTGCGGCGGGGCCGGAGCCCCGCCGCACTCACACGCCTACGTGCTTCTCGAAGCGGATGATCGCGGCGAACTCGTCGACCACGAGGCTCGCGCCTCCGACCAGTGCGCCGTCGACATCGGGCTCACGCATGAAGCTGGCGATGTTGGCCGCCTTGACCGATCCGCCGTACAGGATCCGGGTGCGCGCGGCAGCGTCGTCACCGAGGACCTTGGCGATCACCGCGCGCAGCGCGGCGCAGACATCCTGTGCCTGCTGCGGCGTGGCCGCCTGTCCGGAGCCGATGGCCCAGACGGGCTCGTACGCCACCACGATGTCGGCATCCTTCGAGAGCCCCTGAAGAGCGACCTCGAGCTGACCGGCCGGAACCGCGCTCGCGCCGAACTTCTCGAGGTCTTCGGCGGTCTCGCCGACGCAGATGACCGGCGAGAGGCCGTGCTTGATCGCTGCCTTCGTCTTGGCCGCCACGACGTCGTCCGACTCCGCGTGGTATTCGCGGCGCTCGGAGTGACCGATGATGACGTACTTCGCGTCGAGCTTCGCCAGGAACGCTCCCGACACCTCACCGGTGTACGCACCGGAGTCGTGTGCCGAGAGGTCCTGCGCGCCCAGCGCGAACGGGATCTTGTCTGCGTCGATCAGCGTCTGCACGCTGCGGATGTCGGTGAAGGGCGGGAACACCGCGACCTCGACCGATCCGTCCTCGTGCTTGGCATCCTTGAGAGTCCAGTGCAGCTTCTGCACGAACGCGACCGCCTGCAGGTGGTCGAGGTTCATCTTCCAGTTTCCCGCGATCAGCGGGGTACGGGCGTTCAGGCCCATCCGAGCACCTCCAGGCCGGGTAGTTTCTTGCCCTCGAGGAACTCGAGGCTGGCGCCGCCGCCGGTCGAGATGTGACCGAACTGGTCGTCGGAGAAGCCGAGCTGACGCACGGCCGCGGCCGAGTCGCCGCCGCCGACGACGCTGAGGCCGTCGACCTCGGTGAGCGCCTGCGCGACGGTCTTGGTGCCGCCGGCGAACGCCGGGAACTCGAACACGCCCATCGGGCCGTTCCAGAACACCGTCTTCGATTCGCGGATGACCTCCGCGAATCGCGCCGCCGTCTCAGGACCGATGTCTAGGCCGATCCCGGCAGCGCCGAAAGCCGTGTCCTCGATCGCGTCCGCAGCCGTCACCTCGTGGTCGGCATCCGCCGAGAACGAGGAGGCGACGACCACGTCGGTGGGCAGCACGAGTTCCACGCCACGCTTCTCGGCCTCGGCGATGTAGCCGCGCACCGTATCGAGCTGATCCTCTTCGAGGAGACTGGAGGCCACTGCGTGGCCCTGCGCCTTCAGGAAGGTGAACAGCATGCCGCCGCCGACGAGGATGCGATCCACGCGAGGCAGCAGGTGCGAGATGACGCCGAGCTTGTCGCTCACCTTCGACCCGCCGAGCACGACCGCGTACGGGCGCTCGGGGTTCTCGGTGAGACGGTCGAGCACGTCGAGCTCTGTCGCGATCAGCAGACCGGCAGCGGAGGGCAGCAGCTCGGCGAGGTCGTAGACGCTCGCCTGCTTGCGATGCACGACACCGAATCCATCGGAGACGAGCACGTCGCCGAGCTCTGCGAGCTGAGCCGCGAAGGCGCCGCGCTCGGCGTCGTCCTTCGAGGTCTCCCCCGGGTTGAACCGCAGGTTCTCGATGACGACGATGTCGCCGTCCTCGAGCGAGGCCACGGCCTCCTGCGCCGACTCGCCGACGGTGTCGCGTGCGAACGCGACCGGCTTGCCGAGCAGCTCGGACAGTCGCTGGGCGACCGGTGCGAGGCTGTACTGCGGGTCGGGCGCACCGTCGGGGCGTCCGAGGTGCGAGCACACGATGACGCGGGCGCCCGCGTTGATCAGTGCGTTGAGGGTAGGCAACGAGGCGCGGACACGGCCATCGTCCGTGATGATCCCGTCCCGGAGGGGGACGTTGAGATCACAACGGACGATGACGCGCTTGCCCTCGAGCGAACCCAGTGAATCCAGGGTGCGCAGAGTCATGGGAGGTGTCTCAGAGACGCTCGGCCACGTACTCGGTCAGGTCGACGAGACGGTTGGAGTAGCCCCACTCGTTGTCGTACCAGCTGGAGACCTTGACCAGGTTGCCGCTGACGTTGGTCAGGGTCGCGTCGAAGATCGACGAGTGCGGGTTGTGCACGATGTCGCTCGAGACGATCTGGTCTTCGTTGTACTGCAGGAAGCCGGCGAGGCGACCGTCGGCAGCAGCCTTCTTGTAGGCCTCGTTGACCTCCTCGACCGTGAGGTTCTCGCGGTCGGTGATCAGCGTCAGGTCGACGATCGAGCCGGTGGGAACCGGAACGCGGTACGACGAGCCGCTCAGCTTGCCCTGGAGCTCGGGCAGAACCTCGCCGATCGCCTTGGCTGCACCGGTCGAGGCCGGGGTGATGTTGATCGCAGCTGCGCGTGCACGACGCAGGTCGCTGTGCGGGCCGTCCTGCAGGTTCTGATCTGCGGTGTAGGCGTGAGCGGTCATCATGAAGCCGCGGTCGATGCCGAACGCGTCGTTGAAGACCTGGGCCAGCGGCGCGAGGCAGTTGGTCGTGCAGGAGGCGTTGGAGATGATGTGATCCGTCTCCGGGTTGTACGTGTCCTCGTTCACGCCCATGACGAAGGTGCCGTCGACACCGGTGCCGGGAGCTGAGATGAGCACCTTCTTGGCGCCCGCATCGATGTGCTTCTTGGCCGCCTCGGCCTTGGTGAAGAAGCCGGTCGACTCGATGACGATGTCGACGCCCAGCTCGCCCCACGGAAGGTTGGCGGGATCGCGCTCCGCGAACGCCTTGATCGCCTTTCCGTTGACCGTGATGCTCTCGTCGTCGAAGCTGATGTCAGCGTCGAGGACGCCGCCCACAGAGTCGTACTTCAGAAGGTGGGCAAGGGTCTTGTTGTCGGTGAGGTCGTTGACCGCGACGATCTCGATGTCCGCTCCCTGCGCGAGAGCCGCGCGGAAGTAGTTGCGTCCGATGCGGCCGAAGCCGTTGATACCGATCTTGACAGACACTCAGGTCTCCCTGTTTCTCGTGCGCTGTGCGCAGCAAAAGTGCTTACGCGATGCGCGGGGGTTTTTGGCTGAGATGGCGTCCCGACGAGACTGGGCCCGTCGGGACGCGACCCGATTACGACAGTACCAGCAGGCCGTTCGTCTTCTCGCGGGCGACCTCGAAGCGCTGAGCGACGTTCTCCCAGTTGGCGATGTTCCACGCGGCCTTGACGTAGTCGGCCTTGACGTTGAGGTAGTCGAGGTAGAAGGCGTGCTCCCACATGTCGAGCTGGAACAGCGGCACGGTGCCCTGCGCCGTGTTCGACTGCTGGTCGAACAGCTGCTGGATGATCAGACGCTGGCCGATCGAGTCCCAGCTGAGCACCGACCAGCCGGAGCCCTGGATTCCGAGGGCGTTCGCGGTGAAGTGCGCCTGGAACTTCTCGAACGAGCCGAAGAACTCGTCGATGGCTGCCTTGAGCTCGCCCTCGGGCTGTCCGCCGCCGGTCGGCGAGAGGTTGGTCCAGAAGATCGAGTGGTTGACGTGACCGCCGAGGTTGAACGCGAGGTCCTTCTCGAGCTTGTTCACGTTCGCGAGGTTGCCGCTGTCACGGGCCTCGGCGAGCTGCTCGAGGGCGGTGTTCGCGCCGGCGACATAGGTCGCGTGGTGCTTGTCATGGTGCAGCTCCATGATCTTGCCGCTGATGTGCGGCTCGAGGGCTGCGAAGTCGTAGGGAAGGTCGGGGAGCGTGTAGGTCGCCATGTCGCTTTCATCCAATCCGCGCCGCGCCGCGGCGCTTGCCGATCCTCTGCGCCGCCGAGGTGCGGCGTAGAGCGGACTTAACTCATCCTAGTGACGACAACCTGTCGCCGACCCTGATCCTTCCCCCATATGACGAAGCGAGGCGACCCCTTGACAGGGATCGCCTCGCTGATGTCGATGGACAGGCTCAGACGTCGAGTCCGGCGGGCACGGCGGCCTCGGTGCCCGGGATGCCCTCCTGCTGCGCACGCTTGTCGGCCATGGCCAGAAGACGGCGGATGCGGCCGGCGACGGCATCCTTCGTCATCGGCGGGTCGGCGTGGTGCCCCAGCTCGTCGAGGCTCGCGTCTCGGTGCGCGAGGCGCAGCTCACCGGCGACTTTGAGGTGGTCGGGCACCTCGTCAGCGAGGATCTCGAGAGCGCGCTCCACACGGGCGCAGGCGGCGACAGCGGCCTGCGCTGAACGACGCAGGTTGGCGTCATCGAAGTTCACGAGACGGTTCACACCCGCGCGCACCTCGCGGCGCTGGCGCATCTCCTCCCAGGCGACGGCGGTCTTCTGCGCACCCATCTCGCTGAGGATCGTCCGGATGGCCTCGCCCTCGCGGACGACGACGCGGGGCATGCCGCGCACCTCGCGAGCCTTCGCAGCCACTCCGAGGCGATGCGCGGCGCCGACGAGCGCCATGGCTGCCTCAGACGACGGGCAGGCGACCTCGAGCATGGCAGAGCGGCCTGGTTCGCTCAGGGTTCCTGCGGCGAGGAACGCTCCACGCCACAGCCCGGCGACCTCTGCGCGGGATCCTGTGGTGAGACGGTTGGGGAGTCCGCGGACCGGGCGACGGCGCTGGTCGAGCAGACCGGTCTGGCGTGCGAGGGTCTCCCCCGACGCGATCACCCTGACAGCCCACCGCGCTCCGTCGTTCGCCGTGCTCGACTGCACCTGGGCGATCTCGGGCCGAACACCGTAGATCTCTGCGAGGTCGCGCGCGACACGCTGCGCGAGGATCTCGGCATCCACCTCCGCCTCGACGGCGACCCGCCCGGCGATGGAGTGCAGTCCGCCGGCGAACCGGAGGATAGAGGTGACCTCCGCGACACGCACCGTCGGGGGTGCATTACGGATGCTGACAAGCTCAGCCTTGACGTCGGTGGTTAGTGCCACGACACTCCTCTACGCTCACGCGCCGGATCGCGGCGCAAACCTCCAGCCTACTCTGACGGAGGCTCCTGCTATTCCCTGCCGAGGTCCCGATGACGCACGTTGACGGCCACCCCGGGCACGGACGCGAGCCGACGAGCAAGCTCCTCCACCATGGCGACCGAGCGGTGCTTGCCGCCCGTGCAGCCGATAGCGATCGTCGAGTGGCTCTTGTTCTCGCGCTGATACCCCTCGAGCACCGGGGTGAGCGCTGACGTGTAGGAATCGAGGAACTCTGCGGCGCCTTCACGGGAGAGCACGTAGTTCTTCACCGCTTCGTCTTGACCCGTCAGGCCGCGGAGCTCTTCGTTCCAGAAGGGATTGGGCAGGAAGCGCATGTCCGCGACGATGTCGACATCGGTCGGAAGACCGTACTTGAACCCGAAGCTCATGAGCGTCACACGGTGCCGCGCTGCACCCTCTTCGGAGAACAGGTCGGACACCTGCGTGGCGAGCTGATGGATGTTGAGCGCTGAGGTGTCGACCACGAGGTCGGCCGATTCGCGGATCGGCGCGAGGCGGAGGCGCTCGATGCGAATGCCGTCGAGCAGGGTGCCGTCGCCCTGGAGCGGATGCGGCCTGCGGACGGCCTCGAATCGACGCACGAGAACGTCGTCGGACGCATCCAGGAACAGCACGCGCACCGAACCGCGCGATCGCAACGCCCGCGCCACGCCGGGGAAATCGTCGAAGAGGTTGCGTCCTCGGACGTCCACCACGGCGGCGACCTTGGGCAAGGCGTTGCCGCCCATGTCGGTGAGGTCCAGCAATGGACGGAGAATCTGCGGCGGCAGGTTGTCCACGACATACCAGCCGAGGTCCTCGAGTGCGTTCGCGACCGTCGTGCGTCCAGCGCCCGACATGCCCGTGACGATGAGGAACTCGCCTTTGTCCCCGTCAGTCATGGTTACTCCTTCTCCCCCGCTCCCCCAGCCTAGCGAGAAGAGAGATGCGTATGGATGTTCTCAGCGAGCACGGGCCCGATCCCCTGCACCTCCTGGATCGCCTCGGGCGGTGCGGACCGCAGTGCGGTGACGGATCCGAAGTGCTTGAGAAGGACCTTTATCCGCGCCGCACCGAGCCCAGGCACCTCGGCGAGGATCGACGTGATGTCGTTTCTGCGCCGCTTGCGCTGGTGCGTGATCGCGAATCGATGTGCTTCGTCCCTCAGCCGCTGGAGCAGGTAGAGCGACTCACTGGTGCGAGGCAGGATCACCGGGAAGTCATCCCCGGGGAGCCAGATCTCCTCGAGCCTCTTGGCGATGCCGCACACGGCGATCTCGGTGTGACCGGCGTCTCGGAGTGCCCGCGCGGCCGCCTCGACCTGCGGCTGCCCGCCGTCGACCAGCAGCAGTTGCGGCGGATAGGCGAAGCGGGGCCTGCGCTTGACCTCGACGACGACCTCGTCGAGGTCGTCTTCCGACTCTCCAGGGACCCCCACGGCTGCGGCGGGCTCTTCGGCTTCCTCGGGACGATCGAGGTAGGCGAGACGACGTCGCAGCACCTGGTACATCGAGTCGGTGTCGTCCGTGGTCTCGGCGATGTTGAACGAACGATACTGATCTTTTCGCGGCAGCCCGTCTTCGAAGACCACCATCGACGCCACCACGTTCGTGCCGCCGAGGTGCGAGATGTCGAAGCACTCGATGCGCAACGGCGCCTCCGACATCCCCAGCGCCTCCTGAAGATCTGTGAGAGCCTGCGTACGCGCGATGTAGTCGCTCGTGCGACGGGTCTTGTAGCGGATCAACGCCTGCTGCGCGTTGAGTGTCGCGGTGCGCATGAGGTCGGCGCGCTGACCGCGCTGGGCGACGGCGATCTCGACCTTCTTGCCTCGCCGCTCGCGCAGCCACACCTCGAGCTCCGCCGCGTCGTCCGGCAGCGTCGGCACGATGATGCGCCGGGGCACGTCCTGGGCATCCCCGTACGCGCGCTGCAGCACCTGGTCGACCAGGTCGGCCGTCGAGATGTCGATCTCCTTCTCGATCGTCATCGCGCGGACGCCTCGGACGCGTCCGCCGCGGATCACGAAGTGCTGCACCGCTGCGGCGAGCTCGTCCTCCGCGATTCCGAACAGGTCGGCGTCCTCGTCGGTCGCAAGAACCAGCGCGCTCTTGCCCAGCACCGCCTCGATCGCCGTGAGCTTGTCGCGGAATCTGGCGGCGGCCTCGTAGTCCATCGCAGCGGAGGCGGCCAGCATCCTCTTCGTCAGCTCTCGGGTGAAGCGCTCGTCGCCTCCGGCCATGAATGCGACGAAGTCGTCGACCATCGCACGGTGCTCCTCGATGGTGACCGTCATCGAGCACGGCCCGCCGCACTTGCCGATCTGCCCCGGAAAGCACGGACGCCCCGTCTGCATCGCGCGCTTGTAGCTGGAGTCGCTGCAGGTGCGGATCGGGAACGCCTTGACCATCAGGTCGATCGTCTCGTGAACCGCCCAGACCTTCGGATAGGGACCGAAGTAGCGCGCACCGGGGATCTTGCGGTTGCGGGTGACGATCACTCGCGGCGCCTCATCGCCCAGGGTCACGGCCATGAACGGGTAGGACTTGTCGTCCTTGTAACGGACGTTGAAGGGCGGATCGAATTCCTTGATCCACATGTACTCGAGCTGCAATGAGTCGACGTCGGTCGAGACGACCGTCCATTCGACGGAAGACGCCGTGGTGACCATGCGTCTGGTGCGCTCGTGGAGCGTGCGCAACGGCGCGAAATAGTTCGACAGACGTTGACGCAGGTTCTTCGCCTTGCCGACATAGAGCACACGTCCATCGGCGTCGCGGAATCGGTACACGCCGGGGTTGGTGGGGATCTCACCAGCCCGCGGCTTGTACGGCAGGACATCGGCCATCAGCTGGCCTTCCGCGCAGAGCGCCCCTCACCCAGGATCTCGGCGAGGAACTGGCCCGTGTGACTGTCCTCGACTCGCGCGATCTGCTCGGGGGTGCCCGTCGCCAGTATCTCACCACCACCGGAACCGCCCTCCGGTCCGAGGTCGATCACCCAGTCGGCGGACTTGATCACATCGAGGTTGTGCTCGATGACGATCACCGTGTTGCCCTTGTCGACGAGCCCGTTCAGCACCTCGAGGAGCTTGCGCACGTCTTCGAAGTGCAACCCCGTGGTCGGCTCGTCGAGCACATAGATGCTGCGGCCGTTGCTGCGACGCTGGAGCTCCGTGGCGAGCTTGACGCGCTGCGCCTCGCCTCCCGACAGTGTCGTCGCCGACTGACCGAGACGCACGTAGCCGAGGCCCACGTCGACGAGGGTCTTCATGTAACGGTGGATCGCCTGGATGGGCTCGAAGAACTCCGCCGCCTCGGCGATCGGCATCTCGAGGACCTCGGCGATGTTCTTGCCCTTGTAATGCACCGACAGCGTGTCGCGGTTGTAGCGCTTGCCGTGGCAGACCTCGCAGTCGACGTAGACGTCCGGCAGGAAGTTCATCTCGATCTTGATCGTGCCGTCGCCCGAGCACGCCTCGCAGCGGCCGCCCTTGACGTTGAAGCTGAAGCGCCCCGGCTGGTAGCCGCGGACCTTCGCCTCCGGCGTCTCGCTGAAGAGCGAGCGGATGCGATCGAAGACGCCGGTGTAGGTGGCCGGGTTCGAGCGCGGCGTGCGGCCGATCGGCGCCTGGTCGACGTGCACGACCTTGTCGAGGTTGTCGAGTCCCGAGACTCGGGTGTGCTTTCCGGGAACCGTGCGGGCGCCGTTGAGCCGCGAGGCGAGCACCTGGTAGAGGATGTCGTTGACGAGCGACGACTTGCCCGATCCCGACACTCCGGTGACCGCCGTCAGAACACCCAGCGGGAAGTTCACGCTGACGTTCTTCAGGTTGTTCTCGCGGGCACCGACGACGCTGAGCATCCGCTTCTTGTCGAGCTTGCGGCGCTTCGCAGGGGTCGGAATCTCGCGACGACCGGAGAGATACTGTCCCGTCATCGAGTCCGGCTCGTTCAGGAGTGCCTCGTACGAACCGGAATGCACCACCTCACCGCCGTTCACTCCCGCGCCCGGCCCGATGTCGACGACCCAGTCAGCCGACTCGATGGTCTCTTCGTCGTGCTCGACGACGATGAGCGTGTTGCCGAGGTCACGGAGCTTCAGAAGGGTGTCGATCAGTCGACGGTTGTCGCGCTGGTGCAGACCGATCGACGGCTCGTCGAGCACGTAGAGCACACCGGTGAGGCCCGACCCGATCTGCGTCGCGAGGCGGATGCGCTGTGCTTCGCCGCCCGAGAGCGATCCGGCCGAGCGGCTGAGGTTGAGATACGAGAGCCCGACCTGCAGCAGGAAGTCGAGTCGCAAGCGGATCTCACGCAGCACCTGCGCCGCGATCTTCGCCTCGCGGTCGGTGAGAGTGAGGGTCTCCATGAACGAGCGCGCATCGGCGAGGCTCAGGTGCGACACCTCGGCGATCGAGTGACCGTGCACCTGCACCGCGAGCACCTCGGGCTTGAGACGGTTGCCGTCGCACACGGGGCACGGCACCTCACGGAGGTACTCGCCCCAGCGAGAGCGCTGCGTGTCGGACTCGGCCTGCGCGTACTGCCGCTCGATGTAGGGGACGACGCCCTCGAAGCCGGACGCGTAACGCATCTCGCGCCCGTACCGGTTCTTGAACTTGACCGTGACCTTGTAGTTGTCTCCGCGGAGGATCGCGTCCTGCACGTCGACCCTGAGGTCCTGCCACGGGGTGTCGAGCGAGAAGTTGAGGTCGTCGGCCAGGCCCTCGAGCAGGCGCTCGTAGTACTGGAAGAGGCCCTTGCCCTGGGTGGTCCAGGGGACGATCGCGCCCTCGCGGATGGAGAGCTCCTCGTCACCGAGCATCAGGTCGATGTCCACCGACATGCGGGTGCCGAGCCCCGAGCAGGCGGGGCATGCGCCGAACGGCGCGTTGAAGGAGAAGGTGCGCGGCTCGATCTCGGTGAGGGACAGCGCGTGCCCGTTCGGGCACGCGAGCTTCTCGGAGAACGACTGCCAGGCGTCGTCGCCCTCTTCGTCGACGAAGTTCACCTGCACGACGCCGCCGGCGAGTCCGAGTGCGGTCTCGACCGAGTCGGTGACACGACCGAGGATGTCGTCGGCCGCGACCAGACGATCGACGACCACGGCGATGTCGTGCTTGTAGCTCTTTTTCAGCGTGGGCGGCTCGGCGAGCTGGATCAGGTCTCCGTCGACGATCGCGCGGGAGTATCCCTTGGCGCCCAGCTCGCGGAACAGATCGACGAACTCGCCCTTCTTCTGAGAGACGATGGGCGCGACGATCTGGTAGCGCGTCCGCTCGGGCAGCTCCATCAGCTGGTCGGCGATCTGCTGCACGGTCTGTCGCTGGATGCGCTCACCGCACTCGGGGCAGTGCGGAATGCCGATGCGCGCCCAGAGCAGACGCATGTAGTCGTAGATCTCGGTGATCGTGCCGACCGTCGACCGCGGATTGCGGTTGGTCGACTTCTGATCGATCGACACCGCGGGGCTGAGCCCCTCGATGAAGTCGACGTCTGGCCGGTCGACCTGGCCGAGGAACTGGCGCGCGTATGCGCTCAGCGACTCGACGTAGCGACGCTGCCCTTCGGCGAAGATCGTGTCGAACGCGAGACTGGACTTTCCCGAACCGGACAGGCCGGTGAACACGACGAGGGAGTCGCGTGGGATGTCGATGTCGACGTTCTTCAGATTGTGTACGCGGGCACCGCGAACGCTGAGTTTTCCTGGGGTTGCAACCGGGACGATAGGCACTGATCAAGTCTACGAGGGGCCACAGACATTGGCTCCGTGAGGGCTCACAGGGAAGGCATCGCCTCACGGTGCTCGGCGGTTCGCCCTCACGACCAGGGTCACCGCGAGCGCCACGACGGCTCCGGCTCCCGCGACGGCGGCCCACGGCACCGTCTGCGCCGATCCCTGCGCGGCGGCTCCGCCGGCGACCATCACCACGACGGTCACCGGCTGGGCGATCGACTGGACGACGAGCAGCCGCAGCGCGCTGGGCCGGAGCGCGGCGATCACCACGCGGGAACCCGCGGGGATCACGAGCGAGAGCGACATCAGCACGTGGATGAGCTGCACGACGAGCACCGCGATCATCGCGCGCCCGAGATCGGGCTCCGAGATCAGCATCCCGATCACGAGGCAGCCGACCGATCCCCACGCCGCGAACGTCTGCGGGAGGGCGGCGGCGACGATCGCCAGCACGACAGCCGCCACCTGCCACCCGATCAGCGGGCACAGGGCGACGGCCCCGGCGGCGACGACGGCGACGAGCGCGCCCCGCACGACGAGCCAGGAGACGGCCGGCCCGGTCTGCAGCGAGTCGTTGGCCCTCATCGGCGCGCCCTCGCGATCGCGCGCAGCGCCGACGACGGATCATCGGCCCAGGTGACCACATCGACTCCGGCGCCGTGCAGATCGGCGAACACGTTCTCCCGCTCGGCGAGCACGGTGCGAAGGCCGATGAGCTGTGCCCGGGTGAGACGCGTGCGATCGAGCGGCGGAAGCACGTCGACGGCGACGACTCGATGACCGCTCGCCCTCCACATCAGCGCCGTCTGTGCCGCCGCGCCCTCGAAGAACATCGACAGCACGAAGACGACCGAGCCGTGCGGCACGGGAGGCGTGCGGCGGAAGGACGCATCCTCTCGTGCCTGACCCGTCGCGGCGATGGCCGCCACCACGCGCGCGAGGTGCCTCGATCCGCTGCCGCTGCGCAGCGACCGGCCCCCGTGCACGAGCACGTGCAGCGCGACCCGGTCGCCCGCGCCGATGGCCGAGTCGGCGATCGCGCGGGCGGCTTCCCGCGCGAGGTCGAGCGACGTCACGCCACTGCGTTCGAGATCGCCGCTCCCCCATGACGAGGCGACCTCTCCGAGGTCTTCCGACGTGTCCATCGCGATCACGACGGAGGAGTCGCTCAGGGTGTTCGTCCGTCGAACCAGCAGATCCCCCGGCCTGCGTGCCATCCGCGCCGTGGCCCGCCAGTCCACGCGGCGGAGCTCGTCACCCGGAGCGAAGGCGTGGATGTCCCTGAAGTCACCACCCTGGCCCTGACGGCGACCCTCGTGAGCACCGTGCGACCCGATCAGTCGTCGCGGCAACGGCAGCGCATCGATCGGTCGGCGGGGCGGTGCCACCTGGCGTCCGGCCGCGACGGGCCCCGCTGTCTTCGAGAGCGCCGCGCCCTCGAGAGAGAACCCTCTCGCCGCGGCTTGCACAGGAATCGCCGGCCCGGAATGCAGGACGATGCTGCGGGCGGTGACGGATGATCCGCCCCCAGGCACGATCACTCGCCTGGTGCGGCGCTCCGACTGCACGATCACCATCTCGACCGCTTCCGCATCGCTCTCGACGGCGATCGCGGTGAGCAGTTCTCCATCCTGTCCCGGCAGCGCATCGATCGTGACCTTCGCCTCGCCCCCGGCGGTGCCTCGTGCGATCGCGAACCCGCTCCAGAGCGCGAGAGGCAGGCCCATGGCCGCGACGTCCGGTCGGGCCGACAGAAGGCCGACGACGGCGAGGATCACCGCGCCGCCGATCGCCACCGACAGCGCCGGCCCACGACGCCCCGCGTCGGGATCATCCGTCATCCGAATGCCCCGACAGTCGGCGGCACCGCCACCTGACCGACGACCGATCGAACCACATCGGATGCCGACGCACCCTGAGCCCATGCCTGCGGAGTGAGGGTGAGTCGATGGGCGAGCACAGGCACGGCGATGCGCTTGATGTCGTCCGGGCGCACGTAGTCGCGACCGTCCAGCGCCGCCAGCGCTCGTCCGAGCAGCAGCAGACCGAGCGAGCCTCGCGGCGAGGCCCCGACCTCGACATTCGGCGCATTCCGCGTGGCGCGGGTGATCTCGACGCAGTAGCGGGCGATGTCCTGATCGACGTGGATGGCTTCGACCGCGTTCTGCAGGGCGATGAGCTGGTCGGCATCGATCACCGGGGCGACGTGGGTCGCCTCCTCTCGCCTGCTCACCCGGTTCTCCAGGATCCGAGCCTCGTTCTCCGCGTCCGGATAGCCCACGGACAGCCGCACCATGAATCTGTCGAGCTGCGCCTCGGGAAGCGCGTAGGTGCCCTCGTACTCGATCGGATTCGACGTCGCGATCACATGGAACGGCGCCGGCAGCGGGAAGCTGTTGCCCTCGACCGTCACCTGTCGCTCCGCCATCGCCTCGAGCATCGCCGACTGCGTCTTCGGGGTGGTTCTGTTGACCTCGTCGGCGAGCAGCAGACCGGTGAAGATCGGCCCGGGACGGAAGACGAAGTCGCCCGAGTCCGGAGCGTACACGTACGATCCGGTCACGTCGCCCGGGAGCATGTCGGGGGTGCACTGCAACCGACGGAACGACAGCCCCAGCGCCGACGCGAGGCTGCGAGCGGCGAGGGTCTTTCCCAGCCCTGGCACGTCCTCGAACAGCACATGACCACCCGCGAGGATCGTCGCGAGCGCGATCTCGACGGGGTCGTCCATGCCCACCACGACCGTCCTCACTGCGGCGAGGATCCTGGCTCCGGTGTCGGCGATCTCTGCGGGGCTCGTCATGTCATCTCCTTGATCGGCGGAACAGCGAGGGCCGCGCCTGGCCGGTGGCCGGGGCGCGCGACGCGAGCGACGGCTCGCCGGGTGAGGAAGGGTTCAGTCGATCGACGGCATCCAGGGCCCGTTCGATGTCGACGATCGTCGGGGCGGGACCCGTCAGCTGTTCCCAGAGCCCGGGTCCGATCACCGCGGTGAGTCGTGCCCTGTCCTCCGGGTTGTCCGGGTCGATTCCCTGGCGCAGCAGCCGATGGCGGAGGATCGCGCTGACGCGTCGGGTGATCTGCTGTCCGGCGATACCGGTGTGAGTGTTCAGGGCCCACGCCATCCGAGAGATCTCGGTCGGCCGACGATGGCGTTCCGTGTCGATACGCGGGGCGTCGAAGCCGGGCTCGAGCGGCATCACGAGTTGTCCGAGCAGACCGACCGCGCAGATCAGCAGACTCCAGCCGATCACGAACGGCCAGGTGAAGCCGAAGCCGAGGAGGGCGAGAGCAGCGACGACCGCCGCACCGATCGCGAGAAGTGTTCTCCGCGCGCTCATCGCCACACCCCCTCGATGCGCCGCAGTGCCTGTCGCGCCGAGGCCCGATCATCTTCGTCGGCCACCCGCGTTCCGAAGCGGACGCTCTCATAGAGGCGCAGCAATGCCGCAGCGTCGTCGGCGGCGCCCGGCCGCAGAGTGATGATCCGCACCACGAACTCCCCCGGAGTCTCGCTCGCCGCACGCTTCACCCCCGCGTCCGCCGCGCTCTCTTCGAGACCGATCCACGCGGCGACGATGGCATCCGAGGCCGTGGCACGCTCATCGATCGTCGCCAGCGCGCCGGCGATCCCGCGTTGCAGCACCCCGGCCGCGACGTCCGCTGTCTGGGTCGATGCGAGCTGATCGACCTCGGATGCGACGACGGCTGCGTCACGACGCCGGAGCGGGCGATCTCGCCATGCTCGAAGCAGGGCTCTGGCGGCGATCACGAGGAGCGCGACGATCCCGGCCGCGACCAGGAGCATCAGGATCACCGTGAGAGTCTGCGCGAGCGCGGCGTTCGTGGGTTCGACCTCCACCGGCTCGGGGAGCCCGGTTCCACCCGGCGACACGGTGGGCAGCGGCTCTGCCGTCCCCTTGGGAATCGGCTCGGTGGGGCGGAACGTCGGCTGACCCTGGATCGCCGACGCGATCATCGCCGCGCCGAACAGAACGACGACGACGACGGGAAGGACCATCCGATCGACACTCCGGCGCGCAGGACGCGTCTGGTGTTCGATCGGCATGCCCACACCCTATGACGCGGTCACTCCTGGGCTGAACGGCGCCCCGCGAATGCCGACAAACCATCGCGCAGTGTCGCGATCTGCTGCAGGTCCATTCCCACAGCGGTCATCACCTGGCGCGGAACATCGAGGGCTCGGCCACGCAGAGCCCGACCGGCGTCCGTGAGCGTGATGTCGAGACGCCGCTCGTCCTCGACGCTTCGCTGCCTCGCCACCAGACCGTCTGCCTCCAGCCGCTTCACCAGCGGCGACGCCGTCGCAGGCTCGAGCGCGAGGTCGGCCGCGAGATCGTTCAGTGGGCGCGGAGCACGTTCCCAGAGCGCCAGCATCACAAGATACTGCGGATGCGTGAGCCCGAGGGGCTCCAGAATCGGCCTGTAGATCGCCACGACGTTGCGTGCTGCGGTCACCAGAGCGAAGCAGAGCTGGTTGTCGAGCTTGAGCAGGTCATCCGATGCGGTCACGGATTCGAATATACATTGACCCTAATAGTTAGTACACTAAGCAACATGGCCAGTTCTGATGATCGCCCTTCGCTCCGCACTCGGATCCGCGAAGCCGGAGGCCTGTATGCCTGGTTCAACTCGAATCTGATCCGCTTCGCCGGCCCGGCCTCGGTCGGCCCCTACGAGAAGACGCCCCCGCCGAGCCCGTCCGAACGTGCCGAACGCGCCTGTCCGCTGTGCGGCTCCCCGATGAGCGAGCATGAGATCGACCGGTCGGGCCCCAAGACGCTCGTCCATTGCCCCTGAGGCTCGCTCTCAGCCGTCTCGCTTCGCGTCGTCACGCGCGATGTCGAGCCAGGCCGCGAGGTCGTCGTCCTCGATGAGCGCGCTCGGCGATACGTCGAGCCAACCGGTCCCCATGGTCCGCGGACCCATGACCGCGGACGCGACCCCTGGCCGGGTGATCAGCGACGCGCCGTGCTCTTCGTCGACGCGCACGAGCAGCACCCCGCCGGTGCGCGCACCGACGAGGATGTGACCGTCGAGGAGGAACGCGCGCGTGCCGAACATCCGCTTCTCCTCGACGTTCCCGTCGAGGGTGAGAAGCGCTCTCACGCGATCGGCGAGCTCTTCTCCTGATGCGTCCATCCTGGTCGCTCCCGTGTCGTCAGGCGTGGCCGGCCTTCTCCATGGCACGCAGCTCCTTCTTCATGTCCTGCACCTCGTCACGCAGTCGTCCGGCGAGCTCGAACTTGAGCTCCGCGGCCGCCGCGAGCATCTGGTCGGAGAGGTCCTGGATCACGGCTTCGAGCTGCTGAGCGCCTTCGGCGGCGATCCCGGTGCGCCGGAGGTTGGGCGTCGGCGACTTCCCCTTGCCGGTCGCGCGCCCGCGGCCGGACATCATCGCAGCGGTGTCGGCGCCTTCGCGGGCGAGCACCTCGGTGATGTCGGCGATCCGCTTGCGCAGCGGCTGCGGGTCGATCCCGTGCTCCAGGTTGTAGGCGACCTGCTTCTCGCGACGTCGATCCGTCTCTTCGATCGCCTTGGCCATCGAGTCGGTGATCCTGTCGGCGTACATGTGCACTTCACCCGAGACGTTGCGCGCCGCGCGGCCGATCGTCTGGATCAGCGACGTGCCCGATCGCAGGAAGCCCTCTTTGTCGGCGTCGAGGATCGCGACCAGCGACACCTCGGGCAGATCGAGTCCTTCACGCAGCAGGTTGATTCCCACCAGGACGTCGTAGACGCCCGCCCGCAGCTCGCTGAGCAGTTCGACCCGTCGCAGCGTGTCGACGTCGGAGTGGAGGTAGCGCACGCGCACGCCGTGCTCGCCGAGGAAGTCCGTCAGCTCTTCGGACATCTTCTTGGTGAGCGTCGTCACGAGCACACGCTCGTCACGCCCGACACGCTGCCTGATCTCCTCGAGAAGGTCGTCGATCTGGCCCTTCGACGGCTTCACGATGATGTGCGGGTCCACCAGACCCGTCGGGCGGATGATCTGCTCCACCACGCCGTCGGCGATGCCCATCTCGTACTTGCCGGGAGTGGCCGACAGATACACGGTCTGCCCGATCCTGTTCTTGAACTCGTCCCACCGCAGCGGCCTGTTGTCCATCGCGCTCGGCAGCCGGAAGCCATGGTCGACGAGCGTGCGCTTGCGGGATGCGTCTCCCTCGTACATCGCGCCGATCTGCGGCACCGTGACGTGCGACTCGTCGATCACGAGCATGAAGTCGTCGGGGAAGAAGTCGAGCAGCGTGTGCGGCGGCTCGCCGGGCTGACGCCCGTCCATGTGCCGGGAGTAGTTCTCGATTCCCGAGCAGAAGCCGAGCTGCTGCAGCATCTCCAGGTCGAAGGTCGTGCGCATCCGCAGCCGCTGGGCCTCGAGCAGCTTCCCCTGACGCTCGAACTCCTTGAGCCGCTCCTCGAGCTCGTGCTCGATCGTGCCGATCGAGCGCTGGATCACGTCGGTTCCCGCCACGTAGTGCGAGGCGGGGAAGATCGGCACGGAGTCGAGCTTCTCGATGACCTCTCCGGTGAGCGGATGCAACGAATAGAGCGCTTCGATCTCGTCACCGAACAGCTCGATGCGGATCGCATGCTCCTCGTACACCGGGATGATCTCGATGGTGTCGCCTCGCACCCGGAAGTTGCCCCGAGAGAAGTCGACGTCGTTGCGGTTGTACTGCATCGAGATGAACTGCCTGATGAGCGCGTCGCGGTCGTACCGCTCTCCCACCTGGAGGGCGACCATGGCGCGGAGGTACTCTTCTGGCGCGCCGAGGCCGTAGATGCAGGAGACGGTGGAGACGACGATCACGTCGCGGCGGCTGAGCAGCGAGTTCGTGGTCGAGTGACGCAGACGCTCGACCTCGGAGTTGATCGAGGAGTCCTTCTCGATGAAGGTGTCGGTCTGAGGCACGTACGCCTCTGGCTGGTAGTAGTCGTAGTAGGAGACGAAGTACTCGACGGCGTTGTTCGGCATCAGCTCGCGGAACTCGTTGGCCAGCTGCGCGGCGAGCGTCTTGTTGTGCGCGAGGACGAGCGTCGGACGCTGCACCTGCTCGACCAGCCAGGCGGTCGTCGCCGACTTTCCGGTACCGGTGGCGCCGAGCAGCACGATGTCGGTCTCGCCGGCGTTGATACGCGATGCGAGTTCGGCGATCGCCTTCGGCTGGTCGCCGGCAGGCGCATATTCGCTGATGACCTCGAAGGGACGAACACTGCGCGTGGGTTGCATACCTCCAGCGTATGCCGGGCCACCGACATCCGGGCCACGAGCGGCCTCCGCCTAGAGTGGGGGCGTGATCGAGTTTCTCATCGGCACCAGTCTCGCCGCGTCTGCGGGCCTCAACGCCTGGATACCGCTGTTCCTGCTGGGCCTCGCCGATCGGCTGCTTCCCTCCGTGGTGCTGCCGGCCTCGTGGTCGTGGCTGTCGAGCGATCTCGCGCTCTGGATCCTCGGCGGGCTGCTGCTGCTGGAGGTCGTGGCCGACAAGATCCCTGCGCTCGACTCCCTGAACGACGTGATCCAGAGCATTCTGCGCCCGGCATCCGGTGGCATCTCCTTCGGCGCCGGCTCGGGCGCTCAGACGATCGCGGTCGACGACCCTGCCGCGTTCTTCACCGACAACGCCTGGGTGCCGGTGGTCTCCGGCATCGCGATCGCCCTGGTCGTGCACATCGCGAAGGCCACGGCGCGTGTCGCCGCCAACACCGTGACCGGCGGCCTTGCGGCTCCTGTCCTGAGCGCGGCTGAGGACGGGGCATCGTTCATGCTCGCGATCACGGCGATCGTCATCCCCGTCGTGGCCGCCCTGCTGCTGGTGGGCCTCGTCATCGTCGTCATCGTGGGCGCGCGCCGCCTGGCGCGCAGGCGTCGAGAGGGCGGTGCCGGTCAGTCAGCCGGCCGCGTCCACACGTAGGGCGTGGTGGTCGAGACCTTGACGAGTCCCGCACGCTCGAGGATCGGCCGCGAGAACTCGGTGCAATCCGATTGCAGGTACCGCTTGCCGAGGGCGAGGGCGGATCGCGCGCGCTCGGCCGTCAGCGCTCTGAAGACCCCTCGACCCCGCCATTCGGGCAGCGTCGCCCCGCCCCACAGACCGGCGAAGCGGGTGTCGGCCACGGGCTCCAGGCGTCCTGCGCTGATCACCGCTCCATCAGCCACAGCCGTCCAGAGCTCCACGGTGTCATCTTCCCGGATGCGCTGCAGCGTCGCCTCGACGCGCACGCGCCACTGCGGGTCGCCGAAGACCCGCCCCTGCATCTCCTCCATCGCGAACACCTCGGCCTCGGTGCGCGCCCGCCGGAGCTCCACCTCAGAGGGAAGGTCGACGGGCTGGGCGAGCGCCGCCGCCTCGCCGATCATCACGGACTCCTCGTCCTCAGGCACGAACCCACGGCTCTCCAGAGCCTGGCCGAGCCCAGGCGCACGATCATGCCCTCGCGTCTTCCACTCGATCGAATCGATGCCGCTGAGGGTCGTGAAGTGCGCGAGCGCGACGTCGATCAGCTCTTCGATTCCGCCGGAGTCGTGGCCATCGAGGTCCGAGTACGACACGAACCCGCGACCGCCGGGGAAGACGGCGAGTCGCAGCGGTCCGTGCATCGCCACGCTGAGCGCGTGCGTCACCTCGGCGTCCGTGCGCAGCTCGCGATCGTAGGCGGCGAGATAGGTCTCGCGCATGAGGCGATCCTCCCGGTCGACAGTGGCAGCGAGCGACGGCGATGAGGTGCCGCTTCGTGATCATACGCGGCCAGTCGATGCCTGCCGCAGGGCGCGTGCCGCCAGCGCCGCGGACACCGCGCACATCGCCACGATCACCGCCACGAACCACGCCCAGTCAGCCCTGCCGAACACGATCCCCAGCGCCCAGCCGAAGAGGCTCGACCCCGCGTAGTAGCCGAAGTAGTAGAGCGACGATGCCTGCGCCCTGCTGTCAGAGGCGGCTGCGGCGGGAGCCCACCCCGAGGCGACGGCATGCGCGCCGAAGAAGCCGGCGGTGAAGAGCAGCAGCCCGACGATCACCGCGAAGAGCACCTGGCTCAACATGGCAAGGGCGCCGACGGCCATCACGGCGATCGAGGCGAGCAGCACCGGATACCGGCCGAAGCGGGATGCGAGCGCACCCGCTGTCGGCGACGAGACGGTGCCTGCGAGATAGGCGAGGAACAGCAGCGTGACCACCCACCCCGGAAGAGCGAACGGCGCATCGATCAGGTGGAAGCCGAGGTAGTTGTACACCGCGACGAAGGCGCCCATCAGAAGAAAGCCCTGCATGTAGAGCGCGAGCTGCGTCGCAGAGCGCAGCGGCATCGCCAGGCGCGCGAGCATTCGCGGCGACGCATCGTCGCGAAAGCGACCGGGCACGAACCCCTGAGCCTTCGGAGTGAGCCAGAGGAACAGGACCGCTGCCACCGCGCACACACCGGCGACGGTCCAGATGCCCGCGCGCCATCCCCACGGCTCGCCGGCCAATCCCGACAGCACACGACCGAGCAGACCGCCCACGGTCGTCCCGGCTATGTAGCTCCCCGCTGCAGTCGCCGCATCGCGTGCGCTCACCTCCTCGCTGAGATATGCGAGCGCCACCGCTGGCACGGCCCCCAGCGCCACGCCCTCGAGCAGCCGCAGTGCCAACAGCATCTCCATGCCGGTGCTGAGGGGCGCGAGAAGCCCCAGAGCCGTCGCAGTGAGGATGCCGATCCCCATGGCGGGAACCCGCCCGATGCGGTCTGCGACCATCGACCACGGAACGACGGCCGCCGCCAGACCGAGCGTCGCAGCCGAGACCGCGAGCGCTGCGGTGGCGGGCGTGATCCCGAGGTTCGACGAGAGTTGCGGCAGCACGGCCTGCGGCGAATACAGTTGCGCGAACGTCGCGATGCCGGCGAAGAACAGCCCGACGATGAGACGCCGATAGGCGGGAGATCCGGGTGTGTGACCGGTGAAGGTCACGACGAGCGGATCCGCTCCCACAGGGCGTCGGTCTGCCGGATCGTCTCCTCCAGTGAACCTGCGGTCTCGATGACCTCGTCGGCGATCGCGAGCCGACGCTCGTCGGACACCTGCGCGTCGATCCGTTCCTGCGCCGCCTGCTCCGCCATGCCGCGCAGCTCGACGAGCCGCCGCCTGCGCTCGTCCGCGGGTGCATGGGCCACGACGATCAGATCCCACGGGTCATCGACCCGCGCCTCGACCAGGAGAGGGACGTCGTACACGACGACGGTCTCGGGACCGGCGGAGGCGGCCTCCTCGAATCGACGCTGCGACTCGGCACGCACCGCGGGGTGGACGATCGCGTTCAGCCGTGCCAGCTGCTCGGGATCGCCGAACACCTTGGCGCCCAGGGCAGCCCGGTCGAGTGCGCCGCCCGCGTCGATGACATCGGCGCCGAAGACGTCCTCGATCCGTGCCAGCACCGCAGATCCTGGCGCCTGCACGTCGCGCACGATCTGATCGGCGTCGACGACGACCGCTCCGAGTTCTGCGAGTCGTCGCGCGATGGTCGACTTGCCCGAGGCGATGCCGCCGGTGAGAGCGATGAGAGGCATCTCGCCAGTCTAGGCTCGACCGCGAGCTCGGGTCATCGCGCCAGCAGCTGCCGACGCGAGCTGATGACCCCGGTGTCGAATCCGGCGAGGTGGAGCCCTCCATGGAACCTGGCGTGCTCGATCTTGATGCACCGATCCATCACCACCGAGAGCCCCGCCCCCTCGGCGATCGCGGCGGCATCCTCGTTCCATGAACCCAGCTGCAGCCAGAGCGTGTGGGCGCCGGCCTCGATCGCCTCCTGGGCCACCCCCGGCAGGTCGTCGTGCCGGCGGAACACGTCGACGATGTCGGGCACCACAGGCAGGTCTGCAAGTGAGGCGTAGACCGGCTGTCCGAGGATCTCCGCCTCCCGCGGGTTGACGAGGTACACGTCATACGCGGTGCTGGAGAGCAGGTAGGTCGCCACGAAGTACGACGCCCGCGCAGGGTTGTTCGACGCACCGACGATGGCGACGGATCTCGCGCGCCGGAGGATGCTGAAGCGCTCCTGCTGGCCGGGTCCGATCCAGGTGCGGTCGGGCTGCGCCGGCGAGGACCCGGGGAGCGCGCAGGATGCGATGTCCTGCGCAGTCGGAAGCGCGCAGGCCTCGGCGCCCGTGGTCTCGATTCCGCTCATCGGGTCGCTCCTGTCGCTGTCGTGAGGGCCTGATCGAGATCCCAGATGATGTCTTCGGCGTCCTCGAGACCCACCGAGATGCGGATGAGGTCAGGGCGCACGCCCGCAGCGACGAGCTGCTGTTCCGTGAGCTGACGATGGGTGGTGGATGCCGGATGGATCACGAGCGTGCGCGCATCGCCGATGTTCGCGAGATGGGACGCGAGCTGGAGGCTCTCGATCAGGGTCTCCCCCGCGGCCCGGCCGTCATCGGCCTTCACTCCGAAGGCGAACACCGACCCAGGGCCGAGCGGCAGGTACTTCGCAGCGCGCTCATGGTGCGGGTGATGAGCCAGACCCGCCCAGGTCACGTACTCGACCCGGGGGTCCGAGTCGAGCCACTCGGCGACGACCCGCGCGTTCGCGAGGTGCGCGTCGATGCGCTGCGGCAGCGTCTCGACTCCCTGCAGGAGGTTGAACGCGGACTGCGGACTGAGTGCCGGACCGATGTCACGAAGCTGCTCGGTGCGGAGCTTGGTGAGGAACCCGTACTCGCCGAAGTTGTCCCACCATTTGATGCCGCCGTAGGACTCGACGGGCTCTGTCATCTGCGGGAATCGTCCGTTGCCCCAGTCGAACGTGCCCTTCTCGATCACGACGCCACCGAGTGTGGTGCCGTGGCCCCCGAGGAACTTCGTCACCGAGTGGATGACGATGTCGGCGCCGTGCTCGAGCGGACGTGCGAGGTACGGAGTGGCGAGGGTCGCGTCGACGACGAGCGGCACACCGGCGGCATGCGCGACCTCCGCGAGGCCTTCGATGTCGGCGATCTCACCCGACGGGTTGCCGATCATCTCGACGTAGACGACCTTGGTCTCCGGGCGGATCGCGGCAGCGTAGTCCGCGGGGTCGGTGGATGCGACGAAGGTCGTCTGCACGCCGAACCGGCGCAGCGTCACATCGAGCTGCGTCACCGTGCCGCCGTAGAGCTGCGCGGAGGCCACCACGTGGTCACCGGCTCCGACGAGGGCAGCGAACGTGATGAACTCGGCGCTCATGCCGGATGCTGTCGCGACCGCGCCGATCCCGCCCTCGAGCGACGCGAGGCGCTCTTCCAGAGCAGCGACGGTGGGGTTGCCGATGCGCGAGTAGATGTTGCCGTACTTCTGCAGCGCGAAGAGATTGCCCGCGTCCGCCGCGTCCTCGAACACGAAGGACGTCGTCTGGTAGATCGGCACGGCGCGGGCACACGTCGCGGCATCGGGAGTGCCGCCGGCGTGGAGAGCCCTCGTGCGAAAGCCGAAGCGGTGTTCTTCCGTCATCATGTCCTCAGTTCAGCGGTCTCGAGCACGGCGGCGATGTCGTCGACGGCCCACGGGTTCTGCAGAGATGTCGTGTCCCCGAGCGGAGCGGGTGCGCGCCCGGCGCGCCGGTCCTGCTCGGCGTCCCACAGCTGTGCGAGCAGCCGGCGCATGATCTTGCCGGAGCGTGTCTTCGGGAGGTCGGGGACCACGACGATGTGCTTCGGCTTGGCGACGGGGCCGATCGCCGTGGCGACCTGGCCGCGCAGCTGCGAGGTCGAGACCTCCGCGCGTCCTGATGCGGTGACGAACGCGACCACGGCCTGCCCGGTGACGGGATCGGAGACGCCTGCGGTACCGGCCTCCCCCACCGTGTCGTGGGCCACAAGCGCGGATTCGATCTCGATCGTCGAGAGCCTGTGGCCGGACACGTTCACGACGTCGTCGAGGCGGCCGAGGATCCAGATGTAGCCGTCGGCATCGCGCGTCGCCCCGTCACCGGCGACATAGTATCCGCCGTGCTCGCCGTGTCCGGCATACGCCGACCAGTACGCATCGCGGTAGCGCTGCGGGTTGCCCCACACGGTCCGCGCCATTCCCGGCCACGGGCGCCGCACCACGAGCGTTCCGGACCGCCCTGGTGCGACCTCCTCGCCGTTCGCGTCGACGACGGTCGCGTCGATGCCGGGCAGCGGCACGGATGCGGAGCCCGGCTTGAGCGTCGTCACTCCGGGAAGCGGCGCGATCATCGCCGCCCCGGTCTCGGACTGCCACCAGGTGTCGACCACCGGCAGCTCATCGCGCCCGAAGTTGCGACGGAACCAGATCCAGGCTTCGGGGTTGATCGCTTCCCCGACCGTTCCGAGCAGACGCAGCGTCGAGAGGTCGTGCCCCTGCGGCAGCTCTGCGCCGAACCAGGTCATGAAGGTGCGGATGAGGGTCGGGGCGGTGTAGTAGACGGTCACGCCGTAGCGCTCGATGATCTCGAGATGGCGTTCGCGGTTCGGCGTGTCCGGCGTCCCCTCGTAGATGACCTGCGTCAGCCCGTTCGAGAGCGGGCCGTAGATCTCATACGTGTGGGCCGTCACCCACGCGAGATCCGCCGTGCACCAGTGCACGTCGTCGGGTTTCGCGTCGAAGTGAGCCCAGTGCGCCCAACTCGCGTGCGTGAGGTACCCGCCCGAGGTGTGGACGAGCCCCTTCGGCTTCCCCGTGGTGCCTGACGTGTAGATGATGAAGAGCGGATGCTCGGCATCGAATGCGTCGGGCTCATGCCGGGAGGAGGCAGTGTCGACGACGTCGTGCCACCACACGTCGCGCCCTTCCGTCCACGGGACGTCCTGTCCGGTACGCCGGAGCATGAGGACGTGCTCGAGGTCGGGAAGATCCGCGGCAGCGGTGTCGGCTGTCGACTTGACCTCGGTGGCGGTGCCCCGGCGGAACTGGCCGTCGCTCGTCACGAGCAGCTTTGCGCCGGTGTCCGCGAGCCGGAACCGCACCGCCTCGGCGGAGAACCCGCCGAACACCAGTGAGTGCACGGCACCGATGCGCGCACAGGCAAGGGTGATCACGACCGTCTCGATCAGCACCGGGAGGTAGATGACGACGCGGTCGCCCGGTCGGATGCCGAGCGCGATGAGGGCGTTGGCCGCGCGCGACACCCTGTCCTGGAGGTCGGAGTACGTCACGGCGATGCGGTCTCCCGGCTCGCCCTCGAAGTGCAGCGCGACCTTGTCGCCTCGGCCCGCTTCGACATGGCGATCGACGCAGTTGTACGCGACGTTGAGCCGTCCGCCGACGAACCATCGCGCGGCGGGGACGGCGTCCCCCACAGGCGGATCCCATTCATGAGCCGTATGCCACGGCTCGGCCCAGTCGAGCCGTGCGGCCGCCTGCTCCCAGAAGAGGGTCGGATCGGCGGCAGCTCGCGCATAGGCCTCGGCGGTCACGTTCGCCGTCGAGGCGAACCCTGCGGGCGCCGGGTACGTGCGGGTCTCGTTCAGTCGTGCTTCCGTCACGGTCACACCCATCGCCGGAGGAGGTACTTCTCTACCAGCACGAGAAGAGCGTTCGTGATCGTGCCGAGAAGCGCGAGCAGGACGATCGACAGGATGATCCTGTCGACGCGTCCGCTGTTCTGCGAGTCCGTGAGCAGGAATCCGAGCCCCATCGACGAGGCGATCAGCTCGGCGGCGACGAGGAACAGCCAGGCCTGCGCGAGAGCGAGTCGGAGACCTGCGACGACCGACGGCACGACAGCGGGCAGCTGCACGGTGCGGAACAGTGACCATCCGCGGAGGCTGAACGAGCGCCCGGCCTCGACCAGGAGTGGATCGACATGGCGGAGCGCCGACGCGACCGTGGTGTAGACGGGGAAGAAGGCGCCGATCGCGATCAGCGTCACCTTAGACTCCTCGCCGATCTGCATCCAGAGGATGAGCAGCGGCACCCAGGCCAGAGACGGGACCGCACGGACTGCCGAGAGCGTGGGGCTGAGCAGCACGTCGCCTATCTTCGAGAGCCCGACGATCCCCGCGATCGCGAGTCCGATCACGGATCCGATGGCGAAGCCGAGCAGCACGCGCTGCACCGAGATCGCGATGTGCGTCCAGAGCAGACCCCGCTCGGCCAGCTCGACACCGGCGGCGAAGACGGATTCCGGAGACGGCAGCAGGTAGGGCGCGACGACTCCGGTGGTCGTCACGACCTGCCACGCGACGAGGATGAGGACAGGCAGCAGGAACCCGCCGGCGATCCGCACCGCCGGACGGTCCCACGCATGCCGCGCGCCCACCTCGGGCCGCCGACGGACACCTCGAGCGGCGTCGAGCGCCTCACGCGCGTCGGCGGGGACCACCACCGTCTGGTCGGTCACTCGCCTCCGACCGCCTTCTCTGCGAAGGTGGCGTTCACGATCGAGTCCAGCGCCTTGGCGACCGAGTCCTCGCCGCCCTGGACATCACCGGAGTCGACGAGCACGGGAGCGATCTTCTCGAGCACCGCGACCTGGTCGTCTCCTGGGATGCCGCTCACATCGAGGTTCGAACGCTCGGTGATGACGGTCTTCGCGACCTCGATGTCGATGCCCGCGACCTCGGCCAGCAGCGAGGCCGTCTCGTCGGGGTTCTCGAGCGCCCACTCGCGCGCCTGCTCGTACGCGTCGACGACGGCCTGGGCGAGGTCGGCGTGGTTCTCGATGAAGTCCTCGGTGGCGTTCAGGAATCCGTAGGTGTTGAAGTCGACGTTGCGGTAGATGAGCTGGTCGCCCGACTCCACCTCGGCTGCGGCCATGATCGGGTCGAGTCCGGCCCAGGCGTCGACCGAACCGCCGTCGAGCGCTGCACGTCCGTCGGCGTGCTGGAGGTTCTGCACCTCGACGTCGTCGACCGAGAGTCCTGCTTCCTCGAGGGACTGCAGGAGGAAGAAGTAGGGGTCCGTGCCCTTCGTCGCAGCGACCGACTTGCCCGCGAGCTCCTCGACCGAGGTGATGTCGCTGTCGGGTCCGACGACGATCGCCGACCACTCCGGCTGCGAGAAGATGTCGATGACCTGAATGGGCGATCCGTTCGCACGGGCGAGGAGCGCGGCGGAACCCGCAGTCGATCCCACATCGATCGAGCCGGAGCGCAGCAGCTCGTTGGCCTTGTTGGAGCCGGCGGACTGCACCCACTCGACGTCGACGTCGTCACCCAGGATCTCCTCGAGGATGCCCTGGTCACGGATCACGAGGCTCAGGGGGTTGTAGGTGGCGAAGTCGATCGACAGGGTGTCGGAAGACCACTCGCCGGCCGCGGCGGCGTCATCCTTCGACGCGTCGGAGGCCGTGGCGTTCTCACCGGCGACGCACCCGGTGGCGACGAGCATCATCGTCCCGGCGACAGCGATCGCAGGGATGATTCGGCGGGTGATGGTGCTCATCGGGTCTCCTCGGCGGCAGTGCGGTGGTGGGTGTCGACGCCGAGTCCTTCGAGGAGCTCGGCGCGGAGGTCCGCGAGCCCGCGATCGGCGCGGTCGCGGAGGCGGATGCCCGGCACGGTGATCGTGCGCACGATCGAGCGCGCATCCGTGCCGGCGTCGGCGTCGAGTGTGCGCAGCAGCAGCACGCGGTCAGCCAAATAGAGGGCCTCTTCGACATCGTGCGTGACGAGGAGGACGGTGGTGGGTTCTGCCGCGTGGATCTTCAGCAGCAGATCGTGCATCCGCAGGCGGGTGAGGGCGTCGAGCGCGCCGAACGGCTCATCCAGCAGCAGCACTCCGGGGTTCCGAGCGAGGGCGCGTGCGAGCGAGGCACGCTGTGCCATACCGCCTGACACTTCGCGCGTGCGCTGATCAGCCGCCTGTTCGAGGCCGACCAGTTCGAGCAGCTCGCGCACGCGTTCGCGGCCGTCTCGGCGTGCCGTGCCCCGCGGAAGGCCGAGCTCGACGTTCTGCGAGATCGTCCTCCAGGGCAGAAGCCGTGGCTCCTGGAAAGCGACAGCGGTGCGCTCATCGACATCCGCGACACCCGAGTCATCGAGCAGGATGCTGCCGCTGGAGGGCGCGTCCAGTCCGCCGATGAGGCGCAGGAGAGTCGACTTGCCGCATCCCGAGGGTCCGACGACGGCGATGATCTCGCCGGCCGCCACCTCGATGTCCACTCCGCGGAGAACATCGCGGCGTCCTCGCCCGAGCGGAAAGCTCCGCCCGACCTCTCGCAACCGCACGGGCTGCGCCGTGCGGTCGTCGACCGACGCGTCGACGCGCGGGTGTGCGAGCAGGGATGTCATATCCCCATGCTGGCGGGGCCCGCGCAATGTTACGAATGCCGCCGTAATGTTCGGTCACGTAGCCGCCACAGGCGACGACAACGCAGAACGGGCCGCCATCCCCAAAGGATGACGGCCCGTTCAGAGCGTGATGCTTATGCGTTGCCGCCCGAGAGCTTCTCGCGCAGAGCGGCGAGAGCCTCGTCGTCAGCGAGCGTGCCCGCGCCTGCGACCTCGCTCGAGAAGACCTGGCCACCGAAGTCGTCGCCAGCGGCCGCCTCGGCCTCGGCTGCCTTGGCAACCTGAGCCTTGTGGGCCTCCCAGCGAGCCTGGGCTGCAGCGTACTCCTGCTCCCATGCCTCGCGCTGGGTGTCGAAGCCTTCCTTCCACGCACCGGTCTCGGGGTCGAAGCCCTCCGGGTACTTGTACTCGCCGGCCTCGTCGTACTCGGCGAGCATGCCGTAGAGCGCCGGGTCGAACTCGGTGCCGTTGACGTCGACGGCCTCGTTCGCCTGCTTCAGCGAGAGCGAGATGCGGCGACGCTCGAGGTCGATGTCGATGACCTTGACGAAGACCTCCTCGCCGACCGACACGACCTGCTCGGCCAGCTCGACGTGCTTGCTGGAGAGCTCGGAGATGTGGACCAGGCCCTCGATGCCGTCTGCGACGCGAACGAACGCACCGAACGGAACGAGCTTGGTGACCTTACCCGGCGTGACCTGACCGATCGCGTGGGTGCGGGCGAAGACCTGCCACGGGTCCTCCTGCGTCGCCTTCAGCGACAGGGAGACGCGCTCGCGGTCGAGGTCGACCTCGAGGATCTCGACGGTGACCTCCTGGCCGACCTCGACGACCTCGGAGGCGTGCTCGATGTGCTTCCAGGAGAGCTCGGAGACGTGCACGAGGCCGTCCACGCCGCCCAGGTCGACGAACGCACCGAAGTTGACGATCGACGACACGACACCCTTGCGGACCTGACCCTTGTGAAGGTTGTTCAGGAAAGTGGTGCGCGACTCCGACTGCGTCTGCTCGAGCAGCGCACGGCGGCTGAGCACGACGTTGTTGCGGTTCTTGTCGAGCTCGAGGATCTTGGCCTCGATCTCCTGGCCGAGGTACGGCGTGAGGTCGCGGACGCGGCGCAGCTCGATGAGCGAGGCCGGCAGGAAGCCACGGAGGCCGATGTCGACGATGAGTCCACCCTTGACGACCTCGATGACCGTTCCGGTGACGACGCCGTCGTTCTCCTTGATCTTCTCGACATCTCCCCAGGCGCGCTCGTACTGCGCACGCTTCTTGGAGAGGATCAGACGGCCTTCCTTGTCCTCCTTCTGGAGAACCAGGGCCTCGACCTCGTCGCCGACCTTGACGACCTCGTTGGGGTCGACGTCGTGCTTGATCGAGAGCTCGCGCGAGGGGATGACGCCCTCGGTCTTGTATCCGACGTCGAGGAGGACCTCATCGCGGTCGATCTTGACGATCGTTCCCTCGATGATGTCGCCGTCGTTGAAGAACTTCAGGGTCTTCTCGACCGCGGCCAGGAAGTCTTCAGCAGATCCGATGTCATTGATCGCGACCTGCTTGGTGGCCGGGGCGGTCGTTGCGGTAGTCATGTAGTGGGTTGTCCTTGTGAATGGAGACTCGGGCTGAGCGCTCCGGCCGCGCACGGCCGACGATGAGCTCTGCAGCGATTGATTTGGTTTTCGACACCAGGGCATGCATAGACACGCCACGAGTGACAATCAAGGCTATCAGATCACGGGGCGATATGACGGACTCGATAGCATCCCCGCTCGGCGCGCTGACAGACTGTCTCCATGCCCCGCGCCGACAAGCTTCTCCTGCTCGACACCGCAAGCCTCTACTTCCGCGCGTTCTACGGAGTGCCCGACAAGGTCACGGCCCCCGACGGGTCTCCCATCAACGCCGCGCGAGGGCTGCTCGACATCATCGCGAAGCTGGTCACCCTGTACGAGCCGACCCACGTGGTCGCATGCTGGGACGACGACTGGCGGCCCCAGTGGCGCGTCGACCTGATCCCCAGCTATAAGGAGCATCGAGTCGTCGAGGTCGTCACCGCCGGTCCCGACGTCGAAGAGGTCCCGGATCCCCTCGAGGCGCAGATCCCTCTGATCCGTCAGACGCTCGGAGCGCTCGGCATCCCGATCATCGGGGTCGCCGAGCACGAGGCCGATGACGTCATCGGGACCCTCGCGACGCACGCGACCATGCCTGTCGACATCGTCACAGGCGATCGGGATCTGTTCCAGCTCGTCGACGACTCGAGGAACATCCGCGTCATCTACACGGCTCGGGGCATGAGCAACCTGGAGATCGTCACGGATGCCGTCGTGGTGGCGAAGTACGGCGTGCTGCCCAGCCAGTACGCGGATTTCGCGACGATGCGCGGCGACGCCTCCGACGGACTGCCCGGCGTCGCAGGCGTCGGAGAGAAGACTGCAGCCACTCTCCTCCAGGCCCATGGCGACCTGGTGGGCATCCGAGAGGCGGCCGCAGCCGGCGAGGGCATGAGCGCTGGCGTCCGCGCGAAGATCCTCGCCGCGGAGCACTACCTCGATGTCGCCCCGACCGTGGTAGCCGTGGCGCCCGACCTCGACATCGTGGCGCCGAGCGACGCACTCCGTCCGCTCGACCCGTCCGAGGTCGATGCTGCGACCGTGCTCGCGGAGAAGTGGAACCTCGGGGGTTCGATGACCCGCGCCGTGGCCGCGATCGCGACGATCGAGGGCTGACTCAGCTCGCCCAGGCGAGCAGCCGGTCGAGTCCCCAGGTGGTGACGATCCTCGATGCGGGGACGCCGGCTCGCTCCGCCCGTTCCGCACCGTGATCGAGCAGCGAGAGCTGACCCGGTGCGTGCGCGTCCGAATCGATCGAGAACAGGCAGCCCGCCTGCAACGCGATCGCGATCAGCTCGTCGGGCGGATCCTGGCGTTCGGGCCGGGAGTTGATCTCGACAGCCACTCCGTTCTCCGCGCACGCCGCGAAGACCGCTGCTGCATCGAACTGCGATTCAGGGCGAGTGCCGCGCTCGCCCTGCACGAGGCGGCCCGTGCAATGGCCGAGGACGTTGACCCGCGGGTGCGAGACGGCCGCGATCATGCGAGCCGTCATCGGCCTCGCGTCCATGCGCAGTTTGGAATGCACGGACGCGACGACGATGTCGAGCTCGCCCAGCAGCGCGTCGTCCTGGTCGAGGGCGCCGTCTTCGAGAATGTCGACCTCGATGCCGGCGAGGAGCGTGAATCCGTCCCCCGTCTCGGCACGCACGAGCGGGATCTGCTCGCGCAGCCGTTCGGGTGAGAGCCCTCGGGCGACCCTGAGGCGCGGTGAGTGGTCGGTGACCGCCTGGTACTCGTGTCCGAGCGCTCGCGCAGCCGCCGCCATGACGGGGATGGGCGTCGTCCCGTCCGACCAATCCGTATGCGCGTGCAGATCGCCCCGCAGCTTCGCTCTCAGTTCAGAGACCCGCTCCGGCTCGACATCGCCGCGCAGCTCGACGAGATAGTCGGGCACTTCTCCGCTCTGCGCCTGCCGGATGACCGCGAACGTCGACTCGCCGATCCCCTTCGCCGCACGCAGCCTCGTAGGATCTGCGCGCACATCCTCCGGCAGCTGCTGCAAGGTCGCCGCGGCCTGGCGGAAGGCCTTCGCCCGATATCGAGATGCCCGTTCGCGCTCGAGCAGCGAGGCGATCTCGAGCAGAGCGGCTACGGGATCCATCGTGGTGTCTACGCCGACGCGAGCTCGCGGCTCACGCCGATCCACTCGTCGAGTTTGGCGATCGCGCGGCCGTCGTCTACCGCGGCGGCCGCTCGCTCGTATCCCTCGCGCAGACGCTCGAGGATAGGGCGCTGCACCTGCGTCGCATCCTGCGAGAGCTCGAACGCGACGATCCCCGCAGCGGCGTTGAGCAGGACGATGTCTCGCACGGCTCCCGTCTCGCCGTCGAGCGTCCTGCGCAGCACGGCGGCGTTGTGATCGGGGGTTCCGCCGATCAGATCCGCGAGGTCCGCGATCGGGATGCCGAGGTCGCGCGGGTCGAGGTCGTGCTCGTGGATGTCGCCGCGCGTGACCTCCCAGATGCGACTGTGTCCCGTGGTGGTCAACTCGTCGAGCCCGTCGTCTCCGCGGAACACCAGCGCCGTCGCGCCTCGTGTGCGGAACACACCCGTGATGAGGGGAACACGCTCGAGCTGAGCCACGCCGACGGCGTTCGCCTCCGCGCGAGCCGGGTTGCACAGCGGGCCGAGCATGTTGAAGACGGTGGGGACGCCGAGTTCGGCCCGGACAGCCCCCGCGTGCTTGAACCCCGGGTGGAAGGCGCCGGCCCACGCGAACGTGATGCCGGTGCGGTCGAGGATCGACGAGACGGCTGCGGGATCGAGGGTGAGTTCCAGCCCGAGTGCGCTCAGCACGTCGGACGACCCCGAGGCCGAGCTGGCAGCACGGTTCCCGTGCTTGACGACCGGGATGCCGGTGGCTCCGATGATGACCGCGGCGGTCGTCGACACGTTGACCGTGCCGACACGGTCGCCGCCGGTTCCGACGATGTCGAGGACGTCGGGCGACACGGGCAGTGGGACCGCTGCCTCGAGGATGGCGTCGCGGAAGCCGACGATCTCGTCGATCGTCTCCCCCTTGGCCCGGAGAGCGACGAGGAAGCCGGCGAGCTGAGCCTGGGTGACGTCGCCGCGCATGATCTGGCGCATGGCCCAGGTGGACTCCCAGACGCTGAGATCACGACGCTCCAGAAGAGTGGTGAGCACGTCGGACCAGGTCAGGGAATCAGCCATGTGTGCGATCCTATCGGCGCCGGGAAAACGTGCAGACTCTTCCGAACCACGACCCGAAGTTCGACCATCCCTCGTTTCCCGCGTATTCACCGAGGATTCGCAGCGTTTTCTTAGGGTTACCTAAGTCGCCTGAAGGCGAAACCGGGGCCTCCGGTGCGAGAATCATCCCCGCGGATCGGCCATAATGGAAGGGTGACGACCTCAGCGACGTATGCCCCGGCGGCAAGAACGATCAAGCGCCCCAACCCGGTAGCTGTCGGCACCATTGTGTGGCTCGGCAGTGAGGTGATGTTCTTCGCGGGACTCTTCGCGATCTACTTCACGCTCCGCAGCACCTCCCCCGAGCTCTGGGCCGACCGCACCGAACTGCTGAACGTGCCGTTCGCGTTCGTGAACACGGCGATCCTCGTGCTCTCCTCGTTCACCTGCCAGATGGGCGTGTTCGCGGCTGAGGACCTCCAGCCGTACCGCATCGCCAAGGGGCAGAAGAACGGCGCAGGCCGCCGCCGCCTGTTCGGGTGGGGCATGGTCGAGTGGTTCTTCCTCACCTTCGCGCTCGGCGCGATCTTCGTCTCCGGACAGGTGTGGGAGTACGCACAGCTCGTCGCAGAGGGCCTGCCGATCAGCGCCGACTCGTACGCGTCCGCGTTCTACATCACCACCGGCTTCCACGCCCTGCACGTCACCGGCGGTCTGATCGCGTTCCTCCTCGTCATCGGGCGTGCATACGCCGTCAAGAATTTCCGGCACAAAGAGGCGACGTCCTCGATCGTGGTGTCCTACTACTGGCACTTCGTCGACGTCGTCTGGATCGTGCTGTTCGTCGTTATCTACTTCCTGAAATAAGAGCGGAGCTGATCCCCGAGATGGCACGAGAGAAGAAGCGCCGTTCGAATGGCCGTCGCAGCCCACTGGCTGCGGCAGCCCTCATCGGAGCAGGCCTCATGATCACCGGCGCGGTATACGCCGGAACATCCGCAGCCTTCGCTGCGACTGACACTCAGACCACTGCTGCGAGCACGCTCACGGTCGAGGACGGCGAGAAGCTGTTCACGGCGAACTGCGCCACCTGCCACGGTCTCGACATGCAGGGCACGGCGAACGGACCGAGCCTCTACGGCGTCGGCGAGCTCGCGGTCGAGTTCCAGATGTCGACGGGTCGCATGCCCCTGCAGATGCAGGGACCGCAGGCACCCCAGAAGGAGCCGCAGTTCACCGAGGAGCAGATCCTCGCGATCTCCTCCTTCGTGCAGCAGTCGGCCCCCGGTCCCACCTTCCCCGAGGACCACATCCTCGACGGTGAAGGCGACGTCGCCAACGGCGCAGAGCTGTTCCGCGTGAACTGCGCGATGTGCCACAACGTGGCCGCAGCCGGTGGAGCACTCACCGAGGGCAAGTACGCCCCGGCACTGACCGAGACCAGCGCGCTGCACATGTACGCCGCCATGGTCACGGGCCCCCAGAACATGCCCGTCTTCGGCGACATGAACCTGTCGGACGAAGACAAGCGCGACATCATCTCGGCTCTGCTCTACCAGCAGCAGTCCGTGCAGATCGGCGGTTTCTCGCTCGGTTCGCTCGGTCCCGTCTCCGAGGGCCTGTTCGTCTGGATCTTCGGAATCGGCGCGCTCGTCGCCATCACCGTGTGGATCACGGCGAAGTCCAACTGACGCTTATTCATCGAAGAGGAACGTACGAGGAGCACCATGGCACACGACGACGACTCGCAGGCTCTTGACAGGGCCTACCAGCCCTCTCCAGGGCTGGGTGTCGCAGTCAGCGATCCCGTGCAGAACCCGGGGCTGCCGCCGCACCGCGCGCGGATGACCGACAAGGACCCGCGCGCTGAGAAGGCTGCAGAGCGCACGGTCTACACGCTGTTCTATCTCTCGCTGGCAGGAAGCATCTGGGCGGTCGCCGCCTACATGCTCTTCCCCATCGAGAGCGGCGCGCTCATCGACATCCGTCAGAACAATCTCTTCATCGGTCTGGGCATCGCACTGGCGCTGCTCTCGATCGGCATCGGCGCGATCCACTGGTCCAAGGCGCTGATGAGCGACAAGGAGCACATCGAGCACCGCCACCCCACACGGGGCAAGGACTCGACGCGAGAGGCGGTCGTCGAGGCCTTCGCCACGGCGAACGAGGAGTCCGGATTCGGACGACGCACGATGATCCGCAACTCGCTGTTCGCGGCGATCGTGGCCTCGATCATCCCCGGAGTCACGCTCTTCCGCGGTCTCGCTCCGCACAGCACGCCCGACGACCCCACCGCGGGCGACCCGGTGACGCTGCTGAAGCACACCATGTGGGAGAAGGGTCAGCGCCTCGTCCGCGACCCCGACGGCACGCCGATCCGCGCGGCCGATGTCACCCTCGGATCCGCGTTCCACGTGATCCCGGAGGACCTCGCCGAGCTCAGCCACCACGACGGCTACCTCGAGGAGAAGGCGAAGGCCATCGTGCTGATGATGCGCCTGCGCCCCGAGCAGCTCATCGAGGCCGAGGACCGCAAGGACTGGTCGTACGACGGCATCGTCGCGTACTCGAAGGTCTGCACGCACGTCGGATGCCCCGTGGCACTGTACGAGCAGCAGACCCACCACCTCCTCTGCCCCTGTCACCAGTCGCAGTTCGACGTCACGGATCACGCCAAGGTCATCTTCGGACCGGCCGCACGTCCGCTGCCGCAGCTGCCCATCACCGTCGACGACGAGGGCTACCTCGTCGCACGCAGTGACTTCACCGAGCCCGTCGGCCCGAGCTTCTGGGAGCGCCATTGAGCACCGCAACGCTGTCCAAAGAGGACAAGGACAACAAGGCGCCTCTCGGCGGTCGATTCGTCGGCGCCGCGTCGAACTACATCGACGAGCGCACCAGCATCTCCGGCTTCGTCAAGGAGCTCGGCCGCAAGATCTTCCCCGACCACTGGTCGTTCATGCTGGGTGAGATCGCGCTGTGGAGCTTCGTCGTCGTGTTCCTCTCCGGAACCTTCCTGACCTTCTTCTTCCAGGCCTCCATGGTCGAGACGCACTACACGGGCGCCTACGCCCCGATGCGCGGAATCGAGATGTCGGCGGCACTCGAGTCGTCGCTGCACATCTCGTTCGACCTCCGTGGTGGCCTTCTGGTGCGCCAGATCCACCACTGGGCCGCACTCGTCTTCGTGGCCGGCATCGGTGTGCACATGCTGCGCGTCTTCTTCACCGGTGCGTTCCGCAAGCCCCGTGAGCTCAACTGGGTGATCGGCTTCGTGCTGTTCGTCCTCGCCATGGCCGAGGGCTTCACGGGATACTCCCTTCCCGACGACCTGCTCTCGGGCAACGGTCTGCGCATCATCGACGGAATGATCAAGGGCATCCCGCTGATCGGCACCTGGACATCGTTCCTCCTCTTCGGCGGCGAGTTCCCCGGCACCGACATCGTCGGACGCCTGTACACGCTGCACATCCTGCTGCTTCCGCTGCTGGTGATCGGCCTCATCGCCGTGCACCTGATGCTGATGATCGTCAACAAGCACACGCAGTTCGCCGGCCCCGGCCGCACGAACGACAACGTCGTCGGCTACCCGATGATGCCCGTGTACATGTCGAAGATGGGCGGCTACCTGTTCATCGTCTTCGGCACGATCGTGCTGATCGCGACGTTCTTCCAGATCAACCCGATCTGGAACTACGGCCCGTACGACCCCTCCCCCGTCTCGGCCGGCACGCAGCCTGACTGGTACATCGGATTCGCTGACGGCGCTCTGCGACTCGCTCCGTCGAACCTCGATGTGGTCTTCCTCGATCACACCTGGTCGTTCGGCATCCTGCTGCCGCTGGTCGTCCTCGGTCTGTTCATCGTGCTCGTCGCGATCTACCCGTTCATCGAGGCCTGGGTCACGGGCGACAAGCGCGAGCACCACATCGCTCAGCGCCCGCGCAACGCGGCGACCCGCACCGCCATCGGCGTGGCCGGAGTCGTCTTCTACGCCGTCCTGTGGGCTGCGGCATCGTCCGACCTCATCGCGACGCACTTCATGCTCACGATGGAGGGCGTGATCCACGCGCTTCAGGCGCTGCTGTTCGTCGGACCGGTTCTCGGCTACTTCATCGCCAAGCGCATCGCGATCGCTCTGCAGAAGAAGGACCGCGAGATCGTCCTGCACGGCTTCGAGTCCGGCCGCATCGTCCGCCTTCCCGGCGGCGAGTTCATCGAGGTCCACCAGCCCGTCGACAAGTACGACCGCTGGAAGCTCATCGATGTCGACGGCTACGAGCCGCTGGTCGTGCGTCCGAATGCGAAGGGACGCATCTCGTGGACCGAGAACCTGCGCTCCTCCATCTCGCGTTGGTTCTTCGAAGATCGTCTCGCTCCGCTGACGCAGGCCGAGATCGAGGCTGCAGATGCGCACCAGCATCACGTGACCGCCCAGAACGACGAAACCGAAGCGGCCGAGATCCAGGGCGCTCACGAGCGCGCAGGCGTCCCGGATGCCCCGATCACCGTCAGCGAGACCCACGTCGATGAGACGGCGAACACCCCCAGCACGGTCATCTCGACCGAGCCGGTGAAGAAGCCCCGCAAGAAGAAGTCCGAGGACAGCGAGTAAGACCGCCGGTTCTCGCCCGAAAGGCCCTGTTCGATCTCGGACAGGGCCTTTTCGCATCCGGTCGCCGTTCATGTGCACATGGCAGGATCGTGACATGAGCTCAGCAGTCCAACTCATCCGTTCCGCCGACCTCGCCGCAGCACCCTATGCATATGCGGCGACTGCCCCAGCCGGCTCCCGGCTCATCTTCCTCGCGGGTGCATGCCCCCTCGGAGACGACGGCTCGACGACCGCCCCCGGCGATTATGCCGCACAGGCTGCACGCTGCGTAGAGACCCTCGGCATCGCCCTGCATGCCAGCGGCGCCACGCTTTCGGACATCATCAGCACGCGCGTACTCGTCGCCTCGTCGTCCCAGGCTGATCTGGTCACGGCCTGGGATGTCATCCACGACGCCTTCGGCGACCATGACGCACCGAGCACACTCGTGGGCGTCACCGTGCTCGGGTACGACCACCAGCTGGTGGAGATCGAAGCGATCGCGGCAGTCGCGGAGGATGCACGGTGAGCGATGTCATCCGGCCGGCCGACGTTGAGGACGCGGAGATCCTGCACGCCATCGAGATGCAGGCCGACGCGCTCCTGATCGACCGCCTGGGGGCGCCGGAGTGGCCGCCCGCAGGCGATGGCGCTGAACGACTCACAGCTCCGGGGTTCGTCCTCGTGTTGGAAGACTCGAGCGGCTCCCCCGTCGGCTTCGTGCACGTCCTCGATGCCGACGGCCACGCGCACCTCGAGCAACTCTCCGTGCTTCCGACCTCCGGACGCCAGGGGTTCGGGCGCCGACTCGTCAGCGCCGCTCTGGAGGCTGCACGCGAGCATGGCTATACCCGCATGACTCTGCGGACGTACGCGGAGATCCCCTGGAACGCTCCGTTCTACTCGTCGTGCGGGTTTCTCGAGAGCATCCCCGAGACTCCGTTCCAGCGCGGCCTCGTGGACACCGAGACCTCTCTCGGTCTCGATCGATACGGACGCCGGGTGCAGATGACGGTCGAGCTCTGAGACGCCACGTCGACATTGGCGGAATCCGGTCTGTCGTCGTCGGGAAGACGACGGCAGGTGCCCGCGCGTCTTCCTAGGCTGGGGAGATGATCGATCGCACTGAGTATTACGCCGCCAAACTCGCCTACGAGACCGACGCGAGTGACGTGTACGCCGCTCTCCCGGCCGAGGACGGCATCGTCATCATCGATGTCCGTTCCGACGAGGCCTGGGCTCAGGGACGCGTCGCAGGGGCCACGCATATGCACTACAGCGAGATCGCGGATCGCGCGCCGGCTGAGATACCGGCCGGCTCTGCCGTCGTGGTCTACTGCTGGAGTCCGGGGTGCAACGCGGGTGCGAAGGGCGCTCTCGAGTTCGCGAAGCTCGGATATGCCGTTCGGGAGATGATCGGCGGGTTCGAGTACTGGGTCAGGGAAGGCTATCCCGTGGAGGATGCCGACGGCGTTCACCGCCGCCCTGTCGACCCCCTGACCGGCATCGCCCGGATCCGCTCGCGAGCATAGCCCCGACATGCAGAAGGCCCCCGGGAGGGAATCCCAGGGGCCTTCTCGCTGTATATCAGCGGGCGAAGTTCCCGCGGTAGTACTCGTAGACCCAGCCGACGATCGCGACCACGAAGATCGCCAGGCCGATCGGGAGCAGGAAGTGCCCGACGGCGAGACCCACCACGAAGACTCCGGCGGATCCGGCGAGCACGATCGGCCACCAGGACCAGGGGCTGAACTCACCCAGTTCAGGGTCGCCGTCATCGATGTCGCTCGTGAGGATGTCCTCAGGCAGCTCGCCGTTCTGAGCCTTGTGCGTGCGGTCGAGGTAGAAGGCGATCATCGCGCCCATGAACGCGGCGAAGAACAGTGCCACGGTGCCGACCCACTCGATGCGCTCGGCGAAGTTGTCCGACGGCGTGGCGAGGATGTGCCAGCCGGTGTAGACGACTCCGACCAGTGCGAAGAAGGCGGTCAGGACCCACCAGAGGATGACGTTGTCGCGCATGGCTCAGTGGCCCTCTCGCTCGCCGGGTGCGGCCGGTGTGAACTCCGCCGCCTCCGGGTGGTTCAGGTCGAATGCAGGACGCTCGCTGCGGATGCGCGGGATCGACGTGAAGTTGTGGCGCGGCGGCGGGCAGGAGGTCGCCCACTCGAGCGAAGCTCCATAGCCCCACGGGTCGTTGACCGTGACCTTGGGCGCCTTGCGAGCCGTGATCCAGACGTTCAGGAAGAACGGCAGCATGGACGCGCCGAGGATGATCGCACCGATCGTCGAGACCTGGTTCTGCCAGGTCCAGCCGTCAGCCGCCGAGTAGTCGGCGTAGCGACGCACCATGCCGTCGACACCCAGCCAGTGCTGGATGAGGAACGTCATGTGGAAGCCGATGAACAGCATCCAGAAGTGCACGTAGCCGAGACGCTCGTTGAGCATGCGTCCTGTCCACTTCGGCCACCAGAAGTAGAAGCCGGCGAACATCGCGAACACCACGGTGCCGAAGACCACGTAGTGGAAGTGCGCGACGACGAAGTACGAGTCGGAGAGTGCGAAGTCGAGGGGCGGAGCCGCGAGGATCACGCCGGTCAGACCACCGAAGACGAACGACACCAGGAAGCCGAGCGCGAACACCATCGGCGTCTCGAACGTCACGGACCCACGCCAGAGGGTGCCGATCCAGTTGAAGATCTTCACACCCGTCGGCACCGCGATGAGCATGGTCATGAGGGCGAAGAACGGCAGCAGGACCGAGCCGGTCACGTACATGTGGTGCGCCCACACGGCGACGGACAGCGCGGCGATGGCGATCGTCGCGTAGACGAGCGTCTTGTACCCGAAGATCGGCTTGCGGCTGAAGACCGGGAAGATCTCCGACACGATTCCGAAGAACGGCAGGGCGATGATGTACACCTCAGGGTGACCGAAGAACCAGAAGAGGTGCTGCCAGAGCAGAACACCGCCGTTCGCCGGGTCGTAGATGTGAGCGCCGAGGATGCGGTCCGCGGCTGCAGCGAAGATCGCCGCTGCGAGGACGGGGAACGCCATGAGGATCAGAAGGCTCGTGATGAGCGTGTTCCACGAGAAGATCGGCATACGCCACATCGTCATTCCGGGAGCACGCATCGTGATCACGGTGGTGATGAAGTTCACCGCGCCGAGGATCGTTCCGAAACCGGAGATTCCGAGTCCGACCATCCAGAGGTTTCCGCCTGCACCCGGCGAGAACGACGCGCTGGCGAGCGGCTGGTAGGCGAACCAGCCGAACGACGCTGCGCCCTGCGGGGTGAGGAAGCCGGCGACCGCGATGGTCGAGCCGAACAGGAAGAGCCAGAAGGCGAAGGCGTTCAGACGCGGGAACGCCACATCCGGTGCACCGAGCTGAAGCGGCAGGATCGCGTTCGCGAAGCCGGCGAAGAGCGGCGTCGCGAACATGAGGAGCATGATCGTGCCGTGCATCGTGAAGAGCTGGTTGTACTGCTCCTTGGTCGGGATGATCTGCATCCCGGGAGCGAACAGCTCTGCGCGGATGACGAGGGCCATCACGCCGCCGAGGAGGAAGAACAGCACCGAGGCGATGAGGTACATGTACCCGATCGTCTTGTGGTCGGTGGAGGTGATCCACTTGACGACGATGTTGCCCTTCTGCTCGACGCGCGACGTGCTCATGAGAGCAGCCTGGCGTGCGGGCAGAGTGGTGGGTCGAGAGCGAGGGGCCTCGTCGGTGCGGGGGGCTTCAGTGGTCGACATGGCTTACTCCTCTCCTTCCTCGGAGGTCGGGGCGGTGGTCCCGGGGTAGTTCGACAGACGGTCGTAGGCGTCCGTGATGTCTCCGGTGTTGCCTTCCTCCTCGAGAGTCTGGAGGTAGGCGTCGTACTCGTCCTGCTCGACGACCTTGACGTTGAAGAGCATCATCGAGTGGTACTCGCCGCACAGTTCAGCGCACTTGCCTGCGTACTCGCCGACACGGGTCGGGATGAAGGACCAGGAGTTGTCCTTCCCGATGTACATGTCCTTCTTGTAGAGGAAGTCGATGATCCAGAAGGAGTGGATGACGTCGCGAGACTGGAGGTTGATCGTGACCTTCTGGTCGACCGGCAGCACCAGGGTGGGCAGCTGCGCCTGGTCGATGTTGCCGTCCGCATCGGGCTGAGCCTGGATTCCCATGGTCCAGACGGCGTCGGAGTTGTCTTCCTCTTCGCCGTCGTACTGGAAGTCCCACGCCCACTGCTTGGCGATCGCCGTGATCTCGACGTCGGGCTCGTCCCACTTCGCCTCGATCGCCGACTGGTCGCGGGCCGTGAAGAAGAACATTCCCAGCACGAGGATCAGCGGCACGACCGTGTAGAAGATCTCGATCGGCATGTTGTAGCGCATCTGCACGGGCAGACCCGTCTGGCCCTTGCGGCGGCGGTAGGCGATCGCGGCCCAGGCCATCAGGCCCCAGGTGATCACGCCGACGGCGAGCAGGACGATCCACGAGTTGACCCAGAGCGACGACACGCGCTCGGTCTGGTTGGTGGCCGCAGGCTCACCCTCCACGAAGCCCGGGAGGTAACCGTTCAGCTCAGTGGCAGTACATCCCGCCAGGGCCACGGCTGCCGCTACTCCCAGGGGGAGAGCGGCCCAACGAAGGCGGCGTTTCGAGGGCACGATGCACCTTTCAGATTGCGGACAGGGCACACCCAAGTCTAGGGCAACCTCACACCTGATTCATGCCAACCACGCAGGTTGGCGGAGGGGTCCGGGTCAGTGGAAGCTGTCTCCGCAGGCGCAGCTGCCCGCGGCGTTGGGGTTGTCGATCGTGAAGCCCTGCTCGGAGATCGTGTCCTTGAAATCGATGGATGCGCCATCGAGGTACGGGACGCTCATGTTGTCGATGATGACCTCGACGCCGTCGAAGTCGACGGTCTCGTCCCCCTCGAGGAACCGCTCGTCGAAGTACAGCTGGTAGATCAGGCCGGAGCATCCGCCGGGCTGGACGGCGACGCGCAGACGCAGGTCGTCACGGCCTTCCTGCTCGAGGAGGTTCTTCACCTTGATCGCCGCGGCGTCGGTCAGCTTCACGCCGTGCGCCTGGGTGGTCTCTGCTGAGGTCAGTGTGGTTTCGCTCATGTCGCTCCTTCGGACGGGCCGTGCTCGCACGGCTGGTAACTCGATTTTACCCTCAGCCTCGACGATCGGGCTCAGATGATGATGTCGTTCATCCGCGAGAGCAGCAGGGCCTCGGTCGCCACGGCGTGGCGGAACGTGTCGAGATGCAGGGATTCGTTGGGGCTGTGGGCCCGCGAGTGCGGGTCCTCGACGCCGGTCACGAGGATCTGCGCATCGGGGAACTCCCGCACGAGGTCGGCGATGAACGGGATCGATCCGCCGACTCCGAGGTCGACAGGGGCGACGCCGTAGCCGTCCCGCATGGCGTCGCGGGTGAGCGCGACGGCCCAGCCACTGGTGTCGACGAGGAAGCCGTTGCCGAGATCGACGTCCGAGAACGTCAGCTCCGCGCCGTACGGCGCGTTCGCTCGCAGATGCGCCTCGAGAGCGGCATACGCGTCCTCACCGGTCTGACCAGGCGCGACGCGCGCGCTCACGACGACCGTCACCTCGGGAAGAAGGGTGTTCGACGCCGCCGCGACACTGGTCGCATCGATTCCGATGACGGTCACCGCGGGCTTGTTCCAGATCCGGCTGAGGATGCTGCCGCCGCCGATCGGCGAGGTGCCTGGCAGAAGGCCTGCTTCGTCCCGAAGCGTCTCCTCGGTGTATTCGGGAGTGGGCGCATCGCGCTCGGTCATCCCCTCGACCGCGACAGAGCCGTCTTCGTTCCAGAGCGTGGAGAGCATCTTGACCGTGGCCATCATCGCGTCGGGGACGGCTCCCCCGAACATCCCCGAGTGCGATGCGTGGTCGAGCGTGCGCACGCGCACGGTGAATCGTGCGTTGCCGCGGAGCGAGACCGTGAGGCCGGGAGTCACCGAGTCCCAGTTTCCCGAGTCCGCGACCACGATGGCATCCGCACGCAGCGCCTCCTTGTTGTCGGAGAGGAACTGCGCGAAGGAACGGGAACCGTACTCCTCTTCGCCCTCGATGAACATCGCAATGCCCAGTTCCAGATCGTCGCCGACGACCTCGGCGACCGCACGGATCGAAGCGATGTGCGCCATGATGCCCGCCTTGTCGTCCGCAGCGCCTCGACCGTAGAGACGTCCGCCGCGGACGGTGGGCTCGAACGGCGGCGTCTCCCACAGCGCGTCGTCACCCGGAGGCTGAACGTCGTGGTGTGCGTAGAGCAGGATCGTCGGCTTGCCGTTGCGCGCTGCGCGCGTCGCGAGCACCGCCGGCTGCCCGTGCTCGTCGGTGCCGGGGATCGCGGCACGGAGAACGCGCACGTCGTCGAAGACCCCGGTTGCCGTGGCCAGTGCCGCGACTGCTTCGGAGCTGCGTTCGAGCTGCGTCTGATCGAACGCGGGCCATGCCATGCCGGGGATGCGGACGAGCGCGCCCAGGTCGCTCAGCGCCGCGGGAAACCCCGTCGAGACCGCCTCGAGGACGGCGGGCTCGCGTTCGCTGGACAGATTCTGGTCGCCGGGCTGGGCAGGAGATGTCATGCGAGTAATCTTAAGGTGATCCGCCTTCACTGAACCGAGGAACCTCGTGGCCACTACCCCTGTCCCCCCTTCGACGAATGACGACGCCCCCGAGACGACTGCGTCGGGCAAGGGACGCGCGACGCCGACCCGGGCCGAGCAGGAGGCGGCGCGCCGTCGGCCTCTGGTCGCGAACACCAAAGAGGCGAAGGCCGCCGCACGCGCAGAGCTCAACGAACGACGCAACCGCGCACAGGCCGGCCTGGCTGCCGGCGAGGAGAAGTACCTCCCGGCTCGCGACAAGGGGCCACAGCGCCGGTGGGTCCGCGACTACGTCGACGCCGGCTGGCACCCGGCCGAATTCGTCATGGGTGTCATGGTGCTCGTCATCCTGATCTCGCTTCTGCCCGCGAACCTCGCCATCGGCGGATTCGCCATCGCCGGCTGGGCGTACCTGGTCATGATGGCGTACCTGATCCTCGCGATCGGCGGCATGGTGCTGCTGGGGATGCGCGTCAAGCGCAAGATCGCCGCGAAGTTCGGCAAGGAGCGCATGGAGCGCGGCCTCGGCTGGTACGCCGCGATGCGTTCGCTGCAGATGCGGTTCATGCGTCTGCCCAAACCCCAGGTGAAGCGCGGTGAGTACCCCGCCTGATCCTCAGATCTCCCCGAGAGGCGTCTCCTGCTCCCCGAGCACGAGGCGCCTCTCGCTTTCGTGGGTGCGGCGACTCAGCGCGCGACGAGGCCCCGGTTGATCTCGCGCCCCCAAAAGGGACCGCGGTACAGGAAGGCCGTATAGCCCTGCACGAGCGTCGCTCCGGCTTCGAGCCGCTCCTGCACGTCGGACGGCGTCTCCACTCCCCCGACGGCGATCACGCAGAACTCCTCGGGCACAGCCGAGCGCACGAGCCGCAGCACCTGCAGGGAACGCTCCTTGAGCGGCGCTCCGGAGAGTCCGCCCGCTCCGATCTGCGCGACCGTGGCGGCATCCGTCGTGAGGCCGTCCCGGCTCACGGTGGTGTTGTGAGCGATGATGCCGGCCAGCCCTTCGTCGACTGCGAGGTTCGCGATGGCGACGATCTCCTCGTCGGAGAGATCGGGGGCGATCTTGACGAGCAGCGGAGTTCCACCGGATGCGGCGCGCACCGCTCTGAGCAGCGGAGCCAGCGTCTCGACCGCCTGAAGCCCCCGAAGACCGGGGGTGTTCGGAGAGGAGACGTTGACGGCCAGATAGTCCGCGAGTGGCGCGAGCCTCGTCGCCGACGCCACATAGTCGGCGGTGGCGTTCTCGACATCGACGACCCGGCTCTTGCCGATGTTCACGCCGATGACCGTGTCGGGTGCTCCGCGCCGCAGTCGCGCGAGTCGCCGGGCTGCGGCATCTGCACCCTCGTTGTTGAACCCCATGCGGTTGATGACCGCTCGATCGGCGATGAGGCGGAACAGCCGGGGCTTCGGGTTTCCGTCCTGAGGGATCGCAGTGACGGTGCCGACCTCGACATGCCCGAAGCCGAGCGCAGCGAGACCGCGCACTCCGACGGCGTTCTTGTCGAAACCGGCCGCGATCCCGAAGGGCGAGGAGAACGTCAATCCGAGGGCCTGCACCTGCAGCGACGGGTCGGGCTTCGTCAGAGCACGCGTCGCCCAGGAGAAGGGCGGCGCCCCGAGCACGCGAATCACCGCCATACCGGCGTGGTGGGCGAACTCAGGGTCGAAGCGCGACAGGACAGCGCGAAAGAGCAGCGGATACATCCCTGCCAGATTACCGGTCGACGGACTCCGGCTCGACGTGGTCGGCGCGAAGATCGGTGATCGCGCTCTCGAAGTCCTCGAGCGAGTCGAAGGCCTGATACACGCTCGCGAAGCGCAGGTATGCGACCTCGTCCAGGTCGCGGAGAGGTCCGAGGATCGCCAAGCCGATCTCGTTCGTGTCGAGCTGGGAGACACCCGTCTGTCGAACGGCCTCCTCCACCCGCTGAGCGAGGATCGCCAGATCGGCTTCGGTGACGGGCCGCCCCTGACAGGCCTTGCGCACGCCCGAGATCACCTTCTCTCGGCTGAACGGCTCCATGACACCGGATCTCTTGATCACGTTGAGGCTCGCCGTCTCCGTCGTCGTGAAACGACCTCCGCACTCGGGGCATTGACGTCGACGACGGATCGAGAGGCCGTCATCACTGGTGCGCGAATCGATGACCCGAGAGTCCGAGTGACGGCAGAAGGGGCAGTGCATCTGACCGATCCTACGCGGTGAAACGCGCCTCGATCGCCTCACCGTGTGCGGGAAGCGCCTCGGTCTCGGCGAGGGCGACGACTCCCGCGCGCACGTCTGCGAGTGCGGCGCGATCGTAGGAGATGACCTGCTGCGGACGCAGGAACGTGTATGCACCGAGTCCGGGCGCATAGCGCGCCTGTCCCCCGGTCGGCAGGACGTGGTTGCTGCCGGCCATGTAGTCGCCGAGGCTCACGGGCGTGTGGTCTCCGACGAACACGGCACCTGCGCTGGTGAAGCTGTCTGCCGCGGCCTCGGCGTCTTCGAGGTGCAGCTCGAGGTGCTCGGGAGCATACGCGTTGCTGAACGCCGTCGCCATCGCACGGTCGTCGACCAGGACGATGGCCGACTGCGGCCCGTCCAGCGCTGCCGCCACTCGCGTCGCGTGACGCGTGACACCCGCGTGCCGCTCGACCTCCGCGGCGACGCGATCGGCCAGCTCCGGGGAGTCTGTGACGAGCACGGCCGATGCCTGCTCATCGTGCTCCGCCTGGCTGACGAGGTCGGCGGCGATGAGTCGCGGGTCAGCTGCCGCATCTGCCACGACGAGGATCTCGGTCGCCCCCGCCTCGGAGTCGGTGCCGACGACGCCTGCCACAGCGCGCTTGGCGGAGGCGACGTAGTTGTTCCCCGGCCCCGACAGGACGTCGACCGGGTCGAGCCCGATTCCCTCGACGCCGTGCGCGAAGGATCCGATCGCTCCTGCTCCGCCGATCGCGTACACCTCCGTGATGCCGAGCAGGCCCGCCGCGGCGAGGATCGTGGGGTGCACACGGCCACCCTGGTCCTCCTGCGGCGGTGAGGCGAGTGCGATCTGCTGCACGCCCGCGACCTGCGCCGGGACGACGTTCATGATGACACTGGAGGGATAGACCGCTTTGCCGCCGGGGATGTACACCCCTGCACGGTGGACGGGCTGCCAGCGCTGCGTGATCGTCGCGCCGGCCCCGATCCGCGTGATCTGACGCTCGGGGACCTGTGCCGCCGAGGCGATGCGCACCCGGCGGATCGCCTCCTCGAGAGCGAGGCGCACGTCGGGCGCGAGGCGCTCGAGGGCCTCGGCGATGTGCTGCGCGGGCACACGGATCTCGTGTCCGGAGACACGATCGAAACGTTCGGCCTGCTCGCGCAGAGCCTCTTCGCCGCGCTCGCGCACATCGTCGACGATTCGAGCCGCGGTGTCGAGAGCCTCGGCTCGTGCCTGGGTGGCGCGCGGCACAGCCGCGAGCATGTCAGCCGGCGAGAGCGTGCGCCCCCGCAGATCGATCGTGCGCAAGGTCAGCCTCTCGTGATGTCTGAGATGTCGTGCAGGTAGCCAATGCGACCGTCGTCGTGTCTGATGACGTATGCACCACCGCGGTCCTCGATGACGAGAGCCCAGGCGCTCGGACCGACTCGGAAGATGCTCTCGCCGCGCTCGTCGTGCACGTCACGCTCGGTCGGCGCGAGGATCCAGAAAGGCTGCGGCGCCGCGAAGTCGTGCTGCGGGTTCGTCGCGGTGAAGTCGGTCTCGTCGTCGACGGCGGGGAATGCGGTCGTCTCGGCCGACGAGACGTCACGCGCGGTCGTTCCCAGAAGAGACTCGATGCTGCCGGTGTCGGATACGATCTCGGGCTCCTGACCGCGCGATCGACGCGAGTACGTGGGGACGTAGTCCTCGGTGGAAGTCGTCTCCTCGGTACCTGTCCCCCCGCCGGAGGCGTGCGAGGAGAGCGGCACCTGCTCGGCGAGATCGAGACGGGCGACCTCGTCGGTCGCCTGGGCGTCGGACAGCTCCACGTCGAGACCGGCAGCCGGAGCGGCCGCGGTCGTATACGCCGGAGGGGCAGTCTCGATCCTGTGCGGCGCAGGGGTGTCGTCTGTCGTGTGCGTCGGGGCAGGGTCTGTCGAGTACGCCGGGGCAGGGTCTGTCGAGTACGCCGGGGCGACCTGGGGCTCGGGAGCGGCGTCGAACGACCGATCGGCCGTGAGGTGGGGAGCAGCAGCCGCCGCGTGCGGCGCAGCGGCTGCCTCTGGGCCGGCGGGCGTGTCGCTCGCCTCGGGGGCGGGCTCGGGGCGCGGGCGCGCGATGACCGGTCGGACCGGATTGGCATTGCGGTGCGCGAGCGTGACGAGGCGGCCCTGGAAGTCCTCCTTGAGGCCGGGCACCAGCGGAGCGAACACGGTGAGGACGACGAGCGCGAGCGCCGCGAGAAGCTGGACCACGCCGTTCCAGGGCAGACCGAAGACGCCGAACTCGATCACGAAGGCGACCGCGTTCCAGAGGGCTCCCAGCCAGAAGACGGCCGAGACGGAGAACGCGACCGATGCGAACTGGTCGATTCCCAGCGATCCGACGCGGCGGATGCCGTCCGGCGAGAAGCGGCGGAGGATCACCAGGAACACGGCGACCGTCGGCACGCCGATGGGCAGGATCCACTGGATTCCGGCGCCCCAGATCGAGGCGTCGCCGACGTAGGGGAAGAACGAGGCGATGAAGGCTATGAGCCACACGCCGACGATGAGCAGCTCCCTCAGAGTGAAGCCGAGGATGCCGTACTCCGGCGTCACCTCGTCATCGTAGAGAACGCCGTCATCATCGGAGAAGTCCTCCTCGAAGGCCACTTCGGGTGCGGCCGAGGAACGGTCTGCCTCCGACTCGTCGTTGTTCAGGAAGGGTGATTCCGTGCTCATGGGAGGGTCCTTTCGCCACGGTGCAGAGCCTCTGCGTCATGCACCCGAACGCGTCCCGATACTACCCGGTGCATCCGTGAGGACCCCTCGGGCAGCAGCGCTTCGCTGATGCTCAGCCCAGGCAGGTCGGGCCGAGCAGAGATTTGAGATCGCCGAACAGATCGGCGGAGACCTTGACCGGCATCGGCACGTCGAAGACCTTCGCCGTGCCGCCGCGATGCACGCGCAACACCACTTCGGTGTCACCGTTGTGGCGTCGCAGCACCTCTGCGAGCTCGGTCATCACCCGCTCGGTCGCCCTCTGCTCCGCCAGGACGAGCGAGAGGGGGCCCGCGGCGTCGAAGGAGCCGACATCCGGCGCGAAGGCCGACTGCGCATGCAGATTGAGTCCGTCATCGCGCTTCGACACCCGTCCGCGCACCGCGAGGATGGAGTCCTGCTGCAGGATGTGCTGGAACTCGGTGTAGGTCTTGCCCATGAACATGACCGTCACCTCGCCGTTGAAGTCCTCGACCGTGATCATGCCGTACGGGTTTCCACTGGCCTTCGCGACACGGTGCTGGACGCTCGTCACGAGACCGGCGACCGTGACCTGCTCGCCGTCCTGCATGTCGTCGGAGTTGATGAGGTTGTGGATCGAGATCGACGCGTGCTTGGCGAGCGGCACTTCGAGCCCCGCCAGGGGGTGGTCGGAGACGTAGAGCCCGAGCATCTCTCGCTCGAACGCGAGTTTGTCCTTCTTGATCCACTCGGGTCGCGCCGGGACCTTGGCAGGCGCCGCCTCTTCCATGTCGTCGTACAGGCTGTCGAAGTCGAAGCCGATCGCGCCCTGCGCCTCGTTCCGCTTGCGATCCACAGCCGCCTCGACGGCATCCTCATGGATCTCGAGAAGGGCTCGGCGGGAGTCCCCCATCGAGTCGAATGCACCGGCCTTGATCAGCGATTCGACCGTGCGCTTGTTCGAGACATGCAGCGGCACCTTCTCGAGGAAGTGATGGAACGAGGTGAATCGCTCGTCCTTGCGCGCCGCGATGATGCCCTCGACCACGTTGCTGCCGACGTTGCGGACGGCACCCAACCCGAAGCGGATGTCGTCGCCGACGGCGGCGAAGTACTTGATCGACTCCGAGACATCGGGGGGGAGCACCTTGATGCCCATTCGACGGCACTCGTTGAGGTACAGCGCCATCTTGTCCTTCGAGTCGCCGACGCTGGTGAGCAGCGCGGCCATGTACTCGGCGGGATAGTGGGCTTTGAGATAGGCGGTCCAGTACGAGACGACGCCGTAGGCCGCCGAGTGCGCTTTGTTGAAGGCGTAGTCCGAGAACGGAAGCAGGATCTCCCAGATCGCGTTGACGGCTCCGTCGGAGTACCCGTTCGCGTGCATACCCGCCTGGAAGCCCGCGAACTGCTTGTCGAGCTCTGACTTCTTCTTCTTGCCCATCGCTCGGCGGAGGATGTCGGCCTGTCCGAGCGAGAACCCGGCCACACGCTGCGCGATGGCCATCACCTGCTCCTGGTAGATGATCAGGCCGTAGGACTCGTCGAGGATGTCGGCGAGCGACTCGGTGAACTCCGGATGGATCGGCGTGATGGGCTGCTGACCGTTCTTTCGCAGCGCATAGTTCGTGTGCGAGTTCGCGCCCATGGGCCCTGGACGGTAGAGCGCGATGAGTGCCGAGATGTCACCGAAGTTGTCCGGCCGCATCAGCCGCATGAGCGATCGCATCGGACCGCCGTCGAGCTGGAAGACTCCGAGTGATTCGCCTCGGCCGAGCAGATCGTAGGCCCCGCGGTCGTCGAGCGCGAGGTGTTCGAGGTCGAGCTCTTCACCGCGGTTGGTGCGGATGTTGTCGAGCGCGTCCGAGATGATCGTCAGGTTGCGGAGCCCGAGGAAGTCCATCTTGATCAGGCCGAGCGACTCGCACGAGGGGTAGTCGAACTGCGTGACGATCTGGCCGTCCTGCTCGCGGCGCATGATCGGGATGATGTCGATCAACGGCTCGGACGACATGATCACGCCCGCCGCGTGCACGCCCCACTGGCGCTTCAGACCCTCGAGGCCGAGTGCGCGGTCGAAGACCGTCTTCGCCTCCGGGTCGGTCTCGATGAGAGCGCGGAACTCGCTCGCCTCTTTGTAGCGGGGGTGCGCCGAGTCGAACATTCCGTCGAGGGGCATGTCCTTGCCCATCACGGGCGGCGGCATCGCCTTGGTCAGGCGCTCCCCCATGCTGAACGGGAAGCCGAGCACGCGGCCGGCATCTTTCAGCGCTTGCTTGGACTTGATCGTGCCGTACGTGACGATCTGGGCGACCCGCTCGGATCCGTACTTCCTGGTCACGTAGTCGATGACCTCGCCGCGGCGCCGGTCATCGAAGTCGACGTCGAAGTCGGGCATCGAGACGCGGTCGGGGTTCAGGAACCGCTCGAAGATGAGGCCGTGCTCGAGCGGATCGAGATCGGTGATCTTCATGGCGTAGGCGACCATGGAACCGGCTCCGGACCCACGGCCCGGCCCCACACGGATGCCGTTGTCCTTGGCCCAGTTGATGAAGTCGGCGACGACGAGGAAGTAGCCGGGGAACCCCATCTGCAGGATGATGCCGGTCTCGTACTCGGCCTGCTTGCGCACCTTGTCGGGGATCCCGTTCGGATACCGGTAGTGGAGGCCGGCTTCGACCTCCTTGACGAGCCAGCTGTCTTCGGTCTCTCCGTCCGGCACCGGGAAGCGCGGCATGTAGTTGGCCGCCGTGTTGAACTCGACTTCGCAGCGTTCGGCGATGAGCAGCGTGTTGTCGCACGCCTCGGGGTGATCGCGGAAGAGCTGGCGCATCTCGGCGGCGGTCTTGATGTAGTAGCCGTCGCCGTCGAACTTGAAGCGGTTGGGGTCGTCGAGTGTCGAGCCCGACTGCACGCACAGCAGGGCCTCGTGCGCGTCGGCCTCGTGCTGGTGCGTGTAGTGCGAATCGTTCGTGCCGACGAGCGGGATGCTGAGATCCTTCGCGAGCCGGATCAGATCGGTCATGACCCTGCGCTCGATGGAGAGACCGTGATCCATGATCTCGGCGAAGTAGTTCTCCTTGCCGAACAGGTCTTGGAACTCTGCGGCCGCGGCGCGGGCGGCGTCGTACTGACCGAGGCGCAGCCGTGTCTGGATCTCGCCCGAGGGGCAGCCTGTGGTCGCGATCAGACCCTTGCCGTAGGTCTGCAGAAGTTCGCGGTCCATGCGGGGTTTGAAGTAGTAGCCCTCCATGCTCGACAGCGAGCTGAGGCGGAACAGGTTGTGCATGCCCTGCGTGGTCTCGCTCCACATCGTCATGTGCGTGTAAGCACCGGACCCCGAGACGTCGTCGCTCTTCTGATCCGGGGATCCCCACTGCACCCGGGTCTTGTCACTGCGATGCGTGCCGGGCGTGACGTATGCCTCGAGTCCGATGATCGGCTTGACCCCTGCCGCGTTGGCCGCCTTGTAGAACTCGAACGCCGCGAAGGTGTTCCCGTGGTCGGTCACCGCGATGGCCGGCATCTCGTAGTCGGCCGCCGCCTGGGTCATCGCCGCGATCTTCGCCGCCCCGTCGAGCATCGAGTACTCGCTGTGCACGTGCAGGTGGACGAAGGAGTCGGATGCCATGGTTCGAGTCTACTTTCGGCGTGCGACATCGAGCGTCGGCGCGACCCCCCGCGCCCGCCCGTCGTCCACATCAGGGAAGCGAATCCACCACGCTCACGGTGTACACGTACCGCTCGTCCGCCATGGTGGCGGGGACCAGGGCCGAGGGAGTGTCGAGAGTCGCCGTCTTCTCATGCACGATGCCCGTGGTCGTGTCGATCGTGACAGCGCGATTCTGGATGGCTGGCTCTCCGGAGAGCGCCTCGGTCGCCGCCGAGAAGCGCAGCGTCGCGAGGTTTCCGTCGGTGGAGACGATCTCGGAGCCGGGGAGCATGCTGAGAGCCTCGTACATCGTCGCGCGCTGCGTGCTCGACCCCAGATTGTAGGACAACAGGTCGATGAGAACCCAGCCGACCTTGTAGTCCTGGTCGCCGGTGCCGGCTCCCTGGTTCTCGCGGATCCACTGTATGAGTCCCGCCGGATCCGTCGGCATCGCCGCGAAGAACGCCCCGAGACCGTAGCCTTCAGGCGTGCCCCAGGGAGCTGCCGGCCCGTCTGAGAAATAGGGCGCGCCACTCGACGACATCGACTCCTGGTGCGCCTGGGCCAGTTGCGCCGCGTCGGGTCCGAACGTATCGGTCACGGTCCAGGCCTGGTCTGTCGCATACAGCCACTGCTGCGACAGATCGGCCGGGGCGTAGCTGCTCCAGGACGACGTCCCGCGCCAGGCGTTCTGGGCGTTCGATCTGTCAGTCTGATACTGCCCGCCTTCCGGATCGGGCTGGTGATAGACGACCTGCTCCGATTGCGTGTGCATCCGCAGGTACTGTCCTGGTGCCAGCGTCAGCCCCGTGAATGTTCGCGCCGCGGTCGCGGCGGCGCCGAATGCCTGTGCCGACGTCATCGGGGCCTGTGTCGGGGGCCCGGGCTCTGGCTCTGGCGGCGACAGAGTCTGCCCCGGCTCACGTGTCGGGACTGCTTCGATCGCAGGTGACTTCGGCTGTGTGATTCCGGTGACGACCAGAACGCCGACGACGACCGCGGCCGCGGCTCCCGCCAACGAGCCGGCAAGGACCCATCTCGGCCTGGCGGAGCGCATGGCGGCCGGACTCGTGCCTGCCGTGATCTCGCTCATCAGCCGAGCACGAGCCGCGCCGACATGCGATTCTGCATCGTCCAGGTCCGGCTTGGTCTCCTGAACCCTCTCAAACACGTCCACGGAGTTCTCCTTCCTGCTGCTTCTCGAATGCCTGGATCCTTCGCGCGGGATCCAATCGCCTGCGAACGCGATTCAGCCGCGATCGCACGGTGCCCACGGGAACCCCGAGCGCCTCTGCGATGTCGTCGTAGCTCAAGCCCTGCCAGGCGTACAGCAGCAGCGTCTCTCGATCCTTCGTGGGAAGGCCCGCGATCCTCTCTCTGAGCGCGCGCACCTCGCGCTCGGCATCCACGCGTCGCATCGCGTCGTCGAGGCCTCCGAGCGACGTCACGTTCTCACTGACTGCCGCAGCGAAAGAACGCCAGTGCCGCGCCTCGACCGCCCGGTGCCGGCGGATCAATCGCGAGGCGATGCCGAGCAGCCACGGTGCGGCCGACTCCTTGCTCAGGTCGAAATCGGCCCTGCGCCGGAAGGCGACGAGGAACGTCTCGCTGAGCACGTCCTCGGCATCATCGGAACCGACGCGGTAAGCCGCGAACGCGTTGACCGCGCGTGCATGTCGGTCGAACAGCTCGGCGAACGCCTCCGGCCGACCCAGCGACCGCCGGATGATCTCACTGTCTGTGCTCACACTATGTATTGCCCCTGCGACACCTTCGGGTTCACGCTTTCTTCGACCGTCTGTGCGATCCCCGCAGATCGAGGCGCATCAGCACCCGCGGAAATCCGTCGAGAGTGGACCCGGTGTCCGCGGCCCTCTCGAACCCCGCGTCCTCGAACAGTCGTCTGGTTCCGACGTAGGCCATGGTCGGATTCACCTTCTCGCCGTGATTGTCGACCGGATAGCCCTCGATCGCCGGCGCACCTTGCTGCTTCGCATGCGCGACGGCACCCTCGATCAGTGCGTGCGAGATTCCCTGCTTCCGATAGCCGGGGCGGACCCGGATGCACCACAACGACCACACCTCGAGGTCATCGACGTGCGGGATCAACCGGTTGCGCGCGAAACTCGTCGCGCTGCGGGGGTGCACCGCTGCCCAGCCCACCGGCTCGTCGTCGAGATAGGCGATGACTCCGGGCGGCGGGTCCTGATGGCAGAGCTCGCGCACGCGGTCGGCACGCTGTGCGCCCCGAAGCGCGTTGTTCTCCTTGCTGCCTATGCGGTAGCTCAGGCAGAAGCACACGTTCGATGTCGGCTTCTTCGGGCCGACGAGAGTCGCCACATCGTCGAAGTCGGTCGCTGGTCGCACCTCGATGCTCATGCGCTCAGTCTGGCTCAGTCCGCCGACATCCGCCGCAGGCGATTCACTCGCCGCGCAGGATCTCCAGGGCGTGCTCGAAATCCGCGGGGTAGGGCGATTCGAACTGCACCCGGTCCCCTGTCGCCGGGTGCGCGAACGCCAGCTTGTGCGCGTGCAGCCATTGACGCGTCAGGCCGAGTCGCGCCGACATCGTCGGATCCGCGCCGTAGAGCGGATCGCCCGCACACGGATGCCGGAGAGCCGCCATGTGCACGCGGATCTGATGCGTGCGCCCGGTCTCGAGGTGGATCTCGAGCAGTGACGCCCCCGGAAAGGCCTCGAGAGTCTCGTAGTGAGTCACCGACGGCTTGCCGTCCGGCACCACTGCGAACTTCCAGGAGTGGTTCGGATGCCGGCCGATCGGGGCATCGATCGTTCCCGTCAGCGGGTCAGGATGCCCTTGAACGACCGCGTGGTAGATCTTCTCGACCGTGCGCTCCTTGAACGCGTGCTTCAAGGTCGAGTAGGCCGACTCGCTCTTGGCCACCACCATGAGTCCGCTGGTGCCGACATCCAGACGATGCACGACGCCCTGACGCTCCGGAGCCCCACTGGTGGCCACCCGGAACCCCGCCGCGGCGAGAGCACCGACGACGGTCGGCCCCTCCCACCCGAGCGAAGGGTGGGCAGCGACGCCCGTGGGCTTGTCGACCACGACGATGTCGTCATCGTCGTAGACGATTCCGAGTTCGGGAACCGCGATCGGGACGATCCGCGGCTCCTCCCTCGGCTGCCACTCCACCTCGAGCCATCCTCCACCACGCAGGCGATCGGACTTGTCGAGAGTGACTCCGTCGAGGCGCACGCCTCCGGCGGAGGCGACATCGGCGGCGAAGGTGCGCGAGAAGCCCATCAGCTTCGCGAGCGCCGCGTCGACGCGTGCGCCCTCCAATCCGTCAGGAACCGGCAGGGAGCGGGACTCCACGCTCAGCGTCCGTCCGACGCCGGAGCCGGCGCATCGGGAGATGCCCCGTCCGGGCGGGCCACGTCGGGGTGCGGATCCGCGACGGCCTCTTCGGCCAACGCTGCAGCCTCGGCTTCCTCGTCGGTCTCGACGAGCACGTGGTCGCGTTCACGGGTGCCGTCGAAACGAAGCCCGAGCACGACGAGCAGTGCGACCGAGATCATTCCGGTGACGATGAAGATGTCGGCGACGTTGAAGATCGCGGGCATCATCCACGGCATCGAGATCATGTCGACCACATGCCCCATGGGGAACCCAGGGTCGCGGAAGAGACGATCGGTGAGATTGCCGAGGACTCCGCCGAGCAGGCAGCCGAGGACCACGGCCCAGAGGCGCGAGTGGAGTCCGAAGGCCTTCCACACGATAACCCCGGCGACGACCGCCAGAGCGATGGTGAAGATCCACGTGACGTCGGATCCGAGCGAGAACGCCGCACCGGGGTTGCGCACGTAGTACAGCTGAAGGAACTCACCGAGCACCGGGACCGGCTCCTGCAGTGGCAGGTTCTCCGTGGTGAGGTACTTCACAAACTGATCGGCGGCCAGCACGATCGCCGCGAGAATCGCGACGATCGCGCCGGCCGCCGACCGACGAAGGGGACGGCGTCCTGGCAAAAGGACGACCTACAGTCCGATCGCGGAGACCGGAGTCGAGTCCGTCGATGCCGACTTCTCGTCGAGATCGCGGAGCTGACCCTCGATGTAGCCGCGCAGCTGCGAGCGGTAGTCGCGCTCGAAGTTGCGGAGTTCGGTGATCCGGGCTTCGAGTGCATTGCGCTCGCGCTCGAGACGGGCCGACTCTTCGCGCTGCTTGGCCTCGGCCTCGGTGCGGATGCGGTTGACTTCACCCTCGGCCTCGGCAATGAGCTGAGCGCGCTTGGCCTCACCCTCGGCGACGTGCTCGTCGTGCAGGCGCTGCGCGAGCTCGATGATGCCGGCGGTCGCGGTCGCGGAACCCGACGGAGCGGGCTCAGCGGGGGCCGCGGCCGGAGCGGGAGCCTCTTCGACGACCGCAGCGGGTGCCTCTGCAGCGGCTGCGGGAGCGGCCGGCGCGTCGCCGGACTCGTACGCGGCCAGCTTGGCCTTGAGTTCGACGTTCTCTTCGAGGGCCTTGCGCCACTCGATGACGATCTCGTCGAGGAAGTCGTCGACCTCGTCCGGGTCGAAGCCGTCCTTGAAGCGGACGTGCTGGAACTGCTTGGTGACGACGTCATCCGGGGTAAGTGCCATGGTGGCTCCTTCGATGAGTTCGGTTGCCAGTTTTGGAGAATGGCGTGGTCGAGATTCGGCGCGAACCCGGGGCGCGCACCTGGGAGCCAAGCATAGTCCCCGAGCCTGTCAGTCGCGACGCCACGACACCCCAGGGTGTCGAAGTCGCACAGGACTCAGATGAAGCTTCGGACGATGCTCATCAGGATCAGGACGATCAGGATGGTGATCGAGAACCCGAAATCCAGGGACAGCGAGCCGATCCGCAGAGGCGGGATGATCCGCCGGAAGAACCGGACGGGCGGATCGGTCACCGTGTAGACGAGCTCGGCAGCGACGAGTCCGGCGCCCTTGGGCCGCCATTCCCGATTGAACAGCGGGATGTAGCTCAGAATGAGACGTGCGAACAGCACCAGCAGGTACAGCAGAAGTGCCAGATGCACGATGCTGGCGACGATGGAGACGACGAACCCCACGGTCTACGACTGGTCGAAGCCCGCGGACTCTGCGTCCGCGTGCGCGATTCCCCCGTGTCCAGAGACCGCGATGTTCTCCGGCGACAGCAGGAAGACCTTCGAGGTGACCCGCTCGATGCGGCCGTAGAGGCCGAGCGAGAGCCCGGAGGCGAAGTCGATCAGACGGCGAGCGTCTGCATCGCTCATCTGCGACAGGTTGATGATGACCGGCACACCTTCACGGAAGCTCTCCGCGATGAGCTGAGCGTCGCGGTACTGCTTCGGGTGCACGGTGAGGATCTCGTTCACTGCCCCTCCTGCGGGCTGGCGCACGGCGACGGGGCGCCGTAGCGGGGTCACGGGCGCCGGAGCGGGCTCCTCGCGTTCGCGGTCCCGATCACGCTCGCGGTGGGAGCGGGCCGGGGCCGGCTCCTCCTCGTAGACCTCTTCCTCGTCAGCGAGGCCGAGATACACCATGGTCTTCTTCAGCGGGTTACCCATCGTGTCCTCCGGTTCGAACGTGTCGGGTGGTCTTTTTAGAGGTTAACCCCGGTCGGGGCGGGGTCCCGTGATTGCGGACCCGATCCGCAGGTGTGTCGCGCCCGCATCGATGGCCGCGACGAAGTCCCCGGTCATTCCTGCGGATATCCAGTCGGCGGTCGGCTCGACCTCGCGCACTCTCTCGGCGATCGTGCGCAGGCGCGCGAATGCCGAGGCTGGCTCCTCGTCGAGTGGCGCGACCGCCATGACGCCACGCAGGCGCAGCGAGGGAAGCGCGAGGATGTGCTCGGCGAGCGACCGGGCATCGTCGGGCTCGACTCCGCCCCTCCCCGCGTCATCGGTGAGGTTCACCTGGACGAGGACGTCGAGGATGTCGTGCCCCTCTGCGGCCCTGTGCAGGGCATCCGCCAGCCGGTCGCGGTCGACCGAGTGGACGGCGTCCGCGCTGCGGCGGATCGCGGACGCCTTGTTGGTCTGCGCCTGGCCGATGAAGTGCCAGCGAAGATCGAGGTCATCCAGCTCGGCTGTCTTCGAGGAGAGCTCCTGCTGACGGTTCTCCCCCACGTCGCGGACGCCGAGCGAATGCAGTTCGCGGACGAGCGACGAGGGGTGGAACTTCGTCACGACGATCCGAGTGATCTCCCCCGGATCCCTGCCGGCCAGGCGCGCGGCGTCGGCGATCCGATGATCGATCGCCGACAGCCGCGCCGCCAGACCGGATTCGGTCTGGCCCAGCGCCTGAGTCACTTCAGGAATTCGGGGATGTCGATGTCGTCATCCGCGAAAGCCGGCTCGATGCTCGTCGCCGCGACGCGCTGCTGCGCCTTCTCGGGCGCGGGCGTCTCGGCTGCGGGCTTGCTCTCCTCGTCGTTCGAGAGAGCCACCTCAGGCAGCGTGCTGGCCGCGGCCGGACGTGAGACGACCATCGGGTCCAGACGCAGCGACGGCTCGCCGCTGTCGAAGCCGGCGGCGATCACGGTGACGCGCACCTCGTCGCCGAGCGTGTCGTCGATGACGGTACCGAAGATGATGTTCGCCTCGGGGTGCGCAGCCTCCTTGACGAGATCAGCCGCATCGTGGATCTCGAAGATCCCGAGGTTCGAGCCACCCTGGATCGAGAGCAGGACTCCATGAGCGCCTTCGATGCTGGCTTCGAGGAGCGGCGACTCGACGGCCAGCTCGGCGGCCTTGATCGCACGATCGGCACCGCGAGCGGATCCGATTCCCATGAGAGCGGAACCCGCGCCCTGCATCACCGACTTCACGTCGGCGAAGTCGAGGTTGATGAGACCCGGGGTGGTGATGAGGTCGGTGATGCCCTGGACACCCGCGAGGAGCACCTGGTCCGCGGTCGCGAACGCCTCGATCATCGAGATGCCGCGATCGCTGATCTCGAGGAGGCGGTCGTTCGGCACCACGATGAGGGTGTCGACCTCTTCCTTGAGCTTCACCACACCGGCTTCGGCCTGGCTCTGACGACGACGGCCCTCGAACGAGAACGGCTTGGTGACGACACCGATGGTCAGCGCGCCGATCGACTTCGCGATGCGAGCGACCACGGGGGCTCCACCGGTTCCGGTGCCGCCTCCCTCACCTGCCGTCACGAAGACCATGTCGGCGCCCGTGAGTGCCTGCTCGATCTCTTCGGCGTGGTCCTCGGCTGCGCGACGACCCACCTCGGGGTCTGCACCGGCGCCGAGTCCGCGGGTGAGCTCGCGGCCCACGTCGAGCTTGACGTCGGCGTCGCTCATCAGCAGCGCCTGGGCGTCGGTGTTCACGGCGATGAACTCGACTCCGCGGAGACCGAGATCGATCATGCGGTTGACGGCGTTGACGCCGCCACCGCCGACGCCGACGACCTTGATCACGGCGAGGTAGTTCTGGTTCTGGCTCATGGCCGGCCTCCGAATAGTCGAACCTGTCTTAGGGGAGATTCCGCCGGGTTGAACCTTAAACCTCAACTAGAGGTGTAAAGTATTTCCCGGTATTGGTTTCTCTTGTTCGAAGGTAAGCGTCACGCACCCCTGCACTCGCAGCGACACGGGCGTGTCGCCCGTTTGCCGTCGAAACCTCAGCCGACGACCACCGCATGCGGCGAAGTGACGTCGATCGTCGACGCCTCAGGGTTGCTGAGCAGGGTCTTCGTGAGCACTTCGCTCTTCATCGGAGAGTCCTCGGAGCTGCCCCAGACGACCGTCAGGCCGCTGCTCAGCGTCAAAGTCACGTCATCGGCCGTCGTCGCACTCACCCCGGTGAGCAGGGCGCGCAGGTCGGCGGGGACGGAACGCACCACGAGACCCGCGCTCTCGAAGGCCGCCGAGTCCGTGCCCCCGTCGATCTCGAGCAGAGGCTGACCTGCAGGCTGATCGGAGGTCGTGGCGAGAGCGACGCCCGCGGCGTCGACGAGGGTGTAGCCGGCGTCCGAGCGGATGACGCCGACCGGCGTGCGCTCGACGATCCGCACGGTGAGGTCGTGAGGCGGCTTCGCCTCGAGCGCATAGGTCTCGATCAGCGGGAATGCCAGCAGAGCGGCCTTGACCTCGCTCGAGTCGACCAGTGCCAGCGGAGTGCCGACCTGCTCCGCCAGCGCCGCCTCGACTGCGGCGGCGTCCAGCGTCGTCGCGCCCAGCACCGTGATCTCCTCGACGGCGAAGAGCGGACTGTACGCGGCCGCGGTCGTGCCGCCGATCAGGAGCACCACGGCGCCGATGGCGCTCAGCCAGATGATGCGGCGCCGACGCGACCGCTGCGTGAACCGCCGGATCTCCGCCCGCAGCGCCCTGCGCCGCGCTCGCGCAGCTCGCCAGACGTCACGCGTGGACGTCGGCCGCTCCCCGACCTCCCCAGCCGCCTCCGCCCCGATCTCGGGTGCCGGCCTCAGGGGTGCGATTCGTCCGTCGGCCGGTTCGTCATGTTCGACGTCTCGCGCGCGCCCCTTGGTTCCCGACTGCGCCCGTCGTCGGGACGCGCCCTCCGCGAGACCCGCGGGAGGCGTCGGAAGCGGAGGCGGACGACGCATCTGCTAGACCTCGGTGGTCCGCAGCGACTCGAGCACCTGCGGGATGATCTGGTAGACATTGCCGCAGCCGAGAGTGACGACGAAGTCGCCCTCGCGGGCCACCGTCGCCGTGTAATCGGCCGCCTGCTGCCAGTCGGCCACGAAATGCACGTGCGACGGGTCGCGGAACGCGCCGCTCACCAGTTCGCCGGTGACGCCGGGAACAGGATCCTCCCGGGCGCCGTAGACGTCGAGCACGACCGTGTGGTCGGCGTACGTCTCGAGCACGTCTGCGAACTCACGGAACATGTGCTGCGTGCGCGAGTAGGTGTGCGGCTGCTGGATGGCGATGATCCTGCCCGAGCCGGCGATCGATCGCATCGCCTCGAGTGCCGCGCGCACCTCCGTCGGGTGGTGCGAGTAGTCGTCGTAGACCGTGACACCGCGCTCGACGCCGTGCTGCTCGAGGCGACGGACCGTGCCGGCGAACCCCTCGACGGCGCGCGCGGACTCAGCCAGACCGAAGCCCACCGAGAGGAGGACGGCGATGGCGCCTGCCGCGTTGATCGCGTTGTGCACGCCCGGCACGGCGAGCTGCAGGCGCACGCTCTCCGATCCCCGACTCACCGTGGCCGCGACGGGCCCGTCCGTCACGATGTCGGTCACGCGGACATCCGCACCCTCCGCCTGCCCGAAGGTCATGACGTTCGGGTGCGAGAGGCCCGCTCCCACGCGCAGCGCACCGGGGTCGTCACTCGAGATGACGACGGCCTCCGTCGCTGCGTCGGCGAAGCGCACGAATGCATCGTGGAATGCCTCGTCCGACCCGTAGTGGTCCAGGTGATCGGGGTCGACGTTCGTGATGAGAGCGACGGCGGTGTCGTAGAGCAGGAAGGTGCCGTCGGACTCGTCGGCCTCGATCACGAAGAGCTCACCCGACCCCGTCGCGCTGGAGACGCCGAGCTGTTCGATCACGCCGCCGTTGACGAAGTTCGGGTCGGCGCCGAGCTCCTGCAGCGCGGTCACGATCATGCCGGTCGATGTCGTCTTGCCGTGGGCGCCGGCGACCGAGACGAGCCGCCGCGAGCCGATCAGCCAGTGCAGCGCCTGCGAGCGGTGGATGACGTGCAGCCCGCGCTCCTTGGCGGTGACGAACTCGGGGTTCTCGGGCCAGATCGCCCCGGTGTGGACCACGGTGTCCGCGTCGCCGAGGTGGGCGGCGTCGTGCCCGACGTGCACCACGGCTCCTGCTGCCTCGAGTGCGCGGAGGTTGTCGCTGTCAGCGCGGTCGCTGCCCGACACGCGGATGCCGGCGTCGAGGAACATCTTGGCGAGTCCGCTCATGCCGGACCCTCCGATGCCGATGAAGTGCGCAGAGGAGATCGACTCGGGAATCGGGAGGGAGAGGTCAGGTCTGATCATGTCGGGTTCAGTCTACTTTTCGGTGATGACGTTGCGGCGTCGCGGAGGCGTGTCCAGGGCGATGTCAGGAGGCCCCGAGCGCGCGATCCACCAGGGCGATGAGATTCTCTGTGCCACTGCGGGTGCCGACGTGCCCCGCGGCCGCCTGCATGGCCGCGAGTTGCTGCTGATCCTTCATGACCGGCAGCACGAGGCGGCGCACCGCATCGCCGTCGAAGGTGGCGTCGTCGAGGAGACGGGCAGCCCCGGCGGCCACGGCCGATGCCGCATTCAGTCGCTGCTCGCCGTTGCCCACCGAGTACGGCACGTACAACGCAGGAATCCCCAGCGCGCTGATCTCGCTCACGGTGGCGGCGCCGGATCTCGCGACGATGAGGTCGGCCAGGGCGAACGCGAGATCCATCCGATCGACATAGCGACGCATCGCGTACCCGGGCACCTCGGGGTCCGCGAGATCGCTTCGTTCGCCCGTGACGTGCAGCAGCTGCCACCCGGCGGCCAGGATGTCGCCCCACGAGTCGGCGATGGCCTCGTTCAGCCGTTGAGCGCCGAGCGAGCCGCCGAAGACGAGAAGAACCGGGCGAGCAGGGTCGAGCCCGAAGCTCGCGGCGGCTTCGTCGCGAAGAGCCGCGCGGTCGAGCTCGATGACCTCTCGTCGCAGCGGCATGCCCACCACCTCGCCGCCTCGCAGGGGTGTGCCCGCGAAGGCCACTCCCGTGGCAGCGGCCCGACGCGCACCGAGCACGTTCGCGAGGCCCGGCTTCGCGTTGGCCTCATGCACGACGAAGGGCACGCCCTCACGGCGCGCCGCGACGTAGGCGGGGGCGGAGGCGTAGCCCCCGAATCCGACGACGACGTCGACGCCATGAGCGCGGATGTGATCGCGCACCTGAGCGATCGCTCGGCGGAACCGGGCCGGGAACATGGCGGCCTGCCTGTCGGGACGCCGAGGGAACGGGACCTTGTCTACGACGAGCAGCTCATAGCCCCTGGCCGGGACGAGACGGGACTCGAGCCCCTCGGCCGTTCCCAGCACCAGGACGGCGGCCTCCGCGTCGCGGGCGCGCAGCGCGTCAGCGACGGCGAGCAGGGGGTTCACATGACCGGCGGTTCCACCGCCGGCGAGAAGGTACGTGGTCACCGTGTGACCTTACCCCGCCCTGCTGAAGCGGCTCGTCCAGCCGAACGTGCCTCGGCGACGGGGATGGTGCGCGCGAAGGAAAGCAGCACTCCGCAGGCGATGAGAACAGCCAGCAGCGCCGTGCCGCCCTGCGACATGAAGGGCAGCGGAACGCCCATGACGGGGAACAGCCCGATCACGACACCGATGTTGAAGACGGCCTGACCGGTGATCCACACGGTGATGCCGCCGGCCGCGACGCGGATGAACGGGTCTGCCGTCTTGCGGATGATGTGGAAGGCGCCGACGGTGAAGAGTGTGAACAGGGCCAGCACGACGATGCAGCCGATCAGGCCCAGTTCCTCACCGACGATCGCGAAGATGAAGTCGTTGCCGGCGGCGGGGAGCCAGCCGTACTTCTCCTGCGAGTTGCCGAGGCCCACCCCGAAGATGCCGCCCGAGGCCATGCCCCAGATCCCGTGGATCGACTGATAGCAGTCGCCCGTGTAGGCCGTCATGTCGGAGCATGTCGCGGTGATGCGCCGCATACGGTCAGGGCTGGTGACGGCCAGGGCGATGACGGCGACGACCCCGAGCAGCACCGGCAGGATGAACAGCCGGAGCTTCACGCCCGAGAAGAAGAGGCAGCCGAGCAGGATGATGACCAGCACCATCGCGGTGCCCAGGTCCTTGCCCGCTATGACCGTCCCGATCGCCAGCGCGCCGACGGGCACCACCGGTATGAAGACCTGGTGCCAGGTGCCGAGCATGGTCTGCTTGCGCAGCAGGACGTACCCGATCCACAGCGCAAGGGCGAGCTTGAGGAACTCGGAGGGCTGCAGGGTGAACCCTGCGATCATGATCCAGTTGCGGTTTCCACCGTCCTCGATGCCGAGCGGCGTGAACACGAGGAGCTGCAGTGCGATGGCGCCGAACAGTGCCGGCCACGCCATGCGCTTGAGGAAAGCGATCGGAAGTCGTGAGATCAGGAACATCAGCGGCACGCCGAGCACCGCGAAGATCCCCTGACGCAGAGCGCCGTCCATCGGGTTCTCCCCCTTGGACACGGCGGTAGCGCTCGTCGCCGAGAGCACCATCACGAGACCGAAGATGGTCAGCATCAGCGCGGCAGATGCGATCATCAGGAATTCGGTCGAGACCGGAGTGAAACGACGACCGAGCGACACTCTGGCGGCGAGGCCCCCTGAGCCGGTGCTGCTCGGGTCAGAGCGGTGGGGGCGTTCGACCTGTGTCATCGGCGCTCCCCCGGTCTATCCAGTCCTGCACCGCTTCGGCGAAGCGGTGTCCTCGATCCGCATAGCTGGAGAACTGATCGAAGGAGGCCGCTGCGGGGGCCAGCAGGACTGTGCCCTCGTCTTCGACGATCCCCGCGGCGATCTCCACCACGCGACTCATGACCTGACCAGTCTCGCCAGCATCCACCTCGAACACCGGAACCTGCGGCGCGTGTCGCTCGAATGCCGCGACAACGGCTGCGCGCTCCACTCCGATGACCACGGCTGCACGGGCGGTCGTCCCGGCCGTCGCGACCAGGTCGGCGATGTCGACTCCCTTGAGGTCACCACCGACGACCCAGACCGCACCGGGGTAGGCGCGGAGCGACGAGGCGGCCGCATGGGGGTTGGTCGCCTTGGAGTCGTCCACCCAGGTGACGCCGCGGTGCCGGGCGATGATCTGAATCCGATGCTCGTCGAGTCGGAAGGACTGCAGAGCGGAGTGGATGGCCTCGGGCTCGACTCCCAACGAGCGGGCGAGCGCACTCGCCGCCAGGATGTTCTGCACGATGTGCGGCGCGGCGAGACCTGCTTCCTGGAGGTCCGCGACGGTCGTGATCTCGAGCGCGCTTCGTGCCCGGTCGTCCAGGAATGCGCGATCGACGATCAGCCCCTCCACCACACCGATGTCGCTCGGACCGGGGATGCCGAGATCGAAGCCGATCGCGCGCGCCCCATCGACGACCTCGGCCTCCTCGACCATGATCCTGGTCGCTTCGTCCGCCTTGTTGTAGACGCAGGCGACGCGGGTGTTGCGGTAGACGAGTGCTTTCGCGTCCCGGTACGCCCGCGCGCTCCCGTGCCACACCAGGTGGTCGTCCGCGAGGTTCAGGCACACCGAGGCATGCGGATACAGTTCGCCTTCGGCCTGGGACAGCCCGAGGTACCAGAGTTGATGACTCGAGAGTTCGACGACGAGAGCATCGAAGCCCGCCGGGTCGCGCACCGCGTCGAGCACCGGCACTCCGATGTTGCCGCAGGGTGCTGCACGCAGCCCCCCTTCGACCAGCAGCGAGGCGGTCAGCTGCGTCGTGGTGGTCTTGCCGTTGGTGCCCGTGATGAGCACCCAGTCGGCCGGAGTGCCATCCGGGCGCGGCACCTTGTCACGCACGCGCCAGGCGAGCTCGACGTCACCCCAGAGCGCGATGCCGGATTCCTGTGCCCAGCGGATCACGGGGTGCGACGGAGCGAACCCGGGAGACGCGATGACGACCTCCGGTGCGAATTCCGTCAGCGCCTCGGGAACCTGATCGAGAGGACCGAGCTCGAGTCGGGCACCGATCACCGGCAGGAGCTTGGCGTACTCCTCCTCGGCCGATTCGGCCAGCACGAGCACGTCCGCGCCGAGTTCGGTGAGCGTGTCGGCCACCGAGAACCCGGTCATCGAGAGCCCGAGCACGGCGACGCGCAGGTCAGACCAGTCGGAGTTCCAGCTCGTGAGCGTCGTGAGCCTCGTCTCAGTCGACACGCGTCAGCCACTCCACGTAGAACAGACCGACCGCCGAGATGGCGAGGAGTCCGGCGATGATCCACATGCGGACCACGATCGTCACCTCTGACCATCCGCGCATCTCGAGATGGTGGTGGAACGGACTCATCAGGAACAGTCGCTTTCCGCGGGTGATCTTGAAGTACGCGCGCTGGAGGATCACAGACCCGGAGGCGAGGACGAAGACGCCGGCGATCACGAGAAGCAGAAGCTCGGTGCGGGTGAGGATCGCCATCGCGGTGATGACGCCTCCGATCGCCATGGAGCCGACATCGCCCATGAACACCTTCGCCTTGGGAGCGTTCCACCAGAGGAAGCCGATCAGGCTCGCGGCGAACGACGCGGCGATGATCGCCAGGCTGAACGGATCGCGGACCTCGTAGCATCCGCCCAGCGCTGCGGTCTCGACCCCCTCGCCCACGCACGACTGCTTGAACTGCCAGAACGCGATCAGGCTGTAGGCACCGACGACGATGACCCCGGCGCCCGCGGCGAGACCGTCGAGTCCATCCGTGAGGTTGACGCTGTTCGAGGTCGCGACGCCGATGACGGAGATCCACAGCAGATACAGCGCCCACCCGAGGATCGCGGTGAAGGCGAAGAGGTTCAACCAGGGGATGTCGCGGAAGAGCGAGATCGAACCGGATGCCGGGGTCTGATCGAACGCGTTCGGGAAGTTCAGGGCGACGATGCCGAACGGGATGATCACGACGAGCTGACCGATGATCTTGCGCCAGCCCGAGAGTCCGAGGCTGCGCTGGCTGCGCACCTTCATGTAGTCGTCGATGAAGCCGACGGCTCCGAAGCCCACCATCAGCCAGATGACGAGAAGCGCGGACAGCGCGGGGGTGCCCCCGCCGACGTACGTGCCGGTGAAGTAGCCGACCATGGTGCCGACGATGAAGATGACGCCGCCCATGGTGGGCGTTCCGCGCTTCGCCTCGTGGTTCGGGTTCTCGATCGCCTCGGGCGTGCGGATGACCTGGCCCCAGCCCCACTTCCGGAAGAGCCGGAGGAAGACGGGAGTCAGAAAGAGTGTGAAGGCGAGCGAGATGGCAGCCGCCATGATGAGAGATCTCACGAGAACAATTCTCCCAGACGATCGCCGAGGTGCCGGAGGCCCACGGAATTGGAGGACTTCACGAGCACGCGGTCGCCGTCTCGGAGTTCGGTGCGCAGGTAGTCGAACGCTGCGTCCTGGTCGGGGAAGAAGATGGCCTCGCTGTCCCAGGAGCCTTCGCCGATGGCCGAGATGTAGAGCCTGCGGGCCTCGGGGCCCACGACGACGATCCGCTGGATGTTCAGCCGGACGGCCAGCAGTCCGATCCGGTCGTGCTCCTCGCCGGCGGTCTCACCGAGCTCGCTCATGGCGCCGAGCACCGCGACCGTCCGCTCCCCCGGGCCGGTGATCTGGGCGAGAGTGCGCAGCGCCGCCGACATGGAGTCCGGGCTGGCGTTGTAGGCATCGTTGATGATTCGCACCCGGTCGCTGCCCATGGGCTGCATCCGCCAGCGCTCCGCGATCTCGACCGTCTCGAGACGCGCGATGGCGTCAGACGCCGACACGCCCAGAACCCCCGCTGCTGCGATGGCCGCAAGCGCGTTGCCGATGTGGTGCGCGCCGAGCACCCGCAGGCGAAGGGGCAGGCTCTGCCCCGCCGCTTCGATGATGCACGAGGTGCCGGACGCGGTGACCTCGAGGTCGTGGGCCTGCACGTCCGCCGCGGTGCTCTGCCCGAAGCTGACGACCTGCATTCCCCGCGACCGCGCGAGCTCGCCCATGGCGGCCACACGGGAGTCGTCGATGTTGAGCACAGCGGTGCCTTCGGGCCTCGCAGCGGCCACGAGCTCGGACTTGGCCTTGGCCGTCGCCTCGATGCCGCCGAAACCGCCGGCGTGAGCCATGCCGACCATCAGCACCACCGCGATGTCGGGCTCGACGAGTCCGGCGAGGCGGGCGATGCTCCCCGGCGCATCCGCACCGAACTCGCTGACGAGGAAGCGTGTGTCGTATGTGACGCGCAGCATGGTGACCGGCGCGCCGACCTCGTTGTTGTACGAGTTGATGGGCGCGACGGTCTCGCCCTCGTCGGCGAGGATGCGGGCGAGGAAGTTCTTGGTCGTCGTCTTGCCGTTCGACCCGGTGATCCCGACGATCTTGAGGTCACCCGCTGCGCGCACGCGCGCGACGACCTCCCGTGCGAGGTCTGCGAGGGCGACGATGACGTCGGGAACGATGATCTGCGTGATCTCGTCATCGACTGCGTGCTCGACGATCGCGAGCGCAGCACCGGCGGCCAGCGCCGAGCCGACGAATCGATGTCCGTCGGTCTCTGCTCCCGGCTTCGCGACGAAGACGGATCCGGGCACCATGTTTCGCGAGTCGGTGTCGACCACACCGTCGACGACGGTGTCGGCGGTCGAAGAACCGGCGAGGCGGAGATCACCCCCGACGACAGCGGCGATCTCGGCAAGCGACAGGGCGATCATGACGTCTCCAGGCGCGGCAGGGCGCCGTCTATTCGAACTTCGGAAGCAGTGCGTCCATCGGGCTGGAGGACGGCATCACGCGGTAGGTCTTCATGGTCTGGGTCATCGCCTTCTGGAAGGCCGAGGCGGTAGCAGCAGACGATGTAACTCTAGTCGGCTCATCGAGAGTCACCACCACGACGTACTGCGGATCGTCGACCGGAGCGAAGCCCACCATGCTCGTGTAGTACACGCCGGACTTGTATCCGCCGTTGCCGTCTTCGACCTGCGCGGTGCCCGTCTTGCTGGTCACGCGGTAGCCGGGCACCTGAATGCGGTCGGCGTTGCCGCCCTGAACGGCGACGTTCTCGAGCATCCGCGTCAGGTCGGCCGCCGTCTCGGGCTTGATGATCTGCTCGCGCTCAGGAGCATCCGGCGTGACGACGGTTCCGTCCGAGGTAGTGCATGACTCGATTAGGGAGAGTCCGATCTTCTCGCCGCCGTTCGCGATTGCCTGGTACGCGCCCGCAACCTGCGGGGCGGTCACCGTGAAGTGCTGGCCGAACGTGGTCGTGTAAAGCGACTGGTTGTCCCATTCAGCGGCCGGATGCAGCTCACCTGCCGTCTCGTCAGGGAAGCCGATGGTCGTCTTTCCCACTCCGAAACGCTCGAGATAGTCGTGCCGGACGTCGGGGCTCACCATCGTGCCGAACTTCGACAGCGCGACGTTCGAGGAGTCGATGAGTGCGCCGGCGAGGGTGTACTGGAAGGTGGGGTGGACGAACGCGTCGTTGATCACGGCGCCGTTCTCGAACTTCTCGTGCGAGGACGCCGACACCGTCGGAGTCCCCATCGTCACGCCCGCGTTCTCCATGACGGCTGCAGCTGTCACCGCCTTGAACGTCGAGCCTGGCTCGAACCAGCGCGTGAAGAGTTTGCTGCCCCAAGTGTCGGACGACGACGCATCCAGATCGTTGGGGTCCATGGTCGGCCATTCTGCGGCCGCGCGGATCTTTCCGGTGCCGACCTCGACCACGGTGACCGTGCCGCCCTTGGCGCCCTGGGCCTGCGCCTCCTCGGCGATCATCTGCTGCATGTACCACTGCAGATCGCTGTTGATCGTCAGCTGCACGGTGCCGCCGTCGACGGCATCCACCTTGCTCTCGCTGCCGGGGATGACGACGTTGTTCTTGCCGGTGCGGTACGACTCCTCGCCGTCTGTGGGAGCGAGGCACTTCTCGTCCATCTTCTCGACGCCGGCCTGGGCGGTGCCGGCGCCGTCGAGGAAGCCCAGAAGGTTGCCGGCCACGGCCCCGTTCGGATAAACCCGCGTTTCACGCGGGTCGAAGTGAAGGTATGTGAGGCCAGACTCCTTCAGCTCTTTGAGCTCGATGAACTGAGCCGTGCTCAGGCCGGTCTTCAGCTGGTACCACTGCGAGTCCGGATTTGCCGCATTCTGAGCTTCGACGGCTGTGCGCAGCTTCTCGGCGTCGACCCCGGCGATCTCGGCGATGCGCTGAGACGCCTCCGCCCATGGCATCTTCGGCGGATTTTTCTCGTCCGTCTCCAGGAGGTTCATCACCTTGGGATCGATGCTCGCATCGTAGACATTCACACTCTCGGCGAGCACGGCACCGTCCGCGTCGACCACTGATCCCCGCTCGCCCGGGATCGAGGTGCGGTGGGCGATGAACTCGAGCGACTGGGCGACGTGCTCGTCGGCCTTGACCACCTGGATGTCGACGAGACGCACGACGAACGCGGCCAGAATCGCCAGGATCACCGCGAGCGCGACGACCGTGCGTCGCCGCGGCGTGCGGGTTGCTCGTGTCGTCATGGACTCTCTCCGTCAGGTCTCGGTGGTGGGCGGATTCGGCTAGCGGGTGCTCGGGCTCGGAAGCCCATCGGTGATCGCGGGCGGAAGCTCCTGCGCGGGGTGACCCGTCGTCCCTTCTGGGACGGCGTCGTCTGCCGTCGAGGCGTTGACCGGCACGTCGTTCAGCAGGGAGTTGCTCACTGCGCCCGCGCCGTTCGGATCGATCGTCGATGAGCCCGTCGCTCCGGTTCCCTGACCGAACACGGCGCCGTCGCTCAGTCGAAGATAGGACGGAGCCCCTGCCACGACCATGCCGAGGGATGCGGCGCTGGTGGCGAGGGACTGAGGCGAGCTCATCCCGGTGAGGTCCTCCTGCAGGGCGCTGGCGTGCAGGTCCAGCTCGTGCTGCTGCGCCGACAGCCCAGCAAGCACGAACGAGTCCTGCGTGATCGCCAGAGAGAGTCCGATCTGCACGGCTCCGATGATCATGGCCCCGGCCAGTGCCGCGAGCGCGTAGGCGAGCTTCGGCTTGCGGCGGACCGGGGTGTCGGTCACCGGCTCGAGGCGTCGGCGAGGAGCGCGCTCGGGGGCACCGGGCAGTGCGCTGGGCTTCCGTACTGCGACGTTCAGGCTCATGAGCTCTCCCGCACTTTCTCTGCGGCACGCAGTCTGACCGGAATCGCGCGGGGGTTGCGCGCGCGCTCGTCGTCGTCGGCGAGCTCCGCTCCCTTGGTGATGATGCGGAAGCGGGGCGCATGCTCCGGCAGTTCGACGGGCAGACCCCGGGGTGCTGTGGAGGCGGCGCCGGCGGCGAAGGCCTGTTTCACGAGTCGATCCTCGAGAGACTGGTACGACATGACCACGATGCGCCCGCCGACGGCGAGAGCGTCCATGGCAGACGGGATCGCGTCCGCCAGCACGTTGAGCTCGGCGTTCACCTCGATGCGCAGGGCCTGGAAGACGCGCTTGGCAGGGTGCCCGGCACGCTGAGCCGCCGCGGGCGTGGCCGCTTGGAGGATCTCGACGAGTTCACCGGATCGGGTGATCGGCTGCTTCTCGCGTGCGGCGATGATGAACCGCGCGTATCGGCCGGCGAGCTTCTCCTCGCCGTAGCGCTCGAAGATGCGACGCAGGTTGCCCTCGTTGTAGGTCGCGATGACCTCGGCGGCCGTGACGCCCTTCGTCTGATCCATGCGCATGTCGAGCGGGGCGTCCTTGGAGTACGCGAAGCCGCGCTCCGCCTCGTCGAGCTGCAGAGACGAGACGCCGAGATCGAAGAGGATGCCCGCCGCGCCCTGGGCGTGCAGCCCGATCTCGTCGTAGACGGTGTGCACGAGTGTGATCCGGTCCTTGAAGCGGGCGAGCCGCTCCCCCGCGATGCGCAGGGCGTCGGTGTCACGGTCGAGTCCGACGAGACGGATGTGGGGGAACCGCTCGAGCAGCGCCTCGGAGTGACCACCCATGCCGAGGGTGGCATCGACGAGCACCGCTCCGTCGGCCTGAAGCGCGGGAGCGAGGAGCTCGACGCAGCGGTCGAGCAGAACGGGGGTGTGGATGTCGCGGAGGTTCATGATCTCTCTCGGGTGACCTCTGTGTGTCGGTGACCAGGGCCCTGATCCCCCTCCGCTTCACGACCCGGCACCGGGGAAGTGTGTCGGGGCAGGAGCGGCGGGGCATCACAGCCGTGGTCAGAAGAGTCCCGGAATCACCTCCTGCTCGAGATCGGAGTAGGTCTCCTCGCCGGCTGCGAGGTAGTTGTTCCAGCTCTCGGCATCCCAGATCTCGGCGTGGGCGCCGACTCCGGTGACGATGAGTTCCTTTTGCAAGCCCGCGTACTGACGGAGGTGCACGGGGATGGTGATGCGGTTCTGGCTGTCTGGCATCTCCGCACTCGCACCGGAGAGGAACAGGCGCATGAAGTCACGCGCCTGCTTGTTCGCGAGCGGCGCCTGACGGATCCGTTCGTGCATCGCCTCGAACTCGGCCGTGCTGAAGACGTAGAGGCAGCGTTCCTGCCCTCTGGTGACGACGATGCCGCCACCGAGGTCTTCGCGGAACTTCGCGGGAAGGATGACCCGTCCCTTGTCGTCCAACTTCGGAGAATGCGTTCCCAGCAACATCAGCCATCACCCCCTCTCCGTCCGGCCAACTCGAGGTGCGCCCCACTTTACTCCACTTTCCTCCACAAACCTACGGTCAATCCGCAGCCAGGCGCTGCGAGAGCGTCAGTGCGCGCAAAGAAACCGCGAGATCACGCGGCTTCTCAGAGTGGAGGGAGGTGGAGCGCCAGTGGAGGACCAGCGCAGGGTCGGTACGCCGGTGTCCAATCCCACAGCTCTCCGTGGATTCAGCGCCCGAACACGACGAAGGCCCGGATGCACAGAGCATCCGGGCCTTCGAGGAAGTGGTGGAGTCAGTTGCCGTCTTGGCGGCGATCCCATCGATCGTTCATGCGATCCATGAAGGATGCCGAACTGCGCTGCTTGGGTGCGCGCTCGCGCGGGACTGCAGAGAGCGGCTTCCGAACGGGGGTCACGGCGATCATGACGCCCCCGAGCATGGCGGCGAATCCGATGACGCCGACCACGACGCCCCAGACGTCACCGAGCACGACTCCGACGATCAGTCCGCCTACCCCGGCGAGGAGCAGAAGAGCTCCGTAGACGAGGTTGCGGTAGCTGAGAGCTCGATCGCCTGACGGCGCACTGACGACATCGGCGTCGTTGTGGAGGAGATGGCGTTCCATCTCATCGAGCAGACGCTGCTCCTGTTCGGAGAGTGGCATTTCGTCCCCCTCGGGTATTCGTCCGTCCATTCTACGCGCGGTATGCCGCTGCGGGCTAGCAGTAAGGGCCTCCGTTGGCTTTACGTATGCTGGGAGTCGTGCCGACCCCCTCCTTCGTCTCCGACGCCGTCGCCGCACGCCTGCGGCTGTTCCTCGACCGGATGCGGGGCGAGTCCGCCGACTACGGCGCTGATGCCGAGGGTCTGATCGATTCGGCCGCCGACACTCTCGTGGGCGGCAAGCGACTGCGCGCCCGTTTCTGTCATGCAGGCTGGCAGGCCGTCGCACGCTTCGGCGATCGCGACGCCGAGGAGTCCGCGGCCCTCTGGGATGTCTGCGCAGCTCTGGAGATCTTCCAGTCCGCGGCGCTGGTGCACGACGACCTGATCGACAACTCCGATACTCGGCGCGGCCGGCCGGCCGCTCACCGCGCCCTGGAGAGCGCCCATGTCGGCGCAGGGTGGCGCGGGGACCCGGCGGCGTTCGGTCGCTCGTCGGCGATCCTCCTCGGCGACCTGCTGGTGGCCTGGAGCGACGACCTTCTCGAGGACGCGATCGAACCGCTCCCCCATGCCGCGGCGGTTCGACGAGAGTACGGCCGCATGCGCCGAGATGTCACCGTCGGCCAGTTCCTCGACATCGCCGAGGAGTCCGCCTGGAGCGTTCATGCCACCGACTCGCACGTCGAGCGCGCCCTGCGGGTGGTCTCGTTCAAGTCCGCGCGGTACAGCATCGAGCAGCCGCTGGTTCTCGGCGCGGCGATCGCAGATGCCGACGACGATCAGCTCCTGGCCCTCCGCCGGTTCGGTCATCCGGTCGGGATGGCGTTTCAGCTTCGCGATGACCTGCTCGGCGTCTACGGCGATGCCGCGGTCACAGGCAAGCCTGCGGGCGACGACCTGCGCGAGGGCAAGCGCACGGTGCTCGTCGCCCTCACGAGGCAGACGCTCGACACGTCGGCCCGCAACCTGTTCGATGAGATGCTCGGCGATCCCGAGCTCACGGCAGAGCAGGTCGCGTTCCTGCAGGCGACCATCACGGCATCCGGCGCTCTCGAGCGCGTGGAGCGGATGATCGAGGATTATGCACGGGAAGCCGATCGGGCGCTCTCCGGAGCGCGACTCGACAATGCGGCTGTCGGCGACCTCCGGGATCTCGCACGCGCGGCGACGGTGCGATCGGCCTGAGATCGGGGCCGACTGCGGGCGGTGGCGTCCGCTCGGTTCAGGCGAGGGTTCGGGCGACCCTGCGGACGGCGCTCTTGTGCCCGGCGAGAAGCGCGTCGATCGGCGAGCGACCCAGTTCGTCGTCGGGAGCGAGAAGCCAGTCGATGACTTCGTCATCGGTGAAGCCTGCGTCCTGCAGGACGATGATCGTGCCGCGCAGCGAAGACAGCGGGTGGTCATCGACGATGAACACCGACGGAACCGCGAACACGCCGGAGCGACGCGATCCGATGAGGTAATGCTCGTCGATCAGCCGACGCACGCGGCCCAGCGTCTCATCGAGCACGTCGACGAGATCCGGCATGGTCAGCCACTCGGTGGCGGTGACGCCGGAGGTGCTCACAGCGTTCTCGGACGCGGCCCCGGACTGCGGGGTTTCGGAGGGGTTGCTTTCAGACGACACAGACACCTTGCAACTATCTCACCTCTGAGAGCCGACCGCATTTCCGGCAGGATCGCGGCCTCGAGTCACATTCGCATCGCCAGCATCATCAGTCACTTCTGTTGACTTCCGTATACATACGTGCCACCGTGGGCGGACGTCGAACAAGGGAGAGCACCTTGACAACGCATGCTGTCGCGCGACGGACGCGCTATATCCAGCTCGGGGTACCTGCCGCTGTGCTGGGCACCCTGTCGGCGACGATCGCCGCCACACCCGTCTCTGCGGATGCCGTCTCCTCGCCGATCGAACGGCTCCAGTCCACACCGACGCGCATCGCGTCGGCCGAAGCGCCGCCCGCCTCGTACACCGTGCAGCCGGGTGACACGATCTCCTCCATCGCGAACCGCTTCGGGCTGCGGACAGTCGACGTGCTCGGCTGGAACGGACTCGGCTGGCGCTCGGTCATCTACCCGGGGCAGACCCTGTCGTTGACCGCGGGAGCCACCCCCGCGGCGCCCACCGCGCCCACGGCGCCCGCCCAGACGGGCTCGACTGCCACCCACACCGTCGCTGCCGGCGACACCGTGTTCAGCATCGCTCAGCGGCACGGCACGAGCGTCGACGCCGTGCTCGCCGCGAACGGCCTCACCAGGGCATCCGTCATCTATCCCGGCCAGCAGCTCGCGCTCACCGGCGCTCCGGCGCCCGCTCCGGCCGCGGTCACGACGACCGCACCCGCTCCCGTGGCGGCCGGCGGCCAGACGCACGCCGTTGCGGCAGGCGACACGCTGTTCGCGATCGCGAAGAAGTACGGCACGACCGTTTCACAGCTCTATGCGCTGAACGGCTTGAGCTCTGGGGCGATCATCTACCCCGGTCAGAGCCTGACCGTCGCCGCCGCGCCGGTCGCCGCTCCGTCGCCTGCGCCGGCTGCGGTCGCCACCACGCCACCGGCGCAGCTGTTCGCGACCCTCGATGCCGAACAGGCCGGCAACGCCTCGACCATCATCCGCGTCGGGCGCGAGCTCGGCGTGCCCGACCGTGCCATCGCGATCGCCCTCGCCACTGCGATGGTCGAGTCGAGCATGCGAAATCTGCCGTCGGGCGACCGCGACTCGCTCGGCCTCTTCCAGCAGCGCCCCAGCATGGGCTGGGGCACCCCCGAGCAGGCGGTCGACCCCGACCGCAGCACGCGGGTGTTCTACGGCGGCTCCGCAGACCCGAACGGACAGGCCTCCCGCGGACTCCTCGACATCCCCGGCTGGGAAGCCCTGCGCTTCACGGATGCCGCGCAGACCGTGCAGATCTCGGCATATCCCGAGCGATATGGCCAGTGGGAGACCCAGGCATATCAGTGGCTCGGCATCCACGGCTGACCGCCTTCTGAGCAAACCCGCAGGTGCAAGGGGCGAGCCGCTCCCCGGGCTTTCAGGCAGTTCTCCATAGAATCTTGACGTGACGACCAATCAGCAGGCCGACCCCCTCATCGGGCGGCTTGTCGACGGTCGATACCGTGTGCGGGCCCGGATCGCGCGTGGAGGCATGGCCACTGTCTATGTCGCCACCGATCTTCGACTCGAGCGACGCATCGCTCTGAAGGTCATGCATGCGCATCTCAGCGACGACTCCGCCTTCCAGAGCAGGTTCATCCAAGAGGCGCGCGCAGCGGCACGGCTGGCCGACCCGCATGTCGTCAACGTGTTCGATCAGGGCCAGGACGGCGAACTCGCCTACCTGGTGATGGAGTACCTGCCGGGCATCACGCTGCGCGAGCTGCTGCGCGAGCAGAAGCGGCTCACGATCCCGCAGACGATCACGATCATGGATGCCGTCCTCGCAGGACTCTCGGCAGCGCATCGGGCCGGGATCGTCCACCGCGATGTGAAGCCCGAGAACGTGCTGCTGGCCGAAGACGGCCGCATCAAGATCGGCGACTTCGGTCTCGCCCGTGCGACGACCGCGAACACGGCCACCGGCCAGCAGCTGCTCGGCACCATCGCCTACCTGGCACCCGAGCTCGTCACCCGCGGCACGGCAGACGCCAGGAGCGACATCTACGCGCTCGGCATCATGCTCTACGAGATGCTCGTCGGCGAACAGCCCTACAAGGGCGAGCAGCCCATGCAGATCGCATTCCAGCACGCCACCGAGTCGGTGCCTCGGCCGAGCGTTCGAAACCCCGGCGTACCCGAGCAGCTCGATGAGCTCGTGCTCTGGGCGACGGAGAAGTCGCCGGACGAGCGTCCTGACGATGCCGGTCAGATGCTGGAGCGTCTGCGTGAGATCGAGCGTGGTCTGGGCATCGCTCCCGCGGTCGCCGCCGCCACGGCCTCTCAGCGCTCGCAGGCCGACTCCGCTGACCTCACCAAGGTCATGCCGAGCACGATGGTCATCGCCGACCCCACCGCCCCGGTGCAGGCCGCCGTCGACAACGCGACCCTCCTGCGGCGTCGTTCGTCTCGACGCCGCGCCCGTGGCGCGTTTCTGCTGACGCTGGTGCTGCTCCTCGCGACGGTGGCCGGCGGTGTCGGGTGGTGGTTCGGATCCGGCCCAGGGTCCCTCGTCGCCGTCCCGGGAGTCGCCGGGCTGTCGTACGACGATGCCGCCTCGGCGTTGACCGCCGAGGGCTTCGTGCCCGTGCGCGGCGAGGAGAGCTCCATCGATGTCCCAGCCGGCGAGACCATCCGGTCGGACCCCGATGAGGGCGAGCGGCTCGACAAGGGCACCGAGGTCACCGTCTTCGTCTCCTCGGGTCCCGCGTCGCACACGGCGGAGACCCTCAACGGCAAGACCGAGCAGGAGGCCCGCGATTACCTCGCGGACATCAAGGTCAACGTCACCGAGACTCCCCTGCTGCTCTTCTCCGATGCCGAAGCGGGTCGCGTGATCAACGCCTTCGTGACGCCTCGCGCAGGTGGCGAGGTGTACGCGTGCGCCGAGGGCTGCGAGCTGCTCGAGGACGACACCGTCGAACTCTACGTCTCGGCCGGCGCCTTCCCGGATGTCGCGGGGATGAGCGTGGACCAGGCGACGAACACGCTCCGCGACAAGGGCGTCGAGGTCAACCCCGATTCGCAGTTCGTCTTCAGCGATTCTGTCGCGAAGGATATCGTCATCGGGGTCACCGACCGTGCCGAGGAGGGCAATCGGCGCCCGGGCGACACCGTCCAGCTGATCGTCTCCAAGGGACCCGAGCTGTTCCCGGTGCCGGATGTCGAGGGAATGAGCCGGGATGAGGCGGCCAGGACGATCCGCGATGCCGGCTTCGAACCGACGTGGAACGGCATCTGGAACGCATTCCCCAACGACTTCACAGAGGTCACCGGGTCGGATCCGGGGGCAGGTTCTCAGCGCGCCAAGGGCACGGAGATCACCCTGCAGATCCGCAGCAGCGCGTTCTAGGGCGAAACCCGTCCGAACCCCACTCTTCCGCTCCCCCGTGATGCGTGCTCGCCGCTGACAGAGAGACGGCCCTCTCCGTGTGCGGAGGGGGCCGTCTCTCTGTGAGGCTCGTCGGTCAGCGCTTCTCGAGCTCCTCCGCCACGAGGAACGCCAGTTCCAGCGACTGCATGTGGTTGAGGCGAGGATCGCAGAGGCTCTCGTAGCGGGTCGCCAGTGCAGCCTCGTCGATGTGCTCGGATCCTCCGAGGCACTCGGTGACGTCGTCGCCGGTGAGCTCGACATGGATCCCGCCGGGGAACGTCCCGACCGCGCGGTGCGCCTCGAAGAAGCCACGCACCTCGTCGACCACGTCGTCGAAGCGACGCGTCTTGTAGCCGGTGGGGGTCGTGATCCCGTTGCCGTGCATCGGGTCGGTGACCCACAGCGGCTGCGCGCCCGAATCGCGGACGGCCTCGAGCAGCGGCGGCAGGGCGTCGCGGATCTTGCCCGCACCCATGCGCGTGATGAACGTCAGACGCCCCGGTTCGCGGTTCGGGTCGAGCTTGTCGATCAGTGCGAGAGCGGTCTCCGGCGTCGTGGTCGGACCGAGCTTGACGCCGATGGGGTTGCGGATCTTGGAGAAGTAGTCGACGTGCGCACCGTCGAGCTCGCGCGTGCGCTCACCGATCCACAGGAAGTGCGCCGAGGTGTTGAAGGGGGTGTCCGTGCGCGAGTCGATGCGGGTCATCGGGCGCTCGTAGTCCATCAGCAGACCTTCGTGGCCCGTGAAGAACTCGACGCGGGTGAGCTCGTCGAAGTCGGCTCCGGCCGCCTCCATGAACTTGATGGCCCGGTCGATCTCGGCTGCCATGCGCTCGTAGCGCTGGTTGGCCGGGTTCTGCGCGAAGCCCTTGTTCCACGAGTGCACCTCGCGCAGGTCGGCGAAGCCACCCTGGGTGAACGCGCGGATCAGGTTCAGCGTCGACGCAGCGGTGTGGTAGCCCTGAAGCAGACGACCCGGATCGGCTCGCCGAGACGCCTCGGTGAAGTCGTAGCCGTTCACGATGTCGCCACGGTATGCGGGAAGCGTCACGTCGCCGCGGGTCTCGGTGTCGCTCGACCGCGGTTTGGCGAACTGGCCTGCCATGCGACCCATCTTCACGATGGGCATCGACGCGCCATACGTCAGCACGACCGCCATCTGCAGGACGGTCTTGATGCGATTGCGGATCTGATCGGCGGTGGCGCCCGCGAACGTCTCTGCGCAGTCGCCGCCCTGAAGGAGGAACGCCTTGCCGGACGCTGCGCGCGCGAGACGATCGCGGAGGTTGTCGACCTCACCTGCGAACACCAGGGGCGGAAGCGTCGAGATCTGCGCGGAGACCTCGGAGACACGCTCGGCGTCGAGCCACTGGGGCTGCTGCTTGATCGGGAGCGAACGCCACGCATCAAGCGCGTCGATGTGGTGCTGGAGCATGGTGTCCAGCCTAGTGCTCGCTGCGAAGTCGGGATGCCTCAGGAGCGCTGTGTGACGCGGGCGGGAAGCCTGTCCTTCACGCTCGACGCGTACACATCGTCGTACTGCTGCTCACCCAGTCGCTGGAGTGCCACCATGATCTCGTCTGTGACGGAACGCAGGATGTAGCGGTCGTTCTCCATACCCGCGTACCGGGAGAAGTCCAGGGGTTCGCCGATGACGATCCCGACCCTCACCACTCGCGGCAGACGCTGCCCGATCGGCATCGCCGTGTCGGTGTCGACCATGATCACGGGCACCACGGGGACCTTCGCCTCCATGGCCATCCGCGCGATCCCGGTGCGACCTCGATAGAGCCTTCCGTCAGGGCTGCGCGTTCCTTCGGGATAGATGCCGAGCAGGTCCCCGCGGCCGAGCACCTGCAGACCGGTGTTCAGAGAGGCCTCCGAGGCCTTGCCACCTGAACGGTCGATCGGGATCTGGCCTGTGGCCTTCATGAAGAACTTGGTGGCCCAGCCCTTGAGCCCGCGTCCGGTGAAGTAGTCGCTCTTCGCGAGGAACGACATGGGGCGATCGATCATCAGCGGAAGGAAGATCGAGTCGGCGAACGACAGGTGGTTGCTGGCGAGGATCGCGGCACCGTTGGCCGGAATGTTCGCGCGCCCGACCACCCATGGTCGGAATATCGCTTTGACCACAGGGCCGATCGCCACGTACTTCATCAGCCAGTAGAACATCGAGGTGAAGTCTAGCGCCGCGATCGGCATCCGCCAGCGCCATGTCCGGATGACCTGCGATTGGCGACTGAGTCCCACTAGCGGTGCGACCGAGTCCCATGCTCTAGACTCGTGTGCAACCAGTGCCCGACCGGTACCGAAGGAGCTGCCGTGGTCCAGTTTGAAGTCCCCGCCGTCGTCCCCGCCGATCCCGAGGGGAACATCTCAGACCTCCTGGCGAAGCGCGTGAAGGCGACGCCGGATCGCCCTCTGTTCTCCGTGCCCGAAGGCGAGGGCTGGCGCGACATCACCGCAGCCGACTTCGAGACCGCCGTGATCGCACTGGCCAAGGGCTTCGTCGCCGCCGGCATCCAGCCGGGTGAGAAGGTGGGCTTCCTCGCCCGCACCACCTATGACTGGACCCTCGTCGACTTCGCCCTGTTCTATGCGGGCGCCGTCATGGTGCCGATCTACGAGACCAGCTCGCCCTCTCAGATCCAGTGGATCCTCGAGGACTCCGGTGCCATCGCACTCGTGCTCGAATCGCCCGAGCACTTCGCACGCCTCGACGAGGTGCGCGGCGACCTCCCGCTGCTCCGCGAAGTCTGGCAGCTGCACCTCGGCGCGATCGACTCGCTGACGGCACAGGGTGCGTCCGTGCCTGACTCCGAGATCGAGCGCCTGCGCAGCATCGCTGTCGGCTCCGACATCGCCACGCTCATCTACACCTCAGGCTCCACCGGTCGCCCGAAGGGCTGCGTTCTCACGCACAGCAACTTCGTGGAGCTCTGCCGCAACTCCGCCAAGGCTCTGGATGCTGTCGTGCAGACCCCCGGTGCGTCCACGCTGCTGTTCATCACCACCGCGCACGTCTTCGCCCGGTTCATCTCGATCCTCAACATCCACGCCGGAGTCCGCACCGGGCACCAGCCCGACACCCGGCAGCTTCTGCCGGCCCTCGGATCGTTCAAGCCGACCTTCCTGCTGGCTGTCCCCCGCGTGTTCGAGAAGGTCTACAACTCGGCGGAGCAGAAGGCCGAAGCCGGCGGCAAGGGCAAGATCTTCCGCGCTGCCGCCGACGTCGCGATCCAGCACTCGAAGCTGCTCGAAGAGGGAAAGAGCGTCCCGTTCGGGACACGGCTCAAGTTCGCGCTGTTCAACAAGCTCGTGTACAGCAAGCTGCGCGAAGCGATGGGCGGCAATGTCGTCTACGCCGTGTCGGGTTCGGCTCCCCTCGGTGCGCGACTCGGTCACTTCTTCCACAGCCTCGGCGTGGTGATCCTCGAGGGCTACGGCCTCACCGAGACGACCGCTCCCGCGACCGTGAACCTCGCAGACAAGTCGAAGATCGGCACCGTCGGCCCGGCGCTCCCCGGAGTGGGCGTGCGGCTCGCTGACGATGGCGAGATCGAGGTGCGAGGCGTCAACGTCTTCAAGGAGTACTGGAACAACCCTGCGGCCACCGCCGACGCGTTCAGCGAGGGCGGCTGGTTCCGCACCGGTGACATCGGCAGCTTCGACTCCGAGGGGTTCCTCACCATCACCGGTCGCAAGAAGGAGATCATCGTGACGGCCGGCGGCAAGAACGTCGCACCCGCCGCCCTCGAAGACCCGATCCGTGCGAACCCGATCATCGGACAGGTCGTCGTCGTCGGAGACCAGCGTCCCTTCATCTCGGCTCTCATCACCCTCGACCCCGAGATGCTGCCGACCTGGCTCGCCAATGCCGGGCTCCCCAAGGAGATGTCGCTCGTGGAGGCCTCGAAGAACGACGCGGTCCGAGCAGAGATCCAGAAGGCTGTGGATGCCGCCAACGCCCGGGTGTCCCGCGCCGAGTCCATCCGCAAGTTCACGGTGCTCGACAGCGAGTGGACCGAGGCGTCGGGTCATCTCACGCCCAAGATGTCGATCAAGCGCAACGTGATCATGAGCGACTTCGCCGATGAGATCGCCGCCATCTACGACGAGCCCGTCACCACCACGAACGTCGCCCTCGGCGGCTGACCCACCGAGATACGAGAAAGGCCCCGCCGCGGCGGGGCCTTTCTCGTATCCGAGCGAAGTTCAGAACCAGGCGCTCTCTCGGACCTCGCGCATCGCACGCTTGCGCGTCTCGGCATCGAGTCTCGCGAGGTAGAGCTTGCCGTCGAGGTGATCCGTCTCGTGCTGGAGCGCCTGCGCCATCAGACCGCTTCCTTCCAGCACCACCGGCTCGCTATCGAGGTCGATGCCCTCGACCCTGGCCCACGGGTGACGCAGCGCGTCATGCCAGAGCCCGGGCACCGACAGACAGCCTTCCCCCGTCGGCACGGCCTCTCCACGAACCTCGGTCAGGACGGGATTGAGCACATAGCCGATGTCGCCGTCGATGTTGTAGCTGAAGGCGCGGAGCGCGACACCGATCTGCGGGGCGGCGACGCCGGCGCGCCCCGGCAGCTCGACAGTGTCGATCAGGTCGGCGACGAGCGCTCGAACGCCGTCGTCGACGGCGTCGATCGGTGCGCAGACCGTACGAAGCACGGGGTCTCCGAAGACCCGGATCTCACGCACCGCCATCAGTCGACCTTCGCTCGCAGGCCCTCGACGAGCAGCGCAGCAAGCTCGCGCGCTGCCACTCGTGTCTCCGGCTGCAGGTTGGCGAAGACGATGGTGCCGCCTCCCGCGATCTGCGCGTCGTACGGCATCCGCACGACATGCTTGGCGCGCGTGCGGAAATGAGCCTCGAGTTCGTTGAGACGCACGAGCGGAGCACCGGGGGTCGACTGGTTCAGCACCACGACGGCCTCACGCGCCTGCTCTGCGTATCCGTTGCTCTCGAGCCAGGTGAGCGTCTCCGACGCCAGGCGCGCCTCGTCGACGCTCAGCCCCGAGACGATCACGATCTGATCGGCGAGATCGAGCGTGGCCGACATCACCGAGTGCACGATGCCCGTGCCTGTGTCTGTGAGCACGAGCGAGTAATAGTGTGCGGCGACACCGGCCACATCCCGGTAGTCGCTGTCGCTGAAGGCTTCTGCGATCCGCGGGTCGGAATCCGACGCGAGCACGTCGAGGCGGGTGGCGTCCCGCGCGACGATCGCGGAGATGTCGTGATATCCCCTGACCTCGTCATGGATCCGGACGAGATCGCGCACGGACTTGTTGTGGTGCGGGCGGACCACACGCTCTGCGAGGGTGCCGCGATCGGGGTTGGCATCGACCGCGATCACGCGATCGTCACGGGCGTCGGCGAGAGCCATACCCAGCAGAGCGGTGATCGTCGTCTTGCCGACCCCGCCCTTGCGGGACAGCACCGGAACGAATCGTGCGCCGCCGACGATCGGTGCGGCGATCCTGGCGCTCAGCGCTTTGCGCTCGCGGGCGCGGCGTCCGTCTCCGATGTTGATCCGACGTCCGGAGATCGTATAGAGGAAGTGGCTCCAGGCGCCCTCGGGCTCTGGCTTGGTGATGCGGTGCGGGTCGAGAAGACGATCTGCGGTGAGCAGGTCGGCGCTCTCGCGAGAGGAGTCGCCGAGAGCGTCCAGACGCTTCGCGGACAGCTGCACGTCGGTGCGGCCCGATCGGGTCGCCGGGGTCGCGGCCCGTCGGGGCTTCTCAGCGTTCATGACCGAGCTCTCCTTCTTGGCGAGTGATGCTGCCGCCGACGATCTCCGTGAGCTGGGTGCGGCGTCGATATCGGCTTTCGCCCTGGCGATGAACGCCGCGGCCGCGGCGGCCTCCGCTGCGACCGCGTCACCGGGCGCAGCCGAAGCGGTGGCAGCGGAAGCGGTGGCAGCGGAAGCGGTGGCGCCGACGGCTGTCACGGGTGCCGTCCTCGGAGCACGTTCGCGGGTGCGCGCCGGCTCAGGTTCAGGTTCAGGTTCCGGCTCCGGCTCCGGCGCCGGCTCAGGCTCAGGCTCAGGCTCAGGCTCAGGCTCAGGCTCAGGCTCAGGCTCAGGCTCAGGCTCAGGCTCAGGCTCAGGCTCAGGCTCAGGCTCAGGCTCAGGCTCAGGCTCAGGCTCAGGCTCAGGCTCAATCGCGAGGTCGGGCTCGGATAACGCTTCCGCCTCGGGCGCCGGCTCCGGCTCCATCACGAGGTCAGGCTCGGAGGATGCTTCCGGCTCAGACTCGATCACGAGGTCGGGCTCGGAAGACGCTTCCGCCTCGAGGGCCGGCTCCGGCTCCATCGCGGGGTCAGGCTCGGAGGATGCTACCGGTTCGGGCTCGGCTTCCAGATCCGGTTCGGCTTCCAGAGCCGGCTCGAGCTCGGAGTCGAGGTCGGCCTCAGGCTCCGCCTCGAAGTCAGGCTCCGACTCCGGCTCGAATTCGGGCTCAGGCTCGGGCTCGGGCTCGGGCTCGGGCTCCTGAACCGCGTCGGACTCGGGTTCGGTCGCCCCGGTCCGATCCTCGTCCGCAACAGGCTCCGGTGGCAGCTCGATGATCATCGGAGCAGCGCCGAGCGGTGCCGGTGAGATCTCTGCAGCGGCCTTCGCCGCGGCGACCGGCTCGTCGATGATCAGGTCGGCGACGACCTCGCCTTCGACGACACCATCGTCCTCCAGGTCGTCATCGTCGTCCTTCGGGAGCACGACGCTCACCTGCGCCGTGTTGCCGAGTATGCCGATGGCCGAGGTATCCAGAGACGTAGCGTCGTCCAGCACCCCTCTGGACTCGTCGTCCGGGTTGTCTGCCACGTTCTTCGGGGTCACTGTGTCACTCCAAGCTTGTGCGGGCCTCGGGTGCGTTGCGTCGAACGCGGCCTCGCCCGCACAAGATTAGTGCGCCGGGCGGATGACGACCAAAAGATCTCCGGCTTCGACCTGCTGCGTCGCGCCGATCGCGAGTCTCTCCACCACGCCGTCGACGGGGGCGGTGATGGCCGCTTCCATCTTCATGGCTTCGATGGATGCGACCGGTTCACCGGCGCGCACCGAGTCACCGACGTCCGCTTTCAGGGTCACGACTCCCGAGAACGGCGCGGCCACCTGACCGGGCACCGATGTGTCGGCCTTCTCGATCTCGTGGACGTCGACCGCCACCGATCTGTCGCGCACGAACACGGGCCGCAGCTGACCGTTGAGGGTCGTCATGACGGTGCGCATGCCCTTGTCGTCTGCATCTCCGATGGCTTCGAGACCCACGTACAGCTGGACCCCGCGATCGATCTCGACGACGTGCTCCTGGCCTTGCACGAGACCGTAGAGGTAGTCCGCGGTGTCGAGCACCGAGAGATCACCGAACAGTTCCCGTCTCTCGGTGAACTCGCGCATGGGTGCAGGAAACAGCAGCGTGTTCAGCCGCGCACGACGGGTCGCGCTGTCGCCCGCCAACGCTGCCTCGTCGTCGGCGGAGATCTCCGTCATGCCGATGCGCACGGCACGCCCTGCCAGCACCTTCGTGCGGAAGGGCTCCGGCCATCCGCCCGGCAGGTCGCCGAGCTCGCCCGCCATGAAACCGACGACGGAGTCGGGCACGTCGTACTTCTCGGGGTTCGCCTCGAAGTCAGCAGGATCGGCCTTGACCGCGGCCAGGTGCAGAGCAAGATCGCCGACCACCTTCGACGACGGCGTCACCTTCGGAACACGACCGAGGATTCGATCGGCCGCAGCGTACATGTCCTCGATCAGCTCGAAGTCGTCTGCGAGCCCGAGCGCCTTCGCCTGCTGACGGAGGTTCGACAGCTGACCGCCCGGGATCTCGTGGTGGTAGACCCGCCCGGTGGGGCCGGGAAGTCCGGACTCGAACGGCGCGTACATCCGGCGGACCGCCTCCCAGTACGGCTCGAGATCCGAGACGCTGTCGAGGGAGATGCCGCTGTCGCGATCCGTATGCGCGAGCGCAGCGACGAGCGATGAGAGAGAAGGCTGGCTGGTCGTGCCGGAGAGCGGAGCGGATGCCGCGTCGACCGCATCCACCCCTGCGTCGCTCGCAGCGAGCAGTGTGGCGAGCTGGCCGCCGGGGGTGTCGTGCGTGTGCAGGTGCACGGGCAGGTCGAAGCGCTCGCGGAGCGCCGCGACGAGCTTCGCGGCCGCCGCGGGGCGCAGCAGTCCCGCCATGTCCTTGATCGCGATGATGTGCGCCCCCGCATCGACGATCTGGGCCGCGAGGTTCAGGTAGTAGTCGAGCGTGTAGAGATCCTCGGCCGGGTTCAGAAGGTCACCGGTGTAGCAGAGCGCCACCTCGGCGACCGCGGTGCCCGTGTTGCGAACAGCCTCGATCGCCGGTCGCATCTGCTCGACGTCGTTGAGCGCATCGAAGATCCTGAAGATGTCGACGCCGCTTGCCGCCGCCTCCCGCACGAAGGCCTCTGTGACGGCCGTCGGGTAGGGCGTGTAGCCCACGGTGTTGCGTCCACGCAGGAGCATCTGGATCGCGACGTTCGGAAGCGCCGCCCGCAGCTTGTCGAGACGCTCCCAGGGGTCTTCCCCGAGGAAGCGCAGTGCGACGTCGTACGTCGCCCCTCCCCAGGCCTCGACCGAGAGCAGCTCAGGCGTCAACCGGGCGATGTGCGGTGCGGCTGCGACGAGATCCTTCGTGCGCACGCGCGTCGCGAGCAGCGACTGGTGCGCATCGCGGAAGGTCGTGTCGGTGATCGCGAGAGCGCTCTGCGCGCGCAGGCTCTGGGCGAAGCCTTCCGGGCCCAGCTCGAGCAGACGCTGTCGCGAACCGGCGACCGGGGTCGAGTCGAGGTCGACGGCCGGGAGCTTGGCAGCCGGGTCCAGCGAACCCGGGTGGACCCCGTGGGGCTTGTTGACCGTGACGTCGACCAGCCAGTTCAGAATCCGAGTGCCGCGGTCCTTCGACTCGCGGCCGCGGAGGAGATCCGGGCGCTCGTCGATGAACGACGTACTCACGTCGCCGGCGATGAACGCCTCATCCTCGAGCAGGGCCTGCAGGAACGGGATGTTGGTCGAGACGCCGCGAATGCGGAACTCCGCCAGCGCCCGCCGAGCGCGTGCGACCGCCGCCGGGTAGTCCCGCCCACGGCAGGTCAGCTTGGCGAGCATCGAATCGAAGTGCGGGCTGATCTGCGCACCCTGATGCACGGTGCCGCCGTCGAGGCGGATGCCCGCACCTCCCGGGGAGCGGTAGGTGGTGATCTTGCCCGTGTCGGGCCGGAACCCCTGAGTCGGGTCCTCCGTGGTGATGCGGCACTGCAGCGCCGCTCCGCGCACCTGCAGATTGTGCTGTTCGAGTCCGAGTTCGGCGAGGGTCTGGCCTGCGGCGATGCGCATCTGGCTCTGCACGAGATCGACGTCGGTCACCTCCTCGGTGACGGTGTGCTCGACCTGGATGCGCGGGTTCATCTCGATGAAGACGACCTCGCCGGTGCGCTCCCCCGCGGTCTCGAGCAGGAACTCGACCGTTCCCGCGTTCTCGTATCCGATGGATCGCGCGAACGCGACCGCGTACCCGTGCAGCGCGGTGCGGATGTCATCGTCGAGATTCGGGGCCGGGGCGATCTCGACGACCTTCTGATGACGTCGCTGCACCGAGCAGTCGCGTTCGAAGAGGTGGACGGTCTCGCCGGTCTTGTCCGCGAGGATCTGCACCTCGATGTGCCGGGGACGGATGACGGCCTGCTCCAGGAACATCCGCGGGTCGCCGAAGGCGCTCTCCGCTTCGCGCATCGCCTCTGCCAGTGCCGGCGCGAGCTCCGCCGCAGACTCGACCCGGCGCATGCCACGACCGCCACCACCGGCGACGGCCTTGGCGAACAGCGGGAAGCCGATGTCCGATGCCTGGGCCACGAGCGCGTCGACGTCATCGGAGGCCTCGGTCGAGCGGAGCACGGGAACCCCGGCCTCGATCGCGTGGCGCTTGGCCTCGACCTTGTTGCCTGCCATCTCGAGCACCTTCGAGGGCGGACCGATGAAGACGATGCCGTTCGCGGCAGCCTTCTCGGCCAGTTCGGGATTCTCGGACAGGAAGCCGTAGCCGGGGTAGATCGCGTCCGCTCCCGCATCCTTCGCGACACGGATGATCTCGTCGACGTTCAGGTATGCGCGGACGGGATGACCCCGCTCGCCGATCTCGTAGGCCTCGTCCGCCTTGAGCCGGTGGACGGAGCCGCGGTCCTCATGCGGGAAGACGGCGACTGTTCTCGCCCCGACCTCGAATGCCGCACGGAAGGCACGGATCGCGATCTCGCCGCGGTTCGCCACAAGGATCTTCTGGAACATGCACACCTCTGGAAGCTCGATGCGCACTTCTAATCGGCGCGCATGGGGCGGGGCTGAGTGTGCACCCAGCCTAGGGGAAGGTAACGTGGTGTTCGTGCACGTACTCAGCGTCAGCTCTCTCAAGGGAGGCGTCGGCAAGACGACAGTGACCCTCGGCCTGGCCTCAGCGGCCTTCGCCCGTGGTGTCCGAACGCTCGTCGTCGACCTCGACCCTCAGTCCGATGTGTCCACCGGAATGGACATCCAGGTGGCCGGTCGGCTCAACATCGCCGATGTCCTGGCCAACCCGAAGGAGAAGGTCGTCCGTCAGGCGATCACCTCCAGCGGCTGGGCGAAGGTGCACCCCGGAACCATCGACGTGCTGATCGGCAGCCCGTCAGCGATCAACTTCGACGGACCGCACCCGAGCGTGCGTGACGTGTGGAAGCTCGAAGAGGCGCTGGCCTCCGTCGAAGCCGACTATGACCTGGTCCTCGTCGACTGCGCCCCGTCGCTGAACGCCCTCACCCGCACGGCCTGGGCGGCGAGCGACCGCGTGATGGTCGTCACCGAGCCCGGCCTCTTCTCCGTCGCCGCGGCCGATCGCGCGCTGCGCGCGATCGAGGAGATCCGTCGGGGCCTCTCCCCTCGACTCCAGCCGCTGGGCATCGTCGTCAACCGCGTGCGGCCCCAGTCGATCGAGCACCAGTTCCGCATCAAGGAACTGCGAGACATGTTCGGCCCCCTCGTGCTCTCCCCGCAGCTCCCGGAGCGCACGTCGCTGCAGCAGGCCCAGGGTGCGGCCAAGCCGCTGCACATCTGGCCCGGCGACTCGGCTCAGGAACTCGCTGCCGACTTCGACCAGCTGCTCGATCGGATCATCCGCACCGGGCGCATCCAGGTCGCGGATTCCGGCCCGCAGGCCTGATCCACCGCGGACAGCAGAACGGCCATCCTCTCGCGAGGGTGGCCGTTTCTTCGTGTGGGCGCGGCTCGGAGCCGCGGATGCTCAGGCGGAGCGCTTGGTGCGACGCGCCGACAGCTCGTCGACCGGGTCGGGTGATGTCGCGTCGAATTCGACGAGGGTCGACTCGACCTCGCGAAGCACCTTGCCCACGGCGATGCCGAACACGCCCTGACCGCGGCTGACCAGGTCGATGACCTCGTCGTTCGACGTGCAGAGGTAGACGGACGCACCGTCGCTCATGAGGGTCGTGCCCGCGAGATCGCGGATGCCCGCGCGGCGGAGCTCGTCGACCGCGGTGCGGATCTGCTGCAGGGAGATACCGGTGTCGAGCAGGCTCTTCACCAGCTTGAGCACGAGGATGTCGCGGAAGCCGTAGAGGCGCTGCGAGCCCGACCCGCTCGCGCCTCGCACCGTGGGCTCTACGAGCTCGGTGCGTGCCCAGTAGTCCAGCTGACGGTAGGTGATGCCTGCTGCACGCGCCGCCACCGCACCGCGGTAGCCGACCTCGTCGTCCATGGCCGGCAGGCCGTCGGTGAAGAGGAGTTCTGGCACGAACCGCGGGTCGCCTGCACGCTCATCCGCATTCATTTGAAATCCTCCCTGGAGCTGTTACCTCCACGCTAGAGCAGCCCTCCGGCACCGGCAATGACATCCGAGGGACGCCGAAGGTGTGTCGCAATCAGTTCGTTACGAAAGCAACCTGGTGAGCGCGTCCTTGACGAAGAGCGAGCGCACTTCGTCGATCTTCGCGGCGAGGTTGGGCGCCATGTCGCTCGCCTTCGCCCGCGATGCGGCGTCCGTGCGACGGAGCAGAGACGACATGGCGGACTCGATCAGCGCGACCTCGCGCTCGGCGCCCTGACGCAGCGACCGCAGGTGGCGCGGCTCGATGCCATGGCGGTCGAGCGCGACCAGACCGCGCAGCAGCGTGACGGTCGACTCGGGGTAGCTCTCCTGCGCCACGATGACACCGGTGCTGATCGCATCGTTGAGGAGCTGCGGGCCCGCACCGGCTGCCGACAGGAGCTCGCTGCGGCGGTAGCGACGAGGCGTCGGCGTGATCGACGGCGGCGGAGCGAGGGCGGCTGAGTCGCCGTTCGCCTCAGCGTCGTCGAGCTGCTCTCGGATGATGCTGAGAGGGAGGTAGTGGTCACGCTGCAGCGTGAGGCCGAGGCGCAGTCGCTCGATATCGGCCTGCGAGAACTTGCGGTAGCCCGACTCCGTGCGCGACGGGCTGACGATCCCCTGCACCTCCAGGAAGCGGAGCTTGCTGGAGGTGAGCTCCGGAAACTCTGGTGTGAGCCGAGCAAGCACCTGACCGATGCTCAGAAGGCCCGCGGACGCAGAGCGTTCGCGGGCGGGAGAAGCCGCCATCAGTCGATCGCCGCGACGCGATCGACGGGAGAGGCGAAGAAGTTCAATCGGAACTTGCCGACACGAAGCTCGGTGCCGTCGACCAGAGCGCTGCGATCGACACGCTCGCCGTTGACGTAGGTTCCGTTGAGCGAGCGCTGGTCGATGATCTCGAACGTCGAGCCGTTGCGAGTCACCTCTGCATGGCGGCGCGAGACGGTCACGTCATCGAAGAAGATGTCGGCTTCGGGGTGGCGACCAATGGTCGTCACATCGGTGTCGAGCAGGTAGCGGGCCCCCGCGAGAGCTCCGGAGCGCACCAGAAGCAGTGCGGAACCGGAGGGAAGCGCTGCGATGGCGCCCTGCTCCACGTCGGTGAGCTCCACGCCGAAAGGCACGAAGGAGAGGTCCGAGTCGTGCCCGAACGTCTGCGTCACGTCGTGCCTCTGCTCGCCGGGACGGTGGATCGCGGCGTCTCCGCCCGATCGATTCTGGCTGTCTGTCACTATGCCCTCCTAGTCCTCCAGACTAACTGATCCGATGCCGCTCGCGGGAGCTCGCTTCACACTCAGGCATCGCATACGGACACTTCATAGGCTGAGGATGTGAAAACCACAGCCCGCCGCCTCCCTGCAGCTCCGGTCGCACTCGCCGCCGCCTTTCTGACCGCGTTCCTCGTGCTGTTCGCGCCTCTCTCCGCCTCGGCCCACGACAGTCTGCTCGCGTCATCCCCCGAGGCCGACAGCACGGTCGACACGCTCCCCGCCGAGTCGACGCTCACCTTCAGCGCGAAGCTCATCGACGAGACCGGCGCGACCGAGGTGGTCGTGACGGACCCCTCCGGCAACTCGGTCACCGAGGGCGCTGCCACCGTCGAGGGTGCGATCGTGACGCAGCAGCTCGCCACGGAGGCCCCTGCGGGTGCCTATCACGTGATCTGGAAGGTCGTCTCGAGCGACGGCCACCCGACCTCGGGAGAGTTCGACTTCACGGTCGCGAACAGCACCGAGACCGCCCCGACCGCAGAGCCGAGCGCCGAGCCCACGGAGACGGCCACGGCCGCTCCCGCTCCGGTCGCGACCGCGGGCCCCGGCACCGACGTCACTCCCGCCCCCGAGAGCGACGACTCATCCGCCTCCACGACGCTGATCTGGGTGCTCGCGATCGTCGGAGTGCTCGTGATCCTCGGCATCGTCGTCTGGCTCGTGGTCCGCGGGCGCCGCGACCCGGCTTCGACCGATTCCGACCTTCCCTCGGAGCGATAGGCTTAAGGCATGCCACATTACGATGTCGTCATCCTCGGTGCAGGTCCTGGCGGATACGTCGCTGCGGTTCGCAGCGCGCAGCTCGGTCTGTCCACCGCCATCATCGAAGAGAAGTACTGGGGTGGTGTCTGCCTCAACGTGGGCTGCATCCCCTCCAAGGCTCTCCTGAAGAACGCGGAGCTCGCGCACACGCTCAACCACAAGGCCGACTTCTTCGGCATCTCGGGTGAGTTCACGATCGACTACGGCAAGGCGTTCGACCGCAGCCGTGTCGTCGCCGACGGCCGCGTCAAGGGCATCCACTTCCTGATGAAGAAGAACAAGGTGACCGAGTACGACGGTCGCGGCACCTTCACCGGCCCGAAGGCGATCTCGGTCGCCAAGGCCGACGGCTCGACCGAAGAGGTCACCTTCGACAACGCGATCATCGCGACCGGCTCGAAGGTTCGTCTGCTCCCGGGCGTCCAGCTCAGCGACAACGTCGTCACCTACGAGGAGCAGATCCTCAGCCGCGAGCTCCCGAAGTCGATCGTCATCGTCGGAGCCGGCGCCATCGGCATGGAATTCGCGTACGTGATGACCAACTACGGCGTCAAGGTCACGATCATCGAATTCCTCGACCGCGCGCTTCCCAACGAGGACGCCGATGTGTCGAAGGAGATCGCGAAGCAGTACAAGAACTACGGCGTCGACATCCTCACCTCCACCAAGGTCGAGTCCGTCGTCGACAACGGCTCGTCCGTCACCGTGTCGTACACCGGCAAGGACGGCCAGCAGAGCTCGATCGAAGCCGACAAGGTGCTCATGTCGGTCGGCTTCGCCCCCAACATCGAGGGCTTCGGTCTCGAGGCCACGGGGGTCAAGCTCACCGAGCGCGGCGCGATCGACATCGACGACCACATGCGCACGAACGTCGAGGGCATCTACGCGATCGGCGACGTCACCGCCAAGCTGCAGCTCGCCCACGTGGCCGAGGCGCAGGGTGTCGTCGCGGCCGAGACCATCGGCGGCGCGGAGACTCAGACGCTCGGCGACTACCGCATGATGCCCCGCGCGACGTTCTGCTCGCCGCAGGTCGCCTCGTTCGGCCTCACCGAGCAGCAGGCCAAGGACGAAGGACGCGAGATCAAGGTCGCGACGTTCCCGTTCATGGCGAACGGCAAGGCGCACGGACTCGGCGAGCCCGTCGGCTTCGTGAAGCTCATCGCCGACGCCGAGCACCTCGAGCTCATCGGCGCCCACATGATCGGCCCCGACGTCTCCGAGCTCCTGCCCGAGCTGACGCTGGCCCAGAAGTGGGACCTCACGGCTCTCGAGCTGGCCCGCAATGTGCACACCCACCCGACGCTGTCGGAGGCGCTGCAGGAGGGCTTCCACGGCCTCGCGGGTCACATGATCAACTTCTGATCCGAAGATCAGATCGTCGAAGGCCCGGCACGCTCACGCGTGTCGGGCCTTCGTGCGTCTATGACGCCGCTTCGGCCTTCCAGCTCAACTCCAGCCGTGAGGGGAGGCCGAAGCGAACAGCCCAGCCTGACGGCACGAGAGAGGCGAGCTCTCTCCGCGCGTACGAGCGGCGGATGCTGATGAGGCCGTCCTCCCGGATGAACGAGCCGCGGAAGAGCGTTCCCGAGAGGACCCAGGTCGCGGCGTCGTACAGGGCATAGGCGAATCGGGTGCGGGCGATGTCCCGGTGCACCACGACGCCACCGCCGCCGACGAGCGCCTCGGAGTCGCGCAGCAGGCCGTCGAGCTCTGTCGAAGTGAGGTGGTGCAGCACGTGATTCGAGAAGACCACGTCGTACTGCTCTCCCTCCGCCACGAGGTCTGCGGCGAACGCGCAGCGATATCGGATGCCGGCTCCGTGGTCGTTATCGGCAGCCCAGCGAATCGCCCGCTCGTCGGCGTCGAGCGCCGTGATCTCGGCTTCGAGACCTGCTCGCCGCAACCGCGCCGCGATCATCCGGCACACGTCTCCGCCGCCCGCGCCGATGTCCAGGATGCGGATGGGACCACGGCGGGCGCGCGGCCGGATCTCGCGACGATAGAGCAGCCCCGGCCGTGAGACGAGCGCGTTCACGAGCCGGAAGCGTCTGTAGGTCTGTTCCAGCATCCCGATGTCCGCATCCGGATCGTCCATGAGCTCGCGCACTTCGGTGGCGCGCATCGAGAGGTCGTGTCTCACGAGACGCCGGTGGTGACCGTCATCAATGCGCTCTCGGCCGTCAACCCCGGTCCGAAGGCCATCGCCGCGACCCGCGACCCGTCGGCGGCGCCGTCATCGAGGATCCGCTTGATCACGAAGAGCACCGTCGCGCTCGACATGTTGCCGTTCTCGCGCAGCGTCTCCCGAGCCGGGTGCAGCTGCGCGTCGCTCAGCTGCAGTCGCTCCTGCACGCGGTCGAGGATGCTGCGTCCGCCGGGGTGGATCGCCCAGTGCTCCACGCGCTCCCCCACCCTCCCCTCGTCGAACGCGGCCGCGAGCTCGCCCTCGCGGGCGTAGAGCGGACGGATGGCGCCGATGATGGTCTCGCCGATGATCTGCGGCACCTTGGTCGACAGGATCATCTCGAAGCCGTGGTCGCCGATCGTCCAGGCCATGTCCTTCTCGCCCTCGGCGGCGATGGCCGTGTGGAAGCCGTCGAGGCGGACGGCAGGAACCGGTGTCGGGAGATCGCGCGCTGTGACGATGCCGGCGGCCGCCCCGTCCGCGAAGAGGGAGTTGGCCACGATGAGATCCGGGTCCTCCGACGAGCGAAGGTGCACGGTGCACAGCTCGACGCTGACCACGAGCACCACGGCAGCGGGATCGGCCGCGCAGAACTGGCTCGCCGCTCGGAGCGCCGGCAGTGAGGCGTAGCAGCCCATGAATCCGAGGTGATAGCGCTGCACGCTGTCTGAGAGACCCAGCCCCCGCACGATCTCGTACTCCGGGCCCGGCGCATGGAAGCCCGTGCACGATGCGGTGATGACGTGCGTGACGTCGGCGGCGACGATGTCGGGGTCTGCGTCCAGCGCGCTGCGAGCCACCTCGACGAAGAGACGAGACGCCTCGCGTATGTAGACGTCGTTGCGTGTGGCCGTTCCCGGAGACTGCAGAAGGCCGGACTCCCGATCGAAGAAGAGCGTCGCGTCGGTGCTCGCCGTGGAGGAGAGCTCTTCGATGACCGTGTGACGGGCGTCGATGCCCGATCCGTTGAAGGATGCTCCGATGATCCTCTGCGCGAGGCGCCCGACGTCGGGCTGCGAGGCGAAGATGTCGCGCACCTCGTGCTGCTCGATGACGGTGTCTGGAACGATCGTCCGCAGCGAGCGGAGTACGGCGGAGCGGGTCATGTCTGCCACTCAAGCATGGCCCCGCTCACACGCGGAAGGGGCTTGCGCCGTGAGTCAGAAACCCAGAGCACGGGCGAGCTTGGAGCCGGATGACGCATCGCGACCCCCGACGGCGAAGATCACCCTCTCGACGGCCTCGAACAGGGCCGCTCTCCCCGCCGGGTCGGCGGGCGCAGCGGGGCCGAGCTCGAACTCCCACTCGCGCCATTCACGCTGCACGTCGTGTCGGAGGTCGGTCGCGCGAACGTGATCGTCGACGAACTCGGCGACCACTCCGGCGGTTCCGGTGAGCAGATAGGCCGTTCGGGTGTTCTCGATCCGGGCGAGGGGCGTCAACGGGCCCGTCGCCCATCGAGAGATGGTCTCGGTCACCGCCTCGGGGATCCTGTCGTCGTCACCCAGCGGCCAGCCGATCTCCAGACGGCCGTCGCCCTCACGCGGTCCCTTGATATGCCAACCGGCATCGGGTCCGCCGGTGCGACGACGAAGAGCCACCCCTGAGCGGGAGAGTCCGGCATCCGCGGTGTCGAAGTAGCGTGCGTCGAGTTCGCGCACCTCGCCCGACGACACGGCATCCACTCCCGGGACCCCCACCCACTCCGGAAGAGGGGTGGCGTCGTCGACGTCGTACTTGCGCTCGACCTCGACGACCCTGGAGGGTTCGAGGCCGGACTGCGGAGCGGTGGGGTGCTCAGTCATCCGACGGGCTGATGTCCTCGAGGGATTCGTCGTACCAGTAGTCGATCTCGGTGGGACCGTCGGTGTCGCCGGTGTTCTGCGCGTCACCGCGCCGGTTGTACACCACCTGGGTCTCGCTGTAGGGGACGATCAGCTTGTCGTCCGCATCGCCGAGAGGAATGATCTGCCCGTCGAGCGGGCCGCCGTGAAGTCGTGCAAGTGCCATGTGCTCACCCTAGCGCCGCACGCTGCAAGACGCCTCACCGCACGAGGATGCCGAGGATCGCGCCGAGGATCATCCACGGTCCGAAGGCGATGCGCGTCGAGCCGTCCGCCCTGCGGAGCATCATCAGCGACAGGGAGAACAGAGCACCGAGGACGAAGGCGGATGCTGCTCCCACGGCGAGCGCCTGCCAGCTGTGCCAACCGAGGATCAGACCGATGACGGCGGCGAGCTTGACGTCTCCTCCGCCCATTCCCTCGCGGCTGAGCAGACGGAGCGCCGCATAGAAGCCGCCGAGGATCAGCATGCCGAATGCTGCTCTGACCATCGCCGCGCTCTCACCGGAGGTGATGGCGTCGGCGACCCCGAGGAGGATGAGCGCCGCGAGGGTGGGGAGCACGATCCGGTTCGGCAGTCGATGTGTGCGGATGTCGATGGTGACGAGTATGCAGGCGACCACGAACAGCATCAGATGGACGGTCACGACGGCCACGGTGCGGAGATCCATGCGGGAAGGCTAGGAGAAGGCGGATGCCGGCGAGGACGGCGTGTGGATAACCTCCCCTGCCGATGTCGGAGGTTCGAACTATCGTCATCTACTCCAGTTGCTTTATTAGTACATATCTTCGAGGATGGATTCATGGGGATCGGGCTCGATGCGGTGACCGCGCTCTCTCCGGCTGGCGACTCCCGCGCCGGAGAGGTTCTTCGGCTGCGCCGGGAGATCAGCCGCATGCAGCGCAGACGCAGCGAGCATCCGCTGCTCCCCCTCGAACCCGCCTTCTCCTCCCTGCTCCCCGAAGAAGGACTGCAGACGGGGACGACATACACCGTCTCCCCCTCGCCCAGTCTCGTCCTCGCGCTGCTCGCGGCGGCATCGCGCAAGGGGCACTGGTGTGCGGTGGTGGGCATGCCCACGCTGGGCGTGGAAGCCGCAGCGGCGTTCGGAATCGAGCTGCCTCGACTGATCCTCGTCCCCGAGCCCGGAGACCGCTGGCTCGCCGTGACCTCTGCGCTCGCCGAGGTGGTTCCGCTGATCGCCGTGCAGCCGGGAGGCAGAGCACGCGATGCCGATGTGTCACGACTGAGCGCACGTCTGCGAGACCGCGGGAGCACCCTGCTCATCACCGAGTCGACAGCGTCCGGCGCCTGGCCGCAGAGCGAGGGCTCCATCCGACTGCACGACCAGCACTGGCTCGGCGTCGGTGAGGGGTGGGGGCTGATCGAAGGCTCCACGGCGACGGTGTCAGCCCGGACGCGGCACAGTCCGCTGTCGTCGAGCGTGCGCGTACGCCTTCCCGGCGCCCACGGCGCGGTCGAAGAGCTGCCAGCCGAGCACACCGCCGTCGAGACCATGGCCGAGATGACGACGCTGCCCGGCCTGCGCGGTCACGAGGCCACTCCGCTCGAATACCCGCGTCTGGCGGTGGCCGGATGACCGCTGCTCCGCTGCGGGTCCTCGTCCTGTGGCTTCCCGATTGGCCGTTGCGCGCCGCCCTGGGCGGGCCACCGCCTCATCCGCCGACGGCGCTGGTGCATGCGAACACCGTCGTCGCATGCACCGCTTCGGCGAGGGAGCACGGTGTGCGCGCTGGCCAGCGCCGCCGCGTCGCGCAGGGGCACATCTCGTCGCTGCGCGTGCTGCCGCACGACACCGCCCGCGACGAGAGGGCCTTCCTTCCGGTGCTGCAGCTCATCGAGAAGCACGCCCCCGGCGCCGCGCTGCTGCGTCCAGGACTCGCGGCGGTGCGGGCACGGGGCATCTCCCGCTACCACGACGGCGAGGCCGAAGCAGGGCGGGCCCTCATCGATGTCCTCACCGAGGCGGGCTTCCCCGAGGTGCGCGTCGGCATCGCCGACGGCCCGTTCACGGCAGAGCTCGCCGCCAGAGGAAGCGCCCCGTGCACCGTCGTTCCTGCAGGTCTCGCGAAGGATTTCCTCGCCCCGCTCCCCGTGGGTGTGCTGCGAGACGAACAGCTCACCGGTCTGCTCATCCGGCTCGGCGTGCGCACGCTCGGCGACTTCGCCGGCCTCGACGAGATCGAGGTGCGCGATCGCTTCGGCGAGCGCGGCGCCCGCCTGCACTCCCTCGCGGCCGGTGCCGATTCCCGCGCCGTGGTGGCACGACCGCCCGACCCCGAACTCGTGCGCTCCGTCGAGTTCGAACCGCCGCTCGCCGGAGCCGATCAGGTGGCCTTCGCGGTGCGGCAGACGGCCGATGCGGTCATGCTCGCTCTCGGAGAAGCCTCGGTGGTGTGCACAGAGATCCGCATCGACCTGATCGACGACGACGGCAAGGTGTTCTCCCGTCCCTGGCTGCATCCGACCTGCTTCGATGCCGCTGACCTCGTCGACCGGGTGCGCTGGCAGCTCGAGGCGCTGGGGGCGGAGTCAGCGAGAGGGCCGATCGATGAGGCTCGCGCGTTCGGCGGGATCGCCCTGGTGCGGATCGTCCCCGTGGCGGTCGATGATGCCGCCCATCACCAGCCCGGACTCTTCGGGTCCGGCACGGATGAGCGCCTGCATCACGCCATCTCCCGCGTGCAGACGATGCTCGGCCACGAGGGCGTCGTCACCGCCGCTCTCTCCGGCGGACGCTGGCTCGCCGATCGACAGGTGCTCACTCCGTGGGGCGAACGCCCCGTCGCCCCCAGAGACCCCGGGCAACCCTGGCCGGGAAGCCTTCCCGATCCTCTTCCCGCCGAGGTGTTCCGTCCCCCTCGCCCCATCGGAGTGCTCGCACCCGACGGGGAGACCGTCCTCGTCGACGACCGGGGTTCGCTCTCGGCGGCACCCGCTCGCATCGACGGCGACGATGTGCAGGCCTGGGCGGGCCCTTGGCCGATCCATGAACGCCGGTGGGAGGCCTCCGGCGGCAAGAAGGGACATCGCCTGCAGATCATCGATGACCATGATCGGGCCTGGCTCGTCTTCTGCACGGGAGATCGCTGGTGGGCCGAGGGGAGGTACCGCTGATGGGCTGGCATAACCCTCCCCTGTCCTGGAACGAACTGGAGCGCACTCTCAGCGGCGAGGAATCGCCCTATCCGACCGGAGGCATGCCACCCGGCAGCCGCCCAGACCCGGGCCCCGTCAGCACCAAGCGCAAGCGAAATCCCCCGACCTCCGTGCACCGGCCTGAGGATGCCGTTCCCTATGCCGAGCTGCACGCGCATTCGTCGTACTCGTTCCTCGACGGCGCCTCATCGCCGGAAGACCTGCTCGCCGAGGCCGAGCGTCTGGGGCTCACCGCGCTGGCACTCACCGACCACGACGGTTTCTACGGGGCGGCCCGCTTCGCCGAGGTCGCAGAGCTGATGGATGTGAGCGTCCAGACGGTCTACGGTGCCGAGCTCTCGCTCGGTCTCGACGCCCCGCAGCGGGGCACCCCCGATCCGGTCGGCGACCATCTCCTGGTGCTCGCCGACGGCTTAGAGGGCTATCACCGTCTCTCCGGCGCCATGACGGCTGCTCACTTGCGCGGCGGAGAGAAGGGCCGCCCCGTGTACGACCTCGATGAGCTGGCGGCCACCGCCGACGGGCACTGGACGATCCTCACCGGATGCCGCAAGGGCGGCGTCCGCCGTGGGCTCGAAGCCGGAGACGCGCAGACGCCGCTGCGCCGTCTGGTCGATCTGTTCGGCCAGGATCACGTCGCCGTCGAGCTCTTCGACCACGGCGACCCGCAGGACACACGTCGCAACGATGCTCTCGCCGATCTCGCCCGGCGGATGCGGTTGCCTGTGGTGGCGACGAACAACGTGCATTACGCCGCCCCCGAACGTGCATCACTCGCCGAGGCGGTCGCCGCTGTGCGTGCCGTGCGCAGCATGGACGAGCTCGACGGCTGGCTTCCTCCCCACGGAGGAGCACATCTGCGCAGCGGTGCGGAGATGTCCGCGCGCTTCCGGCGCCACCCCGGCGCGATCTCCTATGGGCTCGAGCTCGCTGCTGCGTCGGCCTTCTCCCTCCGCCGAGCACGCCCGGCCCTGCCGAAGCAGGAAGTGCCAGACGGTCATACCCCCATGAGCTGGCTGCGTCACCTGGTGTGGGAGGCCGTGCCGACGAAATACCCGCACCTCGATGACGACGGTCGCCGCAGGATCGGGCGCGAGCTCGACGTGATCGAGGAGAAGGACTTCCCCGGCTACTTCCTCATCGTGCACGGCATCGTCACAGAGGCGCGCCGTCGCGGCATCCTGTGTCAGGGACGTGGTTCTGCCGCGGCGAGCGCCGTCTGCTATCTGCTCGGCATCACCGCCGTCGACCCGATTCTCTACCGTCTGCCTTTCGAGCGGTTCCTTGCGACGACCCGTCAGGAAGAACCGGACATCGATGTGGATTTCGACTCCGATCGCCGGGAGGAGATCATCCAGTGGGTGTACCGCGAGTACGGAAGAGAGCGTGCGGCACAGGTGGCGAACGTCATCCAGTACCGTCCGAAGAACGCCGTGCGCGACATGGCAAGGGCTCTGGGCTTCTCCCCGGGGCAGCAGGACGCCTGGTCCAGGCAGGTCGACGGGTGGAGCGCCGGGCTCGAGGTGGCAGACGAGCACGACATTCCCGCGAACGTGCTCGACTACGCGGGTGAGCTCCTGAAGGCTCCCCGACACCTCGGCATCCACTCCGGTGGCATGGTGCTCACTGCACGCCCCGTCGGCGAGGTCGTCCCCGTCGAGCATGCTCGCATGGAGAACCGCACCGTGATCCAGTGGGACAAAGACGACGCCGCGTGGATGGGGTTGGTGAAGTTCGATCTCCTCGGACTGGGGATGCTGGCAGCGCTCCAGCACTGCTTCGATCTCATCGACGACGCCACGGGTGAGCGGTGGACGCTCGAGACGCTTCCGAAAGAAGAGCCGGCCGTCTACGACATGCTCTGCCGCGCTGATTCGATCGGGGTTTTCCAGGTCGAATCCCGCGCACAGATCGGCCTGCTCCCGCGCCTGCAGCCGCGCGCCTTCTACGACCTCGCCATCCAGATCGCGCTCATCCGCCCCGGGCCCATCCAGGGCGGCGCCGTGCATCCGTTCGTCCGCCGCAAGATGGCCAAGGATGCGCTCGACGAAGAGAACCGCGCCAGAGCTGCTCGTGGAGAAGAGCCTGTGGTGCTCGACATCCCGTATCCGCATGAGGACCTCAAGCCGATCCTCGAGCGGACGCTGGGCATTCCGATCTTCCAGGAGCAGCTGATCCAGATGGCGACGGCCATCGGCGACTGCACGGCCGACGAGGCCGATCTGCTCCGGCGCGCGATGGGATCCAAGCGCGGGCTCGAGAAGATCGAGAAGGTGCGCGACAAGCTCTACGCGGGAATGACCAGGCGCGGACTCTCCGCCGAGCAGTCGGATCGCATCTACGCGCAGATCCAGGCGTTCTCGAACTTCGGTTTCGCGGAGTCGCACTCGTTGTCGTTCGCGCTCCTCGTCTATGCGAGCTCCTGGCTCAAGCTGCACTATCCGGCGGCGTTCCTCGCCGGACTGCTCCGGTCGCAGCCGATGGGCTTCTACTCCGCCTCGACGCTCACCGCAGACGCGCGTCGGCATGGCGTGGAGGTGCGTCGACCCGATCTGCACGCCTCCGGTGTCACCGAGACTCTCGAACCCCTCGAGGGCGCACCACTGCGGATGCCGACGGGGCTGGACACCTGCGGTGATCCGCTGCAGCCTCGAGTGCCCCGTTTCGACCGGTCAAAGCCCGACGAGTCGGCGGCGCACCGCCGGGATGGCGCATATGCGGTGCGCATGGGACTCAGCGGTGTGCGCGGCATCGGCACACCTCTGGCGGAGAGGATCGTCGCCGAACGCGAGGCCGCCGGTCCGTTCCGCGATCTGAACGATCTGGTGAGGCGCACCGACGCCACCGCCGCGCAGCTGGAGTCCCTGGCGACCGCCGGCGCGTTCGAGTGCCTCGGGCTGCAGCGCAGAGAGGCGATCTGGCTGTCGGGGGCGGCCGCTGAGGATCGTTCGCGGTTCCTTCCCGGCACGACGATCGCCGTCCAGCCCCCGCTGTTCAGCGATCAGTCCAGCTATGAACGGCTCTCCGCGGATCTCTGGGCAACAGGTGTCTCGACCGACGACCATCCGATGGCGCACTTCCGCGGACTTCTGCGCGAGAGAGGCGTGCTCACCTCCTCCGATCTCCAGAGCCATGAGACGGGCAGGCGCATCGAGGTCGCCGGCCTCGTGACCCACCGTCAGCGCCCGGCGACCGCAGCGGGTGTCACCTTCCTCAACCTCGAAGACGAGACCGGCCTCGTCAACGTTATCTGCTCGACGGGGGTGTGGGGTCGTTACCACCGGGTGGCGCGGGATTCTCCTGCTCTGATCATCCGCGGCATCCTCGAGCGCTCAGCAGAGGGGGTCGTGAACGTCCTCGCCGACGCATTCGAAGACCTCCGCACCGGAGTGACGCATCGATCGAGGGACTTCCGCTGAGCTGGTCACCAGAAGCGTTCAGGCTCCGACTCAGGCACACGGTCGCCCCCGCCCCAGCGGTCCGCTTCGGCCTTCGCCGCGTCGACCGCCGCATCCGCGCCGTGCAGGGCGGCCCTGGCGCTCGTCGCTCCCGATCCGTTCCCCTCGGCATCGACGGTGAGAGTCGTCTGCGACGAGTGGCCGCCGATCGTCACCGTGCAGTCGATGACACGACCCAGCCACCGGAGGAGCTCGCCCCGGGGCTCTTCGACGCGGCGATACCGGATGCCGGTGTCGAGGTCTCTGACCGACAGGATCAGGGACTCGCCGGTCAGCTCGTCGATGCGCTCCGTCACCTCGACTCGGTGCCCGTGAGCGATGGCGAGGTGCGCGTTCAGCACGAGCTTTCTGTCCATGAAACCACTCTATGAGTGGACGTTCTCACGGCAAGCCCCAGTCCTGGAAGAAACATTCGTAGATTTCTTTGTCCCCCAAATGGCGGACAAGACGATTAAGCGATATTCTGCTACGAGTAGCGGGGGCTACCGACTGAACATCTGGGGATATATCAGTCGAGAGAGCAGCGAAAATCTTCGCCGCCTCCCCTACCGTCCGGGACGGACGGTGAGCCCTCTCGAGTGATCCAAATGGGGTTGGATGACTCGAGAGGGCAACCACTTCGAGCCTCACCTGCGGAGGCGGGCCCGAAGCGAGTCGACCAGCAGCCCGACACCGAGCTCGAACGTCCGATCCGCACGCGCGGTGCCCCGCTCTGCACCTTCGAGCACGCGACCGAGTGTGCGAGTTCCCTCCCCCGGCTCCCAGACCTCATCGGGCGAAGCCAGGTCGAGACCGAACCCGATCGCGAACGCATCGATGATCGCGATCACCGTGAGCACCTCGTCTTCAGGAAAGCCGGCGTCGACGAGAACGGTTGCCAGGTCGTCGTACGCGGTGATGACTGCCGGATGCGTGATGGTCTTCCCGATGAGGAGCGGCACGAGCTGCGGGTGGTCGGCGTACATCCGGCGCTGCTGCCTCAGAAGCTCGACGAGGAAGTCGTCCCACGCGCTCTCCCCCGGCCGGACCCGGTAGTCCTCGACGAGCCGGCCGCGCATCAGCTCGATGATGCCGTCCATGCCGTCCACGTGGTTGTAGAGCGAAGACGGCCGGACTCCGAGCCTGCGGGCGATCGCGTTCACCCCGAACGGCTCTCCGGCTCTCGACAGTTCGAGGCCTGCCGCCCCGATGATCTCGGGCGAAAGCAATGGACTCGAGGGCCGGGGCATCGCACACTCACTCTCTGTCGACGGGCCCGTCGAGAAATCTCTTCCCTCCGGCATCCCTCCTGTGCATAATAGTGAACACCATTCGTCGACGAACACCATTCGTTTTTGAATTCGCGCCCCACCCGATGCGCATCGGCAGGACCTTCGCGCACATCGCTGTGCCCTCTCAGTGGGAGAACCATGACCGCCATCGACCTCAGCACTCGGGTTCCGCTCCGGCTGCCGACCGCGACCGCCACCTTCGCGATCGGAATCGCGGGCTATCTGGGCGTCAACCTGTCGCCCTACATGATCACCGCGGCACAGACAGGCCTCGGCATCGATGTGCTCGCCGCGAGCTGGCTCGTCACCGCGACCCTGCTGCTCACCGCAGTCACCGGACTCGCGATCGCCCCGCTCTGCGCCGGCAGTCGCAGACGGGCGGTGGCGCGCACCGGACTCGCCATCGCGGCCCTCGGTTTCGCCACCGCCGCGCTGGTGCCGGCGCTCATCCTTCCCGCTCTGCTGGTCGGCGGGGCGGGAGCCGGCGGTGCCGTCGCCGCTTCCGGGGCCGCACTCGCCGCCTTCCGGAATCCTGACAGGGTTGCGGGCTTCAACGGTCTCGCGAACCGTGGCGTGATCACGATCGTGCTGGCGGTGATCCCTCTCGTCGGGCTCGCGCCTATCGATGTCTTCGGCGCGCTCGCTCTGTTCAGCATCCTTGGCCTGCCCGTCTCGGCGTGGCTGCCGGCGGCCCCCGTGATCGATCCTCGGGCCGGGGCCGCTGTCGCCGAGGCGATGCCGATCGACGTGCCGCCCACAGGCGCGGTGCGCCTCTCTCCTGCACGCTCGCGAACCGTCACGATCGCCGGGTTCAGTCTTCTCGTCGTGTTCGCCCTGTGGGCGGTGAGCGAGGACTCGCTCTGGGCCATGGCCGGCATCATGGGCGCAGCGCAGACGGGCCTGACGCCCGAGGGACTGGGCCTCGCGCTCAGCGGCGCGACGGCGGGCGGCCTCGTCGGGTCTGTGCTGTTGATGATCGTCGGATCCCGGCTGGGTCGAGCAGCACCCCTCGCGGTGCTGCTGCTGGCCGGAGGAGTGCTGAAGATCGTCGAGGGGTTCACCACTGATCCGACCGCGTTCATCGTGGTGTTCGTCGCCTGGAACACGGTCTATGCGATCGCCTTCATGTACTTCGTGTCGACCTCGGCGGCTCTCGATGCCGACGGCCGCTGGTCTGGACCTCTGCTCGCGGTCTACCTCGTCGGATCGGCACTGACCCCGGTGATCGGCGCTGCGCTCGTCGGCATGCTCGGGTTCCAGGGGTTCGCCGTCGCGCTGGGCATCGCGAGCTTCGTGCTCGCCGTGCCCGCAAGCGCCATCGCCCTGCTCTCGACACGCCTCGAGCGCGCAGCCACCGCCGAGGAGACACTCTGATGCCCATCACGCTCTATCGCAATGCCCGCTTCTTCACCGCAGACGACACCGCCTGGGCCGAAGCCGTCGTCGTCGACGGCACGGATTTCGCCTTCGTCGGATCCGAGGCCGACGCACCGCCGACCGATGCCGTGGTCGATCTCGGCGGAAGGGTGGTTCTTCCCGGATTCACCGACGCGCACACCCATCTGCTGATGATGGGCGAGGCGCTGGGCCAGATCGGGCTCACCGATGCCGGGTCTCTCGACGAGATCCAGCGCAGAGTGCAACAGGCGCGTGAGACGACCACCGGTGCGGTGCGTGGGCGCGGATGGCTCTTCGACGCGATCCCGGGCGGATCGCCGACGGCAGCGATGATCGACGCCGTCGTCGCCGACATCCCCGTCTATCTCGACGCCAACGACTACCACTCCTGCTGGGTCAACTCGGCGGCGCTCGAGGAGCTCGGGATCACCCGCGGGACGCCTGACCCGATCGGCGGCCGTATCGAGAGGGATGCCGACGGCGAACCGACCGGGATGCTCTACGAGACGGCCGCGCAGCAGCACGCGTGGGCGCACCGGGATGCCACGACCACCGACGAGCAGCGGGATGCAGCGGTGCAGCGCGTCGTGGAGGCGTATCTCGCGGCAGGTGTCACCGGCGCCGTCGACATGGCGTTCGACGGGCTCGCCCTCGCGGCGCTCGAACGGGCGGAGGGGTGCGACGCGCTGCCGTTGCGGATAGCCGCGCACTGGTTCGTCGCGAACACCGGCGATGACGCCGTGAACCTGGCACAGGTCGCCGAGGCGGCGGAGCGGGCCGAAGCTGCCTCGAGTGCTGTGCGGGTGATCGGCATCAAGCTCGTGCTCGACGGCACGATCGACGCGTGCACCGCTGCGATGCGCGCACCGTATGCGGATGGCTCCAACGCGGCGCCGATCTGGCCGGCCGAACGCCTGTTCCCCGTCGTCGCGGCTGCGGATGCCGCGGGACTCCAGGTCGCGCTGCACGCGATCGGCGATGAGGCGAGCACGCTCGCGCTGGATGCGATCGAGCATGCGATCACCGTCAACGGCGATCGTCCGCGTCGGCATCGGATCGAGCATCTCGAGTATGCAGCTCCCGGCACAGCCGAGCGGATGGCGCGCCTGGGTGTGACCGCGTCGATGCAGCCGGTGCACGCTGACCCCGCGATCTTCGCGAACTGGGCGGCCCAGCTCGGCGACGAGCGGGTAGAGCGGGCATTCGCCTGGCCGGAGTATGAGGATGCCGGTGCGCTGCTCGCCTTCTCGACCGACGCTCCCACCGCGCCGCACGCGGCACTCGCGAACATGTACGTCGCCACCACACGGGCATCGGCGCTGGACCCCGATACGCCCGCGGTGCACCCGCAGTTCGCCCTTCCCCTCGCACGCGCGATCGCCCATGCGACTCGTGACGCCGCGGCGTCGATCGGCGACGGTGCGTGGCGTGGCCGCATCGCGGTGGGCCAGGCGGCGGACTTCGCCGTGCTCGACGTCGATCCGTTCTCGGAGGGCAGCCGTTCGCTGCTCACGGCCCGCGTTCTGCGCACGGTGATCGGTGGACGCACCGCATATGAGGCCTGAGGCGCCGGTCCGCGGCGTCCGCTCACGATCCTCTTGAGCGATATACCGGTCTGTTCGTATAATTCTGGTGAACTCTGGCGGGCAGAGGGCGCCCGCCGATCAGGCGGTGATGTCGTCGCCCGATCGCGGAACGCTCCCGCTGTCAGCCGATGGCGAATACGACTGATTGGAGTGTTGAGATGTCCGCGATGCCCGATCCGAGGTTCGAGCTCCGCAGAGTGACTGAGACCGAGTGGCTGATCGTCGACCACAAGTACGAGCCGCACGACGCACGTCAGACCGTCGCCTGCATCTACCAGGTGGATGCCGTCGAGGTCGATGTGCTCTGGTTGCGCAATCTTCCCCTGGCGAGCTCGTATATGTCGGCCGAAGAAGTGCTCAGCGATCTGCAGCGGTTCCACAACCCGCCGAGCCGGTCGACGGCGCCGATCACAATCCCGCACCTTCCTCCACTCGCGACGACGGCCAGTTGATTCCCCTGCGGAGCGGTACCCCGGCTCGGCGACCGCCGCGCCATAGGCTGGCCTCATGCTCATCGCTCTGATCCGTCCCGTCGAGACCAGCACTGCTGACGTCATCGGAACGACACTCGCCGAGGTGCTCGTCGAGCTCGAACAGCACCGCAAGCCGGGTTTCGATCTGGCCTCGGCGCCAGTGCGGATGCTGAAGGGCGTGGCCAAGATGGAGGCGACCGGCACCTTCACACGCGTAGACGGCGTGCAGGAGATCGAGGCTGACGACATGGCGTCGCTCGAGGCGAAGGTGCCAGAAGGATGGCGGATGCTGACCGTGCGCACCGCCTAGCTCGAGAGACCGGCCGACAGTGCAGAAGACCCCCACCGGCTCAACGCCGGGCGGGGGTCTTCGCTCTTTCGGGGCGTGGCAGATTCAGCCGCCCGACGGGTTCTCGAGAGGCGCGCCGTCTTCGTCGGTGGTCTCGTCGTCGAGGATCTCGTCCGTGCTCTTTGACGTCGAGTCATCGGGCGCGCCACCCGAGGCGGTGTCGGCCTCCTCGTGGCCGTCGCTGGTTCCGTGCGTGTTCTGCAGATCGCTCATTGCATCTCCTCTGTCGGTGATGAGGCGACGGTATGCCGTTCGTCCGTTGCTGGAGAGGGGGTTGACGTGTCGACGTGCAGGGTGGTGCGTTCCTGGCCGCAGGGCCGGGCATGAGAAAAGCCCCGGAGTTCCGCGTATTTCTGCGGTTCTCCGGGGCTTTGTGGTCGGGCTGACAGGATTTGAACCTGCGACCCCTTGACCCCCAGTCAAGTGCGCTACCAAGCTGCGCCACAGCCCGTTGTTCTGCACTCTCGCGCAGGCAACTCCCCTATCTTAGCCCCACTCTCCCGCCCTTCGCGAACCGGGTGAGCGCCGGGCGTTGCGTGGTGTCGGAGGCACGGCGTACCGTCACCTGCATGGCGACGATCACGACGGAGGTGGCGACGACCGCCCGGTGGGATGACGTTCAGCATGCGCTGACCGGGGGCGGCGATGGTGCCAGCTGTCAGTGCATCTGGCCGATGCTGAGCAACAAGGAGTGGAATGAGACGACCACGCCGCAGCGCACCGAGATGCTGCGGGATGAGATCGACGCAGGCCCTCCCCCTGGCCTGATCGCCTATGTCGACGGTGACGCCGCGGGATGGATCCGGATCGGGCCGCGCGCGAAGCAGCAGCGGGTGCCGCGCACGCGCATGATCGCCGCAGCATCAGCCGAGCCCTTCGACGACGAATCGGTGTGGGCAGTCACCTGCTTCGTGGTGCGTCGCGAACACCGAGGCTCCGGCCTCAATCTCGAACTCCTGCGCGCCGCCGTCGACTTCGCGCGAAGATCGGGGGCCCGGCTCATCGAGGGCTACCCCGTCGACACACAAGGCGAGAAGAAGCGCACGAACGACCTGTTCCACGGCATGCTCACCACCTTCCTGGCCGCAGGCTTCGAAGAGAGAGCCGAGATGAAGCCCGGACGCACTCTCGTCGCGTTGGAGCTCTCCACATGATCGAAGAGACAGACCTGCCGGCATCCATGGGCAAGGTCGCACGCAGAGAGCTGGCCCTGCAGGGTCTCACCCGTCTCGAGCAATTCGACGGAATGTCCGAGAGCGCACTCCTCGCGATTCACGGAGTGGGCCTGAAATCCATCCGCATTCTGCGCGAACACCTCGAACCCCTCGGCTCGACTCTCCGACCATGAGCGACCGCTAGCGTGGGTGACATGAGCGACGAGAACCCGACCATCGAGGATCCCGAACTGGGCACCCTCACGCGCGCGACCACGGAGCTGTCTGATGGAACCGTGCTGACCCATGACTGGTTCGCCGGCGGCACGGTCGTGAACGGTGAACCCCTGGATCTCATGATCGAAGGGACCGACGCCGATGAGGCGGCCGCTCTGCTCCCCCACGTCCATGAGACGATCGCCGCACTCGGCGTTCTGCGACGTCTGGCTACGGATGCCGTCGTGGCCGCCTTCAGCAACGTCACCCCCGAGCAGCACGAGCTCGACGACGCAGCCTCCGACCTCAGCCTCGAGACGCTCGAGGCCTCAGCCGACGGCACCGTCGTGCTTCATCTCATCGACACCTGCGGCCAGCACTTCCCCGAGGGATACTGGCCCGCCGTGCACCTCGGCACCGACGGCCAGATCACCCAGGTCACCGTCGAGTCCTGAGCGCGTCTGGCGCCGTTCGATCCCGCCCTACGATGGGGAGATGCAGCGCCGCCGTCAGCTTGATCCGCTCCAGTGGGCATTCCTGCCTTACATAGCGGTTTCGGTGACCCACGTGGTGCTGCTGAGCCTCGACAGTCCGATGGCCGGGCCGACCAAGCTGCTCCTGATGCCACTACTCGCTGTGCCGGTGCTGGTGTCGCTGCCCCGGATCCGGGAGCGCGCCGCGCAGGCATTGATTCTCGCGGCCCTCGCGTTCTCATGGCTCGGTGACAGCGCGGGCGCGCTCTTCCCCGCCGCGCCGGAAGTACCGCTGATGCTGATGTTCTTCGGAATCGCGCATCTGGCATACATCACTCTCTTCATCCGTCACCTCGCCGTGCGCCGGATGCCGTGGTGGGCGCTCGTCTACGCCGGATGGTGGGTGGCGATGGTGGCTTTCGTGGGGCCCCATGCCGGTGGGCTGTTGATCGCGGTCGCCGTCTACGGACTCGTCCTCGGTGCCACAGCGGCATTCTCCACTCGGTGCCATCCGCTCGTCGCGATCGGCGGCGCTTTCTTCCTCGCGAGCGACACGGTATTGGCCCTTCGGCTCTTCCTTCCCGGGTCGCTCCCCGCCTGGAGCAGTCCTGCCGTCATGGCCACCTACACGATCGGACAGGGCCTGATCATCGCCGGCGCCCTGATCGCACTGAGAAAGCGAGGTGCCTGATGGCCGATGCCGCACGGGTCGACAGCTGGCTCTGGGCGATCCGCGTGTACAAGACGCGCTCGGCGGCGACCACCGCATGCCGCGCAGGGCATGTGCGTGTGAACGGCGACAAGGTGAAGGCCGCTCAACACGTGCGCATCGGCGACGAACTGCGTGTGCGGATCGCCGGTTTCGATCGGATTCTGATTGTCCGCCAGCTGCTCGTCAAGCGCGTGGGCGCGCCGGTCGCGGCCCTCGCCTACGAGGATCGCACACCGGAGCGCGAGCCTCAGGCCGCACTCGGATTGCGCGATCGGGGTGCAGGGCGACCCACCAAACGCGAACGACGCGACATCGACAAACTCCGGGGGCCGAGGATATGAGGATGACGGCATATTCCACGACTGACACTGTGCCAAGTCGAACATATCTTCTAAACTGAGAACATGGCTCAGCGCACCGATCTCGACCTCGATCTCGAGGAGCGCCGCAGGCTCCTCGACGAGTGGGTCACCACACGGCGCCAGATCGCTGCTCTCGAAGCCAAGTCTTACGCGCTCCTCGTCGAGCGCATCAGCGTGCACGACGCCGATGTCTCCGAGAGCCCCCACCACCGCGATGCGATCTACAGATCGATGATTGCGGAGTACTCCGCAGCGGGGCACATCCCAAAGGGTTCTGTCGAGTACGCCTTCACGGATGCGCGCACACTGACACGAGCGCTTCCCGCCGTGCATGCCACGTTCGCTGCGGGGGCCATCACCGCGCGGCACGTCCGTGAGATCGTGCGAGCAAGCGAGATCGTCGACGATGCCATCCGCGACGGACGCGTGGAGCCCGCCACGATGAGCCTCTACGAGACGGCCGTGCTGGTCGTCGCCGAGCAGGACACGGCGCAGCGGACGAAGATCCATGCCCGCCAGGTGGCGGCGGCTCTCGTCGGCGAGACCGTTGTCGAACGGCAGCGCCGCTTCGCGGCCGAGCGCTGTGTGACGGTCAAGTCGGTCGACGACGGCCTGGCGGTGCTCACAGCGGTTCTTCCCGAGTGGGTCGCCGTGGCGATCTCCGATCGTCTCACGCGAATGGCACGTCACATCGCGCGCACTCGCGGCGAACGGGAGCCGATCCTCGAGTCACTCGACGACGACTGCGAGAACGCGCTCCACCTCTCCGATCTCTCCCCCGAAGACCCCCGGTACGACGCCTACTTCGAGGCCGGAGTGATCGCTGCCGACGGCACCTTCGTCACCGATCCGCTCGCCGGCCTGATCGACCCTCTGACCGATCCAGCGAGTCCCGACCTCGAGCACCTTTCCGGCGATACCCGCACGTTCGATCAGATCCGCGCCGATCTGCTGTCCGATCTGCTGCTCTCCTCTGATCCGAGCGAGGCGAACGGCGCAGGGCTCGAGAACGTCTCGGCCCGCATTCAGGTCACGGTCGCTGCGAGCACCCTCGTCGGAGACGACGATCGACCCGCCGAACTCGACGGACACGGCCCACTCGATCCCGATGTCGCGCGCGGACTCGCCGGGCGCTGCACCGGATGGTCGCGCCTGTTCCTCGGCAGCACCGGCCTGGTGACAGAGACCGACGCATACTCCCCCACGGAGCAGATGCGGCGCTTCCTCCGAGCACGAGATCAGCACTGCAGATTCCCTGGATGCCGGATGCCGGTGCACCGCTGCGAGATCGACCACAACCACGACCACGCTCGCGGTGGCCGAACACGCATCGACAACCTCAGTCACTTCTGCACGACGCATCATTCGCTCAAACACCCCGACATCGATGAGTTGCATCGGTGGAAGGCCCGCCAGACTCCCGATGGGAGTATCACCTGGACCAGTCCGCTCGGCCGAGATTACGTCGACCCACCTCGTCGTCGGGTGATGTTCGTCTGAACGCAGCGACGCGCTGTACCCATCAGGCCTGTTGCGGCAGCACGCCCAAGAGCCAGCCGGCAGGGAGCACCTGCGCGGCGCCCGCCTCGATGACGCGGTTCCGCAGCTCGCGGTCGCTCGTGACGGCGACGACATACTGTCCCGCCCGCGATCGACGCTCGACCTCCGCGACGATCGTGTCGTCACCCGCGGCCTCAGCGCGCACAACCGAAACGCCCCCGGCGGGGAGCAGCTCGGGGGCCATCGCATCTGCACCAGCACCAGCACTCGCACCAGCACCAGCGCCAGCACCAGCACCAGCACCAGCACCAGCAGATGATGACGGCGACGGTGCGGAGATCCCGCGTGCCTTGCCTTCGACGACGAGTGCGACCTCCGGGAACCAGAGCGTCCCGTCGATCCCGAGATCAGACGCCGGCACGGCGACCCCGTCCAGGCGCGAAGCGAGACGAGTCGCCGCGCCCGCGCGATCCTTCCACCAGCCGTCGGGCACTGAGCCGACCACGTTCGCGGCATCGACGACGAGCGCCGGGCGAACCTCGAGCAGGGCGCGAAGAGCAGGCCATGCGTTGCCGAAACCGGGGTGCAACGGTCGCGAATCGACCTCGTCGACCGGCACCCACTCGAGCGCCACACTCTCGGGGTCACTGATCACAGGTTCGAACGGGCGCACCACATCGGCGATGACGGTCGTGTATGACCACACGTCGAGGTCTAGCACACTGGTGAACCGTGGCCGCACGGAGCCATCGGGCACCCCCGCCTCCTCCTGTGCCTCACGCACAGCACCCACGATCGCGCTCTCACCCTCGTGCATCGCGCCACCGGGCAGGCCCCACGTACCCCCGAAGTGGCTCCATGAGACGCGGTGCTGCAGCAGGATTCCGCGCGCAGGGTCGAAGGCGAGCAGACCGGCGGCGCCGAAACGTCCCCAGTACTTCTCCCCCGACGCGGCGACCACCCAGGCGTCACCCGGGTTCCGGGGCCCATCGGGGCGGCGGGGCTCACCTGGGGCAGGAGGTACGACAGTCACCCCTTCAGCCTGTCACAGCATCCGGGCATCGGCATGCATCCGGGTCACACGAGGGAACAGCTGTTCACTCGTGCGACCCGGCTGCGGATCAGCGCTGACGCTTCTCGCGCACCCGCATGTTGATGACGATGGGCGTTCCGTCGAACTCGTACAGCTCGCGCAGACGACGCTGGATGAACCGGCGGTAGCCGGGATCGAGGAACCCGGTCGTGAACAGCACGAACGTCGGCGGACGAGTCGATGCCTGCGTGCCGAACAGGATGCGCGGCTGCTTGCCTCCGCGCAGCGGGTGCGGGTGCTCGGCGACCAGCTCGGCGAGGAACGCGTTGAACTTGCCCGTGGGAATGCGACGGTCCCAGTTCGTGAGCGCGGTCTCGAGCGCGGGCACCAGCTTGTCGAGGTGACGGCCGGTCTTCGCCGAGATGTTCACGCGCGGAGCCCAGGCGACGTGCGCCAGGTCCTGCTCGATCTCGCGCTCGAGGTAGCGGCGACGATCGGCGTTCTCGAGATCGTCGTCGTTCAGACGATCCCACTTGTTGAACGCGAGCACGAGCGCACGACCGGACTCGAGCACCAGGTCGATGATGCGGACATCCTGCTCACTGATCGACTCGGACACGTCGAGGACGACGACACCGACCTCGGCCTTCTCAAGCGCGGCTGACGTGCGCAGCGAGGCGTAGAAGTCGGCGCCCTGCGCCATGTGCACACGGCGACGGATTCCGGCGGTGTCGACCAGACGCCACAGCTTGCCGCCGAGCTCGACGATCTCATCGACCGGGTCGCGGGTGGTTCCTGCGAGGTCGTTGACGACCACGCGCTCTTCGCCGGCGGCCTTGTTGAGCAGCGATGACTTGCCGACGTTCGGGCGACCGAGGATCGCGACGCGACGCGGTCCGCCGATCTCCGCCTTCGCGACGGCCGAGACATCGGGGAGCGTCTTCAACAGCTCATCGAGCAAATCGGCCACACCGCGCCCGTGGATGGCCGAGACCGGGTGCGGCTCGCCGAGACCGAGGTTCCACAGCGCTGCCGCTTCGGGCTCCTGACGGGCGTCATCGATCTTGTTCGCGACGAGGAAGACGGGCTTGCCGCTCTTGCGCAGCATCTTCACGACATGCTCGTCGGTCGACGTGGCGCCGACCATCGCGTCGACGACGAACAGCACGACGTCGGCGAGGTCGATCGCGACCTCCGCCTGCGCGGCGACCGAGCGGTCGATGCCTCGTGCGTCAGGTTCCCAGCCTCCGGTGTCGACGAGCGAGAAGCGACGGTCGGCCCATTCGGCCTTGTACGTCACGCGGTCGCGGGTCACACCGGGAGTGTCCTCGACGACGGCCTCACGGCGTCCGAGGATGCGGTTCACGAGCGCCGACTTGCCGACGTTCGGGCGACCGACGATCGCGACGACCGGCAGTGCGGGGAAGAACTGGATGCCGTCCTCGCCCATCGTGATGCCGGCGAGCAGCGCGGCATCTTCATCGTCGAGGTCGTAGTCGGCGAGACCCGCGCGCAGTGTCTCGGCACGCGCTTCGGCGAGCTGCTCGTCGAGCTGCGCCATCTTCTCGGCGAGCTGGTCGGGGCCGCCTTCGTATTCGTCGTCAGCCATGGTGTACTCCTCGGGTTCGTTCGATCACCGCGAGGACGGCGTCGATGGTCTGTGTGAAATCGAGCTCCGTCGAATCGACGACCTCGACGCCTTCGGCGGCGTTCAGGAAGTCGACGACGGCGCTGTCTGAAGCGTCGCGCTTGTGCAGTGCGGCCGCGACGGTCTCGGCGTTCTCGCCGGCGAGTTCGCCGGCGCGTCGTGCGGCGCGCACCTCGGGCGCAGCCGTGAGAAGGATGCGCACCGGGGCGTCCGGTGCCACCACGGTGGTGATGTCGCGCCCCTCGACGACGACAGCCGGGTAGGGCGCCTCGGCCACGAGGGTGCGGAACAGACGGTTGACATGGTCGCGCACCTCGGGAACACGAGCGACGCCGCTGACGGCGCCCGAGACGGAGGGTTCGCGGATCGCGTCCGTGACGTCCACGTCACCGACCCGCACCGTGCGATCGTCGGGGTCGAGACCGAGGCGCACGGGGAAATCGGCGACCGCGTCGAGCACCGCGGCAGCATCCTCCGTGTCGGCCCCTCGATCGAGCACATGCCAGGCGAGAGCGCGATAGGCCGACCCCGTGTCGAGGTAGCCGAAGCCCAGAGCACGGGCGACCGCCTTGGACACACTGGACTTGCCGGAACCGGCGGGCCCATCGATCGCGATGAAGTCAGTCATTGGTGGTACCTGCAATCCGCCAGCCGCGTTCCTGGAGTCCGGTGATCGCGCCGTGCAGCGCTGCGGGCTCGACACTGATCTCGGCGAGGCCGAACTGTGCACCCGGTGAGTGTTCGAGACGAAGGTCCTCGACGTTGACGCCGAGCTCTCCGAGCTCGCCGAACAGACGGCCGAGCTGGCCGGCGGTGTCGTCGATCATCACGACGAGCGACTCGAACCGCTGGTTCTGTCCGTGCTTTCCCGGGAGCCGCTCGACGCCGTCGTTTCCCTGTCGGATCGTCTCGGCGACCACGCGCCGAGCGCCGGGAGCTTCGGGCGCGCGCAACGCGTCGGACACCTCTCGGAGGTCAGATGCCAGGGCGTCGAGGATCTCGACCACGGGCGCGGCGTTCGCTCCGAGGATCTGCACCCAGAGCTCAGGGGCCGATGCGGCGATACGCGTCGTGTCGCGCACGCCCTGGCCGGAGAGACGCAGCGCGCCCTCATCCGCCTCTGCGAGCCGTCCGGCAAGAAGGCTGGCGATCACCTGCGGAACGTGCGAGGTGAGGGCAACGGAGCGGTCGTGCTCCTCCGGAGTCATCTCGAGGGGCATCGCTCCGACATCGAGAGCCAGCGCCTCGACGAGCGCGAGATCAGCTGCCTTGGTGTCGGCATCACGGCACACGACCCACGGGCGTCCGATGAACAGGTCTGCGCGAGCGGAGATCGCCCCGCCGCGCTCTCGTCCCGCGAGCGGGTGCGAGCCGATGTAGCGCGTCAGGTCGACTCCGCGCCTCTGCAGACTGTGGAAGGGCTCGAGCTTGACGCTCGCCACGTCAGTGACGACGGCGTGCGGAAAACGAGCCAGTTCGGACTCGATGACATCTGCAGTGACGTCCGGCGGCACGGCGACCACGATCAGCACCGGCGAGTCGTCGTCGGCAGCCGAGCGACCGGCTCCGTAGTCGATCGCGAGGCGCAATTGAGCCGGCGACGTATCGGCGAGCACCACATCGACGCCCTTGGCGCGGAGCGCATGACCGATGCTCGCACCGAGCAGACCGGCGCCGACAACACGAACGGTGCCCGAGAGCCTGGCGGCGATTCGCGGCGCGACAGAACTCCGAGCCCCCGTGGGCGCACTCGTCGTATCGGTCACTCGTTCTCCTGTTGCTCGCCTGGCGCCTCGGCGACACCGGAATCACGGCGCGACAGAGTCAAGAGTGCGCCGAGTTCGATTTTAGTCAGTTCGCGGGTCTTCCCAACCGGGAGGGTTCCCAGGTGCAGCGGACCGAATTGACGGCGCACGAGTTCGGTCACCGGGTGGCCGACGGCAGCCAGCATCCTTCTGACGATCCTGTTGCGACCGGAGTGCAGTGTCAGCTCGACGAGACTCGACCCGCGCGAGGTGTCGAGCAGCCGCGCCTTGTCTGCCGCGATCGGGCCGTCGTCCAGATCGATGCCCTTCGTGAGCTTCGAGATCGTCTGGGCTGTCACCTCGCCCTCGACCTTCGCGATGTACACCTTGGTGACACCGAAAGACGGGTGAGCGAGCACGTGCGCGAGGTCGCCGTCGTTCGTCAGGACGAGCAGACCGCTGGTCTCGGCATCGAGTCGCCCGACGTTGTAGAGGCGCTCCTCGTAGTCGTCGGTGAAGACGCGCAGATCGGGCCGGCCGTTCTCGTCGCGAAGGCTGCTGACCACTCCGGTCGGCTTGTTCAGCATCACATACCGCTTCGTCACGTCGAGCTGAACCGCGGTGCCGTCCACGTCGATGAGGTCGGTCTCCGGGTCGACGCGGCGACCGAGCTCGGTGACGGTCTCTCCGTTCACCCGGATCCGTCCCTCGACGATGTACTGCTCGATCACGCGTCGTGAGGCCACGCCCGCCGCCGACAGGACCTTCTGCAGGCGGATGCCCTCTGGTGTCTCGAAGCCGCTCATCGGATGGTCCCTTCGTCGAAACTGAATCTGTGCATCGTGTCCGCGCGACCGGACGAATTCGGACGAGCGGGTTCAACCGAGGTCATCGGATGGTCCCTTCGTCGAAACTGACTCTGTGCATCGCGCCCGCGCGACCGGACGACTTCGGACGAGCGGGTTCAACCGAGGTCATCGGATGGTCCCTTCGTCGAAACCGTCTGCGCCGTCGTCGAGCAGAGGAGAGATCGGCGGCAGATCGTCGAGCGAGTTGATGCCCAAGTGCTGCAGGAGCGCGTCGGTTGTGCCGTAGTTGATCGCGCCGGTCTCGGAGTCCGCGAACAGCTCGGTGATGAGACCTCGAGCGAGAAGAGTGCGCACGACCGAGTCGACGTTCACCGCGCGGATAGACGCCACCTGGCTGCGTGTGACCGGCTGCTTGTATGCGATCACGGCGAGCGTCTCGAGCGCCGCCTGAGAGAGTCGCGCCGGTGCTTGTCCGCCGACGAACTCCGCGACGACATCGTCGTGATCCTCGCGCACGTAGAGGCGCCATCCGCCTCCGACCTCGCGCAGTTCGAAACCACGACGCGGGCCATGCCCCTTGCCGTCATAGTCGTCGACCAGAGTCTCGATCGTCTGCCGTACTGCCGCCACCGGCGAGCCGACTGCCGCGGCGAGGGCGACGAGACCGATCGGCTCGTCGATGATCAGCAGGATCGCCTCGATGCGCTCGGACAGCGGAGACTCCCGCACGGTTGCATCGGTCGCGGATTCGGTCACGTCATCGGTCATAGTCGGCTCCCAGCGATGCGAGTGTCTCGTCCGACCAGGAGTCGGCGGCCCAGCGCAGCGTCAGCTCGCCGAGCGGTTCCAGTTGTTCGAAGGAGAGGGCGGCGTGCCGATAGAGCTCCAGCACGGAGATGAACCGAGCGACGACGATCCCCGGCTCGCTCACACCCGCGACGAGCTCGCGGAAGCTCACCGACTCCGCGGCGCGAAGCAGGGTGACGACGATCGCGGCCTGTTCGCGGATGCTGACGAGCGGCGCGTGCAGATGATCGAGGCCGACATGCGGTATCTCTCTCGGCGCGAAGGCCAGAAGTGCGAGGGCGGCGAAATCGTCGACGCTGAGCGACCAGACGAGCTCTGGCGTCTTCCGCCGGTGCTTCTCGTCGAGCCTGGCCGCGCGCACATGACGTCGGTCCTCGCGCTGCAGGCACCGGGCGAAACAGGCGGACACCTCCTTGAAGGCGCGATACTGCAGGAGGCGCGCGAAGAGAAGGTCTCGGGCTTCGAGCAGCGCGACGGCCTCGGCATCCACCAGCTCACCCTGCGGCAGGAGCCCTGCCACCTTCATGTCGAGCAGCGTCGCCGCGACCACGAGGAACTCCGACGCCTGGTCGAGTTCCTCGTCGTCGTCGAGCTCTCTGAGGTACGCGATGAACTCGTTCGTGACCGCGCTCAGCGAGACCTCGGTGATGTCCATCTCGTGCTTCGAGATGAGGTTCAGCAGCAGATCGAACGGGCCGTCGAAGTTCGACAGTGAGACGCGGAATCCGGCCTCCGAGACGGGAGCTTCTCCCGTGACCTCGGGATCGCGCTCCGCGGCGGCGTCGACAGGTCCGATGGACTCTGCGGGTGAGAAGGACTGAGCTGGCGAGACGGACTCTGCCGGTGTGTCTGACGGCTCGAGCTCAGGCGACAGCGCCACGGGTGACCAGCTCCCGCGCCAGCCGCAGGTAGGCCTGCGCGGCAGCGTGTTCCGGAGCGAACTCGGTGATCGGCACGCCGGAGACCGAGGCGTCGGGGAACTTGACCGTGCGACCGATCACGGTCTCCAGGACATCGTCGCCGAACGCCTCGACCACACGCTCGAGAACCTCGCGCGAGTGCAGCGTGCGCGGGTCGTACATGGTGGCGAGAAGGCCGTCCATGGTGATCGACGGGTTCAGCCGGTCCCGCACCTTGTCGATGGTCTCGATCAGGAGGGCCACGCCGCGAAGCGCGAAGAACTCGCACTCGAGCGGGATGATGACGCCATGAGCCGCAGTCAGTGCGTTCACCGTGAGCAGGCCGAGCGAGGGCTGGCAGTCGATCAGGATGACGTCGTACTCCCCCGCCACCTGACGGAGAACACGGGCGAGGATCGTCTCGCGGGCGACCTCGTTCACGAGGTGCACCTCGGCGGCGGACAGGTCGATGTTCGCGGGCATCACGTCGAGACCATCGACCCCTGAGGGGACGATCGCCTCATGCGCGTCGCGCTTGGTGTCGAGCAGCAGGTCGTACACGGTCGGCACGTCATGTGTCTGGATGCCGAGACCGGCCGACAGCGCACCCTGGGGGTCGAAGTCGACGGCCAGCACCTTGCGGCCGTATTCAGCGAGGGCTGCAGCGAGGTTGATCGCGGTCGTCGTCTTGCCGACGCCGCCCTTCTGGTTGCACAGTGCGATGATGCGTGCGGGCCCGTGAGAGGCGAGCGGTTCAGGGGTCGCGAAGCCGTGATAGGGACGCCCGGTGGGTCCCATGGGGGTGTCGTCGTTCTTCGACGTTTTCGCCCTGGACTTCGCCGCGTTCTCAGCCACCGATTCTCCTGCTCTTTCGTGCTCGGTCGAGTCTACCGATCGCCTGGCGGGATCACTGCCTCGGCCCCGGCGATCCCGCGATTTCGCCGCAGCGCCGCGATCTCAGCGGGCGCGTGGATGAGAAGTGGCGTAGATGTCCCGCAGGGTGTCGACCGATACGTGCGTGTAGATCTGCGTCGTCGCGACCGAGGCGTGTCCGAGCAGCTCCTGCACGACGCGCACGTCGGCACCGCCCTGCAGCAGGTGCGTCGCGAACGAGTGCCTCAGCGTGTGCGGCGACACCTCTGCGGTGATGTGCGCGTGCTCCGCGGCCGAGCGGATGACGAGCCATGCGCTCTGCCGTGACAGCGGGGCACCTCGAGCACCGAGGAAGAGCCGGGCCGATGCCCGCCCCTTCGCCGCGAGACCTGGGCGGACGCGGGTGAGATACGCGTCCACCGCGTCACGGGCGAACGAGCCGATCGGCACGATGCGCTCCTTCGACCCCTTGCCCCGAAGGCGCAGCACGTCGCCGTGAGCGAGGTCGTCGACGTCGAGTCCGACCGCCTCGGACACCCGGGCGCCGGTCGCATAGAGCAGTTCGAGCAAAGCCCTGTCGCGGATCCCTATCGGGTCTTCGGCACTGGGCGCGCCGAGCAGGCGCTCGACTTGGTCGATCGTCAGAGCCTTGGGGAGGCGACGAGGGGCCTTGGGCGGACGAAGACGCCCGCTCGGATCATCCTGTTCGATGCCTTCGCGCGCCAGAAAGCGGTGCCACCCGCGCACCGACGACTGCAGTCGCGCAAGACTGGTCGCGGCAGGGGCGGGATCTGCGGCCGATCGATCCGCGATGAACCGCCCGACCACAGCCGCGCTGATCTGCGCCGTGTCGGTGACCCCGTCGGCATCCAGCCACTCGAGGTAGGAACCGAGATCGCGCCGATACGCGGCGATCGTGTGCTCGCTGAGACCGCGCTCGATCGTGACGTGGCGCAGATACGTGTCCAGCGCACGGTCGAGCTGCATCCTCAGCTCCGGTCGCGCAGCCTCTGGGCGGCGGCGAGCACGCCGATGCCGAGGATGCCGTTGCGCATCCGCCCGTCGAGAACCGCCGCGACCGCCGCGTCGAGCGGAACCCACTCGACGCGGATGTCGGCCTCTTCGTCCTCGCGCGCATGCGCGTCCTGCGCCGCCGAGACGCCGCTCGCGAGGAAGACGTGGATGAGCTCGTCGTTTCCGCCAGGGGTCGTCCACGACGAGACGAGCGGCTCCCAGTGCGCAGCGACCAGGTCGGCCTCTTCGGCGAGCTCGCGTCGAGCGGCCTCGAGCGGCTCCTCCCCTGCGACATCGAGCAGACCGGCGGGAAGCTCCCAGTCACGGTGACGGATCGGATGCCGGTACTGCTGGATCAGCAGCACCCGCCCCGCGTCATCCAAGGCGACGATCGCGACGGCGCCCGTGTGCGCGACATACTGACGGCGGATCTCTCCGTCGCCGTAGCGCACCCGGTCATCGCGGACGTTCCAGACGGCACCCTCGTACGCGAGATCGCTGCGGAGCACTTCCGGTTCGAAGGGCTCGTCGCGCAGGTCGTCGAATTCAGGCATCGGCTTCGACGAACTCACGCATCGGCTTCGACGTCGAACAGCTCACTCGAGCGGTGACGCTCGATCGCGGCTCCGACCAGTCCGCGGAACAGCGGGTGCGGGGCGGTCGGACGCGAGCGGAGTTCCGGGTGCGCCTGCGTCGCGATGTAGTACGGGTGCACATCGCGCGGCAGCTCGACGTACTCGACCAGATCGAGCTCGGGGTTCAGGCCCGAGAACACGAGACCGGCCTCGGAGAGCCGAGCACGGTAGGCGTTGTTGACCTCGTAGCGGTGACGGTGGCGCTCCGATGCCTCGGGCGCGCCGTACAGCTCGCGCGCCAGGGATCCCTCGGCGAGTGCTGCCTGGTACAGCCCCAGACGCATGGTGCCGCCGAGGTCGCCACCGTCGAGGATCTCGACCTGCTCGGCCATCGTGGCGATGACGGGCTCGGTGGTCTGCGGGTCGAACTCGCTCGATGATGCCTCGGTGATGCCGGCGACATCGCGGGCGTACTCGATGACCATGCACTGCAGGCCGAGGCAGAGACCGAGCGTCGGGATGCCCTGCTCGCGCGCGAACTTCAGCGCGCCCAGCTTGCCCTCGATGCCGCGGATGCCGAAGCCACCGGGAACGCAGATGCCGTCGAGCTCGCCGAGCTGCTCTTTCGCACCCTCAGGCGTCTCACAGCGGTCGGAGGGGATCCAGCGGATGTTGACCTTGGTCTCTTGCGCGAAGCCGCCGGCCTTGAGCGCCTCCGTCACGGAGAGGTAGGCGTCGGGCAGGTCGATGTACTTGCCGACCAGACCGATGGTCACCTCGTGCTTGGGGTTGTGCACGGCGTGCAGCACCTTGCTCCAGCGCGTCCAGTCGACCTCTTCTGCCGCCTTCTGGTCGAGACCGAGGCGGCGCACGATGTACGAGTCGAGGCCCTGGTCGTTGAGCGTCGACGGGATGTCGTAAATGCTCGGCAGGTCGACCGTGTTGATGACACCCTCGGCGTCGACGTCGCACATGAGAGCGATCTTGTTGCGGTTGCTCTCGCTGACCGGACGATCGCTGCGCAGCACGAGCGCGTCGGGCTGGATGCCGACCTGGCGGAGGGCGGCGACGGAGTGCTGCGTAGGCTTGGTCTTCTGCTCGCCGGACGCCCCCATGAACGGAACGAGCGACACGTGCACGAAGAAGACGCTGTCGCGGCCGAGCTCGTGACGCAGCTGGCGTGCCGACTCGAGGAACGGCTGCGATTCGATGTCGCCGACCGTGCCGCCGACCTCGGTGATGATCACGTCAGGACGCGGGTCCTCCGTCGCCTGCAGACGCATGCGGCGCTTGATCTCGTCGGTGATGTGCGGGATGACCTGCACGGTGTCGCCGAGGTACTCGCCGCGGCGCTCACGGGCGATCACCTGCGAGTAGATCTGGCCGGTCGTGACGTTGGCGGCCTCAGACAGGTTGATGTCGAGGAAGCGCTCGTAGTGCCCGATGTCGAGGTCTGTCTCGGCGCCGTCGTCCGTGACGAAGACCTCGCCGTGCTGGAACGGGTTCATGGTACCCGGATCGACATTCAGATACGGGTCGAGCTTCTGCATCACGACGCGGAGTCCGCGGGCCGTGAGGAGGTTGCCTAGGCTTGCGGCAGTGAGCCCTTTACCCAAAGACGAAACGACACCACCCGTCACAAAGATGTGCTTGGTCGTGTCGTTCTTGGGCCCCGCAGAAGAAGAGTTCATCACGGGCTTCGATCCTATCAGGAGGTGGGGGTGCCGAGGCTGAGAAGTTCTCGGGCATGGGTGATCGCGGCATCCGAATCGGTCAATCCGGACAGCAGTCGAGCCATCTCGGCCTCGCGCTCCTGACCCTCGAGACGACGGACACTCGATGCGGTGACTGCACCGTCGTTGGATTTGACGACGGAGAGATGGTTGGTGGCGAACGCGGCGACCTGAGCCAGATGAGTGACTGCGATCACCTGCGACTTCTCTGCAAGTCGGGCGAGTCGGCGGCCGACCTCGATGGCCGCAGCACCGCCGATGCCGGCATCGACCTCGTCGAACACGAAGGTGGGCACGGGGTCTGTTCCGGCGATGACGACCTCGATCGCGAGCATGACCCGCGAGAGCTCACCACCCGACGCCCCCTTGCCGACGGATCGAGGTTCGGCTCCCGGGTGCGGGGCGAGCAGGATCGCGACATCGTCACGACCGTGAGCGCTCTCCGTGCCCGGTGTCACCGCGACCTCGAGGGTCGCGTCGGGCATCGCGAGGGCATGCAGCTCCTCGCTCACGGCCACCCCGAGACGCGCGGCGGCCTCGGTGCGCTCCGCCGTCAGGGCCTCAGCACGTGCATCGAGATCTGCGCGGGCGGCATCGCGCTCGGCTTCGAGGCGATCGAGCCGCTCGCCGTCGTCGTCGAGCTCAGCGAGCCGCGTCGACCCCGTCTGCCAGAGCTCGAGAGCCTCGTCCAGCGAACCGTGCGCACGAATGAGCGTGCCCAGAGCTGCGCGGCGCTCTTCGACAGCCGCCAGCTCGTGCGGTCCTGTCTCATCGAGGTCGGCGAGGTATGCCGAGAGCTGCCCCGCGACATCGGCGATGCGGTAGCCGATGTCGGCGAGGGCGGCCGAGATGTCCGTGAGCGCGGCGTCGGAGACGCGCTCGAGCGCGCGACGCGCTTCGGCGATCAGAGCCGACGCATCCGGTTCGCCTTCTTCGCTCGAGAGCGCGCTGTGTGCGAGTGACGCGGCGAGGCGCAGCTCCTCGGCGTTCGCCAGACGTTCTGCCCGTGCGGACAGCTCGACGTCCTCCCCGGGTTCGGGGGCAGCGGCTTCGATGAGTGCCAGCGCTTCACGGAGACGCGATGCCTCTTCGGCACGGCGGTCTCGGTTCTCGGTGATGTCGGCGATCTCGGCGTCCAGCTCGCGCCACCGGGCGAACGACGATGCGTAGGCGTCCAGCGCCTCGGCGATCGGCGCACCTCCGAAGCGGTCGAGGGCATCGCGCTGCGCCGCGGAGGAGCGCAACCTCAGCTGTTCGGACTGGCCGTGCACGACGACCAGCTCCTCGGCCAGAGCCGACAGCACTCCCGCCGGCGCCGCGCGTCCGCCGACGCTCGCGCGGCTGCGGCCCTCGGCACTCAGCGTGCGGGAGACGTACAGCTCGGCGACACCGGACCCCGCAGGCTCCAGCTCTCCACCGGCATCCGAGACGATGTCGGCGACGTCGCCCGTCTCAGGCACGATCCACACGCCGGCGACCGATGCCTGGGCTGCACCCGCTCGAACGGCTCCGGAGTCGGCGCGCTGCCCGAGCAGCAGGCCGAGGCCGGTCACGACCATCGTCTTGCCCGCACCGGTCTCACCCGTGATCGCGGTGAATCCGGCGCCGAGGGGCAGCACGGCGTCGGCGATCACGCCGAGCCCCTGCATCCGCATCTCCTCGATCACGAGGCCGCCCCCTGTCCGCGCCATCCGGCGACCGGCAGCTGGAACTTGCGCACCAGACGGTTGGTGAACTCGGTGGGATGCAGGCGCGCGAGGCGCACCGGACGCGAGGACTTGCGCACCACGACCCGTGCGCCAGGAGGCAGGTCGTGGGAGCGGCGGCCGTCGCACCAGAGGATGCCGGCACCAGAGGTGCCCTCGAGCATCTCGATGGCCACGGCAGCGTCGGGGCTGACGACGAGAGGCTTGGCGAACAGAGCATGAGCCGACAGGGGCACGACCGCGATGGCTTCGACGCTGGGCCAGATGACCGGCCCGCCCGCCGAGAAATTGTAGGCCGTCGACCCGGTCGGCGTGGACACGACCATGCCGTCGCAGCCGAAGCTCGACAGGGGCAGACCGTCGATCTCGAGCACGACCTCGATCATGCGCTCGCGGCTGGCCTTCTCGACCGTGGCCTCGTTGAGCGCGAAGGTCTCGTAGACGACGGCGCCGTCGACGTCTTTGACGCGCACCGACAGCGCCAGGCGCTCTTCGACCTCGTAGTCGCGATCGATGACGCGTCGCACAGCGGCATCCATGTCGTCTCGATCGATCTCGGCGAGGAATCCGACGTGTCCCATGTTGATGCCGAGCACGGGTGCCGAGCAGCCGCGCACCAGTTCGGCGGCGCGCAGGATTGTGCCGTCTCCCCCGAGGACGATCGCGAGTTCGAGCTCGTCCTGCTGCACGGTCTCGCCGAGGATGTCGACGTCAGCGAAGTGCGGGTCGACCGCTCTCAGGTCACCGCTCTCATCGGGCGGGAGCACAGGACGCGCACCGGCACCGCGGAGTTCGTCGATCACCTTGCGGGCCGCCTCGACAGTGGCTTCCCGGCCGGCGTGGGCGACGACCAGGATGTTGCGCTCGTTCATCGTCTCCCTGCCAGTGCGTTGATGCGGTCTGACCATTCTGACGGATCGCTGCCTCGCGCCGGCGCGAGGTGCAGGAGATACTCCGAGTTGCCGTGCGTTCCGAGGATCGGCGAGGGCAGGATGCCGAGCATGCCCAGGCCGGCATCCCAGGCGCTCCACGCCGTTCGTGCGACGGCATCCGCGCGCGTGGCCGGGTCGGTGACGAGTCCGCCGCGCACCGCGGTGCGACCGACTTCGAACTGCGGCTTCACGAGCAGGACGATGTCTGCGCCGGCAGCGGCGACCCCCGCGACAGCGGGCAGCACGTGCTCGAGGGAGATGAAGGACAGGTCGCCGACGATGAGGTCGGGAGCGTCCGCTTCGCCCGTGACCTCCTGGAGATTCTCGGGAGTCATGTGACGGACGTTGTAGCCCTCGACGACCACGACGCCGGTGTCGGATGCCACGGCCGCGGCCATCTGGTCGTGGCCCACGTCGACGGCGAGCACGCGCCGCGCTCCGCGCTCACGAAGCACCTGGGTGAAGCCGCCGGTGGAGGCACCCATATCGAGCGCGAGGCGGCCGTCGGCAGAGATGCCGAATCCGTCGAGAGCGGCGATCAGCTTGTGCGCCCCACGACCGACGTAATGATCGGCGCCGGCGACAGTGATCTCCGCCGTGTCTGCGACAGGTGTCGAGGCCTTCACCACGGGGCGGCCGTCGATGCTCACGAGACCGCCGGCGATGAGCGTGGCAGCATGCGTGCGCGAACGAGCGAGTCCTCGTGCGGCGAGGGCGGCATCGAGTCGCGTCATCGGGAGCCCGGCGCGTCGCGCTGGTCGAGCTTCGCGCCGCTGTCGAGGCGGCGCGACAGCTCTTCGTGAAGCCCGGAGTACGCGTCTGCTCTGGCAGCGAGAGGCTGCCCCTCGATCAGGCGCAGGCGACTCCACAGACCGTCGGTCGGTGCATTCGTCGTCTCATCACTCACGCCTCTACTGTACGCGGCGGCGCCGACACGTCGGCGGAGCCACGGCGGCGCGAGCCGCCGGTCAGGGCCGGTGGAACGGGTCGTCGTACAGGCGCTCGGGCACTCTCAGCACGAACACCGGTGTTCCCGATGCCCAGATCGCAGATGCGCCTGCCCGAAGCAGATCGATCTGCGACTCTCCTTCGGCGACGATCTCGACGTCGGCGCCGACGACCCGCACGGATGCGCCGTTGACCGAATGGATGCCGTCCTTCGACGTGACCTCTGGGTACGGCTGGTGCAGTTCGCGCAGGTCACTCAGGATGTACGTCGGACGCGACCCCTCCGGCGCGGCGAGCACGTGCTTGGGTCGGTCGATGCCGGTGAGCACGAGCGCGGAGTCGATGCCCGCGCGGACGGCTCCGAGGATGTCCGTATCGAGACGGTCGCCGATGAACAGCGGCTTCTTCGCTCCGAAGCGCTCTGTGGCCTCTTCGAAGATCGGAGTCTCAGGCTTGCCGGCGACGGTCGCGAGCCGACCGATCGCCGTGTGCACGGCAGACACGAGCGTCCCGTTGCCTGGGGCGATGCCGCGCTCGCGCGGGATCGTCCAGTCGGTGTTGGTGGCGATCCACGGGATGCCGCCATCCTCCTCGGGAACCTTCAGCGCGAACGCCGCCTCGGCGAGATCCGTCCACGCGACCTCGGGGGCGAAGCCCTGCACGACCGCATCCGGAGCATCCTCGGCGCTGCGAGTGACGGTGTAACCCGCCTTCTCCGCCTCGTCGACGAGTCCCGCTCCGCCCACGATCAGAAGCGTGGCGGGTGGCGGGACGATTCCGGCGAGAAGCCGCATCGCAGCCTGCGGGCTGGTGATCACATCAGCGGGCGCGACGTCGAGGCCCAGGCTGCTCAGGTGCTCGGCGACCGACGCGTCTGTGCGAGATGCGTTGTTCGTGATGTACCCGAGCCGAGCAGTCGTCGCGGCGGCGTTGAGGCTTTCCACCGCATGCGGCAGAGCGCCCGGCCCCGCGTAGACGACGCCATCCAGATCCGCGAGCACGGCGTCCACGCCGTCAAGCGGGGTGCGCAGCGCAGGCTTCTTGGAGAACAGCCCCACTACGCCTCCTTCGACGAATCGGATGCGGTGAAGCCCTCGGCGGTCTCGTCGGCGCCATCGTCAGTGCCGGCAGCCGCGTCGTCTTCGCCGAGAAGCTCGCGGACCTCGTCGTCGATGGACGGCTCGGGCTCGACGTCGTGAGCGTCAGCGTCAGCGTCAGCGTCAGCGTCAGCGTCAGCGTCAGCGTCAGCGTCAGCGTGGTCGTCGTCGAAGTCGCCTTCGATGAGGCCGTCCTCGATGATGATCTCCTCGTCGCCGGCCTCGTCGACACCGAGTGCCTGGGCGGCTACCTCTGCGCGGTGCGCCCAGAACTCGGCTTCATCAGTTCGTCCGAGATCCTCGAGCACTGCTGCACGAGCCGCGAACAGTGCAGGGCTCCACTCGAACGCGCGGTCGGGGTCGAGCTCGGGAATCTCGAGTTCGCCGAGCGCGAGCTCGAGGTCCCCCTGATCCAGGCGCGCACCCGACATCGCGATCGCCAGGGAGACGCGAACGGGCGTGGTGAGCGCAGCCCGGTCAACGGCACGACCGGTCTCGAGGGCGCGGTCGGGGCGTCCGATGCCACGCTCGCTGTCGACCATCAGCGCGATCTGGTCGTCCTTGCCGGAGATGCGACGATACGTGCGCAGCTCGCGGAGAGCCAGAGCGAAGTCCTCTGTGGCGTATGCAGTGATGCCGAGCGTTTCGCGGACGATCGCAATACGGCCGGCGCGGCGAGAAGCGGCGAGAGCGTGCTCGTGTGCACGGGCCGGATCCTCGTCGATGAGCTGAGATGCCATGGCGAGGTGACGCGCGACCAGTTCGGCGTTCTCCTTGCTCAGAGTCTTCAGCTCGTTGCGGGCAGAGGTGTGCAGGTCGCGGGCCGTGACCTCATCCGGAATGTGCGGGTCGTTGAACCGCGGCCGATCTCCGTCTGCCTGAATCGGACGTTCGCGGCCCGCTCCCCCACGCTGCGGGTAGGAGCGCGAAGAGTCGCGGTCCTGTCCCCCGTCGCGGTTGTAGCCACCCGAACGAGGCGCTTCACCATCGCGGTTGTACCCACCGGAGCGCGGTGCGCCACCGTCACGGTTGTAGCCACCGGAACGAGGGGCGTCGCCGTCACGCCGCGGCGCGCCACCGTCACGGGTGTAGCCACCCGAGCGAGGGGCGCCACCGTCACGGGTGTAGCCACCCGAGCGAGGRGCACCGCCATCACGGTTGTACCCGCCCGAACGAGGAGCACCGCCATCACGGTTGTACCCGCCCGAACGAGGAGCACCGCCATCACGGTTGTACCCACGGTTGTAACCGCCCGAACGAGGTGCGTCGTTGTCGCGGCGCGGTGCGCCACCATCGCGGTTGTACCCACCGGAACGAGGAGCGCCACCATCGCGGTTGTAACCGCCCGAGCGAGGTGCGTCGTTGTCGCGGCGCGGTGCGCCACCGTCGCGGTTGTACCCACCGGAACGAGGGGCACCGCCATCGCGGTTGTACCCACCGGAACGAGGATCACCGCCATCACGGTTGTACCCACCGGAACGAGGTGCATCGTTGTCGCGGCGCGGTGCGCCACCATCGCGGTTGTAGCCGCCCGAACGAGGAGCGCCACCATCGCGGTTGTAACCGCCCGAGCGAGGGGCGTCGTTGTCGCGGCGCGGTGCGCCACCGTCGCGGTTGTACCCACCGGAACGAGGAGCGCCACCGTCGCGGTTGTACCCACCGGAACGAGGAGCACCGCCATCGCGGTTGTAGCCGCCGGAGCGAGGGGCGTCGTTGTCGCGGCGCGGTGCACCGCCATCACGGTTGTAGCCACCCGAACGAGGCGCACCACCATCGCGGTTGTAACCACCGGAACGAGGGGCGTCGTTGTCGCGGCGCGGTGCGCCGCCATCACGGTTGTACCCACCCGAACGCGGAGCGCCACCATCACGGTTGTACCCACCCGAACGCGGAGCGCCACCATCACGGTTGTACCCACCCGAACGCGGGGCACCACCATCACGGTTGAATCCGCCCTCTCGTCGGGGCGTGTCATCACGACGCGGACCGCTGCTGCGGTTCTGATCTGAGCGCCCTCCGGAAGGTCGGTGACCGCGCGATCCATTGTCGTCGTTGCGACGCGGACGGCGCTCTTCCTCTTCCGGCATGATGCTCCCTGTTCTAGATGTTGTTAACGCAAAATGGCCACCCAACGATGGGTGGCCATTTGCTTAAAAGAAGTCCGGCGGTGTCCTACTCTCCCACAGGGTCCCCCCTGCAGTACCATCGGCGCTGTGAGGCTTAGCTTCCGGGTTCGGAATGTAACCGG
>NZ_LMOW01000002.1:0-515593 GCF_001423645.1 Microbacterium sp. Leaf161 | reverse complement strand
TGTCTGCGGTGAAGTCGGGGGTGTTGGCGGAGGGTGATATCGGTGTGGTGGGGGACAGGGTCGATTATGCGGTGGTGGTGACGAATACGGGCAATGTGACGGTCACGGATGGCGTGTTGGTGGATCCGATGGTGGGTCTGCAGGGGGTGTCGATCGCGTGGCCGAATCCGGCGGTGCCTGGTCGTGTGGGTGTGGGGGAGTCGGTCACGGGTCGTGGGTTCTATCTGCTGACGCAGGCTGATGTGGATCGTGGGTTCGTGGAGAATACGGCGTCGGTGGCGGCGTCGGCTCCGGGTGGGGTGCGGGTGTCTGCGGACACGAACACGGTGCGGGTGAACACGGTGTTGCCTGCGGCGGGGTTGTCGGTGTCGAAGTCGGGTGCGTTGGTCGATGGTGGTGCTGTCGGTGATCTGGTGTCGTATGAGTTCGGGGTGACGAATACGGGCAATGTGACGGTGTCGGGTGTGGTGCTCTCGGATGCGGTGCCCGGTGTGGTGGTGTCGGATGTGGTGTGGCCGGATGCGGGTGCTCCGGGTGTGATCGCTCCGGGGGAGACGGCGACGGCGACCGGTGAGTATGAGATCGTGCAGGCTGATGTGGATGCGGGGCGTGTGGTGAATACGGCTTCCGCGTCGGGGACGCCGGCGCGGGGCGAGTCGATCACGGCGGTCTCGCCGGAGAGCGTCGTGGACACGGATGCCGCGGTCCCGGCGGTCACGGTCGCGAACTCGGGTGCGCTCGCGCCGGGAGCGACGGGCAGGGCCGGTGACGTCGTGACCTGGACGTACGTCCTCGCCAACGAGGGCAACGTCACTCTCACCGGTGTCGCGCTGGCCGATGCTCTGGCCGCCGCTTCTGTACCCGCCTATGTCTGGCAGGGGGCGCCGGGTGTCCTCGTTCCCGGGCAGTCCGTGACGGCGACGGCGACGTACGTCCTCACGCAGGCCGATGTCGACGCAGGGGCCGTCACGAGCCTCGTCACGGGCACCGCAAACCCCCCGAACGGCGCNGTCCTCGTTCCCGGGCAGTCCGTGACGGCGACGGCGACGTACGTCCTCACGCAGGCCGATGTCGACGCAGGGGCCGTCACGAGCCTCGTCACGGGCACCGCAAACCCCCCGAACGGCGCCCCTGCGACGGCCACGGCACCGGCCACGGTGTCTCTCGCTCCGGCCCCCGGTCTCGTGTTCACGAAGACCGCCGGACTGGATACGCCCGGTGCGCGCGGAACCGGCGACGGGGTGACGTTCGACTTCCGCATCGAGAACACCGGGACGGTGACCCTGTCGGACATCGCGATCACCGATGAGCTCGTGGGCATCGGGCCGATCACGATCGATTGGCCGGCAGCCCCGGGAGTCCTCTCTCCCGGCCAGATCGCGCGAGGCTCTGCCGCGTACGCCATCAGCCAGGAGGACGTCGATCGTGGTTCCGTGCAGAACACGGCCTCCGTGCGGGCGACCACACCGGGCGAGGAAGTCCTCACCGCCCAGTCCACGATCGAGCCGCTCGAGACCGCAGCCCATGCTCCCGCGATCCAGACCGTCAAGGGCGGCTCGTACGTCGAGGGCAGCGGGGGTGTCGGCAGCATCATCGAGTACACGTTCGACATCACGAACACCGGAAACGTCACGCTGCGTCTGATCCGCCTGCAGGACGACCTCCAGGGGCTCGGCGCGCCGCAGATCGAGTTCCCGTCGACCACAGGCATTCTGGCGCCGGGCGGCACAGCGACCGGCGTGGCCCGGTACACCGTCACGCAGGCCGACGTCGACGCCGGCTCGATCCGCAACATCGCGACGTCGTTCGGCACATCGCCCCGGGGCACCGTGGTCTCCGACAGCTCGGACCCGTCAGTGATTCGCACCGACCCTCCCACGAGTCCGGATCAGGCGATCGAGACCACGCAGACCGCGACCCTCGCCGTCGGAGACGCCGGAGTGCTGGGCGACACCGTCGAGTACGCTTTCCGAATCCAGAACACGGGCAACACGACTCTCGAGGACGTGCAGCTCGACAACACCGTGAGCGGACTGTCCGGCTTCGTCTACACCTGGCCGGACCCGGCGAATCCCGGACGACTGCGACCGGGACAGAGCGTGGTGATCACGGCCGAGCACTCCGTCACGCAGTCCGACGTCGATGCGGGCTTGATCCGCAACGTCGCCACGGGCGTGGGCGAGCAGCCGTCCGGGATCGAGGTCTCCGATGAGTCCTCCGTCACCGTGGTGCGGCTGACCCCCGGTTCCGGCTCGCTCTCGGTCACGAAGAGCGGCGTGAGACAGGGCGCCGGCGCGGTCGGTGACCGGATCGACTACTCCTTCGTGATCACGAACACCGGATCCCTGACGGCGTCGTCGGTGACGCTCATAGATCCCCTGGCAGGGCTCTCGGCGATCTCGTACGCATGGCCGGGGTCGCCCGGCACCCTTGCGCCGGGGCAGTCCGTCGTCGCGACGGCGTCCTACGTCATCCGTCAGGCGAACGTCGACGCGGGAGCAGTCCGCAACACCGCCACCGCGGGTGCACAGCTGCCTGACGGTACGCCGGTGACGGCGACCTCGCCGAGGTCGGTCGTCCCGACTGCGGCCTCGTCCGCATCGATCGATCTCGAGAAGAACCAGGTCTACTCCGCCGGTGCCACCGGGTACCCCGGCGATCTCGTCGACTACACATTCACATTCCGCAACACCGGAAACGTCACGCTGCGCGGCGTGACGCTGGCGGATGGGCAGACGGGACTCGCGGGGCTGCAGATCACCTGGCCCGGTACGCCCGGCGTGCTGGCACCGGGTGAGGTGGCCACCGCCGTCGCGCGCTACGCGCTCTCCCAGGACGACGTGGATGCGGGACGGATCGCGTCGGATGCCGTCGTCACGGGCACAGGATCGGGCATCGTCGTCCGTGACCTCGACGCGGGCGAGAACATCATCGAGCCCTCGCCCGCCCTGTCTCTGGACAAGGCCGCTGAGCTCACCGGTGCTGCTCAGCAGGGCGGCGGGGTGCGCTACGTCATGACGGTGACCAACACCGGCAACGTCACGCTGGAGGACGTCGCGGTGTCAGATGCGCTCGAGGGCCTCGGAACGCCGACCGTAACGTGGCCGGGAGCGCCGGGAGTCCTTGCATCAGGGCAGTCCGCGACGGTCACCGCCTCGTACGTCATCGGTCAGGCCGATGTCGATCGCGGCCACATCGACAACTCCGCCTCGGCAGTCGGAACGTCCCCGGGCGGGCAGGCCGTCGCTGCCCAGGACTCCGTGCGCGTCGAGGTGCCGAACGTGTCGAGCATCCAGCTCGACATGGCCATCTCCGTCGCAGACGGCCGGCCGGGTTACGCCGGCGACACGCTCGTCTTCGCGTACACGGCGAAGAACACCGGCACGACGGCACTGACCGGAGTGTCGATCACCGACCTGTTCCCGGGCTTGTCGACCATCGACTACCGCTGGCCCGGAGAGCCGGGAGTGCTGCTCCCCGGACAGAGCGTCACCGCCACCGCCACCGTCGTGATCACGCCCGCGATGGAGGGCACGCTGGTATCGTCCCGTGCGGTGGTGACGAGTGTCGAAGCAGAGACGGGCGACGCGGTGAGGGATGCCGCGAACGACTCCGTGCCTCTTCCCGATCGCGAGCCCACGACGTCGCCGGAGCCCACGACATCGCCGGAACCCACGACATCGCCGGAACCCACGACGTCACCGGAACCCACGACATCGCCGGAACCCACGACATCGCCGGAACCCACGACATCGCCGGAACCCACGACATCACCGGAGCCCACGACATCGCCCGAGCCCACGACATCGCCTCGACCGGAGCCTGACCCGTCGCCGAGCGACGTGCCTCCCGGCTATCCCCTTCCGACCACCGGCGGCGGCGATGTGGCGCCGCTCGTCGGCGGATCGATGCTTCTGCTGCTCGCCGGGCTCGTGCTGCTCGTCGCCGGACGGCGTCGTCGTCCGTCCGATTCCCAGAACTTCTCCTCCTAGCACTCAGTACTGAAAGGCCATCCGATGCTGCACTCGACTCTCTTCTCACCCGCCTCAGGCCGCCACACCGCGAGCACGAGGATCGTTGCGGCCGGTATCGCCGTCGTCCTCGGTCTGGCACTCGCCGGCTGCACGGATCCGGCGCCCGAACCGAAGCCGACGCCGACGGCGACGGAGCAGGCAGAGGCGGGAATCACCGACATCGTCGATACCCCTGGGGCGGGCGAAGGTCTGGCCGGAGCTCTCGCCGATGCCGAGGTGAAGAAGTGCGAGCTCGTCGACGACCACTGGGAGGTCTCCGGCACGGTGACCAACTCGAGCGATGGAGCCGCCTCGTATCGCATCTACGTCTCACTGCTGACCGAGGGTGGTGACACTCGCTCGCTCACGCAGGTGAACGTCGACCCGACCGATCCGGGTGCGAGCGCTGACTGGTCGACGACGGTCGCCGTGCAGGACGAGTCGCTCGACTGCGTCCTGCGGGTGGAGCGCTACGCGGCCTGAGCGAGGGCGGCGACGTCAGTCGGTCGGCTGTGACGACCGCTTGACCACGTCGTAGGCGGCGAGCGCAGCCTTGCGTGTCGCAGCGAGATCGACGATCGGCTCCGACGGAGCATCCGATGCCCATTGCGAGATGTAGAGACCGTTCGGGTCGAACTTCTTCGCCTGCAGTTCGGGGTTGAAGACACGGAAGTACGGTGCGGCGTCAGCGCCGGACCCTGCCACCCATTGCCAGTTGAACGGGTTGCTCGCGCCGTCAGCATCGACCAGCGTGTCCCAGAACCACTCCTCGCCGCGACGCCAGTCGATCAGCAGGTTCTTCACGAGGAACGATGCCGTGACCATGCGCACCCGATTGTGCATGAAGCCGGTGTGCCAGAGTTCCCGCATGCCCGCATCCACCAGCGGGATGCCGGTGTCGCCATGCTGCCACGCCTCGAGCTGCGCCGGATCGAGCGGCGGCCACGGGAACGCGTCGTACTGACGGCGCAGATTGACGGTCGCCAGATCGGGGGAGTGGAACGTCGTGTGCCAGGCGAACTCGCGCCAGCCGAGCTCCGAGAGAAAACCTGCGGCGCCGTTGGCGTCGACCGCCTCCTGCCAGACGGTGAACGGGCTGAGCTCGCCCCAGCGGAGACGAGGCGAGAGCAGAGAGGTGGCACCGGCCGACGGCTCGTCACGGGCGCGGTCATATGAACCGATGTCCTCGTGCAGGAAGGAGCGCAGCCGGGCGCGCGCGGCGGGCTCGCCGGGCTCCCAGGTCTCGCGCAGTCCGCCGGCCCAGTCAGGGCGGGTGGGCAGCAGGTTCCAGTCGTCGAGGTCGTCTGAGGCCGGCGCGCTGGCGACTCCGTCGAGGCTTCGCGGTGCGGGGAGCGGCGCTCGGGGCGTGGGAAGCGCGAGGCAGGCGCGCCAGAACGGAGTGAACACCGAGAAGTGGGTGCCGCTGCCGGTCTTCACCGTCCACGGCTCGTGCAGCAGCGATGCCTGGAAGGACGTCACCTCGAGTCCGTGGTCGCGCAATGACGTCTTCAGGGTCGTGTCGATGTCACGTTCGGCACCGCCGTAGCGCCGGTTCCAGAACACGGCTGTGGCTCCGGTGTCGGTGACCGTCTCGCGCACGACGCGCTCGGCCGGACCACGCCGGAGGATGAGCGATGCGCCGAGGTCCTGCACCCGTTCGTTCAGCGACGCGAGGGAATGGTGCAGCCACCAGCGAGCAGCACCGCCCAGCGGTCGTATGCCGGGGGACTCCTCGTCGAGGACGTACAGCATGACCAGGGGTTCGCCGCGATCGATCGCCGCCCTCAGTGCCGGATTGTCGGCGAGCCGAAGGTCGTCGCGGAGCCAGACGAGTGAGGGAGAGGCCATGGCACCATTCTCACCCGAGCGTCCGAACCGGTGGGCGGGGTTGCGCGCCTGGGACCTCAGCGGCTACGGCGCGCCGGTCGCCTGCGAGCGGGAGCGGGCTCGGCGGTCGACCACACAGCCCACAGCACCAGGAGCGGCTGGAGGAAGAGGCGTCCGAAACGACGAGCCTCGGTGTCGAGACCCGGCGTCGACCGTCGGGTTCGCCACTGGTGCACGTTCCCGGGGAAGACGGCGACGAAGAACGCGGCAGTCGCGAAGCCCATGCGGCGTCTCTCCTTCGGGAGGGCGAGCAGCCCGACGGCGAGAGCGACCTCAGCGGCTCCCGAGGCGATCACGATCGCGTCCTTGTCGAGGCGCGTGGCCTTCGTGGCCCAGTCCGGCACGACGACCCGGAAGCCACGGGTGCTCACGAAATGGACGATGCCGATCGCCCCGAGTGCGAGTGCGAGGATCCAACGCGCCAGTGCTCTGATCATCTGCTCACGCTACCCCGACGGCTCCGGAGGGCATGCGGTTCGCCGGAGCGCCGCCACGCCCGGTCATCCGGAACCGAGCATTCGGGCGCCCTCCCATTCGCGAAACCCGTCGGCGATCTCGGGTGCGTGCGTGTGATGCAGATAGTGCTCGCCGTCGATGGGGATGACGGTTCCGTCGTCCACGGCCGCGGCCTGGCGCTCGTGCAGGTCGAGCCAGTTCGGAGTGACCGCGTTGTCGGCGACCACGAACAGCAGGAGCGGGAGTCGGTCGGGAAAGCCGGTGCCCGCGGCATCCGCGAAGTTGGTCCTGATGTGCGTCATCTCATCGAGATAGGTGGGGGAGAGCGAGTTCCGATTGCTGAGGAGCGCCATCTGCTCGCGCGCGTCGTCGTCGTAGTCGAGGCCGCCCAGGTCATCGCCCGTCAGGCTCGTGATGACTCGGACCAGGCCCAGACTCTTCGCCGCGCCCAACAGCCCGACGGGGAACTCCGTGTCCATGTTCGGCTGCCCCGGCACGCTCGTGTCGATGCCGACGAAGGCCGTCACCTCATCCGGGTATCGCTCGGCGTACTCGATCGCATAGAGCCCTGCGATCGAGTGCCCCATGAGCACGTACTCGTCGACCTGCAGCACCCGGAGTGCCTCGTGGATCTCGCCGACGATGTTCTCGGTCGTCCGCTCGGTGTCGGTGCCGTCGCTCAGACCATAGCCGAACGGTTCGACGACGATCACCCGGTGATCTTCCGCCAGATCGGACACCAGCGGCGCGAAGTCGAGCACAGGCGAGGCCGTGCCGAAGCCAGGGAGAAGCACGATGTCGGTCGCGCCTTCTCCTGCGACGAGGACGTTCATCTCGCGGCCGTCGACCACCACCGTCTGACCGTAGGGTTCGACACGGTCGCGCTCGGTGGCTGTGGCTACCGCATTCACGATCGTCGTGGTCGTGAGACCGACCGCGAGAACGCCGCCGATCGCGGTCAGGACGACGAGGGTTCTCTTGATGGATCTGCGCACGGTGGCCTTCCCGGCGCACGCGGAGATCGGGAGGAGCGCGCGCCTGCTCTCCAGCCTGACGAACGCGGGACGCCCGCGCGTCAGCCCTCGACGGACATCCGCATACCGCGTTCGCGGTATGCGGATGTCATCCGGCGGGAGGATCCGGGCGTCGCGGAGACACGAAATACTGGATGCATGCCGACGACCCGTGAACCCCGTGTCGGGATTCGACTGAACGATGTCGTCGTCGTCGCACTGATCGTGATCTTCGCGCTGCTGCCGTTCCCCGACGACACCTTCCGCGCGCGAGGACTCCTCTTTGTGCCGGCGGTCGTCGCCGCTGCGGTCATGCCCTTCCGTCGTCGTTGGCCGCTCGTGGTGCTGGCGATCAGTCTGCTGTGCGCCGTCGCGTCTGCCGCCGCAGGCACCATCTCACCGAGCGCGCTCCTCGCCGCAGCAATCGGCTGCTACTCCGCCATGGATCGACGCAGACGCGGCATCGGACTGATCGCGGTCGCAGTCTCGGCCGTGGTGGTCTTCCTCTCGAACGGCTGGGCCCTTGCGGGGGATCTTCTCGACTCGACCGCGCTGCAGTTCGTCCTGCTCGTCGTCCTCGGCGGTGCACTCGGAGACGCGGCCAGATCTCGGCGGGAATTCGCCGCCGCGATGATCGAGCGCGCGGAGCGCGCCGAGCGGAACCGCGATGACGAGGCGCGCAGACGCGTCGCTGAGGAGCGGGTGCGCATCGCCCGAGACCTCCACGATGTCGTAGCCCACCAGATCGCGGTGATCAGCCTGAACGCCGGTGTCGCCTCGTCGGCGCTCGACAGCAGGCCGGAGCGCGCCAGGGAGGCTCTCACCACGGTGCGCAGTGCATCTCGCACGGTGCTCAGCGACATCGGCGGCCTCATGTCGCTGCTCCGCTCCGATGCTCTCGACGACCCCGACGACCGCCGGCCGCAGAGCGGGCTGGCCCAGCTGGACACCCTGATCGACGGTTTTCGACGAGGTGGGCTCCGAGTCGATCTGCGGCGCCAGGACGACGGGTTCGTGCTCTCGCCCGCGAGTGACCACGCGGCGTATCTCGTGCTGCAGGAGGCACTCACGAACGCCCACAAGCACGGCCTCGGAGGCACAGCCACCGTGGCGCTGCGCATCGAGAGCGCGGCCCTGCACCTGACGATCGTCAACCCGACCAGAGACGTCGCACCTGCGTCGCCGGCCCCCGGCAACGGACTCCGTGGCATCCAGGAGCGGCTCGCAGCGGTGCGTGGAGCGGCACACTTCGGCAGCGATCGAGGTGTCTTCTCGCTGGAGGCGTGGATCCCGGTCGAGGGCGTCGATACGCCATGACCGTCTCGGTGCTCGTGGTCGACGACCAGCCTCTCGTGCGACATGCCGTGCGGGACATCCTCATCGACGGTGGCCTCGTGGTCGCGGGGGAGGCATCGAACGGACACGACGCCGTGCGTCTGGCGAAGACGGCCGCACCGGACGTCGTGCTGATGGACATCAGGATGCCGGAGCTCGACGGAATCGCCGCCACCGCGCTCATCTGCGCTCAGAACGACTCAGCCGTCCAGAACGACTCGGCGGCTCAGCCGCGAGTGCTGATCCTGACGACGTTCGAAGAGGACGAGAACGTCGTCGCCGCACTTCGCGCGGGGGCGAGCGGCTTCATCGGCAAAGGCGCGGAACCCGACGAGATCGTCCGGGCTGTGCGCACCGTCCACGACGGGGAAGCCCTGCTGTCGTCGATGGCCACGCGTGCACTGATCGAGCGCTCCATCCGACGCGGCGGATCAGACCCCGCCGCACGATGGACCACCGCCCTCGCTCTCCTGACTCCGCGCGAGCGCGAGGTGCTCGTGCTCGTCGCCGAAGGCCTCGCGAATGACGAGATCGCCGCGGGGCTCACGATCTCGCCGCACACCGCGAAGACCCACGTGAACCGGATCATGTCGAAGGCGGGAGCACGCGACAGGGCGCAGCTCGTCATCCTCGCCTACGAGACCGGGCTCGTCGTGGCCGGCGCCTGATCCGCATCGTGAGGCGTGACAAGCCCTGCGCCACACTGGGATCATGACCGTCCTGCGCATCAGCATCCTGTTCGTGCTCGCCGCCGTCGCCGAGATTGGGGGCGCCTGGCTGATCTGGCAGGCCGTGAAGGAGAACAGAGGCTGGGTGTTCGCGGTTCTCGGGGTCATGGCCCTCGGCGCATACGGGTTCATCGCGGCGCTCCAGCCCGACGCGAACTTCGGGCGTGTGCTGGCGTCATACGGCGGCGTGTTCATCGCCGGGTCCCTGGCGTGGGGGATCATCGTCGACGGCTTCAAGCCGACGCTCTGGGACTGGGTCGGATCCGCGATCGCGCTGGTCGGCGCGGCGATCATCATCCTCGCCCCGACGGCGGCGGACACCTCGCCCGAGACGACGCTGTAGCGGTCAATCGCGCCCGGGCATGCGAGTAGCCTAGATCCAGACCCAGATGGAGTGTGCAGTGCCTGAAAATGCTCAGCCGAAAGACGGCTTCGCCCTGTTCTCTGACCGTTCAGTCGTCGCGATGCGCGTCAACGGAACCCTCAAGGACCTCGCCGCGACAGTGACGGATGCCGACGAGGTCGAGCCGGTCACGATCGACAGCCCTGACGGACTCAACATCCTCCGCCATTCGGCGGCGCATGTTCTCGCGCAGGCGGTGCAGCGGATCAACCCGCAGGCGAACCTCGGCATCGGTCCGCCCATCACCGACGGCTTCTACTACGACTTCGGCGTCGAGACGCCGTTCACGCCCGAGGACATCAAGGCGATCACGAAGGAGATGCAGCGCATCGTGCGTGAGGGCCAGCGTTTCGTGCGCCGTGTCGTCACCGACGACGAGGCGCGAGTCGAGCTCGCCGACGAGCCCTTCAAGCTGGAGCTCATCGGTCTCAAGGGCGGCAAGGAGGCGGCAGAGGGCGCGTCCGTCGAAGTCGGCGAGGGCGAACTCACGATCTACGACAACACGACCCGCGACGGCGAGGTCGTCTGGAAGGACCTGTGCCGGGGGCCGCACCTGCCCAACACCCGCATGATCGGGAACGGCTGGGACCTCACCCGCATCGCCGCCGCCTACTGGCGCGGCAGTGAGAAGAACCCGCAGCTGCAGCGCATCTACGGCACGGCGTGGCCGTCGAAGGACGAGCTGCGCGAGTACCAGCACCGTCTCGAGGAGGCCGCGAAGCGCGACCACCGTCGACTGGGCAAGGAGCTCGACCTGTTCTCGTTCCCCGAGGAGATCGGCTCGGGCCTCTCGGTCTGGCACCCTCGCGGTGGCATCGTCCGCGGCGAGATGGAGCAGCACGCGCGCAGGCGGCACATCGAGGGCGGCTACACGTACGTGTACACCCCGCACATCTCGAAGGAAGACCTCTTCCTCACCTCGAACCACCTCGTCACGTACAAGGAGGGCATGTACCCGCCGATCGTCATGGACGAGGAGCGCGACGACGAGGGGAACATCACCAAGCAGGGCCAGGACTACTACCTGAAGCCCATGAACTGCCCGATGCACATCCTCATCTACAAGGAGCGGGCGCGCAGCTACCGCGACCTGCCGCTGCGCTTCGCCGAGAACGGCACCGTGTACCGCAACGAGCTGTCCGGTGCACTGCACGGCCTCACTCGCGTGCGCGGCTTCACCCAGGACGATTCGCACCTCTTCGTGACGCCGGACCAGCTCGAGGGCGAGGTCTCCAAGGTCCTCGAGTTCATCCTGTCGATGCTCCGCGACTTCGGCCTGACCGACTTCGAGCTCGAGCTGTCGATGAAGGACGACGAGAAGTCCAAGTGGATCGGCTCGGACGAGTTCTGGGAGTCGTCGACCGATGCTCTGCGTCGCGTCGCTGTGGCATCCGGTCTGAAGCTCACCGAGGTTCCGGGCGAGGCCGCCTTCTACGGCCCCAAGATCGACCTTAAGACGCGCGACGCGATCGGCCGCACCTGGCAGCTGTCGACCGTGCAGGTCGACCCCAACCTGCCCGAGCGCTTCGAGCTCGAGTACATGGACAAGGACGGCCAGAAGAAGCGGCCGATCATGATCCACCGTGCGCTGTTCGGGTCGATCGAGCGGTTCTTCGCGATCCTTCTCGAGCACTACGCCGGTGACTTCCCGGTGTGGCTGTCGCCGGTGCAGGTCGTCGGCATCCCCGTCGCAGACGAGTTCGCCGACTACCTCGGCGAGGTCGTCGACACCCTCCGGACGCAGGGAGTGCGGGCTGAGCTCGACACCTCCGACGACCGGATGCAGAAGAAGATCCGCACGCACACGACCGGCAAGGTTCCGCTGCTGCTGATCGCGGGGGAGAAGGACCGCGAGGCCGGCACCGTCTCGTTCCGCTACCGCGACGGCACGCAGGAGAACGGCGTGCCGATCGCCGACGCCGTCTCTCGCATCCGTGCCGCGATCGACGCGCACGCTCTCGTGCAGACAGCAGGGGACCTGGCGTGACGACGCCCTCCGAGCCGTGGGAGGACGCCGGCGAATTCGCCGGCGTCCCCGACGAGTTCCAGCGGCTGTGGACCCCGCACCGGATGGCGTACATCCAGGCGGGCCCGGAGCCGCTGCGCGAGGAGTGCCCGTTCTGCGAGGCTCCGAAGTTCCCGGATGCCGAACGGCTCATCGTGGCACGGGGCGAGACGGCCTACGTGCTGCTCAACCTGTTCCCCTACAACTCGGGGCACCTTCTGGTCTGCCCGTATCGCCACATCGCGACCTACGACCAGGCGACGCCCGAAGAGGTCGCCGAGATCGGTGCGCTGACCCAGATGGGCATGCGCGTACTCCGAGAGGTGTCACGCTGCGACGGCTTCAACCTCGGGATGAACCAGGGCGCCGTCGCGGGCGCCGGCGTCGACGGACACCTGCACCAGCACATCGTGCCGCGGTGGACGTCGGACGCCAACTTCTTCCCGATCATCGCGAAGACCAAGGCGCTGCCACAGCTGCTCGGCGAGGTACGCGAGGCCGTGGCAGACGCCTGGCCGAAGGCCTAGCGCGGGTCAGCGCACCTGACGCGCGGTGAACTGCATGCGCGGGTTCGCGTAGAACTCCTGCGCCTCGACGAGCTGCAGTTCGCGCGCACCGGACTCGAGGGTCGCCGCGAGCAGGTCGAACACGCTGGATGCCGTGCGCTCGAGCGCCGTGTTGGCGTCGCCCGTCGCGACGTAGTGCGCCGTGAACAGGGCCGCGGTCACGTCACCCGAGCCGTTGGCCTTCATCGGCAGGCGTGGCGTCTGCACGATCCAGGCGCCGGTCGGGTCGGCGACGAGCATCTCGATGGTGCCCTCTTCGCGGTCGGGGCGCTCGACGCTCGTGACGAGCACCGTGCGCGGTCCCATCGCCATAGCCAGGTCGACCGACGTCAGAGTGGACTCCAGCGTGTCGGGCTCGGTGTCAGTGAGGAAGCCGAGCTCGAACTGGTTCGGCGTGATGATGTCAGCAGCCGGCACGACCTTCTCGCGCAGGAGGATCGGGATGGCCGGTGCGACGAAGCATCCGGACTTCGCGTTGCCCATGACCGGGTCGCACGCGTACACGGCGTCGGGGTTGGCGGCCTTGACCCGCGCGACGGCGTCGATGATCACGTCTCCGATGCCCTCGCCGCCCTGATACCCGCTGAGCACCGCATCGATCTCGCCGAAGACGCCGCGTTCCTCGATTCCCGTGATGACCTCACGCACGTCGTTCGGATCGATCAGCGGCCCGCGCCAGGAGCCGTAGCCGGTGTGGTTCGAGAAGTTCACCGTGTAGACCGGGAGCACCTCGACGCCGATGCGCTGCAGCGGGAAGACTGCGGCGGAGTTTCCGACATGGCCGTACGCGACGGCGGACTGGATGGAGAGGATCTTCATTCTCCGATCCTTTCAGTGAGGGCGGGAAGGGTCCCGCGGCGGGTGTTCATCGCACGGCTGCGACGAGGTCGGCGACGAGCGTCTCCGCGTCGTCTTCTGACAGGTCATGAACGGTGAGACGCAGGTGGTGTGAGGGCTCGGCCCGCTCGTCGAGGGCGAAGTCGTCTCCCGTGCGCGCCAGCCAGCCACGTCGCATCAGTCGCTCGGCGACGACCCTGGCCGGTTTCGGCAGCCGCACCCACAGGCTCAGTCCGTCGGTGGCGGGGGAGTCGAGTCCCTGTTCCCGCAGACGATCCGCGAAGGCCGCGTTCCTCGCGGCGTAATGCTCTCGGGCCTCGGCGATCCGTGAGACGACAGCGTCATCGGTGAGCTGGGTCAGAGTGAGACGCTGCAGCAGGTGGCTGACCCATGTGGTGCCCGGGCTGAGCCGCATGGCGAGGCGCTCGGCCGTCGTCGCGTCCGTCGCGGCGATCGCGAGGCACATGTCGGGTCCGAGGAATTTCGAGACCGAGCGCACGAGGGCGAACCGGCGGTGCTCGGGTCCGATGAGGGACTCGTACGGCCGATGGGACAGCATCGAGAAATGGTCGTCTTCGATGATCAGCACATACGGGTGGTCAGCGAGCACGGCGCGCAGCTCGGCGGCCCGGGCGGCAGTGAGGCTCGCACCGGTCGGGTTCTGTGCACGAGGAGTGCAGATCACTGCGCGGACGCCGGCATCCAGCGCCTCGCGCAGCCCCTGGACCGTCATGCCCTGGTCATCGACGGGGACGGGAATCGCACGGTACCCCCCGAGGCGCACCGTGTGGATGCTGGCGAGGAAGCAGGGGTCCTCGAGCGCTACGGCGTCATCGCGCATCAGCGCTTGAGCGAGAAGGCGCTCCACGGCATCGACAGCCCCGCTGGTCACGGTGATGCCGAAGTCGAGGTGGCCGATGTCGCCGGCGATCCACTCGCGCGCCCATTCGTCGAGACCGCGGTCGATGACGGGTTCTCCGTAGAGCACGGGTCGCCCGGCGACCGTGGCGAGCGCCTGCGACGGATCGGGGATCAGCCGGGGATCGGGGTTGCCGGTGCCGACGTCGCGCAGCACCGTGTCGGACGCGTATCCCTCCTGGGCGACGGCCTCGAGACCCGCGATGACCGTGCCGGCGCGACCGCGCGAGATGACGATCCCCGCCTGGGCGAGCTGTCGGTAGGCGGCGACGGCGGTGTTGCGGTTGACGCCGAGAGTCGCCGCCAGCTCGCGGACAGGCGGAAGAGGGCTGCCTGCACGCAGGACCCCGCGGTCGCGCAGCCCGCGCACGCTGTCGGCGATGTCCGCTGCGGTGGTTCCCGTGATCTGGTCGCTCATGTGTCCTCACCTCCGATTCTAGGTCGTTCCGGACAGTGCTACTGTTTGGCCTAGATCAAACGAGACATCGTTCGACACCCATGCACATCGTGCTTCCCCGACAGGAGCTCTCATGACCGAACAGACCACCACCGGATCCTCGCGCGTCAAGCGCGGTCTCGCCGAGATGCTCAAGGGCGGGGTGATCATGGACGTCGTCACCGCAGATCAGGCGAAGATCGCCGAGGACGCCGGCGCCGTCGCCGTGATGGCCCTCGAACGGGTTCCCGCCGACATCCGCGCCCAGGGCGGAGTGTCGCGGATGAGCGACCCCGACATGATCGACAGCATCATCGCCTCGGTCTCGATCCCCGTGATGGCCAAGGCCCGCATCGGTCACTTCGTCGAGGCGCAGGTGCTGCAGGAGCTCGGCGTCGACTACATCGACGAGTCCGAGGTGCTGTCGCCCGCCGACTACGTGAACCACATCGACAAGCACGGCTTCGACGTGCCGTTCGTCTGCGGTGCCACGAACCTCGGTGAGGCACTCCGCCGGATCAACGAGGGTGCGGCCATGATCCGTTCCAAGGGCGAGGCCGGCACCGGCGATGTCTCCGAGGCGATGAAGCACATCCGCAAGATCCGCGGCGAGATCGCCGCGCTCACTGCGCTTCCCAAGGACGAGCTGTTCGTCGCCGCCAAAGAGCTGCAGGCGCCGTACGAGCTCGTCGCCGAGATCGCCGAGACGGGCAAGCTCCCCGTCGTGCTCTTCGTCGCCGGCGGCGTGGCCACGCCTGCGGATGCCGCCATGATGATGCAGCTGGGCGCGGACGGCGTGTTCGTCGGCTCCGGGATCTTCAAGTCGGGCAACCCCGTCGAGCGCGCGAAGGCGATCGTCAAGGCGACCACGTTCTTCGATGACGCGAAGGTCATCGCGGAGGTCTCGCGCGGCCTCGGAGAGGCGATGGTCGGAATCAACGTCTCCGACCTCCCCGCACCGCACCGCCTGGCCGAGCGTGGCTGGTAGACCCGCAGTCGGCGTGCTGGCCCTGCAGGGCGACGTGCGTGAGCACGCCGCCCTGCTGGCCGGGCTCGGTGCCGACGTCGTCCTCGTGCGGCGCCCCGAAGAGCTCGCCGCCGTGAGCGGCCTCGTGATCCCCGGTGGCGAGTCCAGCGTGATCGACAAGCTCTCGCGCACCTTCGGGATGCAGGAGCCGATCCGTGCCGCCATCGGCGCCGGGCTTCCCGCGTATGGAACGTGTGCGGGGCTGATCCTCCTCGCAGACGAGGTGCTCGACGGCATCGACGGGCAGCAGTCGTTCGGCGGTATGGACATCGCCGTGCGCCGCAATGCCTTCGGGCGTCAGACGGAGTCCTTCGAGATGTCGCTCGACGTCCCGGTGCTCGGCGAGCCCCCTGTGCACGCGACGTTCATCCGCGCTCCGATCGTGGAGCGGGCCGGTCCTGACGTAGAGGTGCTCGCGACGCTGCCCGACGGCGCGATCGTCGCTGTGCGGCATGGGTCGCTGCTCGGCACCAGCTTCCATCCTGAGGTCGACGGTGAGACGCGCTTCCACGAGATGTTCCTCGAGCGGGTCCGAGATCGCAGCGGTCGATGACATCGATCCATGGCGACCCGCCATGCACCAGAGCATGACAGGCCGTGGTCCCAGGTCGGACTAGTCTCTTTCGAGTGACTGGATCCAGGGCTGAGGCCGCCTACGCGCGTGCCATCACCGCATTCAGCACCCCGACGCTCGATCTTCTGCACGGTCGATTCGCCCCGTTCGTCGTGGCGTCGCTCACCCTTCTGTTCAACGCCGACCGGGCGTCGGTGGCGGTGGCGGATGCGCATGCCGAAATGGCCGAGGTGCTGGATGAGCTCCGCGCGGCGGGGTACGACGAGGACGACAGAAGGCTGCCTTCCGGCAGCGGACGCGACGTGTGCCGCAACTGGGTGCGCCTCGGCTGGCTGATCCAGCAGATCGATGACGACGTCGAGGTCTATCGGCTGTCGGCGCACGCCGTCGCCGCGCTCGAGATCTCGGGCCGCACGGGCGGAGGGCGCACGAGAGTGTCGAATTCCCGTGTGCGCACCCTGCTCGATGCCGTGGAGCACCTCTCGGTGAGCGCCGAGGTCGACCCGGTTCGTCGTCTGTCCCGGCTGCAGGCGGAGCGCGACCTGCTCGACGCCGAGATCGCCCGCATCCAGGAATCCGGCCACGCGGAGCCTGTGGATGACGAGGAACTCCTCGAGGAGGCGGAGAACGTCCTTCATCTGGCGCGCGAGCTCCCCGCCGACTTCACGAGGGTCGCGGAGTCGCTCCGAGCGATGCAGCGCGACGTCGTCGCCCATCTCCGGAGGGATGAGCGGCCGACGAGCGAGGTGCTGCGCGAGTATCTCCAGCGCGCCCAGGACGTGATGCAGTCGACCCCGGAGGGGCGTGCCTTCGCAGGTGCCCTGCGCCTGATCGGCGACCCCGAGCGCATCGATGCCCTCACCGAGCAGCTTCGCGGACTCCTCGACCAGCCCTTCGCGCGCATGCTCGACGGCACGCAGCGTGCCGAACTCGACGCGATCGCGCGACGCGTGGAGCTGGGGGTGGAGGAGGTGCTGGCCGCACAGCGCCGCGCCTCGCACGTCATCACCGGGCAGGTGAAGACCCACGACCCGTTGCGTGACCGTCAGATCGACGACCTCCTCCGTGACGTCATCGCAGGACTCCACGGGTGGTCTGGTCCGGCCGCGGTCGTCGATCCTGTGCGCAGCATGCCGCTTGCCGACCTCGGGCATCTCCGTCAGACGACCAGCGACATCCGCCCGCCGCGAGCTCCCGCACCGCTCACGGATGCAGACGACGTCGACTTCGTCGATCACGACACCCGTGCCTGGGGTGGTCCGAGGTATGCCGAGCTCGAGGAATACGTCGCCGGTCTCGGCGCGCAGTTCGATCTCGCCGAGGCGTTCGGGGCGGTGCCCGACGCGGCTCGGCGTCCGGTCGATCTCCTCGGCCTGCTCGAGATCGCGCACCGCAACGGCCTCGCGGACGGCGACGGGATCTCGACGGTGGAAGCGCTGAGGCCTGACGGGACGACTCGCCGCTTCGCCTTCGGCGCCGTGATCGCCCGCAGCACGAAAGAGGATGCAGATGAGTGACAACGACCTCACCACGGCCGTCGCCGATGAGGGATTCATAGCCCCCACGGCGATGGAGGACGACCTCGAGGCGCACTTCCCGGGTGACCGCGGCACGCTCGACCCCGAGATCAGGCGTGTGCTCGTGCATCTTCTGCAGCGCCGCTTCATCTCGATGGAGCGCAACCGGCGTGAGTGGACGCTGCTGATCGAACACCAGCACGTCATCGAGTCGCGGCTCAACGACATCTACCTGCGGCTGATCATCGATCATGCCCGCGGATTCGCGTACAAGCAGCAGCTGCGCTCCGATGAGGTCGAGATGCCGGTCCTGCTGAAGGATTCGCCGTACTCGCGGGCCGAGACGCTGGTGCTGGTGCACCTGCGAACCGTCTACCAGCGCGAGTCCGCATCAGGCGAGGGGTCCGTGCGGATCGACATCGAGGACGTCGAGCAGACCGTCCTCAGCTACTTCGCCGACACCGACGGCGGAACCGCGAAGCAGCAGAGGGCGATCCGCAGCGCACTGGACCGACTGGACCGAGAGGGCATCGTGCAGGAGGAGACCAGCGGGCGGTATCGGATCACCGCGCTCGTCGAGGTGGTGCTGAGCGCCGAGACTCTCAAAGAGCTGCGGGAGTGGCTGCGGGCCCAGGCGGTGGTGGCGCGATGACGATGATGGATACGCTCTTCGGAATGATCCCCGCGAGCTCCCGCGGCCAGCAGTGGGTGGCCGAGGAGCTGCAGCTCATCAACTGGGGCGGGTACGACGGGGGGGCGCACCGGGTGCGGTTCTCGCCGGATGCGACCCTGCTGTGCGGTGGGTCGGGGTCTGGAAAATCCACGCTCATGGACGGCTACATCGCCCTGATGATGCCGCACACGACGCCGTTCAACGGCGCCTCGAACGGCGGTGTCACGGGGCGTCCGCGGGGCGATGAGCAGCGCAACATCCTGTCGTACGGGCGCGGCAAGATCGACGAGTCCCGAACGGACGAGGGCACGAAGCTCCGAGTGCTGCGCGGTGACGGCGAGGACACCTGGAGCGCCGTCTCGATGACCTGGTTGGATCACGACGGCTCGCGCTTCACGGCGGTGCGCGCGTGGTACATCCCTGCGGACGCGCGAACGCTCGAGGACACCACGAGAGTGCGAGCCACGGTCGACGGCGCATTCGACCTCGCGCAGCTGGAGCGCGCCGCGACTCACCGGCTCACCGACACGTCGGTGCGAGCGGTCGGACTGGATCCCGTCGCCACCGACCGCGAGTTCTCAGCCCGGCTGCACGCCGTGCTCGGCATCGGCGCGGCCGGCTCCGGGGCGAAGGCGATCAGTCTTCTCGCCCGCATCCAGGCGGGGCAGCAGATCACCACGGTGGACGATCTGTACAAGAAGCTCGTGCTCGAGGAACCCGAGACGATGGCGACCGCGGACGCGGTGGTCGCTCACTTCGACGAGCTGGAGAGCACTCGCACGCGGATGCTGGTCGCCAAGCAGCAGGTGGCGGCTCTCGAGCCGATCCGCGGGATTTCCCATCGCATCGAGGAGGCATCGGAGCGGATGCGGGTCGTGGACGAGGTCGGGGTCTTCTCCGAGTCGACCTCGCTCGCGGCTCTCTGGAGCGCCGAGCGTCGTCTCGACCTGCTTCGCGAAGTGGAGGCGGATCTCCGCGACAGAACCCACGCGCTCCAGCTGGCCGTGCGTGAGAAGAACGCCCTCATCGCCGCCGCGGACAGCGAGCGCGAGGGTCTTCTGGACGTCCTGCGGCAGTCCGGAGGCGATCGCCTCGAGACCGCCCAGCGCGAACTGCGCGGCGTCGAGCGCCGCCTCGAAGACGTCCAGCGCGAGCGGTCCCGTTTCGACGCCGTCGCCGGCGAGCTCGGCATCGAGGTGCACGACGCGGCCGCGTTCGAGAGCCTGCTGACCCGTATCGGACGGGAGCTCCCGCAGGCAGGGATCCGAGGCGCCCGCGCCGCGTTCGCCGACGCCGAATCCGCTCGCAGAGCGGTGGAGACTGAGCTCGCGCAGGTGCGTGCCGAGCGAGACCGCACCCGAGACCTGCGGGGGAGCATCCCCGCACATCTGCACGAATCGAGAGCCCTGCTCGCTCAGGCCGCCGGGCTCGCTCCGACGGATCTGCCGTTCGTCGGCGAGCTGATCGAGGTGCGCACCGAGTTCGAGCCGTGGCGAGATGCATTCAACCTGGCGCTCGGCGGGTTCGCACGGACACTGCTCATCGACGTCTCGAACCTCGGACGATTCCGCGCGGCCATCGACTCGGTGCGCACCACGGAGCGGATCAGTTACGAGGGAGTGCACACCGGTCTCGCCGAGTCGCGGCCGGCCGACCCGAGAACGCTTCCGGGTCGACTCGAGCATCGGTCGACACCTTTCACCGGGTGGCTCCAGCAGCGACTCCGCGAGCGGTTCGAGTACGTCTGCGTCGATTCCTCGGCCGAGCTCGCCGAGCATCCTCGCGCGTTGACGATCACGGGACAGGTGTCGCAGGGCGACCGGGGGTCCCACGGCGGGCATGGCCGCGCGAACCTGCTCGGATTCTCGAACGCACGCCGTCTGCGTGAACTCGACGAGCAGGTCACCGAGCTCGAGATCCGACGTGATGCCGCGTCCTCGGCGGCTGGCGAAGCGGAGGCGGCCCTGGACCGGATCGAGGCCACGGCGAAGGCGCACGCGAAGATCGAGGATCTCGCCTGGGAGCAGATCGACGTCGAGGCGGTTTCGGCGGAGCGCGCGCGATGGCTCGCGGTCGAGGCGGAGGTCACGGTCGAGAACCCGAAGATCGCCGAGTTGCGTTCGCAGGCCGAGGAACTCAGGAAGCGGGCAGGTCGTCTGCGTGACGAGAGCGCCCGTCTCGGGCGTGACCTGACGCTCGGCCAGGACCGCTGGGTCGAGGTGACCGACCAGGTCGACGCCTCTCAGCGGATCGTCGATGCGGCCGAGGCCGCTGGTATCGCGCTGGACGAGCGGCACCGTTCCTTCCTCGACGCACGCTTCCTCGGCGCGGAGGCTTCCGTCAGCGTCACGGCATCCGAGCGACTCGCCCACCTCGACGCCGCGTTGCGCACTGCCGCGACGAGGCTGCTCGAGGACCGCACGTCGGCAGCCACGGCGCACGCCGAGCAGCGCGAGCAGATGCGACGCCTGATGACCGGGTTCCTCGAGCGCTGGGACACCCTCACGATCCTCCCCGACCCCGACGAGTCGGTCGGGGAGTTCGAGGGGATCCTCGATGCGCTGGAGACCAACGGCCTGCACGAGCTGGAGTCCGAGTGGCGTGACAGCCTTCTCAAGCTCTCCGGAAACGATCTGACGAGTCTGGACTCGACGCTCGGCCGCGCGCTGCGTGAGATCAAGAACCGCATCGACCCGATCAACAGGATCATGGAGGAGCTGCCGTTCTACGACGACGAGCACCGCCTGCAGATCACCCCTCGCGAGAATCAGTCCGAAGCGCGCAGACGATTCCGCAAGGAGCTGCGCGAGGTGCGCGGCCTCATCGACGCGGCGGAGACGGATGCTGACCGTGAGAGCGTCTACCGGCGGATGAGTCGCCTGATCGGACGGATGCGGCGGACGGCGCCGGACTTCGCCGAGCTCATCGACGTGCGCAACCATGTGCGGGTGAGTGCGGAGCGGATCCATGCCACGACCCGGGAGCACGTCGCGCTCTACGACCACATCGGCGAGAAATCGGGTGGAGAGTCGCAGGAGCTCGTCGCGTTCATCGTGGGTGCCGCGCTGCGATACCAGCTCGGCGACGCGGGAGCCGAGCGTCCCCGGTACGCGCCTGTGTTCATGGACGAGGCCCTGATCAAGGCTGATGCGCACTTCACGAAGCGTGCGATCGGCGCGTGGCGGGGTCTCGGCTTCCAGCTCGTGATCGGTGCGCCGAACGACAAGTACAGCGCGATCGAACCGCACGTCGACGTGGAGTACGACATCCTGAAGGACACCCGCGGTCGCTCCTGGGCTCGTCCGAAGGTGGGCCTGCCGGCCGGGGGCGAGTGATCGGGGCGAGTCGGATCAGCCCGACACGAGTGTTCGGATCGCGCCGACCGTGCGGTCGATGTCGTCTCGCGTCGTCGCCCAGGACGACATCGAGCATCGCAGCGCTGCGCGACCACGCCAGGCGGCCCCGGTCAGCGCAGCTGTGCCCTCGGCGAGCACGGCCTCGCCGAGGGCTCGCGTCGCCTCGTCGGAGTCGAGTCGGAACATCACCTGGGTGTAGTCGACGTCGTTGAGGATGCGGATGCCGTCGACCGAGGCGAGTCCCGATGCCATCGCAACGGCGTTCTCATGCAGTGCGTCGATGAGACGCGCGATTCCCTGCCGCCCGAGGCTGCGCATCGCCGCCCAGGCGGGCACGCCTCTGGCCCGCCTGGAGAGCTCCGGAGTGACATCCCAGGGGTCGAGGCTCGTGAAGACGAGATAGTCACCGCCGGTGCGGAACGCGGCGATCGAGTCGGCGGGATCGCGGACGATCGCCATTCCGCAGTCGTACGGGGCATTGAGGGTCTTGTGCGCATCCGTCGCCCATGAATCAGCCAGCCCCATCCCCTCGGTCAGGGAGCGAAGAGAGGGCGAGGCCGCGGCCCACAGCCCGAACGCACCATCGACATGCACCCATGCACCGTGCTCGTGCGCGATCGGGATGAGCGCGGCGAAGTCGTCGAACGCGCCGGTGTGCACCTCGCCCGCCTGAAGGCAGACGATGAGCGGCCCCGTGGTCTGATCGAGGGCGTGCGCCAGGGCCTCGGGTCTCATGCGCCCCTGGTCATCCGATTCGATCACGATCAGCTCGTCGGTTCCTATCCCGAGGAATCGAGCCGCCCGATCGATCGAGCCATGGCGATCGGCGCCGACGACGAATCTCACGGCGGGTGCGAGCCGAAGCCCCCTCTCCGAGAGATTCCAGCCGGTTCGTGCGAGAACGGCGTTGCGCGCTGTCGCCAAGCATGTGAAGTTCGCCATCTGGCCGCCCGTGACGAAACCGACGCTCGCGCTCTCAGGCAGCCCGAACAGCTCGATCATCCACTGTCCGGCGATGCGCTCCATCGCGACCGTCGTCGGGGTGAGAGTCGCCGACCCCGAGTTCTGGTCCCAGGTCGACACCAGCCAGTCTGCGGCGAGAGCGGCGGGGTGGGTGCCTCCTATCACGAAGCCGAAGAAGCGGCCTCCCGGAATCGCGACGAGGCCCGGATCACCCCGTCGTGCCATCTCCTCGATCACGCTCGCGGCATCCGTGCCTTCCTCGGGCAACGGACCCCCGAACGCAGACATCATCTCGTCGAGGCTCGCCCGCGGCCACACGGGTCTCTCGTCGAGCGACCCGAGAAAGTCGATTGCTGCGCGGTGTGCGGCTTCGAGGCCGCGGGTTCTGTCATCGACGGCTCTTTCGTCCATGAGTCAGGACTACACCTGCGCTGCCCGTGATGCCAGAGGGTGCTGACCGCCCTCCCTGCGAAACGGGTGGGACGTCCGCCACAGCTCACGGGCGTGGTTCGATAGAATGGACGACGCCCTGGGCAGTGCCCACGGCGGATACGACGAGCGGAGAATAATGTCCGGGCATTCCAAGTGGGCCACCACGAAGCACAAGAAGGCCATCATCGACTCCAGGCGCGCGAAGTCCTGGGCCAAGCTCATCAAGAACATCGAGGTCGCCGCCAAGCTGGGCGGAGCTGACCTGCAGGGCAACCCGACCCTTTTCGACGCCGTGCAGAAGGCGAAGAAGACCTCGGTCCCGAAGGACAACATCGACCGCGCGGTGAAGCGCGGAGCGGGCATCGGTGGCGAGGCTGTCGAATACACCTCGATCATGTACGAGGGCTACGGCCCCAACGGCGTCGCCATGATGATCGAGTGTCTGACCGACAACAAGAACCGCGCGGCGGCTGAGGTGCGCACCGCGCTCAGCCGCAACGGCGGAACGCTCGCGGACCCCGGCAGCGTCGCCTACAACTTCAGCCGCAAGGGCGTCATCGTGGTCGGATCCGAGGGGACCACCGAAGATGACGTGATGATGGCCGCTCTCGAGGCCGGCGCCGAAGAGATCGAGCCGCACGCTGAAGGCTTCGAGATCATCACCGAGGCCACCGATCTTGTAACGGTGCGCAGCGCCCTTCAGGAGGCGGGAATCGACTACGAGTCCGCCGACGTCGAGTTCGTTCCGAACCTCAAGGTCGAGATCGACGCAGACACCGCCCGCAAGATCTTCCGCCTCATCGATGCGCTCGAAGACAGCGAGGACGTGCAGAACGTCTTCACGAACTTCGACCTCACGCCCGAGGTGCAGGCCGAGCTCGAGAACGACGACGCGTAGGCGCGGCGTCGCCCCGGGATCCGGGGCGACGCATAGCCTGGGGGAGTGACGTCCTCCTCGCTTCGCGTGCTCGGCATCGACCCCGGTCTCACCCGGTGCGGTGTCGGCGTGGTCGACGTGGATCGGGCTCGTCGGGGCACACTCGTGCACGTCGGGGTCATCCGCTCCGAGCCTGATCTGCCGATCGGTGAGAGGCTCGCGCTGGTCGCGGCCGGCATCCGCGAGGTGATCGAGACCCATCGGCCCGACGCCGTCGCCGTCGAGCGGGTCTTCGCACAGCAGAACACCCACACAGTGATGGGCACGGCGCAGGCGAGCGGCGTGGCGCTGCTGCTCGCGGCCGAGGCCGGTCTTCCCGCAGCGACGCACACTCCGAGCGAGGTGAAAGCGGCGGTGACCGGCTATGGTTCGGCCGACAAGCGCCAGGTGCAGGCGATGATCGCGCGCATCCTCCGCCTGGATGCTCCTCCGCAACCGCCGGATGCCGCCGACGCGCTGGCGATCGCCCTCTGCCACGCATGGCGACGCGGCGCCGCCGGCGCACCAGGGCAGGAGTCGCTGACACCGGCGCAGAAGGCGTGGGCTGATGCGGAGCGTGTCGCTCGAACATATCTACGATCCGGTGCGTAGGCTGGTCGGATGATCTCCTCGCTGCACGGCGCTGTTCTCCACTCGACCGCCGATCAGGTCATCATCGACGTCGGTGGCGTCGGATTCTCGGTCGCCGTTCCCGCCGATGTCGCGCACACCGCGACGGTCGGCGAGAAGCTGCTGCTGCACACGAGCCTGATCGTCCGCGAGGACTCCCTGTCTCTGTTCGGATTCGCCGATCGCAGCGAGCTGGAGATCTTCGGACTGCTCATCAGCGTCACGGGCGTCGGACCGAAGTCGGCGCTCGGGGTGCTCTCGCACCTCACCGTCGACCAGATCGCCGAGGCCGTGACCGGCGAGGACGACGCGCCGTTCCGGCGTGTCTCCGGTATCGGCCCGAAGACGGCCAAACTCATCGTCCTCCAGCTCGCAGGCAAGGTTCACCCCGTCGGCGCCGGGTCGAAGCCGGTGAAGACCGGCCCAGTCGATGTCGTCGATCAGGTCACCGCCGCGCTGGTCGGCCTCGGGTGGACCGAGAAGGTCGCCGCCGAGGCCGCCGCGCAGACGGCCGCCGAGGCATCCGAGGCAGAGCGAGCGTCTGTGGCGCCGCTGCTGCGCCGCACTCTGGCTCTCCTGGGGCCGGCGCGTGTCTGACGTCCGCGACGCCGCCGAGCCGGCGGACGACACCGAGCTCGCCATCGAGGGTGCTCTGCGCCCCACGAGCCTGGGCGAGTTCGTCGGTCAGCAGAAGGTGCGTGGACAGCTCCAGCTCCTACTCGATGCGGCGCGGATCCAGAATCGTCCGCCGGATCACATCCTGCTCGCGGGTCCTCCCGGACTCGGCAAGACCACGCTGGCGATGATCGTCGCGCATGAGAGCGAGCGCCCGCTGCGACTCTCGAGCGGACCGGCGATCCAGCATGCCGGCGACCTCGCCGCCCTGCTCTCGAGTCTCGTGCCCGGCGAAGTGCTGTTCATCGACGAGATCCATCGCATGGCACGCTCTGCGGAGGAGATGCTGTACCTCGCGATGGAGGACTTCCGCATCGACATCATGGTCGGCAAAGGCGCAGGTGCGACCAGCATCCCGCTGGATCTCGCCCCGTTCACGCTCGTCGGTGCCACCACTCGCTCGGGCCTGCTCCCGAACCCGCTGCGCGACCGCTTCGGATTCACCGGCCACCTCGAGTTCTACGACGAACCGGAACTCGAGCGCGTCATCGATCGCTCCGCTCTCATGCTGCGCGTCGATCTGCCGCGGGATTCGCTCTCTGAGATCGCCCGCCGGTCGCGGGGTACACCGCGAATCGCGAACCGCCTGCTTCGACGGGTGCGGGACTATGCGCTCGTCCACGGCGGCGGGGAGGCCTCGCTGCACGGGGTCCGGGCTGCGCTCGAGCTCTACGACGTCGACCCGATCGGCCTCGACCGTCTCGACCGCGCCGTGCTCGAGGCTCTCGTGCGTCGCTTCCGCGGCGGGCCGGTCGGCCTCAGCACGCTAGCGGTGGCTGTCGGCGAGGAGGCGGAGACCGTCGAGAGCGTGGTCGAGCCGTACCTGGTGCGCATCGGATTCCTCGGCCGGACACCGCGTGGTCGAGTGGCCATGCCGGAGGCCTACGCCCACCTGGGGATCGCGCACCCCGATGGGGCGCTTCGACTTGATGACCTATAATCACTGAAGACTTCCCCCGATAGAACTGCGCGCCCGTCTGTGGTGCGCGCACCTGAGAAAGGCCCTTCGCCACCATGCCCATGGAAATCCTCCTCTTCGGCCTTCTCGCCGTGCTCGTCGTGTTCATGTTCGTCAACGGACGCAAGCGCCAGAAGCAGATGAAGGCGGAGCAGGAGGAGAAGGCCACCAAGACGGTTCCCGGTGTCAAGGTGCTCCTGCAGGGTGGTCTCTACGGCACGATCGTGGCGTACGACCACGATGACCTCGACTCGCCTGCGCTCGTCGAGATCGCGCCCGGCACGGTCATCGAGGTGCACAGCCAGGCGATCCTCCGCATCGTCGAGCCCAAGGACGCCGTCGTCGAGGATGTTGACGACTCGGTTGTCGTCGTCGATGAGGCGCCCATCGTCGATGACGCCCCTGCGATCGAGACCACCGAAGAGACCCGTCGTCGTCTCGAGCGCGACGCCGACGACAAGTAGTCTTCGCGCTGCACGACTTCGGCACTCCGGCATCTTAGAAAGCTGATCACACGTGGCCACTTCTTCCCCGGTCCGTCATGCCTGGCGGGTCCTCATGGGCCTGCTCCTGGTGACGGGCGTCCTCTTCGGCATCAACGCCCTCGGCGTCCACGTGTTCGAAAAGAGCTCCTGGTCTCCTGAGCTCGCGCTCGACCTCCAGGGCGGCACGCAGATCGTGCTGAGTGCGGAGACCGAAGACGGAGCTGCGCCCTCGCCGGAGCAGCTCGACCAGGCGGCGGCGATCATCCGACAGCGCGTCGACGCGTCTGGCGTGGCCGAGGCAGACATCACCACTGAGGGCGGCCGCAACATCGTGGTCCAGATCCCGGGTGTCGCCGACGAGCAGACGCGTGCCCGAATCCAGTCCAGCGCGCAGCTCGAGTTCCGCCCGGTGCTCGCCACGACCGCAGGCACCAACCAGTACGTGGGTGAAGACGGCAACGAGACGGCCTATCCGACTCCGGACGACTCGCTGAACGCGACGCCGACGGCCGAGCCGACGGATGCGAGCGACCTCGCATGGGTGACAGACCGGCTGGCCGCAGAGTTCCAGGCCTACGACTGCGCCAACCCCGACAACGACCCCTCGAACGCGCCCAAGGATCAGCCGCTCATCGCGTGCGATCCCTCCGGGCAGGCGAAGTACCTGCTGGGACCGACCGAGCTCACGGGCGATGCGATCACGGACGCCTCGGCGGGCCGTGATCCGAGGACGGGCGCATGGCTCGTCCAGCTCACCATGAACGGAGACGGCGCCGAGGCATTCGGCGAGGTCAGCACCCGCCTCAACCAGAACCGCCTGGCTGAGCTCTCGCCGCGTGACCAGTTCGCCTTCGTCCTCGACGGATCCGTCATCAGCGCACCGCGCATGAACGGGCAGATCCTCGACGGCCGCCCCAGCATCTCGGGCGACTTCACCCAGGAATCCGCGACCGCCCTGGCTGACCAGCTCAAGTTCGGCGCGCTGCCGCTCAGCTTCGAGGTGCAGAGCTCCGACACGATCTCGGCGACCCTGGGCACACAGCAGCTCCAGATCGGCCTCATCGCCGGACTCATCGGCCTCGCTCTCGTGGCGATCTACTCGCTGATCGTGTATCGCGCGCTCGGAACCGTGATCATCGCCTCGATCGCCGTGATGGCGGTGCTGACCTACGTCATCATCTGCATCCTCGCGTGGCGACTCGGGTTCCGCCTGTCGCTCGCCGGCGTCGCGGGTCTCATCGTCTCGATCGGCTTCACCGCCGACTCCTTCATCGTCTACTTCGAGAGGATCCGAGACGAGCTGCGCGACGGCAAGTCGATCACTTCGGCGGTCGAAGACGGCTGGGGCAGAGCCAAGCGGACCATCTACATCTCGAAGTCGATCAACATCCTCGCGGCCGTCGTGCTGTACATCCTCGCTGACTCCACAGTGAAGGGCTTCGCCTTCACACTGGGTCTGACGACCCTCATCGACGTGTTCATCTTCGTGATCTTCACCCACCCGGTGATGCAACTGCTCGCTCGCACGAAGTTCTTCGGCGGAGGACACAAGCTCTCCGGCCTCGACCCCGAATCGCTGGGCGCGGTGTACCGTAGCCGGTCGCAGTTCCGTCAGGTGCCGACCACCACGGCGGGGCGCGGTGCGAAGAACGCCAGGGCCAAGGGTGAAGCCGAGCGCCGTCAGACCATCGCAGAGCGCAAGCGCGCCGAAGCACTAGCCGGTGACAGATCCAGCCGCACCGGAAGCGAGGGGGACGCCTGATGGCTTCCATGAATGAGTTCGGCAACAACCTGTACTCGGGAAAGACCTCTTTCCCGTTCGTCGCCAAGCGCCGCCTGTGGTTCATCATCGCGATCGTCCTGGTCGTCGGTTCGGCGCTGGTGCCCCTCCTGCGCCCGATCCAGTTCTCGATCGAGTTCACCGGCGGGTCGCAGTTCACGGTGCAGGCGCCCGACAGCACCGACCAGCGGACCGCGACCGACGCAGTGCAGTCCGTCGTGCCGGGTGCAGCGACCAAGGTCGTCGTCATCAACGGCAGTGACATCCGCGTGCAGACCGATCAGATGGGCGCGGATGAGACCCAGCAGGTCTCCAACGCTCTGGCCGATGCCTTCGGAGTCGAACCCGACAGTGTGACGTCGTCGTTCATCGGCCCCGCGTGGGGCGAGAACGTCACCAGGCAGTCGTTGTGGGGACTCGCGATCTTCCTCGCACTGACCTTCCTGATCCTCGCCATCTACTTCCGCACCTGGAAAATGTCCGCGGCTGCGATCGTCGGCCTTCTGGATGTGCTCGTGATCACCGTCGGCGTCTACGCCCTCGCCGGTTTCGAGATCTCGCCCCCGGCGGTGATCGGTTTCCTCACGATCCTCGCCTATTCGCTGTACGACACGACGGTGGTGTTCGACAAGATCAGGGAGAACACGACGGAGGACGGCGAGAATTCGTCTCGGACGTTCGGCGAGTCGGTCAACCTCGCGGTGAACCAGACGCTGGTCCGATCGATCAACACCTCGGTCGTGGCCGCCCTGCCGGTGGGAGCCGTGCTCTTCATCGGCGCCTTCTGGCTCGGTGCCGAGTCGCTCACGGACATCTCGCTCTCGATCTTCGTCGGCATCCTGGTAGCGACCTACTCGACGCTGTTCGTGGCTGCTCCGCTCTACTCGCTGTTCCGCGAGAACGAGCCGCAGATCGCGGCGCGCGACGCGAAGATCCGCGAGGCGCGAAGCCTCGCAGCCGCAGAAGCCTGATCGTCCCCGCTCCTGGGGGCCGCACCCCGCAGGGCACGCGTAAACTGTTGTGATTCGGAGGTGAGCGGATGGCGGAACCGCAGACGGCGTCGCAGGGCTCCAGCCTGAGACGACTGGTTCCCCGCATCTTCTCCCGCGCGCCCAGGATCAACGACCTCGACAATCTGATCCGCACAGTGCGTGCGAATCACCCCAAGGGCGATCTGGCCGTCATCGAACGCGCCTACGCCGTCGCGAAGGAGAAGCACGCAGGGCAGCAGCGGCAGAGCGGTGAGCCGTACATCACGCACCCGCTCGCTGTCGCACAGATCCTCGCCGAGATGGGCCTCGGCCCTCGAGCGATCGCCGCAGCGCTGCTGCACGACACCGTCGAGGACACCGGCTACGCCCTCACCGACCTCACGGCGGAGTTCGGCGACGAGGTCGCGATGCTCGTCGACGGCGTCACCAAGCTCGACAAGGTCAAGTACGGCGAGAGCGCGCAGGCCGAGACCGTCCGAAAGATGATCGTCGCGATGTCGAAGGACATCCGCGTGCTGCTGATCAAGCTCGCCGACCGGCTGCACAACGCCCGCACCTGGGGCTTCGTCCCTCCTGAGAAGGCCGCGAAGAAGGCGAAGGAGACGCTCGAGATCTACGCGCCTCTCGCCAACCGCCTCGGCATCCAGGCGATCAAGTCGGAGCTCGAAGACCTCTCGTTCGCTGTGCTGCATCCGAAGATCTACAACGAGATCCACAACCTCATCGCGCAGCGCACGCCGCAGCGCGAGAAGTATCTCGCTCAGGTCGTCGAGGAGATCGACGAGGATCTGCGCGATCTGCGCATCCGCGGCAAGGTCGTCGGACGTCCGAAGCAGCTGTACTCCGTCTACCAGAAGATGGTGGTGCGAGGTCGCGAGTTCGATGACATCTACGACCTCATCGGCATCCGGGTGCTCGTCGCCTCCGTTCGCGACTGCTACGCCGTGCTCGGGGCGATCCACGCGCGGTGGACCCCGCTTCCCGGGCGCTTCAAGGACTACATCGCGACCCCGAAGTTCAACCTGTACCAGTCGCTGCACACCACGGTGATCGGTCCGTCCGGACGCACGGTCGAGATCCAGATCCGCACGCATGAGATGCACCAGCAGGCGGAATACGGTGTCGCCGCACACTGGATGTACAAGGAGCGGATGAACGGCGGGAAGGCCGAGGTCCGCGCGTCGGACAGCGACATGGCCTGGCTCGCCCACATCTCCGACTGGCAGGCCGAGACGGCCGACCCGGGGGAGTTCCTCGACTCCCTGCGGTTCGAGATCGGCGCCAAAGAGGTCTACGTCTTCACTCCCAAGGGTCGCGTGGTCGGTCTCCCGGCCGGCGCGACACCCGTCGACTTCGCCTATGCCGTGCACACCGAGATCGGTCACCGCACGATGGGCTCGAAGGTCAACGGTCGTCTCGTGCCGCTGGAGTCGGAACTCAAGAGCGGCGATGTGGTCGAGGTGTTCACCTCGAAGAACCCCGACGCCGGTCCGAGTCAGGATTGGCTCGGCTTCGTCAAGAGCACTCGCGCGCGCAACAAGATCCGCGGATGGTTCACGAAGGAACGTCGTGAAGAGGCCATCGAGCAGGGCAAGGAGGCCATCGCTCGCGCGATGCGCCGCCAGAACATGCCGCTGCAGCGGTTGATGAGCCAGGACTCGTTCGCCGAGGTGGCCCACCAACTCCGCTACGAGGACGTCTCGGCCCTGTATGCCGCTGTGGGCGAGGGGCACGTCTCGACGCAGTCGGTGCTCGAGAAGGTCACCGCGCTGGTCGCGGCGACCGACCCCGCCACAGGTCCGATCGACCTCCCCGGCAGCATGCCCTCGCGCGAGCCCCGCTCCGGCGATTCCGGAGTGCTCGTGCGTGGTGCATCCGACATCCTGGTCAAGGTCGCGAAGTGCTGCACCCCGGTGCCCGGCGATGCGATCGTCGGGTTCGTCACCCGTGGCAGTGGCGTGTCGGTGCACCGCACGGATTGCCCGAACGTCAAGGCGCTCGAGAGCGACGAGGACCGATTCGTCGAGGTGTCCTGGGCGCCGACGACCAAGAGCGTGTTCCGCGTGCAGATCCAGGTCGAGGCTCTCGACCGTTCGGGTCTTCTCTCGGATGTGACCCGTGTGCTCAGTGAGCACCACGTCAACATCCTGTCGGCGACGGTCAGCACCACGGACGAGCGCCTCGCGATCAGCCGCTTCGTGTTCGAGATGGGCGATGCCGTGCACCTCGACCGCGTGCTGAACGCCGTGCGTCGCATCGATGCGGTGTACGACGTCTACCGCGTCACCTCGTCCTGACGAGGAGCCTTTCGAGTGCACCGCGACCGGCCCGCTTTCCCGGCACGCGGATCATGGCGTCGATCTCGCTGAGTGCGACAGAGACGAGGGCCGGCTCGGTGTCGGCCAGCAGCAGCATCCATCGCCGCAGCGACTCGTCGCGGTGCAGGCCGAGGGCGAGATCGACCATCGTGCGCTGGGGCGTCATGACGGGCACCCCGCCGATCAGCTCGATGTGCGTGCGAGACAGCGCGGTGTCGTGCAGGATCACCCGAGGGGGCAGCGTTGCGCGGATGCGGTGGCCGACCGCACGTCTGACATGGTGGCGAGCGGGCGGAGCGTCACCGGCCCCGTGAATCCATGCGGCGGATGGACCGGAGGCAGCTGTGTCGGCGGGGACGAGACCCGCGATCGCAGCCGCCCTCGCGCTCGGGCTCTCGATGAGATCGGCGGGAATGTAGCCCTCGCCGAGGTCGACCAGGTGCCCGTCGATCCTCGCCGCGCTGAGCTCGGGGATCGTGAGCCGTTCACCGGGCAGATACAGGAACGCGGGGTGCATCACGCCAGTCTGGCGCGGTGCACCCCGCGTTCCGTGTCGATCGGAGGATCTGTGGAGAAGGTCAGCCGCCGAGCGCGTTCAGCCAGGCGCGGCGCGCTTCGAGCGCATCCGCTGCGGCCTTGGCGGCCTTCTTGTCTCCCGACTTCTCTGCGGCGGCGAGCTCGGCCTCGAGCTTCTCGATCGCTTCGAGGAGCTGCGAGCTCATGTCGTTGGCGCGCGCCTTGGTCTCGGGGTTGTTCTTCTTCCAGTCGACTTCTTCACGAGCCTTGAGAGCCTGCTCGATCACGCGGAGGCGATCGTCGAGCGCCCGCTCCTTGTCTCGGGGGAAGATGCGACCGATCTCGTCCCACTGGCGCTGGATGCCGGTGAGCAGCGCGCGGGCGCGCTTGATGTTGGGCTCGTCGGCCACGGCCTTCGCCTCTTCGAGCAGAGCCTGGCGAGCCTCGATCTTCGGAGCGGAGTCTGCCTCTTCCGCAGCCGACTGCTCGGCCCGCGCCGAGTACAGCGCGTCTCCCGCCGCCTTGAACCGTGCCCACAGCGCGTCGTCTGCCTTGCGTCCCGCGCGGCCGGCGGCCTTCCATTCGTCGAGCAGGGTGCGGTACGCAGGGATGCCGTCGACGCCGCGCGGTGCGAGTGCCTCTGCGCGCTCGACCAGACGGGTCTTCGCGTCGCGGGCGGTCTTGTGCGTGTCGTCGAGCTCGGAGTAGAACGCGCGGCGTGCCTTGTCGACCGTGCCGCGTGCATCGCGGAACCGCTTCCAGAGCTGCTGCGAGACGCCCTTCGACAGGCGCGGACCGTTCTGCTGCTGTGCCTGCCAGGCGTCGAAGAGCTCGCCGAGCTCAGCGGTGACCTGCTTCCACTGCACCTTCGACAGGTCGCGGGCGGCGATCTCCTCGGCACGCTCGACGAGGGCCGTGCGATCGGCGATGGCCTTGTCGACCAGTTCTTTCGCCTGCTGGGCCTCCTGAGCCGTCGCCTCGGAGAGCGAGGAGGTCAGGGCGTTCAGTCGCTCGCGGAGTCCGGCGAGGTCGCCGACGGCGGCCGCATCCGTCGCCTCGGCGAGAAGGTGGCCCGCCTGCTTGACGAGGTCGGCGGCGGAGGCGCCCCCGGCCTGGTGGCGCTGCTCGAGCGTGTGCACCTTGAAAGCGATGTCCTCGTACTTGCGCACGAAGTAGGCGAGCGCCTCGTCGGGGGTGCCGTCAGGGTACTGTCCGACGACGCGCCAGTCCTCGCCCTCGCGGACCTCGACGGTGCCGTCGTCTGTGACGCGACCCCACTTGGCGGCGTCGGACGACGACGCGGCGCTGGCGGCGGCAGCGGCCGGCGCGACGGCAGCCGGCGTCGGCACCTTTCGCGGCAGGGGCGCAGCCGGGGGAGCGGGAACGGGGGGAGTCGGCTTCGACGGCTCTGTGGCAGACACGGTGATTCTCCTTGCGCGGTAGGGCCCGCGGGAGGCGGAAAGGACGAGCTTCAGCCTAGTACGAGAGCGAGGTTGCAATGTGGTGGTCGGATCTCACAATGGCCGTTACCGATCTGTGAGCGAATCGTTCGACGCACGAAACACCGGGCGTCACATGCGGGAAACACCAGGCTCCTATCGTCGCCTTCACGACGTCCCCCGGCGATTGGAGCAGTATGAACGAGGTCTTCCTCACCCCCAAGGAGATCGTCGTCGTGGGTGCCGGTATGGTCGCCCACCGGTTCGTCGAGAGCCTGATCAGCCGGGCTGACACACCGATGCATGTGACGGTCATCGGCGACGAGGCGCGCCGGCCGTACGACCGGGTCGGTCTCACCGGATTCTTCTCGGGGGCGACGCCGGAGGATCTCGAGCTCGATCCCTCGGTCTTCGACGACTTCCGCGTGCGGTTCATGGCCGATGACAGGGTGCTGCGGATCGACCGTTCGGCTCGCACCGTCACGACCAGATCGCGCAGAAGCATCCCGTACGACACGCTCGTGCTCGCCACGGGCTCCTACGCCGCCAAGGTCGCCGTCGACGGGGCCGACCTGCCAGGATGCTTCGTCTACCGCACCCTCGAAGATGTGCAGTCGCTCAAGGAGTTCGTCTCGGCGCGGAGCCGGATGCTCGGCCGTCCGCTGCGCGGCGCGGTCATCGGCGGAGGTCTCCTCGGTCTCGAGGCCGCCGGCGCACTGCAGGGGATGGACGTGGAGGCGACCGTCGTGCAGTACTCCGATCGCCTGATGTCGGCGCAGCTGGACTCCGCAGGTGGAGGCATGCTCAAGCGACTGCTCGAGGCGCGAGGGATCTCGGTGCGCACTCAGTCGCGCACGACGCGTCTCGACCCTGACGAGTCGGGTGCGGTCACCGCACTCGAGTTCCAGGACGGTTCGGTCGAGAGAGCCGACGTCGTCGTCTTCACGGTGGGCGTCCGCCCGCGCGACGAGCTCGCACGCAACGCGGAGATGCTCGTGGATCCGCGGGGCGGCATCATCATCGACGACCGGTGCTCGACCTCCGACCCGCACATCCTGGCGATCGGCGAGGTCGCCAGCTTCGAGGGTCGATGCGTCGGTCTCGTGGCACCCGGCTATGCGATGGCGGAGGTCGCAGCCACCCGACTCCTCGGCGGTGACGCGGCGTTCCCCGGATACGACGACTCCTCGAAGCTCAAGCTCTCGGGCGTCGACGTCGCGAGCTTCGGCGATGCGATGGCAATCACTCCGAACGCTCTCGACGTCGTCTATGCCGATCCGGTGGCCGGGGTCTACAAGAAGCTCGTGCTGTCGGACGACGCGCAGACGCTGCTCGGTGGGATCCTCGTCGGAGACGCGGCAGCCTACGGCGCCCTGCGCCCCCTGGTGGGCGCGAAGCTCGGGGCGGACCCTGCCGCGTACCTGCTGCCGGAAGGCGGCAACGAGGCGCCCGGCGGCGAGCTGCCGGATGAGGCCGTCGTCTGCTCGTGCTCCAACGTGACGGCTGGACGCATCCGCCAGGCGGTGCACGAGGAGGGCTGCACCGACGCCGCCGCGGTGAAGGGGTGCACGAAGGCAGGCGCCACCTGTGGGTCCTGCGTCCTGATGCTCAAGAAGGTCGTCGGTCAGGAGCTGACGAAGCTCGGTCAGACCGTGTCGCACGCGCTGTGCGAGCACTTCGATCTCTCGCGCCGCCAGCTTTTCGACGCGGTGCGGGTCGCGCAGCTCACGACGTTCAGTGCGATCGTCGACCGGTTCGGGCGCGGGCGCGGGTGCGACATCTGCAAGCCGGCGATCGCCAGCATCCTGTCCGTCCTCGTCGGAGCCCACGTGCTCGACGGAGAGAACGCCACGCTGCAGGACACCAACGACCATGTGATGGCCAACATGCAGAAGGACGGCACGTACTCGGTCGTGCCGAGGATGGCCGGTGGAGAGGTCACTCCCGAGGGACTGATCGCGATCGGGCAGATCGCCAAGGACTTCGCGCTGTACACGAAGATCACCGGCGGTCAGCGCATCGACATGTTCGGGGCGCGGCTGGAGCAGCTGCCGCTGATCTGGCAGCGTCTGGTCGACGCCGGCTTCGAATCAGGCCAGGCGTACGGCAAATCGCTGCGCACGGTGAAGTCGTGCGTCGGCTCGACGTGGTGTCGTTACGGAGTGCTCGACGCCGTCGGCATGGCGGTGAAGCTCGAGCTCCGCTATCGAGGGCTTCGTGCGCCGCACAAGCTCAAGCTCGGCGTGTCCGGGTGTGCTCGCGAGTGCGCCGAGGCGCGGGGCAAAGACGTCGGCGTGATCGCCACCGAGACCGGATGGAACATGTACGTGGGCGGGAACGGCGGATTCACTCCGCGGCACGCCCAGCTCCTGGCCTCCGACCTCGACGACGAGGGGCTGATCGCGGCCATCGATCGGTTCTTCATGTACTACATCCGCACGGCCGATCGTCTGCAGCGGACGGCTCCGTGGTGCGAGGATCTCGAAGGCGGGCTCGACGGCCTCCGGAGCGTGATCTTCGACGACAGCCTCGGCATCTGCGCCGATCTCGACGAGGCGATGGCGCAGCACGTCGATCGCTACGAGGACGAGTGGGCGGCGACCCTCGCCGACCCCCTCAAGCTCGAGAGGTTCCGGTCATTCGTGAATGCCGCCGACACACCTGATCCTTCGCTCGCCTACGTCTCGGAGCGCGGCCAGATCCGTCCGGCCACCGCGGAAGAGCGCCGCACCGGCGGGGTCCTCATCGCCGGGACCGCGCTGGAGGTGCGTCGATGAGCCTCGCGATCGACGCCGCGACGCACGTGCGGGTCTGCACGATCGGCGACCTCGAGGTCGAGAGGGGTCGCGCGGCTCTCATCGACGGACAGCAGGTGGCGCTGTTCCTCCTTCCCGACGGGACCGTGCTCGGCGTCGACAATCTCGACCCCTTCTCGGGTGCGCACGTCATCTCACGCGGGATCGTGGGCAGCCGGGGGGACACTCCCACCGTCGCCAGTCCTTTGCACAAGCAGGTCTTCGATCTGCGCACAGGCGAGTGCCTCGAGACCCACGGCAAGCCACCTGCGGCGCTGCGGGTGTGGCCGGTCGCGACCGACGACGGCACCGTGTATGTCGGACCACCGGAGACCACGGGCCCATGAGACGCGCACGAGTGGGCAGGGTCGACCTGATCGGCGGAGGGCCGGGTCCGGCCGATCTCATGACGGTGCGCGCGTACCGACTGCTCATGGCGGCGGATGTCGTGATCGCCGATCGCCTCGGTCCGTTCGAGGAGCTCAGACACGAGCTGCCACCGCATGTCGAGATCATCGATGTCGGCAAACGCCCGGGACATCATCCGGTGCCGCAGCACGAGATCGACGATCTCCTGGTGGACCGCGCTCTCGCAGGGCATCGGGTGGTTCGCCTCAAGGGTGGGGACCCGTTCGTTCTCGGGCGCGGGGGCGAAGAGGTGCTCGCGTGCGAGGCCGCCGGCGTGCCGGTCAGTGTCACACCGGGTGTCAGCAGTGCGATCTCCGTGCCTCAGTCCGCGGGCATCCCCGTGACCCACCGCGGCGTCGCGTCGGCCGTGCACATCCTCAACGGCCACGGCGACCTCACCGCGAGCGCGATCGCGTCCATGTCCGATCCGTCCGTCACCACCGTGATCCTGATGGGGGTGGCGTCGTTGCCTCGCCTGGCCGCTTCAGCCGTCTCGCACGGCGTGCCGGGGGACATCCCCGTGGCGATCGTCGAGAACGGACACACCGAGAGGCAGCGGACGATCCGCAGCACCCTCGCGCAGGCGGCCGCGGATGCGGACTCGGCCCAGGTGGTGAATCCGGCCGTGATCGTGATCGGCGAAGTCGCCCGGGCAGGGCTGCTGCTGCCGACACCGGCGATGATCGCGGAGAGCATGACATGACCACTGCGCGCGCACTCGACTCCGCGCTGGCCGGGTGCACGATCATCGTCGCCGCCGACCGTCGCTCGGTCGATCTGGCGACCGCTCTCGAGCGGCGGGGCGCGGTCGTCCATCGAGCACCCGCGCTGAGCATCGTCACCAACTCCGACGACGCCGAACTGCTCGCTCGCACCGAGCGAGTGATCGCCTCTCCGCCGGACATCGTGATCGTCACCACCGGGGTCGGGTTCCGCGGATGGATGGATGCCGCGCACGAGCACGGCCTCGACGGGCAGCTCGACCGAGCCCTGCAGGGTGCGCACTTCGTCGCTCGGGGCCCGAAGGCGCACGGAGCGATCCAGCAGGCCGGCTTCACGGCCGACTGGGTCGCCGAGTCCGAGACATCGGCCGAGGTCGGCGAGTACCTCCTCGCCTCCGGAGTGGCTGGGAAGCGGATCCTCGTGCAGCATCACGGCGCCGGCGCGGACGGACTCGACGAGTTGCTGACGGATGCCGGCGCAGAGGTGCTGAGCATCACCGTCTACCGCTGGGGCCCTCCTCCGGACCCGGACGTGGTGCGACGCTCGGCGCTTCAGGCGGCCGGCGGGGAGGCCGACGCCGTGCTGTTCACGTCGGCGCCGGGAGCGGCGTCGTGGATCGCGTTCGCCGAGGAATCCGGCGCGCTGGAGAGCGTCAGGAGGCGCGCCGAGTCGGGGCGCCTGCTGCTCGCCTGCGTGGGGCCGATCACCGCCGCGCCTCTGCACACCGCGAACCTTCGCACCACGATCGCCGACCGGGGGCGTCTCGGATCGCTCGCCCGGACCGTCATCGCGCACTTCGGAGGGGGGAAGGCGCCGTCTCTGCCGACCGATGCCGGACTCGTCGAGGTGCGCAGCGGCGGAGTCCTCGTGGACGGTGCATTCATCCCGCTTTCCCGGTCGGCAGCCGCGCTGATCGAGGCACTGGCCTCGGCGGGGGGCCGCGTGCTCTCGCGAGCCGAACTCGGCGGCGTGCTTCCGGGGGCGGAGCGCAACGGACACGCTGTCGAGGTCGCCATCGCACGGCTGCGGGAGGCGCTCGGCGGTAACGAGCTCGTGCACACCGTGGTGAAGCGGGGCTATCGTCTCGCGGTCACCGAGTACTGAGCGGCGCCGCAGTGGCGACCGGAGCAGCACGCGCCCCAGATCGCACGACGCGCGGGAGGGTAGCCGGGTGGTCGCTCAGCGGGTCACTCGGCCGGGACATCCGTGGGCGCGGGCTCAGGGGTCGCCTGGTCCGACGGCAGCGGAGCGTCGGTCGGTTCGACGGTCGGCGTAGGGGAGGGCGCTGGCGGGTTCACCTGAGCGTGCACGACCTGACTCCCGATGGCGCCGGCGACGATCAGCACGCCGACGACCACGGCGATCGCGTTGTCGCGAGTACGGCGGCGGATCTGCCCCTCGTGCCACGTCTTGCGGGCTGTGTGCAGGCGCGCGCGCTCCGCTTCGGTGCGCGACTGCTGCGTGCTCTTCCCGCGTCCGGCCATTGCGTGCTCCCTTACTCGACGTGAATGTGCAACGTCGCCTGAGAGCCTACCGTCGAGATCGCGCCACCCTGTTCTGCCCGAAGTGTCGGTGCCCCGCGTTAGCCTGGACGGATGACCTCCGCAGCCGCACTGCTCTCCGGGCAGACGCCCCTCGCCGTGCGCATGCGCCCCGTGTCGCTCGATGAGGTGGCGGGTCAGAAGCACCTGCTGCGCGCCGGTTCCCCGATCGTCGCCCTGGCCGACCCCGCTGCCACCTCGCCGGGGGCCGTCTCGATCATCCTGTGGGGGCCGCCCGGCACCGGCAAGACCACCCTCGCTCAGGCGATCGCGCGCTCATCCGGGCGCAGGTTCGTCGAGCTCTCGGCGATCACCGCCGGCGTCAAAGACGTGCGCGAGGTCATGCAGGAGGCGATCACCCAGCGGGACCTCTACGGCCAGACCACGATCCTGTTCCTCGACGAGATCCATCGATTCACCAAGGCGCAGCAGGACGCGCTGCTGCCCGGCGTCGAGAACGGGTGGGTCCTGCTGATCGCCGCGACCACCGAGAACCCTTCGTTCTCGGTGATCTCGCCGCTGATGTCGCGGTCGCTGCTCCTGACCCTGCAGCCGCTGACAGACGACGACGTCGGACTGCTCGTCGATCGGGCGGTGACCGATGCGCGCGGACTCAACGGCGCGGTCACCCTCGCCGATGACGCGCGTGCCGCCCTCATCCGACTGGCATCCGGCGATGCGCGACGCGCGCTCACGGGGCTCGAGGCGGCTGCGGCCGTCGCTCTGTCGAAGGGCAAGGAAGGCGCGGTGCCGGCGGCGACCGCCGACGATGTCGCCCAGGCCGTCGACAAGGCCCTGCTGCGGTACGACCGTCAGGGTGACGAGCATTACGACGTCATCAGCGCGTTCATCAAGTCGATCCGCGGCTCCGACCCCGACGCCGCACTTCACTACCTCGCCAGGATGATCGAGGCGGGGGAGGACCCCCGTTTCATCGCGCGGCGTCTGGTGATCTCGGCGTCCGAAGACGTGGGTCTCGCCGATCCTCAGGCGCTCTCGATCGCGGTCGCCGCCGCCGATGCGGTCGCCTTCATCGGCATGCCCGAGGGGCGGATCCCGCTCGCCGAGGCGACCGTCTACCTCGCCACGACCGCCAAGTCGAACGCGGCGTACGTGGGAATCGACGCGGCGATCGCCGACATCCGCTCCGGCGGGTTCGGTCGGGTGCCGCTGCACCTGCGCGACGCCCACTATCCCGGTGCCAAGCGGCTCGGCCACGGACGCGGCTACGTCTACCCGCACGACGGCGAGTTCGGCATCCTTCCGCAGCAGTATCTGCCCGACGAGCTGCGCGGGAAGCGGTACTACGAGCCCAAGAACCTGGGCGCTGAGCGAGACATCTCAGCGCGCCTGGAGCGCATCCGTCGCATCCTCGACGGCCGGTGACACGAATCTGTTAGACTGGATCGGCTCGAAACCAAGTTTTCGGGCATCTCCTCGTTCACACCCCACCTTGCTGGCGCCCCGGCGTGCGCTCCAAGGCAGAACGCGGACGATACGTCCGTGAGTCGTGAAAGACGCGACCACGTCATCGGAAGGATAACTTCGTGACCACGAAGTCCCAGGACCGCCGCAAGGTGCGTCTGAGCCGTGCACTCGGCATCCCGCTCACCCCGAAGGCCGCCCGCTACCTCGAGAAGCGTCCCTACGCTCCGGGCGAGCACGGCCGCACCAAGCGCAAGGCTGACAGCGACTACGCCGTCCGTCTTCGTGAGAAGCAGCGTCTGCGCGAGCAGTACGGCATCCGCGAGAAGCAGATGCGCAACACGTTCAACGAGGCTCGCCGTCAGGAAGGCCTGACCGGTGAGAACCTGGTCGAGCTGCTCGAGATGCGTCTCGACGCCCTCGTCGTGCGTTCGGGCTTCGCCCGCACCACTGCGCAGGCTCGTCAGCTCGTCGTGCACCGTCACATCCTCGTCGACGGCCAGCTCGTCGACCGCCCGTCCTTCCGCGTGAAGCCGGGTCAGCTCATCCACGTCAAGGCCAAGAGCGAGGGCACCGAGCCCTTCCAGGTCGCAGCAGCCGGCGGTCACGCCGAGGTCCTGCCTCCCGTTCCCGGCTACCTCGAGGTCGAGCTCGACAAGCTCCAGGCTCGCCTGGTTCGTCGCCCGAAGCGCGCCGAGGTCCCCGTGACCTGTGAAGTGCAGCTCGTCGTCGAGTACTACGCAGCTCGCTGAGTTCAGCTTTTCCGCAGAAGGCGTCGGGGTCACCCGACGCCTTCTGTCGTTTCCGCATACGATGGAAGCACCGCGCCCACGCGGGCCAAAGGCAAGGATGGCGACATGAAGAACGTGCAGTGGTTCCTGATCGGTGTGATCGGCGGCTTCGTCGCGGCGCATCTCATGAACAACGACCCGCGCGGTCATGAGATCCTCGCCGAGGTCGACGCCCGCTTCAACGAGTTCACGGGGATCGTCGGCGATGCCTTCCGCGCGGAGCAGGCTCGTCTCACCGACCCCTCTGACGACTGACCGTCGCGGCACCCTCGCCGCGACATCACGTCAGTCGTCACGCCCTTCCACACCCTGTACGCAAGGACACCTGGCACCCCTATGAAAACTGCGGAGATCGCGGAGCGGTATCTCGACTTCTTCGAGAAGAACGACCACCTCATCGTCCCCTCGGCCTCGCTGGTCAGCGACGACCCGTCGCTCCTGTTCACGGTCGCCGGAATGGTGCCGATGATCCCGTACCTCACCGGAGTCGTGCCCGCACCGCATCCGCGCATCGCCGATCTGCAGAAGTGCATCCGCACCAACGACATCGAAGAGGTCGGCAAGACCGCGCGTCACGGCACCTTCTTCCAGATGATGGGCAACTGGTCGTTCGGCGACTACTTCAAAGAGGGTGCGATCCGCTACGCGTGGGAGCTCCTGACGAGCTCCGAAGCCGACGGCGGCCTCGGCTTCGACGAGAAGGACCTCTGGGTCACCGTCTATGAGACGGATGACGAGGCCGAGGCCATCTGGCGTGACATCATCGGCCTCAAGCCCGAGCGCATCCAGCGTCTGGGGCGCGCCGACAACTACTGGAACACCGGCCAGCCCGGCCCCGGTGGACCGGACTCCGAGATCTTCTTCGATCGCGGCCCCGCATACGGCAAGGACGGCGGCCCGGCCGCCGACGACTCGAGGTTCCTCGAGATCTGGAACCTCGTGTTCATGCAGGACTTCATCGAGAACATCCGGGGCAAGACCGAGTTCGACATCGTGGGGGAGCTGCCCCAGAAGAACATCGACACCGGCATGGGACTCGAGCGCGTCGCCTTCCTCAAGCAGGGCGTCGAGAACATGTACGAGACCGATCAGGTGCGCCCGGTGCTCGACCGTGCTGTCGAGCTCTCGGGTCGACGCTACGGAGCCGTGCACGAAGACGACGTCCGCTTCCGGGTGGTCGCCGACCACGTGCGCTCGTCGCTCATGCTGCTGTCGGATGGCGTTCGCCCGTCCAACGAGGGCCGCGGCTACATCCTTCGACGCCTGATGCGTCGCACTGTGCGCTCGATGCGTCTGCTCGGTGTCGACGAGCCGGTGTTCCCCGAGCTCTTCGCCACCTCGCGCGACGCGATGAAGTCCGCGTACCCCGTGCTCGAGAAGGAGTGGTCGACTCTCTCCGCTTCGGCGATCGCCGAGGAGGAGACCTTCCGCCGCACGCTGGCATCGGGATCCACGATCCTCGACCTCGCGCTCGATGAGACGAAGAAGAGCGGCGGAGCCTCGCTGAGCGGCTCCGAGGCGTTCCTGCTGCACGACACCTACGGCTTCCCGATCGATCTCACGCTCGAGGTCGCCGAGGAAGCGGGTCTGGCGGTCGACCGCGAGGCGTTCGACACCCTCATGCAGGAGCAGCGCTCGCGCGCCAAGGCCGATGCACGCAATCGCAAGCGTCAGCTCGCGGACGTCTCCGTGTACCGCGATCTCCGGGCTCTGGGTGAGACGGGCTTCGACGGATACTCCGAGCTCGAGGTCGACTCGCGCATCCTCGGAATCCTCGTCGACGGCCACACCGTTCGCAGCGCCGCAGAGGGGCAGATCGCCGAGGTCGTGCTCGCCGAGACCACGCTGTACGCCGAATCCGGTGGGCAGGTCGCCGACAAGGGCGTGATCGTCGGCCCCGGGTACGAGCTCGAGGTGCTCGACGTGCAGCGCCCGGTGCCCGGACTCATCAGTCACACCGTCGAGGTCACCCGCGGTGTCGTCGCCGTCGACGATGCGGCCACCACCGTCGTCGATGCGGCGAATCGACGCGCGGCTCGCCAGGCTCACTCCGCGACGCACCTCGTGCACGCCGCGCTCCGCGACACCCTCGGTCCGACGGCGACGCAGGCCGGGTCGCTCAACCGTGCGGGCTACATGCGGTTCGACTTCTCGTGGTCGCAGGCGCTCTCGGCTGACACGCGCACCGAGATCGAGGAGATCACCAACCGCGCCGTCAACGACGCCCTCGAGGTCACGACCCGCATCGTGACGCTCGATGAGGCGAAGGATGCCGGAGCCATGGCTCTCTTCGGCGAGAAGTACGGCGATGTCGTGCGCATGGTCGACATCGGAGGGCCGTGGTCTCGGGAGCTGTGCGCGGGAACCCACGTCAGCACGAGCGCGGAGATCGGTCTCGTCAGCGTCGTCGGCGAATCGTCCGTCGGTGCGTCGAACCGACGCATCGAAGCGCTCGTCGGTCAGGATGCGTTCCGCGAGCTCGCGGCAGAGCGTGCGCTCGTCTCGCAGCTGACGACCTCGCTCAAGACCCCTCGCGATCAGCTCGCCGAGCGCATCGCCGATCTCTCCGCGAGCCTCAAGGCGGCCGAGAAGCGCATCGCGCAGTTCGAGTCCAAGGAGCGCGCGGGTCGTGTTCCGGCCATCGCCGATGCGGCGAGCCGCGTCGGCGCCTTCCGGGTCGCTGCGCAGTCGCTCGGCGAGGTGGCTTCGGCCGATGACGTGCGCGAGCTCGTCCTCGCTGTCCGGGACCGCCTCGGTTCCGACGCCGCCGTCGTCGCGCTCGGGGCCTCGGTCAACGGTCGCCCTGTGGTGGTCGTCGCGACGAACGACGCCGCCCGTGCGGCCGGCGCCAAGGCCGGAGCGCTCGCGAAGCGCGCCGCTTCGGTGCTCGGTGGAGGCGGCGGCGGTCGGGATGACGTCGCTCAGGGCGGTGGCACCGATGTCGCAGCTCTGCAGTCGGCGCTGGAGGCCGTGTCGCAGGAGCTGCAGTCAGCGTGAGCGGATTCCGCCGCGGGGTGCGCATCGGCATCGATGTCGGGCGGGCGCGCGTCGGGGTCGCTCGCTGCGATCCGGACGGCATGCTCGCGGTGCCCGTCGAGACGGTGCAGCGGAACGAGCAGGCGATCGACCGGATCGCCACGATCGCCGAGGACTACGACGTGCTCGAGTTCGTCGTCGGACTGCCCGTCAACCTGATGGGTGCCGACACGGCATCGACGACGGATTCCCGTGAGTTCGCGGTCGCCCTGCAGGCTCGCACAGGCACTCCTGTGCGGCTCGTGGACGAGCGGCTCAGCACGGTCACTGCACACGCCGCGTTGCGTTCTTCGGGCAGAACACAGAAGAACTCTCGTAGCATTGTGGATCAGATCGCCGCGGTGGTCCTGCTGCAGCAGGCGATCGACACGGAGAAGAGCACCGGAAACCCGACCGGTGCCACGATTCCGCTCGATGAGGAGTCCCCCCGATAATGCCCGAACGTGAGAGTGCTTCGCCCCAGCACGATCCGGACGCCCGCCTGGGTGACCTGTTCGAGAACCTTCCCGACCCGGCGCAGCAGATCCCGACGGTTGACAACACGCCACCCGCGCCCGGGTCTCGTCGAGCGGCACGCGAAGCCGCCGCCGCGCAGTCGTCCACTGACCCCGCACGCCCGTCCGCGGACACGCCGACGGGTGAGGACGTGTCGACCCGAGCGATGCCGACGGCCGCTGCCGAGGACCCCGCCGTGTCGTCGCCTTCGGCGGATCCGACGGCCTCCGCGGAGCGAGCCTCCGACGCCCCGTCGGGCGGGCCTACCGGCGACGGTGCTCCGGCCCGGGTCGGCGACGGCTCCGCCGCAGGCGGCCGTCTGGAGGACCTCTTCCACGGACATCCCGAGGACCACACCGGCAACCGACCGCCGGCGAAGAAGAAGCGTCGCACAGGGTGCCTCGTCGCCCTCGTCATCGTCCTCGCGGTGATCGGCGGCATCGTCGGCGCAGGCGTCTGGGCGTGGAACGCGTACGGCGACAAGATCAGCGATGCCCTCGGCTGGGGCGATCCGAAGGACTGGGAGCCGGGGATGGCCACCGGCGAGGTGCTCGTCACGATCCATGAGGGCGACACCGGCGCACCCGTGTCGGCGGCGCTGTACGAAGCCGGCGTCACGCGCACGGAGGATGTCTTCTACGACTACCTCGTCACCGAGAACATCGCGGTCACCTTCTATCCGGGCATCTATTCCCTGCAGGAGAAGATGACGGCCGAAGCGGCGCTCGAGGCGCTGCAGAACCCCGAGAACAAGCGCGAGAACTCCGCCAGCGTCGGCGAGGGCGCGACCATCGAATCCTCGCTGCCCGACATGGCCGAGTCTCTGGGCATGCCCGTCGAAGAGCTTCAGGCTGCGGTCGACGCGGATCCTGCGACCTACGGTGTCAGCGCGCAGAGCCTCGAGGGGTGGCTCTTCCCGGCCGTCTACACGTTCGATCCTGAGGTGACCGCCACGCAGGTGATCCAGCGCATGGTCGATCGCACGAAGGAAGCGCTGACGGAGGCCGGGGTGCCCGCCGAGGATGCGCAGCGCGTGCTGACGATCGCGTCGATCATCCAGCGCGAGGGCCTCACCGCAGACTTCCCGAAGGTGTCGCGCGTGATCGAGAACCGTCTCGACATCGACATGAAGCTGCAGATGGACTCGACGGCGCAATACGGATACGGCTCGCTCCACGAGGGGGTCGTCTCGAGCTCCGCCGAGGCGCTCGAGGACGACAACCTGTGGAACACCTACGTGCACACCGGCCTGCCGGTCACACCGATCGCCAGCCCGAGCTTTGCGGCGATCGATGCAGCGATGCACCCCGCCGACGGTCCGTGGCTGTACTTCGTGACGACGAACCTCGCCACCGGCGAGACCCAGTTCTCGGTCACCTATGAGGAGCACCTCCAGGGCGTCGAGAAGTGGGAGCAGTGGTGCCAGGAGAATCCTGACGGGGGATGCTCGGCCGGATGACCCAGCGGCGCCTCGCGGTGTGGGGAGACCCGATCGCGCATTCCAAGTCACCCCAGCTGCACGCCGCGGCATACGCCGCACTCGGTCTCGACTGGGAGTACACGCGTCGCCGAGTCGACGAGGCGGCGTTCATCGAGGCGCTGGAGACTCTGGACGATTCGTGGCGCGGGCTCTCGCTCACGATGCCCCTCAAAGAGAAGGCGCATCGAGCCGCGCGAACGCGCGATCGCTACGCGGACCTCACCGGAGCGGTCAACACGCTCCTGCTGACCGGTGGGATCAGCGGGTTCAACACCGATGTCGGCGGGATCGTCGATGCCCTGGGTGAGCAGGGTCTGCTCGACATCGACCGGGTCCGCATCCTCGGCGCCGGTGCCACGGCCTCATCCGCTCTGGTCGCGTGCGTCGAGGCGGGAGCCCGCTCGATCGATGTGCGGGCACGCCGACCTGAACGCGCCGCCGCGCTCGTGGCCCTCGGGCATCGGCTCGGTGTCACGATCTCGGCGTCTCCCTTCGATGCCGACCTGCCCGACGTCGGGCTCACTGTGGCGACGCTGCCCGGTGGCACGGCGCTCGACCCCTCGACCTCTGGGCGGCTGGCTGCGAGCGGGGGAGTGCTGTTCGACGTCGCCTATTCGCCGTGGCCGTCGGCTCTCGCATCGGCATGGAGCGACGGCCGCGCCGTCTCCGGTGAGGGGATGCTGCTGCGCCAGGCCGTGCGGCAGGTCCGGATCTTCCTGCACGGCGACCAGAGCGTTCCGCTGCCCTCCGAGGAGGCCGTGGTCGCCGCGATGAAGGCCGTTCTGTAGTCACCGGTCGTCACGCGGCACGATCCGAGTCGAAAGGCGTGGGAGACTAGAGCAATGCTCCGCGTGCTCACGGCCGGCGAATCGCACGGCCCAGAACTCATTGCCGTCTTGGAGGGTCTGCCTTCAGGCGTCCCTGTGTCCTCCGAGGCGATCCAGGCCGATCTCGCACGTCGCAAGCTCGGCTATGGGCGCGGCTCGCGCATGAAGTTCGAGCAGGACGAGCTGACGATCTCGGGCGGCGTCCGCCACGGCAAGACCCTCGGCAGCCCGATCGCTCTCCGCATCGGCAACACGGAGTGGCCGAAGTGGATCGAGGTCATGAACCCCGAACCCGTCGAGCTGACAGACAAGTCCCGTGGCCGGAGCGCACCGCTGACCCGCCCGCGGCCAGGACACGCCGATCTCGTGGGCATGCAGAAGTATGACTTCGACGAAGCACGGCCCATCCTCGAGCGTGCCAGCGCACGAGAGACGGCCGCCAGGGTCGCCCTCGGCGCCATCGCCCGCTCGTTCCTCGGCGAGTTGGGCATCCGCCTCGTCAGCCACACGCTGTCGATCGGGCCGGTACGCGTGCCGGACGGCGCTCCGCTTCCGACCCCCGAAGACGTCGACACGCTCGATGCCGATCCGCTGCGCTGCTTCGACGCGACGACCTCCGCCCTCATGGTGGAGGAAGTCGATGACGCGAAGAAGGACGGCGACACCCTCGGTGGGATCGTCGAGGTGCTCGCATACGGTCTTCCGCCCGGACTGGGCTCGCACGTGCACTGGGATCGCCGTCTGGACGCACGTCTCGCACAGGCCCTCATGAGCATCCAGGCGATCAAGGGCGTCGAGATCGGCGACGGCTTCGAGACCACGCGCCGACGCGGCTCCGCCGCTCACGACGAGCTGTTCGCGACCGCAGACGGCATCTCGCGCGGCTCGGACCGCGCGGGAGGCACCGAGGGCGGGATGTCGACCGGAACGGTGCTGCGCGTGCGCGCGGGAATGAAGCCGATCGCCACCGTGCCGCATGCTCTTCGCACGATCGACGTCGCCTCGGGCGAGGACGCCACCGCACACCATCAGCGCTCTGACGTGTGCGCCGTGCCGGCGGCCGGAGTGGTGGCCGAAGCCATGGTGGCCGTCGAACTCGCCAATGCCGTGCTCGAGAAGTTCGGGGGCGACAGCATCGGCGAGACCCGCCGCAACCTCGAGGGTTACCTCGCGGCGATCCCGGCCGAGCTGCGCACGACGCCCGCGTCCGAGGCGGCGCTCATCGCGCATGACGAGCGAGGCTGATCCGCTGACGCTGGTGCTCGTCGGTCCGATGGCCGCCGGCAAGACCAGCGTCGGGCGTCGCGTCGCGCGCAAGCTCGGCGTGCCGTTCGTCGACACCGACAAGCGCGTGGTCGCAGCACACGGCCCGATACCGGCGATCTTCGAGCAGCACGGTGAGGCGCACTTCCGCGCGCTCGAGCGCGCCGCGGTCGCAGAGGCTCTGGGGACGGGCGGTGTGATCTCCCTCGGCGGTGGGGCCGTGACGGACGCGGCCACCCGCACGCTGCTGATCGAGCACCCGGTCGTGTTCCTGACCGTGACCCCTGCGGCGGTCGCCGATCGGATCCACAGCGGCGGACGCCCCCTGCTCGCGGGCGATGACCCCGTCGGGCGTTGGACACAGATCTTCGAAGAACGTCGAGACTGGTATGACGAGGTGGCATCCGTGACGTTCGACACGTCACGGCGCCCCATGCAGCGCATAGCCGACGACATCGTGGCATGGAGGAGAGAACTGGGATGAGTACGACAACCATCAGCGTGACGGGGGAGAACCCCTACGACATCGCCATCGGCCGCGGCATCCTCGACCGGGTGTCAGAGGCGCTCGATCCCGGAGTGCGCAAGGTCCTCGTCGTCCACCCGCCCACGCTCGCCGCCCGTGCGGCGGAGCTGCGGGATCGGCTGCTCGCCGACGTCGAGAACGGTCAGCGCGAGGTTCTGCTCGCAGAGGTGCCTGATGCCGAGCAGGGCAAGCGCATCGAGGTGGCCGCCTTCTGCTGGCAGGTGATGGGACAGGCCGACTTCACCCGTTCGGACGCCGTCGTCGGATACGGCGGCGGCGCCGTGACGGATCTCGCCGGCTTCGTCGCGGCGACCTGGCTGCGGGGGGTGCAGCTCGTCCAGGTGCCCACCACCGTGCTCGGCCTCGTGGACGCATCGGTGGGCGGCAAGACCGGGATCAACACCGCCGAGGGCAAGAACCTCGTCGGCGCTTTCTGGGCACCTCGCGCGGTGATCGGCGACCTCGACGAGCTCGCCAGCCTCAGCCCGAACGAGGCGACCGCGGGCTTCGCCGAGGTCGTGAAGGCCGGATTCATCTGGGCCCCCGAGATCCTCGACATCATCGAAGCGGACCCCGCGCGCGCCGTCGACTCGACGACACCCGAGTTCCGTCGGGCGATCGAACTCGCCATCGACATGAAGGCGCAGGTCGTCTCCGACGACTTCCGCGAAGCGGGCCAGCGCGGGATCCTCAACTACGGCCACACCCTCGGCCACGCGATCGAGCATGCCGAGCGATACCGCTGGCGCCACGGTGCGGCCGTCTCGATCGGCATGCTGTACGCGGCTGAGCTGTCGCGACTCGCCGGCCGACTGTCGGACTCCGCCGCCGAGCGTCACCGCACGATCCTCGACTCGCTCGGGCTGCCGACCGGCTATCGTGCCGGTGCATGGCCACAGCTGCTCGCGACGATGCAGCGCGACAAGAAGAGCCGGGGTGGCATGCTGCGGTTCATCCTCCTCGACGACATCGCCAAGCCCACCGTGCTGCAGGCGCCGGACGAGTCGCTGCTCTTCGCCGCCTACCAGGAGATCGGCGAATGACCCGTCGCATCCTGCTCGTCAACGGTCCGAACCTCAACCTGCTCGGCAGCCGCGAGCCCGAGGTCTACGGCACGGCGACACTCGCCGATGTCGAGAAGCTCACCGCTGCGGCCGCCGAGGCGGAGGGCTTCGAGCTCCGGGCGCTGCAGAGCAATCACGAGGGGGTGCTGATCGATGCCATCCACGCCGCGAGGGAGGACTGCACTGCGATCATCATCAACCCGGGCGGGCTCACGCACACGAGTGTGGCGCTGCGCGACGCCCTGACCGGCGTCGCTCTGCCGTTCGCCGAGGTGCACATCTCCGACGTGTATGCGCGGGAGGAGTTCCGGCACCATTCCTACCTCCACGATGTGGCAGCGGTGCGTGTGATCGGCGAGGGCGTCGACGGCTACGCGAGCGCTGTGCGGCAGCTCGCAGCGCTCATCGCGTAGAATCGACTCTCGGCCCACCCCAGTCCACCTCGGACGCGAGCGGCCCCCAGACTCTAGAAACGGAAAGTCCAGCGCATGGCATCTACCGCAGACATCAAGAACGGCGTCGTCCTCAACATCGAGCGGCAGCTCTGGAGCGTCGTCGAGTTCCAGCACGTCAAGCCCGGCAAGGGCGGCGCGTTCGTCCGCACGAAGCTCAAGAACGTGATGAGCGGCAAGGTCGTCGACAAGACGTTCAACGCCGGCGCGAAGATCGAGATCGAGAACGTCGACCGTCGCGACTACACCTACCTGTACACCGATGGTGACGGGTACGTCTTCATGGACCAGACCGACTACGACCAGATCACTGTCCCCGCGGCGACCGTCGGCGATGCGAAGAACTTCCTGCTTGAGAACCAGCAGGTCACGATCGCGCTCAACAACGGCAACCCGCTGTACATCGATCTGCCGGCGTCCGTGATCCTCGAGATCACCTACTCCGAGCCGGGCGTGCAGGGCGACCGCTCGTCGGCCGGCACCAAGCCCGCCACGCTCGAGACGGGTTACGAGATCCAGGTGCCGCTGTTCGTGGAGACCGGCACCAAGGTCAAGGTCGACACGCGCACCGGCGACTACCTCGGTCGCGAGAAGTAAGGCGTGAGCGCCCGTACGAAGGCGCGCAAGCGCGCACTCGACATCCTGTTCTCCGCCGACGTCCGTGGCGACGAGGTCGCGGTGGCCCTGGCCGCCGAAGCCAAGCGCGCCGCGAGCGAACCCGCCCGCGAGGCCTCCTGGCTGTACGCGCGCGAGGTCGTCGACGGCATCATCGACCACCGCGACGAGATCGACGAGCTCATCACGACGCACAGTCGAGACTGGAAGCTCGAGCGGATGCCCGCGGTCGACCGCGCGCTGCTGCGCATCGGCGTCTGGGAGATCCTGTTCAACGCCGAGGTGCCGACGGCCGTCGCCATCGACGAGGCGGTCGAGCTCGCCAAGGAGTTCTCCACCGACGATTCGGGTGCATTCGTGCACGGCGTGCTCGCCCGTGTCTCTCGCGCGGCCTGAGCGACGACTCAGGACGCGGTCTCCGAGATGTCGGAGGCCCTGGGAAGGATGGGGTCATGCCCGCGCCGCACGTCGATCTTCGGGATCTCATGCAGATCACCGATGCGGGTGGTTATCAACGCGGTCTCGCCTATTTCCGCGAGGGCAACGTGCTCGACGTGGTCTGGCATGAGGATCTCCTCGAACTCGAGGGGCATGTTCGCGGCAGCTCCGATGCCCAGTATGTGACCGAGATCCTCTTCCACTCGTCGAACGGGACGAGGCGTCCGAGGACGACTCGCTGCTCGTGCCCCGTGGGCAGCGGCTGCAAGCACGTCGTCGCGACGCTGCTCGCGTCCAACGTGCACGAGTACTCCCAGCAGGCGGCGGCTCTTCAGCGTCAGCCCGAGGTTCAACCCGAGTCAGTCGCGCCCCGCAGCGCTGCGGCGACGTCGTGGCGCAGCCTGCTCGACCCGTCGGTCTCTCGGCACCCCCAGCGCCTCGCGCTCGGGATCGAGCTGCGGCACCGCGAGTCCCGCAGCGAGAACCACTGGGGACCACGCCCCGTTCGTGCTGCGACGGCACGCGATCTGGCACGCCCGAACGGGGAGCTGCTGCTGGCGATCCGTCCGATGATGCGCAGTGCGCAGACCGGCGCCTGGATCCAGGGAGGCGCAGGCTGGGATGCCGTCCGGCGCGACGCCTCACAGTTCGGTCGCGATCAGAACCGCTGGTTCGGCGACCTGCTCAGCATCTCGCGGGATTCGCTGCTCTCCGGCAACGCCGGCGAATGGCTCGTCCTCGACCAGGTCGAGTCCCCTTTGCTCTGGCGGCACCTCCGATCGGGCGCCGAGCTCGGCATCCCGCTCGTCGCGAGTCAGAAGAGCGCCTCGGTGCGCATCGCTGCCGGCGCGGAGGTCTCGACACGCATCACTCGAACGGACGACGGCTCTCTGGCGGTGTCCGCGGACGTGCGCATCGACGATCGAGAGGTTCCTGACCGGGAGGTACATCCGATCGGCCGCACGGGGGTGTACTCGGTCGGCCTCGTGGGCGCACGGATCGAGATCGTCCTCGCCGAGGTGCCGCTGAGCGAGCAGACGCGCGCACTGCTCGCGGCACCCGATCCGATCGTCGTGCCCTCCGACGACGAGAAGGCGTTCATCGCCGACGCGTATCCGCTGCTGGCGAGACGAAGCACCGTGCGCACGGTCGGCGCGGTCGCGCTTCCCGACGTTCCCGAGCCGGAGCCCGTGTTGACCGTCGGCTACGAGCGCGGCGATGTCGTGAGTTACACGTTCGAATGGTCATACGGTCAGTTCGGGCGCGTGCCGTTCGCCTGGAACGACGCAGCAGTGCGCGACGCCGCCGTCGAGACCGCCAAGAGGGCGGCGATCGAGGCGGCGTGGCAGGAGTTCCGCACGACGAGCTTCAGGCCGAGCGGTTCCTTCCATGACATCGACGCGGCGGCGTTCGTCGCGGAGGGGGTTCCCGCGCTCGAGGCGGTGGGAGTCCGCGTCGAATCGAGCGGAGAGCGCAAGGCGTACCGCGAGCTGACCGGTGATCCGCAGGTCAAGGTCACGACCGTCGAGTCGACGGACTCCGACTGGTTCGATCTCGGCATCCTCGTGACGATCGACGGCCGGACGATCCCCTTCGGGCCGCTGTTCACGGCACTGAGCAAGGGGCGCAAGAAGCTGCTCCTCTCCGATGGCGGGTACTTCTCACTCAACCACCCGTCGCTGGATCGTCTCCGTGACCTCATCGAGGAGGCGGGCGAGCTCGACGAGTGGGAGACGGGCCCCCGGATCAGTCGGTACCAGACCGATCTCTGGGAGGAGTTCGAGGATCTCGCAGACGAGGCCGAGCCGGCCGTCAGCTGGCGCGCCACGGCTGACGGGCTTCGTCAGGCCACAGGTGTCCCCCCGACGCCCGTGCCCGAGGGGGTTCAGGCGGAGTTGCGCCCCTATCAGAAGACCGGCTTCGACTGGCTGGTCTTCCTGTGGCGTCATCGGCTGGGCGGAATCCTCGCCGACGACATGGGTCTCGGCAAGACCCTGCAGCTCCTGACGTTCGTGCAGCACACGAAGGATGCCGGCGAGACGCGGCCGTTCCTCGTGCTCGCGCCCACATCGGTGCTGAGCACGTGGCGGTCGGAGGCCGCGCGATTCACTCCGGGGCTTCGCGTGTCGATCGTCGACAGCACGAGCGGAAAACGCGCTGATGTGCTGAGGGCGGCGGCACGGTCGAGCGACCTGGTCGTCAGCTCGTACACGGTCGCACGACTCGACGAAGAGGAGTTCCGCGAGGTCGAGTGGGCCGGACTGATCCTCGACGAGGCCCAGTTCGTCAAGAACCCCAAGACGAGACTCCACCGCGCCATCTCGACGTTCCGTGCCGACGTCACGTACGCCGTGACCGGCACGCCGATGGAGAACAGCCTCTCCGAGCTGTGGTCGCTTCTCAAACTCGCCGCGCCGGGGCTCTTCCCCTCGGCGCGGAAGTTCAAGGACCGCTACATCCAGCCGATCGAGAAGGGGAAGGTCCCCGAGAACGAGGAGGGCGGCGAGTATCGCGCTCGGCGCCTCGCCCAGCTCCGTCGTCGCGTCAGGCCTCTGATGCTGCGGCGCACGAAGGAGCTCGTGGCGCCCGACCTCCCTGCCAAGCAGGAGCAGCTTCTCGAGGTCGAGATGAGCCCGGAGCACAAGGCGCTCTACGACGTCGTGCTGCAGCGCGAGCGTCAGAAGGTCCTGGGGCTGATCGACGATCTCGATCGCAATCGCTTCATCGTGTTCCGCTCTCTGACGCTGCTGCGGATGCTGAGCCTCGCACCTGCGTTGGTCGACGAAGCCGATGCGGACATCGGCTCGAGCAAGCTCGACACGCTTCTCGAGCGAGTGGTCGAGCTGCAGGCCGAGGGGCACCGCGCGCTCGTCTTCAGCCAGTTCACCTCGTTCCTCGATCTCGCAGCTGCTCGTCTCGAGGCCGCCGGCATCCCGTATGCGCATCTCGACGGCTCGACGCGGCGCAGAGAGCAGGTGATCGACGGGTTCAAGGCGGGGGAGCAGCCGGTGTTCCTGATCAGCCTGAAGGCCGGTGGGTTCGGACTCACGCTGACCGAAGCCGACTATGTCTTCCTGCTCGATCCCTGGTGGAACCCGGCCGCCGAAGAGCAGGCGATCGACCGCACGCATCGTATCGGGCAGACGAATCAGGTGTTCGTCTATCGGATGATCTCGACCGGCACGATCGAGGAGAAGGTCCTCGAGCTTCAGCGCCGCAAGGCCAGGCTCTTCACCGCGGTGATGGACGACGACGAGCTCTTCGCGCAGTCGCTCACGGCCGACGACATCAAGGGTCTGTTCGACGAGGCCTGATTTGTTCCGGCCGGGTCACCGCATCCGTCCAGCACCCCGTCGGTAGAATCGAACGGTTCACTTCAGGAGGAATGCATGCGGATCACGGGACTCGGCCACGCCGGGATGTTCATCGAGACAGTCGGCGGGAACATCATCTGCGACCCGGTTCTCGGGCCCTCGTTCTTCGGCTCGTGGTTCCCGTTCCCCGACAACCGCGCTCTCGACTGGGAGCGGTTCGGCCGCGAGGCGGACTTCCTCTACATCTCTCACCGGCACCGCGACCACTTCGACCCGACGCTGCTCGAGCGCTACATCCGCAAGGACATCGAGGTGCTGCTGCCCGAGTACCCCATCGATGACCTCGAACAGGACATCAGGGCACTGGGATACACGAACATCACCTACGCCCCGGCGGGCAGGATCATCGAGCGCGGCGATCTCAAGATCATGATCACGCCGTTGCGAGCGCCGAGTGACGGCCCCATCGGCGACTCGTCGCTGAGCGTCGACGACGGCACCGGATCGGTGCTCAACCAGAACGACTCCCACCCCCTCGACCTCGACACGCTGCTGCACTTCGGCAAGCCCGACGCGTACTTCACGCAGGTCTCGGGTGCGATCTGGTGGCCCATGGTCTACGACCTGCCGATGGACGCGAAGCAGAACTTCGCGAAGCTCAAGCGAGACGCGCAGAACAAGCGAGCGATGTACTACATCGACAAGGTGGACGCTCCGCACGTCTTCCCGATGGCAGGGCCGCCCATGTTCCTGCGCGACGATCTCTTCGACTTCAACGGGGTCGGACGCAACGGTGAGTCCATCTTCACGGACCAGAAGCAGTTCCTCGCCCACATTAAGGAGCTCTCGCCGCAGTACGACGGGCATCTGTTCGTTCCGGGGACGGTCGTGACCGTCGACGCCGGTCAGGTGTCGACCGAGCAGACGCTGTACTCCGAGGCGGAGCTCGCCCACATCTTCGATGAGAAGTGGGACTACCTCGAAGAGCAGCGGGCGTCCCGCCAGCAGGAGATCCTCGATGAGGAGGCTTCTCGCGCAGAGGTCCTGCCTGCCGCCGAGATGCTCGAGGAGCTGAAGACCTGGTGGGAGCCGCTGCTGAAGAAGTCGCGCACCATCCGCCTCGGAGTCGGTGGCTGCGTGCGATTCAGGATCGGCGACCTCGACATGGTCGTGGACTTCCCTCGGGCGAAGGTCCGCGAGTATGCGGGCGAGGAGTGCATCTACTGGTACACGATCCCCGCTGATCTCGTCTCGACGAACATCCGCGATCATGAGATCGACTGGTCGAACTCGATCTTCCTCTCCATGCAGTTCCAGGTGGGACGCAGCGGCAAGTTCAACGAGTTCCTGACGACGTTCCTCAAGTGCCTCTCGGTCGACCGCATCGAGTACGTCGAGAACTGGTACCAGGAGCAGACGGATCAGACCGAGGACGCCGAGATCGGCGACTGGGTCGTGCAGCGCCGCTGCCCGCACCTGCGTGCCGACCTGACCAAGACCGGCAAGGTCGACGAAGACGGCATCCTGACCTGCAGCATGCACGACTGGAAGTGGGACCTCAAGACCGGCCGCTGCCTGTCCACGAGCGGTCACCCCATCCGTTCCGCGAAGATCGACGAGGTCAGCGACGCTGTGCTCAGCGAGGCCAGCTGACGTGTCACGAACCCCGCATCCGCAGGGATCGGGTCGTGATGCCCGAACGACGCGGCTCGAGTACAAGGGGCCGTTGCGCGGTGCGCGATGGATCGTGCGATCCGACTCCGAGCGACTCGTGCGCATCGCCGCGGACTTCTTGACCGGCGTGGGCTTCGAGCGCCGCGACGACGACTTCGACGGCAGGCTCCGCGCGCGAGGCTCGGAGTGGACGGCGACCGCGCTCGAGATCGGCGACGAGAAGGGCTCGAAGCGCAGCTGGTGGCGAGGCCTTCTGACCGATGAACTGCCCTTCCCGTTGCCCCACGCGCTGCAGCCCGTGCTGCCCCCGACGCTCGTCGTGGCCGCAGCTCGCCCCGTCGCCGTCGGCGTGGCCGAGCTCGTCGTCTTCCCGCACACTTCGGCACGTGGAGATGCGACGCATGCGCGCGCAGCGGCACCACGCGTCACATCCGCCCTGGAACAGATCACCGCCGCCGCCGGGGCCGAGGGCGCGATGCTCTCGCACGAGTCGCTCTCCGGCATAGCGAACGACGGCTCGCCCGCCTCGCAGGCGGTCGTGCGTGAAGTCCTGGAGTGGCGCTGAGTCGCGCTAGACTGGGTCAATCAAGCAACCTTTAACACCGTCCTGTGAGGCGGAGAAGGGAGCGGCCGATGAGTGCACGAACTGTGCTGCACGAAGCCGATATCTCGCGGGCATTGACCCGCATCGCACATGAGATCCTCGAATCCAATCGGGGGGCTGAGAACCTCGTCCTGCTGGGAATTCCGACCCGCGGAGTCACTCTCGCCCATCGCCTGTCCGCTGTGATCGGTGAGATCGCACAGACCGCCGTTCCCGTGGGAGCGCTCGACGTCACACTCTTCCGGGATGATCTCGCGAAGCAGCCGACGCGGTCCCCTCGTCCGACGGACATCCCCGCCGGCGGCATCGACGGCAAGACGGTCGTCCTCGTCGACGACGTGCTCTTCTCCGGTCGCAGCATCCGCGCTGCGCTCGATGCGCTGCAGTCGATCGGCCGTCCCTCGATCGTGCGCCTCGCGATCCTGGTCGATCGGGGTCACCGCGAACTGCCGATCCGGCCCGACTTCGTCGGCAAGAACATCCCGTCGTCCCGTCAGGAGCGAGTCAACGTGCGGCTGGCCGAACATGACGGCGCCGAGGAGGTGACGATCGAAGCATGAGACACCTCCTCGACACCCGCACCCTCGATCGCGAGACGGCTCTGCGCATCCTCGACGTCGCCGAGGACATGTCCGACACGCAGTCACGCGAGGTCAAGAAACTCCCGACCCTCCGCGGCAAGACCGTCGTGAACCTCTTCTTCGAGGACTCGACGCGAACCCGCATCTCGTTCGAGGCCGCAGCGAAGCGTCTGTCGGCCGACGTCATCAACTTCGCGGCCAAGGGCTCGAGCGTCTCCAAGGGGGAGAGCCTGAAGGACACCGCCCAGACGCTGCAGGCGATGGGCGCGGATGCGGTCGTCATCCGCCACCCCGCATCAGGTGCGCCGCAGACACTCGCCACCAGCGGCTGGATCTCGGCCGGGGTGGTCAATGCCGGCGACGGCACGCACGAGCACCCGACCCAGGCGCTCCTCGACGCGTTCACGATCCGCAAACGGCGCTTCGGCGCCGACAGCCGCGGTCGCGATCTCGCCGGCATCCGGGTCGTGATCGTCGGCGACGTGCTGCACTCGCGGGTCGCGCGATCGAACGTCTGGCTGCTCGCCACGCTCGGCGCCGAGGTCACCCTGGTCGCTCCGCCCACCCTGGTGCCGCAGAACGTCTCGCTCTGGCCCGCCAGGGTCGTCTACGACCTCGACCAGGCCCTGGCCGAGGGGCCCGACGCCGTGATGATGCTCCGCATCCAGCTCGAGCGCATGAACGCCGCATATTTCCCCACTGAGCGGGAGTATTCCAGACGATGGGGTCTTGACGCGCTGCGTGTGGCCGGCCTTCCGGACGGTAGCATTGTCATGCACCCCGGACCCATGAACCGAGGGTTGGAGATCTCCTCCGAAGCCGCCGATTCCCCGCGTTCGACCGTGCTGGAACAGGTGACGAACGGGGTGTCCATCCGCATGGCGGTGCTGTACCTGCTCCTTGCAGGAGAACGAGACGACGAACGAGGGGGAGACCTGTGAGCGAGACCCTCGTCATCACCGGCGCACAGCTTCTCGGTGCCGAGCGCGCCGACATCATCGTGGAGAACGGTCTGATCACCGAGATCGGCACCGGGCTGAGCCGTGGGGGTGCGCGGGTCATCGACGCCGACGGCCTGGTGGCACTTCCCGGGCTCGTCGATCTGCACACCCATCTGCGCGAACCCGGCTACGAAGCGTCCGAGACGATCCTCACCGGCACCAGGGCGGCCGCGGCCGGCGGGTTCACCGCCGTGTTCGCCATGCCGAACACGTCTCCGGTGGCCGACACCGCAGGCGTCGTGGAGCAGGAGCTCGCGCTCGGTGAAGCGGCCGGGTACGCGACCGTGCAGCCCATCGGCGCCGTGACCGTGGGGCAGAAGGGCGAGCGACTCGCCGAGCTCGGTGCGATGGCGACATCCCGTGCGCAGGTTCGCGTCTTCAGCGATGACGGATTCTGCGTCTTCGACCCGCTGATCATGCGTCGCGCGCTCGAGTACGTGAAGTCCTTCGGCGGCGTCATCGCGCAGCACGCGCAGGACCCCCGCCTCACCGAGGGCGCCCAGATGAACGAGGGCACCGTCTCGGCCGAGCTCGGCCTCGCCGGATGGCCGGCCGTCGCCGAGGAGTCGATCATCGCCCGCGATGTGCTCCTCGCCGAGCACGTCGGATCGCGTCTGCACGTCTGCCACCTGTCCACGGCCGGCTCCGTCGACATCATCCGCTGGGCCAAGAAGCGGGGCATCGACGTCACGGCCGAGGTCACTCCGCATCATCTGCTCCTCACCGATGAGCTCGTGCGCGGGTACGACGCGCGCTACAAGGTCAATCCGCCGCTGCGTCGCGAGGAGGACGTCCTGGCGGTGCGCGAAGGCCTCGCCGACGGCACCATCGACATCGTCGCGACCGACCACGCGCCGCACCCGAGCGAGCACAAGTCGTGCGAGTGGCAGGCCGCCGCCAACGGCATGGTCGGACTCGAGAGCGCGCTGCGCGTCGTGCACCAGTCGATGGTGCAGACCGGCCTGATCGGCTGGGAGGACGTCGCTCGGGTGATGAGCGCCGCGCCCGCGCGGATCGGCCGTCTCTCGGGCCACGGGCTGCCTCTCGAGGCGGGTGCTCCCGCGCAGATCACCCTCTACGACCCGTCCGTCGCCGGCGTCTTCACCGAATCGGACCTGCACGGTCGCAGCGTGAACTCGCCCTACCTCGGCCGCGACCTCCCCGGTCGCGTCGAATTCACGATGCACCGCGGAGTCCTGACGGTCGACGGCGCAGACGTCGTCGAGGAGCTGAACGCATGAGCGCGCGCGACATCGCCATCGCGATCACCATCGCCGTGGCGGCGCTCGTGCTCGTCGTCATGTTCACCGCGTGGCGACGACGACTCCGACGCGACTCTGGTCTCTCGGCGCCCCTCGGAGTGCCGGAGCACGCCGAGGTGATCGCCCGTCGTGAGGTGCTCTACGTCTCGACGACCAAGCACGACCAGCCGCTGGAGCGGCTGACCCTGCACCCGCTCGCCTACCGAGCCAGGGGAGAGGCCGCCGTCACTGATCGCGGCCTCGCGCTCTGCCTCGACGGGGCGCCGACGGTCTTCCTCGCCTCTGCACGGCTCGCGAGCGTCGATCGTGCGACCGTGACGATCGACCGCGTCGTGGAACCGGGCGGACTCGTCCGCGTCGCCTGGAGCGCAGACGACGACACGATCGTCGACTCGTACCTCCGCCTGACAGACGGCGACCCCCAGAACTTCATCTCAGAACTGCAGCGCCTCGTCCCCGCCACGGACGACACCGCCGCCCCCGACACAGGAGCAACGTCATGACAGCCCTCCCCGAACCCGCCGTCCTCGTCCTCGAAGACGGGACCCGCCACACGGGCCGTGCATACGGCGCGCGGGGCACCACTTTCGGCGAGGTCGTCTTCGCCACCGGCATGTCCGGCTACCAGGAGACCCTCACCGATCCCTCGTACGCAGGCCAGATCGTCTTGCAGACGGCACCGCACATCGGCAACACCGGCATGAACGACGAAGACCGCGAGTCCCGTCGCATCTGGGTGGCCGGCTACATCGTCCGCGACCCCTCGCGCGTCGTCTCGAACTGGCGAGCCAACGCCTCGCTCGACGAGATCCTCGAGCGAGACGGCATCGTGGGCATCAGCGGCATCGACACCCGCTCGATCACCCGACACATCCGCTCGGCCGGCTCGATGCGCGGCGGCGTGTTCTCGGGCGACGCCGCGAAGATCGACCCCGAAGAGCAGCTGCGGCTCGTGCGCGAAGCCCCCGAGATGGCCGGTCAGAACCTCTCGTCGCAGGTCTCTGTCGACGTCGCCACGGTGACGACGGCGATGGGGGAGCGGGTCGGCAATCTCGCCGTCCTCGACCTCGGAGTCAAGCAGGCGACGATCGACAATCTGGCAGCCCGCGGCTTCGAGGTGCACGTGCTGCCCCAGGACGTCACGATCGACGACATCCGCTCGATCGACCCCGTCGCCGTCTTCTACTCGAACGGCCCCGGAGACCCCGCGGCGTCGGGCGACCATGTCGAGCTGCTGCGCTCGGTGCTCGACGACGGGCTGCCGTTCTTCGGGATCTGCTTCGGAAACCAGCTGCTCGGCAGGGCGCTGGGGCTCGGCACCTACAAGCTGCCCTTCGGCCACCGCGGCATCAATCAGCCGGTGCTCGACAAGTCCACCGGACGCGTCGAGATCACCGCGCACAACCACGGTTTCGCCGTGGAAGCGCCGCTGGAGGGTTCGTTCGACAGTCCCCACGGCTACGGCAAGGTCGAAGTCAGCCACGTCGGTCTGAACGACAACGTCGTGGAGGGCCTCCGCGCCCTCGACATCCCGGCGTTCTCGGTGCAGTACCACCCGGAGGCCGCCGCCGGCCCGCACGACGCCAACTATCTCTTCGACCGGTTCCGTGACATGGTCATCGCCAGCAAGAAGGACGCCAAGTAATGCCCAAGCGCGACGACATCAACTCCGTTCTCGTCATCGGCTCCGGCCCGATCGTCATCGGTCAGGCCTGCGAGTTCGACTACTCCGGCACCCAGGCGTGCCGTGTGCTCCGCGAAGAGGGCGTCAGGGTCATCCTGGTCAACTCCAACCCGGCCACGATCATGACCGACCCCGACTTCGCCGACGCGACGTACATCGAGCCGATCACGTGGCAGGTCATCGAGACGATCATCGCGAAGGAGCGCCCTGACGCGATCCTTCCGACTCTCGGTGGACAGACCGCCCTGAACGCCGCGATCGAGCTGCACAACCACGGCATCCTCGAGAAGTACGACGTCGAGCTGATCGGCGCGAGCTTCGAGGCGATCAACAAGGGCGAGGACCGCCAGATCTTCAAGCAGCTCGTGCTCGACGCCGGAGCCGACGTCGCCCGCAGCATCATCGCGCACTCGATGGACGACCTGCTCGAGGGTGCGGCCGAGCTGGGCTATCCGCTTGTCGTGCGCCCTTCGTTCACGATGGGCGGTCTCGGCTCGGGCTTCGCATACGACGAAGAGGACCTGCGCCGCATCGGCGGGGCCGGTCTGCGCGATTCGCCGACCACCGAGGTGCTCCTGGAGGAGTCGATCCTCGGCTGGAAGGAGTACGAGCTCGAGCTCATGCGCGACACCGCCGACAACACGGTGGTCGTCTGCTCGATCGAGAACGTCGACCCGGTCGGCGTGCACACGGGCGACTCGATCACGGTCGCCCCGGCTCTGACGCTCACCGACCGCGAGTACCAGAAGCTCCGCGACATCGGCATCGACATCATCCGCGCCGTCGGCGTCGACACCGGTGGCTGCAACATCCAGTTCGCCGTCGACCCCAGCAACGGCCGCATCATCGTCATCGAGATGAACCCGCGCGTCTCGCGCTCGAGCGCCCTCGCCTCGAAGGCCACCGGGTTCCCGATCGCCAAGCTCGCGGCCAAGCTCGCACTCGGCTACCGTCTCGACGAGATCCCCAACGACATCACGGGTGTCACCCCGGCGAGCTTCGAGCCCACGCTCGACTACGTCGTCGTCAAGGTGCCGCGATTCGCGTTCGAGAAGTTCCCGGCCGCCGATGCGACGCTGACGACCACCATGAAGTCGGTGGGTGAGGCCATGGCGATCGGCCGCAACTACGCGACCGCGTTGCAGAAGGCGCTGCGCTCGCTCGAGAAGCGCGGCTCGAGCTTCCACTGGGGCGAGGAGAACCGCTCGGCAGACGAGCTGCTCGAGATCTCGAAGATCCCGACCGACGGTCGCATCGTCACCCTGCAGCAGGCGCTGCGCAAGGGTGCGACAGTCGAGCAGGCGTTCGAGGCGACCGCGATCGACCCGTGGTTCATCGACCAGATCGTGCTGATCAACGAGGTCGCCGAGACCGTGCGCACGGCGCCCGAGCTCGATGCGGCCACGCTCCGCTACGCCAAGGAGCACGGATTCTCCGACGCGCAGATCGCGCAGCTCCGGGGTGACGACGAGGCGGAGATCCGCGGTGTGCGCCACGGCTTGGGCATCCGCCCCGTGTACAAGACGGTCGACACCTGCGCCGGCGAGTTCCCGGCTCTCACGCCGTATCACTACTCGAGCTACGACTTCGAGACCGAGGTCATGCCATCGGATCGCACCAAGGTCGTGATCATCGGATCCGGTCCCAACCGCATCGGCCAGGGCGTCGAGTTCGACTACTCCTGCGTGCACGCGTCGTTCGCGCTGTCGGATGCCGGCTTCGAGACCATCATGGTCAACTGCAACCCCGAGACCGTGTCCACCGACTACGACACGTCCGACCGGCTCTACTTCGAGCCGCTGACGCTCGAGGACGTGCTCGAGGTGCTCGACGCGGAAGCCGCCAGCGGCACCATCCTCGGCGTCGTCTGCCAGCTCGGCGGCCAGACGCCGCTGGGTCTCGCCAAGGGCATCGAGGCCGCGGGCTACACCGTGCTCGGCACGAGCCCCGAGGCCATCGACATCGCCGAAGAGCGCGAGCTGTTCTCCCAGCTGCTCGACGCGGCGGGTCTCATCGCACCGCGTCACGGCACCGCTGTGAACGCTGACGCCGCGGTGGCCGTGGCCGACGAGATCGGCTACCCCGTGCTCGTGCGTCCGAGCTTCGTGCTCGGCGGCCGGGGAATGGAGATCGTCTACAGCGCGGAGTCGCTGCGCGAGTACTTCGTGCGCACGGCGGGCGAGGTCATCATCGAGGAGGGCAAGCCCCTGCTCGTCGACCGATTCCTCGACGATGCGATCGAGCTCGATGTCGACGCGCTGTACGACGGCACCGATCTGTACATCGGCGGCGTGATGGAGCACCTCGAAGAGGCCGGCATCCACTCGGGCGACTCCAGCTGCACGCTGCCGCCGGTCTCGCTCGGCCGCACCGACATCGACCGGGTGCGCGAGGCGACCCTCGCGATCGCGAAGGGTGTCGGCGTGCGCGGTCTGCTCAACGTGCAGTTCGCGATCAGCGCCGGCGTGCTCTACGTCATCGAGGCGAACCCCCGCGCGAGCCGCACGGTGCCGTTCGTCTCGAAGGCGCTGGGCATCCCGATGGCGAAGGCCGCGAGCCGCATCATGGTCGGCTCGACCATCGCCGAGCTCCGCGCCGAGGGCATGCTCCCCGAGCAGGACGGCTCTCGTGTGCCGCTCGACGCCCCCGTCTCGGTGAAGGAGGCCGTGCTTCCCTTCAAGCGGTTCCGCACGGCCGACGGCAAGACCGTCGACTCGATCCTCGGCCCGGAGATGCGCTCGACCGGCGAGGTCATGGGCATCGACCGCGACTTCCCGACCGCGTTCGCGAAGAGCCAGGCGGCCGCGTACGGCGGGATGCCGACCTCGGGCACCGTGTTCATCTCGGTGGCCGACTCCGACAAGCGCGCGGTGATCCTGCCGGCCCACCGTCTGCAGCAGCTCGGGTTCACGATCGTGGCCACCGAGGGCACGGCCGAGATCCTCTCGCGCAACGGCATCGCGGTGACCGTGGTCGAGAAGTACAGCGAGACCCAGGAGTCGGGCGCGACCAACATCGTCGACCTCATCAACGACGGGTCGATCGACATCGTCGTGAACACGCCTTCGGGTGGAGCGGCGCGTGCTGACGGCTACGAGATCCGTGCGGCGGCCGTCGCGGCCGACAAGGCGCTGTTCACCACGATGGCAGTGCTCGGCGCAGCGGTGAGCGGCATGGATGCAGCCCACGAGGGCTTCCAGGTGAAGAGCCTTCAGGAGTACGCACTCGACCGGAAGGCCGCTCTGTGAGCGCACGCTTCGGCGAATGGGTCCGTGCCGCCCTCGCGGCGCACGGCCCGCTGTGCGTGGGTATCGACCCGCATGCGGCGCTGCTCGCGGACTGGGGGCTCGGTGACGACGCCTCCGGCGTCCGCGAGTTCGGGCTGCGCACGGTCGAGGCCGCCGTTGGCCGTGCCGCGATCGTGAAACCGCAGGTGTCGTTCTTCGAGCGCTTCGGCTCTGCGGGGTTCGCGGCCCTCGAAGACGTGCTCGCGGCTGCGCGCGCGGCCGGACTCATCGTGATCGCGGATGCCAAGCGCGGCGACATCGGCTCGACCATGGATGCGTATGCGGCGGCGTGGCTCACACCGGGGTCTCCGCTCGAGGCCGACGCCCTGACCGTCAACCCGTTCCTCGGGGTCGGTGCGCTCGACGGCGCCTTCGCCCTCGCCGGCGAGCACGACAAGGGCCTCTTCGTGCTCGCCGCGACGAGCAACCCTGAGGCGCAGACTCTGCAGCGCTCGGTCTCCGAGACCGGCCGCGCCGTGTCTGCGGACATCATCTCGGTCGTCTCGGCACGCAATGCGGAGCACTCGGAGGCAGGCGAGTGGGGGAGCTTCGGCTTCGTCATCGGAGCGACGGTGGACTGGACGGATGCCGGCATCGCCGCATTCGCGCCGGTGGCACCCGTCCTCGCCCCCGGTTTCGGCACGCAGGGCGCGACTCCGGCAGACCTGCACCGGCGGTTCGGCTCGATGAGCCCCGCGGTGATCGCGAGCGAGAGCCGCAGCATCCTCTCGGCCGGACCCGCTGGTCTCGCCGCCGCCATCGACGCCCGCGTCGCAGAGTACAGGGAGGCCGGCCGTGGCTGAGTCCCGTCCCGTCCCCGAGGTCGATCGTGCCGCCGCCGCACGCAAGGCGGTCGAGCGGCGCCGCGCCCGTGCGTCGCTCAAGCGCGATCTGACGACGCGTGTCGTCACCCCGCAGTCGGTGCTCGAGCGCGCCACCGCCGACCCCGACTCGGTCGAGGGATCGATGCGCATCACGGACTTCCTGCTCGCCCTCCCTGCCATCGGGGCGGGCAAGCGCGACCGGATCCTCGCGGAACTGCACATCTCGCCGGTCAAGCGACTGGGCGGTCTCGGCGTCAGGCAGCGGCTGGCGCTCACGCAGTGGCTCGACACGCGCTTCCCGCTCCTGCAGCCGCGGGGCGCACGCAGCCGTCTGCTGGTTCTCGCCGGCCCGACCGCTGTGGGGAAGGGCACGGTCGCTGCCCACATCCGCGAGCACAATCCCGAGATCCATCTGTCGGTCTCGGCGACGACCCGCGCACCGCGCCCGGGCGAGATGGACGGCGTGCACTACTACTTCGTCGACGACGCGGAGTTCGATCGGCTGATCGCCGAGGACGAGCTTCTCGAGTACGCGGTCGTGCACAACAGGTCGCGATACGGAACTCCGCGTGCCCCGATCGATGCCGCGCTGGCCGCCGGCAAGACCGTCCTGCTCGAGATCGACCTGCAGGGTGCGCGCCAGGTGCGCAAGGCCGAGCCTGCGGCGACGCTCATCTTCCTGCTGCCGCCGACCTGGGACGAACTGGTTCAGAGACTGGTCGGTCGAGGCACCGAGGGTGCCGAGGAACGCGCTCGCAGACTGCGCACCGCGAAGGTGGAGCTCGCCGCGCAGAACGAGTTCGATCACCTCATCGTGAACGAGGACGTCGCCGCCGCGGCCGCAGAGGTCGTAGAATTATCTTCAAGCTCTGCGCGCTGAGCTTCTTCGCGCGCCGCAGCACAGTCTTCGCGACGATCCCGTCGCCTGATCAGGAGGTCCCACCATGGCCGGACACCACACCAACGGAATCATCGATCCCCCCATCGACAACCTGCTCGACCGCGTCGACTCGAAGTACGAGCTCGTGATCTACGCCGCCAAGCGCGCCCGTCAGATCAACGACTACTACTCCGACCTCCACGAGGGCAACCTGTTCGACAACGTCGGTCCGCTCGTCGACTCCTCCGTCGAGGACAAGCCGCTGACCATCGCTCTGCACGAGATCAACGAGGACAAACTCCGCCTCCGTCACGCCGAGTGACGTCCGATGACCGCACCGCCGACTGATGTCGGCGGTGCGGTCCATCATGGGAGCAACCCCCTTCCTGCTGTCCGATTCCGTCCTGGAGCCCCGATGAGCGCGCTGCGTCTGTTCACGTCCGAGTCCGTCACCGAGGGGCACCCGGACAAGATCTGCGACCAGATCTCAGACAGCATCCTCGACGGACTCATCGCGAAAGACCCCGGCTCGCGGGTCGCGGTCGAGACGCTGGTGACCACCGGTCTCGTGCACGTCGCCGGTGAGATCCGCACCGAGGCCTACGTCGACATCCCGACCATCGTCCGACAGGTCGTCAATCGCATCGGCTACACGTCGAGCGACACCGGCTTCGACGGCGACTCCTGCGGTGTGAGCATCTCGGTGGGCGAGCAGTCGACAGACATCGCTCATGGCGTCGACAGCGCTCAGGAGCACCGCGACGGCTCATCCGTCGATCCGCTCGACGGACTCGGTGCCGGAGACCAGGGCATCATGTTCGGGTTCGCCACGAACGAGACGCCGCAGTTGATGCCGATGGCCGCGTGGACCGCGCACCGCATCGCGGAGCGTCTCGCCGAGGTTCGCCGCTCCGGTGCGCTGCCGTTCCTCCGCCCCGACGGCAAGACGCAGGTCACGCTCGGGTACGACGGCTTCACGCCCAAGACCGTCGATGCCGTCGTGCTGTCGACCCAGCATCACCCCGAGATCTCGCAGGACGAGCTCAAGGAACAGGTGCGGGAGCACGTGATCGACCCGATCCTCGAGACCACAGGGCTCGACCTCGACGACATCACCTACTACATCAACCCCGCCGGTCCCTTCGTGACCGGCGGTCCCAAGGGCGACGCCGGGCTCACCGGCCGCAAGATCATCATCGACACGTACGGTGGTGCGGCGCGCCACGGCGGCGGTGCCTTCAGCGGCAAGGACCCGTCCAAGGTCGACCGCTCGGGCGCCTACGCGACGCGCTGGGTCGCCAAGAACGCTGTGGCGGCGGGTCTCGCCGACCGGCTCGAAGTCCAGGTCGCGTACGCGATCGGCGTCGCGCGCCCCGTCGGCCTCTACGTCGAGACGTTCGGCACCGGCAAGGTCTCAGACGAGGTCATCACGCGGGCCATCAGCGAGGTCTTCGATCTCCGTCCGCAGGCGATCATCGAGGAGCTCGATCTGCTGCGCCCGATCTATGCGCAGACAGCCGCCTATGGGCATTTCGGTCGCGAGCTGCCGGAGTTCACCTGGGAGCGCACCGACCGCGCTGAGGAGCTGCGGCGCGCTGCAGGCCTCTGACGGAGCGCGAGCCTGATGGCGATCCGCTCATGACGGCCGAGAGCCGTCGTATCGCGCGCGTGCTGCTCGACTCGCCGCTTCCGCAGCTCGACCGGCTCTTCGACTACGCCCTGCCGGCAGAACTCGGAGACGTGCCCATCGGGGTGCGCGTGCGCGTGCCGCTCCGCACCGCCGGTCGGGTCATCGACGGGTACGTGGTCGAGATCGACACCGAGGACGACGCCGATAGGCCCCTCTCCGAGGTCGAAAGCGTCGTCTCACAGGTTCCTGTGCTCCCCGAACGCACCTACCGGCTGGCTCGTCGTGCAGCCGACCGTGCGGCGGGTTCGGCGTCGGATGTGCTGCGTCTCGTCATCCCCAAGCGGCAGGTGCGGGTCGAGAAGGCGTGGACCTCAGACGCGCCGGTGCCGGTGCCGACTGATGACGCCGTCGCCTCCGCATCTTCGCTCATCGCCGCGTACGACCACCTCGACGAGGTGCTCGAAGGCGCAGGCAGGGCCGCGGTTGAGGCCATCCCGGTGCTGCACCGAGGCGAGCCGGGCTGGACGGCTCTGCTCGCGTCGACGGCGACGCGGATGCTCGCTGCCGGACGCTCCAGCATCCTGATCGTGCCGGACCATCGCGACCTCGATCTGCTGCTCGCAGCGCTCGGTTCGCTGGTTCCGCCCGAGGCTGTCGTGCGATACGACTCACGGCAGACGAACCCCGATCGATACCGCTCGTTCCTCAGATCGCTCGAGGATGCTCCGTGCATCGTCGTCGGCAACCGCTCCGCCGTGTACGCGCCGGTGCGCGCAGGGCTCGTCGCCGTCTGGGACGACGGCGATCCACTGCTCGGCGAACCTCTCGCGCCCTACATCAACGCGCGCGATGCGGCCCTGCTCCGGCAGGAGCAGGAGGACTCCGCCCTGCTCTTCGTCGGCCACACCCGTACGACGGACGTGGAGCGCCTCGTCGCGCACGGCTACCTGCAGGACGTGCGAGCCGCGCGGCGGGTGATGCCGAGGGTGATCCTGAGCACCCCGCAGGAGATGGATGCGCCGACAGCCCAGCGGATGCCGTCGTCGGCGTTCCTGTCGGCGCGCAACGCCGCGTCCGAGGGGCCGGTGCTCGTGCAGGTCTCGCGCCCGGGATTCGCACCGTCCCTCGTATGCGCGGAGTGCCGGGCCCCCGCCCGATGCGCGCACTGCGGCGGACCGCTGGGCGCCAAGCATCGCGGCGCCGTGCCGGTGTGCGCGTGGTGCGGCCGGGGCGCGCGAGCCTGGACCTGCCCGACGTGTTCGTCGACCAAGCTGCGTCTGGCGTCGTCGGGAAGCGAGAGGACCGCCGATGAGCTGGGCAAGGCGTTCCCCGGCGTCCGCGTGATCGTGGCCGACAGCGCGCACCCGGTCGAGCACGTCGCGGACAAGCCCGCACTGGTGGTCGCGACGCGCGGCGCCGAGCCGCTTGCCGAGGGCGGTTATCGCGCAGTGGTGCTGCTCGACGGTCCGCGGATGCTCCAGGCCCCGGATCTGCGGATCGGCGAGGCCTGCCTGCGGTGGTGGTCGAACGCGGCAGCGCTCGCGGCCCCGGGGGCGCCGATCCACCTCGTCGGAGTCGACGGCACGATCGCGCGAGCGCTCGCGACGTGGAACCAATCGGGTTACGCACGCGCTGAACTCTCAGAGCGCGCGCCGCTCCACATGCCGCCGGCCGCGCGCGTCGCCGTGGTCGAGGGGTCAGCCGCGGCCGTCGGCCGTGCGCTGGCGGCGCTGCAGGAGCTCGCCCTCCCGTCCGACGCGGTCCTGGGTCCTGTGCCCATCGAGTCCGACGACTACCCGCCGCGCGTCCGCGCCCTCGTCCGGTTCGAGTACGGCGCCGGAGTCAAGGTCGCGGCGACACTGCGAGCCGCCGTCGTCGCCGAAGCCGTCAGCAATCGCCGGGGCAAGGGCAAGTCGACTCGGAGCACGCTCTCGGTTCGGCTCGATATCCTCGACCCAGAGCTCTGATCAGCCCGCACCGATCAGATCCCCCCGATCCTCCCGGATCCTCACCCCGCATCCCTCCGGAGCACCTTCATGCGTCTCGTCTTCGCCGGCACACCATCGGCAGCCGTCCCCACCCTCCTCCGCCTCGCGGACGAGCACGACATCGCGGCTGTGGTCACGCGTCCTGATGCGCCGCTGGGGCGCAAGAGGGTGCTGACACCGTCACCCGTCGCTCAGGCAGCCGCCGACCTCGGTCTGCCGATCATCAAGGCTGCGCGACTCGGTGACGAGGCGACAGAGGCCATCGCGGCCCTGCAGGTCGAGCTCGGCGTGATCGTCGCGTATGGCGGCCTCGTGCGAGAGCCGCTGCTCTCCACTCCGGCGAAGGGATGGATCAACCTCCACTTCTCGCTTCTGCCCCAGTGGCGAGGTGCTGCTCCCGTGCAGCGCGCGTTGATCGCCGGCGACGCCCAGCTAGGAGCAAGCGTCTTCCAGCTCGTGCCCGCCCTCGACGCAGGAGATGTCTTCGCGACCCGCGTCGTGGATGTGGCAGCAGGGGCGACGGCCGACGCGGCGCTCGCGACCCTTGCCGTCGACGGGGCGCAGCTGACGGCCGAGGTCGTGCAGGCCATCGCCGACGGCACTGCCCGAGCCGTGCCGCAGCACGGTGAGCCGACGCTGGCACCGAAGCTGACGCTCGACGATGGACTGCTCGATTGGAGCCAGCCCCTCGCTCAGGTGTTCGCGCGCTTCCGCGGAGTCACTCCCGAGCCCGGGGCGCACACCACCGTCGACGGGCTCCGTCTGAAGATCCTCGAGGCGGCGCCGTCGAGCGACGTCGTCACCCTGGAACCGGGAGAGATCATCGCCACGAAGTCGGCCCTCCTCATCGGCACGGGCTCGACGCCCCTCTCGGTCGCTCGTGTGCAGCCGGCGGGCAAGGGAGCCATGAACGCGGTCGACTGGTGGCGGGGCCAACGCGACACCGACGGTCTGCGAGCCGGAGCATGAGCGGCCAGGGAGACGCGAGGCGTCGCGACGGCCGTCCGGGCGGTCCGCAGAACCGGCCGCAGGGGCGATCGCACGGGCAGCGTGGCAGTCAGCAGGCCGGTGGTCAGCCACGGGGCCATCGTGGCGACGAGCCTCGCGGGCCGCAGCGCACGGTGCAGCCCGCGCGTCGGGTGGCGTACGACGTGTTGCGAGCGGTCTCCGAGTCGGATGCCTACGCCAACCTCGTCCTGCCTCCGGCCATCGCCGAGGCGGGCCTCGGCCCGCAGGATGCGGCCTTGGCCACTGAACTCGCATACGGAACGCTGCGTCGACGCGGCACCTACGACGCGATCATCGCCACCGCAGCCGATCGTCCGGCGGAGGAGATCGACCCGGCTGTGCTCGACGCGCTGCGCCTGGCGACGCACCAGCTGCTCGCCACACGGGTCGCCTCGCACGCGGCCGTCAACGAATCCGTGAATCTGGTCGCCTCGACGCAGGGGCGAGGCGCTTCGAGCTTCGCGAACGCCGTGCTGCGCCGGATCGCCCGAGAGACACCGGGGGAGTGGGAAGACCGCATCGAGAGCTCGGCACGGTCCGATGACGAGCGTCTCGCACTGCGCTCCGCGCATCCTGTATGGGTCATCAGGGCATTGCGACGTGCGCTGGCGGCCGAGGGCCGGGCAGACGAGCTCGAAGATCTCCTCGACGCCGACAACGCCTCGCCGGAGGTGACGCTGGTCGCGCTCCCCGGTCTCGCAGACCCGGGTGAGCCACGGCGTCCGTACGCGCCGACCGCTTTCGGCTCGCCCGGGGGAGACCCGCATCGCGTGATCGCCGCGACAGGCGGCACCGTCCGCGTGCAGGACGAGGGTTCGCAGCTCGTCGCTCTCGCCCTGGCGGCTGCCGCGCCTATCACGTCGGGCGAGCGCTGGCTCGACCTGTGCGCCGGCCCGGGCGGCAAGACCGCGCTGCTCGCCGCCATCGCCCGCGAGCACGACGTCGCGCTCGAGGCGAACGAGGTCATCCCGACACGCGCACGTCTCGTGCGCAACGCCCTGCGTGCGGTGCCGGGCGAGGTCGTGGTGCACGAGGAGGACGGTCGCTCGTTCGGCGCGTCCCACCCCGGCGCGTTCGATCGCATCCTCGTCGATGCGCCCTGCACGGGCCTCGGCGCACTCAGACGGCGGCCGGAAGCGCGCTGGCGCAAGACCCCCGCCGACGTGGCAGAGCTCGTGCCGCTGCAGGTCGAACTCCTCAGCTCCGCCCTCGACGCCCTCGCGCCGGGTGGGATCGTCGCGTACGTCACCTGCTCGCCGCATCTCGCCGAGACGACGGGCGTCGTCCAGGAGGTGCTCCGAGGCCGCACAGACATCACCGAGCTCGATGCGCGTGGCGTGCTCCAGGGTGTCTCTGCGTCACCGATCGACCTCGCCGGCGACGGCTCCGGTCGCGTGCAGCTGTGGCCGCACCGCCACGGCACCGATGCCATGTTCCTCGCCCTGCTCCAGCGCACCGCCACCGAGCAGGGCGACGCGAACTCCGAAGAGAGAGACTAGAGACGTGGAACTCCCCAGCGCACCGCGCATCAACCCCAGCATCCTCGCTGCCGACTTCGTGAACATGCAGCGCGATCTCGCCAAGATCGCGACCGCGGATTTCGCTCACGTCGATGTGATGGACAACCACTTCGTGCCGAACCTCACGTTCGGGCCGCAGATGGTCGAACGGATCCAGGCGACCAGCCCCATACCGCTCGACGTGCACCTGATGATCACCGAGCCCGAGCGCTGGGCACCCGCCTATGCAGAGCTGGGCGCCGCCAGCGTCACGTTCCACCTCGAAGCGGCGGCGGATCCGATCTCGCTCGCTCGCACCCTGCGCAGCATCGGGGCGAGGGCCGGCGTCGCGATCAAGCCGGACACCCCTGCTGAGGGGCTCTACAGCGTGCTCGAGGAGTTCGACCAGATCCTCGTGATGACGGTCGAACCCGGGTTCGGCGGGCAGGGGTTCATGCACGAGACCATGCCCAAGCTGCGCGCTCTCGCCGACGAGGCCAAGCGTCGCGGATCGAACGTCTGGTTGCAGGTCGACGGCGGCATCTCGGACGCGACCATCGAGGCGGCAGCCGCCGCGGGCGCCGACACATTCGTCGCCGGGTCGGCGGTCTACGGCGCCGACGACGTCGAGGCGGCCGTCACCCGGCTCAGAGACCGCGCCAGAGCCGCTAGCCTGGAATCGTGAAGACTTTCGACGAGCTGTTCGCCGAGCTCAGCGTCAAGGCCGAGACCCGTCCAGAGGGATCGGGGACGGTCGCGGAGCTCGATGGCGGCGTGCACACGATCGGCAAGAAGATCGTCGAGGAGGCCGCCGAAGTCTGGATGGCCTCCGAGTACGAATCCGATGAAGCCGCTGCGGAGGAGATCTCGCAGCTGCTCTACCACGTCCAGGTGATGATGATCGCGAAGGGCCTGAGCCTTCAGGACGTCTACCGACATCTGTGAAGCGCTCCGCCCCACTCGCTTCGATCTGAAGGCTTCCCATGCTGCGCATTGCTGTTCCCAACAAGGGCTCTCTCTCCGAGACGGCCGCCGACATGCTCGCGGAGGCCGGCTACGCCGGCCGTCGTGACCCCAAGACGCTTCACGTCGTCGATGCCGACAACGACGTCGAGTTCTTCTATCTCCGCCCGAAGGACATCGCGACCTACGTCGGGTCCGGCGCCATCGACGTCGGCATCACAGGACGCGATCTGCTCCTCGACGCCCGCATGCCGGGCGCGCGCGAGATCGAGGCGCTCGGCTTCGCCGGGTCGACGTTCCGCTTCGCCGCGCCATCGGGGCGCTACACCGACGTCTCAGAGCTCGACGGGCTGCGCATCGCGACGTCGTACCCCGGCCTCGTCGACGCGTTCCTCGACGAGCGGGGCATCGCCGTCGACCTCGTGCCGCTCGACGGCGCGGTGGAGTCCGCCGTGCGCCTCGGAGTCGCCGACGCCGTCGCCGATGTCGTCGAGACCGGAACGACGCTGCGTCAGGCGGGGCTCGACGTCTTCGGCCCTGTGATCCTGCAGTCCGAGGCCGTGCTGATCGCCGGCCCGCATGATGCCGAGGGGGCCGAGACGCTTCTTCGCCGCCTGCGCGGCGTCATGGTCGCTCGGCGGTTCGTGATGATCGATTACGACCTGCCGCTGGCTCTGCTCGACGACGCCGTCAAGATCGCGGGTGGCATCGAGTCGCCCACGGTCTCACCGCTCCGCGATCCCGAGTGGGTCGCCGTCCGCGTCATGGTGGCGCGTGCGCGGGTCAACCCCGTGATGGACGCGCTGTACGCGCTCGGCGCTCGCGCGATCCTCGTCACGGCGATCCACAACGCGAGGCTCTGATGGCGCTCGCGAGTCGCGTCATCCCGTGCCTCGACGTCGCCGCGGGTCGCGTCGTCAAAGGCGTCAACTTCGAGAACCTGCGCGATATGGGCGACCCCGTCGAGCTCGCGCGCCACTACGCGGCGCAGGGCGCAGACGAGATCACGTTCCTCGACGTCACGGCGACCGTCGATGCTCGCGCGACGACGTACGACGTGGTGCAGCGCACGGCTGAGCAGGTGTTCGTGCCGCTGACGGTCGGCGGGGGAGTGCGCAGCGTCGACGACGTGGCGCGGCTCCTCTCGGTCGGCGCCGACAAGGTCGGGGTCAACTCGGCGGCCATCGCTCGCCCTGAACTGATCGGCGAGATCGCGGACCGCTTCGGCGCACAGGTGCTGGTGCTGTCGCTCGACGTCAAGCGGGCACCCGGCACTCCCTCGGGTTTCGTTGTCACCACCCATGGCGGACGCACCCAGACGACGCTCGATGCGCTCGACTGGGCGCGTGAGGCGGCGGAGCGCGGGGCAGGCGAGTTGCTGGTCAACTCGATCGACGCCGACGGCACGCGAGACGGCTTCGACCTCGAACTGGTGAAGCTCATGCGTGAGGCCGCCTCAGTGCCGGTGATCGCCTCAGGTGGCGCAGGCAAGGCATCCGACTTCGCTCCCGCGATCAAGGCCGGAGCGGATGCGGTGCTGGCAGCCAGCGTGTTCCACACGGGCGCGCTCACGGTCGGCGACGTCAAGGACGCGCTGCGCGCGGAGGGAGTGCTCGTCCGATGAACGATATCGAGGAACGCATCGCTCAGGTCGCCTTCAACGACGACGGCCTCGCGCCGGTGATCGTCCAGCAGTGGGACACGGCAGAGGTCCTCATGCTCGCGTGGGTCGATGCCGAGGCCCTGCGCCGCACCCTCACCACCGGCCGCGCGGTGTACTGGTCGCGCTCGCGTCAGGAGTACTGGCGCAAGGGAGACACCTCCGGGCACATCCAGGTGGTGCACGAGGCGAGACTCGACTGCGACGGCGACGCCATCCTGCTGCGGGTCGACCAGACCGGCCCCGCCTGTCACACCGGCACCCGCACCTGCTTCGACACGACGGACCTGCACGCCGTCGAGGGGAGTTCGGCCGAGTGACTCTCGCGCGCAGAGGTCGCTCGATCGCCGTCTCCGGCTTCCTCCTTGCGGGAGCGGTCGGGATCATCTCGTCGACCCAGACGTGGCTCACCGTCGAACGCGCGGATGCCGGGGAGGCCATCCTCGTGCCCGGCGCGTCCGCGCTGCCGCTGCTCGCTCCTCTGAGCCTCGCGGTCCTGGCGCTCGGCATCGCCCTTTCGATCGTCGGCCCGGTGATGCGACTCGTGTTCGGCGTTCTCGCCACCGCAGCAGCACTGTTCCTCGGCTGGACCACCCTGCAGCTGCTGCTGACCGAGCCGCTGAGCGCTGTCGGTCCCACCGTCACCGAGACGACCGGGCTCGCAGGCAGCACGGCGATCGCCGACGTCGTCGCCGGCATCGAACTGTCGGCCTGGCCCGTGATGACGCTCGTCGGCTGGGTGATCCTGCTGGCGGCATCCCTCGTCGTGCTCCTCACGTGGCGGCGATGGAAGCGCGGAGGACGCCGCTACCGCACCGATGCCGCACATGTCGACTCGACCGCCGGGCCCGTGGACGCGATCGATTCGTGGGACGACCTCTCGCGCGGAACCGACCCGACACGATGACCCCGATAGACTTGATCCGAACCAGCACGTCGTCCCCCGGAGGAGACCATGACCAACCCGATCGCTGACCCCGGCCACGGACACTCGCCTGCCGCTTGGACGGGCGTCATCATCATGCTCGCCGGCTTCACGATCGGCACGCTGGCGTTCTGCCTCGCCGAGTTCAGCCCCGTCTGGGTCGCCCTGATCTGGGTGGGTGCCGCGATCATCCCGATCGGTGCGCTCGTGGGCTGGCTGCTGTCGAGGGCCGGGTACGGCGTGAAGGGCCCCAAGTACTCGCCGAAGGCGCACTAATGGTGCTCGCCGACCTCACGGCCGGCGCAGTCGCAGACGCTGAACGTCGTGCTCTGACCCGGCCTCTGGCCGACGTCGAGCGCGACGCTCTCGCACGCCCCGCCGCCAAGGACGCGCTCGCGTTCCTCGCTCCCGCCGAGCGCGTGAAGATCATCGCCGAGGTGAAGCGCGCGAGTCCGTCGCGGGGTGCTCTCGCCGAGATCCCCGACCCGGCACTGCAGGCTTCTCTGTATGAGACGGGCGGTGCGTCAGCGATCAGCGTCCTGACCGAGGAGCGTCGATTCGGCGGCAGTCTCGCCGATCTCGAGGCCGTCACGGCCCGTGTGTCGCTGCCTGTGCTGCGCAAGGACTTCATCGCGAACCGATATCAGGTGCTCGAAGCCCGAGCAGCCGGTGCCGACCTCGTGCTGCTCATCGTCGCCGGACTCGATCCCCACGTGCTCCGTGATCTGTTCGGCTTCATCACGGAGCTCGGCATGACTCCGCTCGTCGAGACCCATTCGGCCGACGAGCTCGAGGTGGCGATCGATCTCGGAGCTCCGCTGATCGGTGTCAACGCTCGCGATCTGACGACGCTCGAGCTCGACCGCGACCTCTTCGGCCGACTCGTAGACCGCATCCCGGATTCCGCCGTCAAGATCGCCGAGTCCGCGGTCCTCACACCTGCAGACGTCACGCACTACCGCTCCGCGGGTGCTGACGTCGTCCTGATCGGGGAGGCGCTCGTCACGGGCGACCCGGTCGCCACACTCAAGAGCTTCCTGGAGGCGTGATGAGCCTGCGAGATCAGCATGGTCCCCTGTTCGGCGTATACGGCGGGCGATACATGCCCGAGTCGCTGATCGCCGCGATCGACGAGCTCTCAGCGGCGTACGCCGATGCGATCGTCGACCCGGCGTTCCGCGCCGAGCTGGCGTCTCTGCTCAGCTCGTACGCCGGCCGTCCGTCTCCGCTGACCGAGGTCGCCCGGTTCGCCGAACACGCCGGTGGTGCGCGCGTCTTCCTCAAGCGCGAGGATCTCAACCACACCGGCTCGCACAAGATCAACAACGTGCTCGGTCAGGCGCTGCTGACGAAACGTCTCGGCAAGAAGCGCGTGATCGCCGAGACGGGCGCGGGTCAGCACGGCGTCGCCACGGCGACGGCTGCCGCCCTCTTCGGTCTCGAGTGCACGATCTACATGGGTGAGGTCGACACGGAGCGCCAGGCGCTGAACGTCGCTCGGATGCGACTGCTCGGCGCAGAGGTCGTCGCCGTCACCTCGGGTTCGCGCACCCTGAAGGATGCGATCAACGACGCCTACCGCGACTGGGTCGCGTCGGTCGAGACCACCAACTACATCTTCGGCACCGCTGCAGGCCCGCATCCTTTCCCCGCGATGGTCCGGGACTTCCAGAAGATCATCGGCGAGGAGGCGCGACAGCAGCTCCTCGACGAGGTCGGACGTCTGCCCGACGCGGTCATCGCCTGCGTCGGAGGCGGCTCGAACGCGATCGGCATGTTCGATGCCTTCCTCGACGACGAGGGCGTGAAGCTCTACGGCGTCGAGGCCGCCGGAGACGGCGTCGACACTCCGCGGCATGCCGCATCGATCGAGCGTGGTCGCCCCGGCATCCTGCACGGCGCCAAGACCTATGTGCTGCAGGACGAAGACGGCCAGACGGTCGAGTCCCACTCGATCTCCGCCGGCCTCGACTACCCGGGCGTCGGTCCTGAGCACTCCTGGCTCGCCGACATCGGCCGCGCCGAGTACATCCCTGCGACTGACGACGAGGCCATGCAGGCACTGCGCCTGCTGAGCCGCACCGAGGGCATCATCCCGGCGATCGAGTCGGCGCACGCCCTTGCGGGGGCTCTGCGCCTGGGCCGTGAGCTGGGACCTGACGCCGTGCTCGCCATCTGCCTCTCCGGCCGCGGCGACAAGGACATGGACACGGCTGCTCGGTACTTCGACCTCTACGACGCCGAGGCGCTCGCGCACGACGTCGAGGACGAGAGCGACGCCGAGGCAGCCGCGTCGAAGGGGGAGCCGGAACTGTGAGCCGCGTGGAACAGGCGATAGCCGCAGCACACGAGGCCGGCCGCAGCGCGTTCGTCGGATACCTCCCGGTCGGGTTCCCCGACCTCGAGACCAGCATCCAGGCGGCCATCGCACTCGCTGAGAACGGTGTCGACATCATCGAGCTCGGCCCGCCCTACAGCGACCCGGTGATGGACGGCGCGGTGATCCAGGAGGCGACCACCGCGGCGCTCGCGAACGGGTTCAAGATGAAGGACCTCTTCACCGCTGTGCGCGCGATCACCGCCGCGACAGACGTGCCGGTGCTGGTCATGACGTACTGGAACCCCGTGTTCCAGTACGGCGTCGATCGGTACGCTGACGACCTGCTCGCAGCCGGCGGCGCCGGGCTCATCACCCCCGACATCACCCCGGAGGTCGCGGGGGAGTGGATAGCAGCGAGTGAGCGCACCGGTCTCGACCGTGTCTTCCTCGCAGCTCCCACCTCGTCGGACGAACGCCTCGGGCTGGTCGTGAAGTCCTCGACCGGCTTCGTCTACACCGTCTCGACCATGGGCATCACCGGTGAGCGCACCGAGCTCGACCGGGCGGCGCGCACCCTGGTCGGTCGCCTGCGCGAGCACGGCGATGTCCGCGCCTGCGTCGGCATCGGCATCTCGACCGCCGAGCAGATCGCGGGGGTCTCCGAATACGCGGACGGCGCGATCGTCGGCACCGCGCTGGTCCGCGCTCTCCGCGACGGCGGAATCCCCGCGCTCGCAGAGGTCACCCGAAACCTGGCAGTCGGCACGTCGTCGGCACGCCCCGCACACGAGAACTAGAATCGCACTCATGTCCCTCGCGCTTCACAGCACCTTCGGCGGCGTGCTCGCCAGCATCCCGAGCCCCCCGGTCTCCTACATCGACCTCGGGCCGCTACGGATCCACTTCTACGCGCTCTGCATCATCGCCGGCATCATCGCCGCGGTGCTGCTGACCAACCACCGCCTCACGAGGCGCGGGGCAGAGCCGTGGGTCGTGATCGACATCTCGATCCTCGCCGTTCCGCTGGCGATCATTGGCGCGCGCATCTTCCACGTGCTCACCCACCCGAACTTCTACTTCGGCGAGGGCAGGAACACCTGGAACCCGTTCGAGCCCGGCTCCGTCTGGGCGATCTGGGAGGGTGGCATCGCCATCTTCGGCGCCCTCATCGGTGGAGCCGTCGGTGCATACCTCGGCTGCCGCTGGACCGGCATCCGCTTCTGGACCTTCGCCGACGCGCTGGCGCCCGGGCTCCTGCTCGCGCAGGCAATGGGCCGCTTCGGCAACTGGTTCAACAAGGAGCTCTATGGACTCCCCACCGACCTGCCGTGGGGTCTCGAGATCCCCGCTGACAACTCCGCATTCCCTCCTGGGCTTCCCGAGGGGACGCTCTTCCACCCGACCTTCCTCTACGAGGTGCTCTGGAACGGTCTCGGCGTCATCGTTCTGCTGTGGCTGAGCCGCAAGGCGACCGCGTTCCAGTGGGGCAGGCTCTTCGCGATCTACCTCATCTGGTACAGCGCCGGCCGTGTGGTCTGGGAGTCGATCCGCATCGATCCGAGCGAGATCATCCTGGGCCTGCGCAGCAACGTCTGGGCTGCGATCATCGGCATCGTCGTCGGTCTTGCGATCCTCATCGTGCAGTCCCGCCGTCACCCCGGACTCGAGCCATCGCCGTACCAGCCCGGTCGCGGCCGGACCGACCTGGACGCTGATGTAGAATCGCAGAACAATCCCTCCGACTTCGTGGACCTGAGTGAGCCTCCGTCCGAAGAAGTCGCCGCAGGAGCCAGCGCCACAAGCACCGCTCCCACGGACGCCGAAGGCGCTCGATAGCCGACCGGTCCGTGCGGACCCCATCACATCCACCCGGCCAATGACGTCCCCGGGTCAGCTGCAGATCTGAGGACGGTACTGGTGTATTTTCAGCCTCCCTACGGCGCTTCCGGCGCTTACCCCCCGAAGCAGGGCATGTACAACCCGGCGTTCGAGAAGGACGCCTGCGGCCTCGCCATGGTCGCGACCCTGCGTGGCGAAGCCGGCCACGACATCATCGCGCTGGCGCTCGAGGCGCTGCGCAACCTCGAGCACCGCGGTGCGATCGGCTCGGATGCCGGCACCGGTGACGGTGCGGGCATCCTGACCCAGATGCCGGACGCGTTCCTGCGCGCGGTCACAGATTTCGAGCTGCCCCCGGTCGGCGAGTACGCCGCGGGTCTGGCGTTCCTCCCGCGCGATTCCAGCGAGCGCCGTCAGCAGAAGGCCGGTATCGAGAAGATCGCCCGCGCCGAGGGCCTGCGCGTCCTCGGCTGGCGTGAGGTGCCGACGGTCAACGACAACCTCGGCAAGCTCGCAGACGAAGCCCGACCCGCCTTCGAGCAGCTCTTCGTGAGCGCCGGGGGAGCGACCCACTCCGACGCGCCGCTCACCGGGATCGCGCTCGACCGCGTCGCCTACCGCCTGCGCAAGCGCGCCGGCCACGAGCTGGGGGCGTACTTCGTCTCGCTGTCCGCGCGCACGCTCGGCTACAAGGGCATGGTCACGACGCTCCAGCTCGAGCCCTTCTACCCCGACCTGCAGGACGAGCGCTTCATGTCGGAGCTCGCCGTCGTGCACTCGCGCTACTCGACAAACACGTTCCCGTCCTGGCCGCTGGCTCAACCGCTGCGCATGCTCGCGCACAACGGTGAGATCAACACGGTCGGCGGCAACCGCAACTGGATGCGTGCGCGTCAGTCGCAGCTCGAGTCCGAGCTGCTCGGAGACATGGCACCTCTGCTGCCGATCTGCACCGACGGCGCCAGCGACTCCGCGTCGTTCGACGAAGTGCTCGAGCTGCTCACGCTCACGGGGCGCAGCCTGCCGCACGCCATCATGATGATGGTGCCGGAGGCCTACGAGAAGCAGTCGGACATCTCACCCGAGCTGCGCTCGTTCTACGAGTACCACTCGAACCAGATGGAGCCGTGGGACGGCCCGGCCGCCCTCATCTTCACCGACGGCACCGTGGTCGGAGCGACCCTCGACCGCAACGGTCTGCGCCCAGGGCGCTGGACCGAGACGACCGACGGCCTGATCGTCATCGGTTCGGAGACCGGCGTGCTCACCTTCGAGCCCGAGCGGATCAAGCGTCGAGGACGCCTGCAGCCGGGCAAGATGTTCCTCGTCGACACCTCGCAGCAGCGCATCATCGAGGACGAGGAGATCAAGCGCGACCTCGCGACCCTGCACCCGTGGCAGGAATGGCTGGATGCCGGATCCGTCCGTCTCGCCGACCTTCCCGAGCGTGAGCACATCGTGCACCCGCCGGCGTCCATCACCCGGCGTCAGCGCACCTTCGGCTACACCGAAGAGGAGGTGCGTCTGCTGCTGACCCCGATGGGTCAGACCGGCGTCGAGCCCCTCGGTGCCATGGGATCGGATACTCCGATCGCGGTGCTCAGCAAGCGCCCGCGTCTGCTCTTCGACTACTTCACGCAGCAGTTCGCGCAGGTCACCAACCCGCCGCTCGACTCGATCCGCGAAGAGGTCGTGACGAGCCTCAAGCTGGGTCTCGGCCCCGAGAGCAACCTGCTCACGTGGGGCCCGGACCACACGCGCACCGTGTCGCTCGACTTCCCCGTCATCGACAACGACGAGCTCGCGAAGATCCGCCACATCGACAAGGCGCTTCCGGATCGCTCGAGCGTGACGATCAAGGGTCTCTACCACTTCGACGCCGGGTCGAACACGCTCGAGAAGCGTCTCACCGAGATGTGCGACGAGGTCGACGAGGCCATCGAACAGGGTGCCGAGTTCGTCATCCTGTCGGACCGCGACTCGAACAAGGATCTGACCCCGATCCCGTCGCTGCTCATGGTCTCGGCGATCCATCACCACCTGATCCGCCGCGAGAACCGCATGAAGGTCGGACTGATCGTCGAAGCGGGCGATGTGCGCGAGGTGCACCACGTCGCGACTCTGATCGGCTACGGCGCCTCGGCGGTCAACCCGTATCTCGCGATGGAGACGGTCGAGCATCTCGTGCGCACCGGCTACATCACGGGCATCAGCCCCGAGAAGGCCGTCCGCAACCTGATCTACGCGCTCGGCAAGGGAGTCCTGAAGATCATGTCGAAGATGGGCATCTCGACTGTGTCGTCGTACGCCGGGGCCCAGGTCTTCGAGGCCGTAGGCCTGAGCGAGGAGTTCATCGACAAGTACTTCACGCGCACCGAGTCGAAGCTCGGCGGAATCGGCATCCAAGAGATCTTCATCGAGAATCAGGCTCGCCACGACTACGCCTATCCCGAGGACGAAGCTGCTCGTGCGCACGAGCGACTGTGGACCGGTGGTGAATACCAGTGGCGCCGCGACGGCTCACCGCATCTCTTCAACCCCGAGACTGTGTTCAAGCTGCAGCACGCGACGCGCGAGCGCCGCTACGACATCTTCCGCGAGTACACGAAGATGGTCGACGACCAGGCGGCGGAGCTCAAGACGCTCCGCGGGATGTTCACGCTGCGCACCGGCACCCGCAAGCCTGTGCCGCTCGATGAGGTCGAGCCGGTCTCCGCGATCGTGAAGCGTTTCTCGACGGGCGCCATGAGCTACGGCTCGATCTCGAAAGAGGCGCACGAGACGCTCGCGATCGCGATGAACCGGCTCGGCGGCAAGTCGAACACCGGCGAGGGTGGCGAGGACACCGACCGTCTGCTCGACCCCGAACGCCGCAGCGCGATCAAGCAGGTCGCGTCCGGACGCTTCGGAGTCACGAGCCTGTACCTCACCGAAGCCGACGACATCCAGATCAAGCTCGCCCAGGGCGCCAAGCCCGGCGAGGGCGGTCAACTGCCTCCGCAGAAGGTCTACCCCTGGGTCGCGCGCACACGCGGCGGCACGCCCGGCGTCGGCCTCATCTCGCCGCCGCCGCATCACGACATCTACTCGATCGAAGATCTGAAGCAGCTCATCTTCGACCTGAAGCGGGCCAACCCCGAGGCGCGGATCCACACGAAACTGGTCAGCCAGTCGGGTATCGGCGCAGTGTCCGCGGGTGTCGCGAAGGCGCTCAGCGACGTCATCCTGGTGTCCGGCCATGACGGCGGCACGGGCGCTAGCCCGATGAACTCCCTCAAGCACGCGGGAACGCCTTGGGAACTCGGCCTCGCCGAGACGCAGCAGACGCTCATGCTGAACGGCATGCGCGACCGCGTGGTGGTGCAGGTCGACGGCCAGCTGAAGACCGGACGCGATGTCATCATCGGCGCCCTGCTCGGCGCAGAGGAGTTCGGCTTCGCCACCGCCCCGCTGGTCGTCAGCGGGTGCATCATGATGCGAGTCTGCCACCTGGACACCTGCCCGGTGGGCGTCGCGACGCAGAACCCGGTGCTGCGCGAGCGCTTCACGGGCAAGCCGGAGTTCGTCGTGAACTTCATGGAGTTCATCGCCGAGGAGGTCCGCGAGATCCTGGCGGAGCTCGGGTTCCGCTCGATCGACGAGATCGTGGGGCGTGCAGAGCTCATCGAGGCGAACGCGGCCCTGCAGCACTGGAAGGCGGAGGGTCTCGACCTGAGCCCTGTGCTCGAGGGCCCCGCGTTCCCCGCGAGCGAGCCGCGTCGCAGCCGCCGCACCCAGGATCACGAGCTCGAGAAGCACTTCGACGTGCAACTCATCGACATCGCGAAGCCCGCTCTCCTCAACGGAGAGCCGGTCGTGGTCGAGCTGCCCATCGCCAACACCGAGCGGGCCGTCGGCACGATGCTGGGTCACCAGGTCACGTCGCGTCACGGTGCTGCGGGGCTTCCCAGCGGCACCATCGACGTCACGTTGCACGGCACCGCCGGTCAGTCGCTGGGAGCGTTCCTTCCCTCGGGCATCGTGCTGCGCCTCGAAGGCGACGCGAACGACTACGTCGGCAAGGGGCTCTCGGGCGGCGACATCTCGATCCGTCCGGCGCGTGGTTCCACCATCAAGCCTCACGAGAACGTGATCGCCGGCAACGTCATCGGTTACGGTGCGACGGCGGGAACGATGTTCCTGTCCGGCGTCGTGGGCGAGAGATTCCTCGTCCGCAACTCCGGGGCGACCGCGGTCGTCGAGGGAGTGGGCGACCACGCGCTCGAGTACATGACCGGTGGGGTCGCGGTGATCCTCGGCTCGACGGGTCGCAACCTCGGCGCCGGAATGTCCGGGGGAGTGGCCTACATCCACTCGCTCGACAGCGGCAAGATCAACGCCCAGTCGCTCGGCAGCGGAGAGCTCAGGCTCGAACCGCTCGACCGTGCCGACCTCGAAGTGCTGCGCAGCCTGATCGTCGCACACGTGGAGCGCACGGCCTCGCCGCTCGGCTCCGACATCCTGGCGCGGTTCGATGAGACCGCCGGCCAGTTCACGAAGGTGCTTCCGCGGGACTACGCCGCAGTGCGCAGCATGCGCGAAGAAGCAGTCGCCGAGGGCATCGACCCCGACGGCGACATCGTCTGGAACCGCATCCTGGAGGTGACCGGTGGCTGATCCCAAAGGTTTTCTGAAGGTCACTGAGCGTGAGCTTCCGAAGCGTCGTCCTGTGCCGGTGCGCATCATGGACTGGAAAGAGGTCTACGAGGCCGGCGATCAGGCGGTCCTGAAGCGTCAGGCCGGGCGCTGCATGGATTGCGGTGTGCCGTTCTGCCATCAGGGCTGCCCGCTGGGAAACCTGATCCCCGAGTGGAACGACCTGACCTGGCGCGGAGAAGGGCGTGCGGCGATCGATCGCCTGCATGCGACCAACAACTTCCCGGAGTTCACGGGTCGTCTGTGCCCGGCCCCGTGCGAGAGCTCGTGCGTGCTCGGCATCAACCAGCCCGCGGTCACGATAAAGCAGATCGAGGTCTCGATCATCGACGAGGCCTTCGCCAAGGGCTGGGTCGAGCCGCAGCCTCCCGCTCGTCTGACCGGCAAGACGGTCGCGGTCGTGGGGTCCGGCCCAGCTGGGCTCGCCGCCGCGCAGCAGCTCACCCGTGCGGGTCACACCGTCGCGGTCTTCGAGCGCGACGACCGCATCGGCGGCCTGCTGCGCTACGGCATCCCCGACTTCAAGATGGAGAAGGGGCAGCTCGAGTCGCGCCTTCGCCAGATGCAGGAGGAGGGCACCAGGTTCCGTGCCGGAGTGGAGATCGGCAAGGACATCTCGTGGTCCGACCTCCGCGCCCGCTACGACGCCGTCGTGATCGCCACCGGATCCACGATTCCCCGCGACCTCTCTATCCCCGGTCGTGACCTCGACGGAGTGCACTTCGCGATGGAGTACCTCGTCGAATCCAACCACGCGGTCGCCGGAGACAAGGTTCCTGAGCAGATCACCGCCGAGGGCAAGCACGTCATCGTCATCGGCGGCGGCGACACCGGTGCGGACTGCATCGGAACCGCGCACCGTCAGGGCGCGCTCAGCGTCACGAACCTCGCGATCGGCAAGCAGCCGGGCACCGAGCGTCCGGGACACCAGCCGTGGCCGATGATGCCGACGCTCTTCGAGGTCTCCTCCGCTCATGAAGAGGGCGGTGAGCGCGTCTTTCTCGCCTCCACCGTCGAGTTCCTCTCCAACGACGTCGGCGAGGTTCGCGCTCTGCGCGTTGCCGAGACCGAGTACATCGACGGCCGCCGCGTGCCCAAGAGCGGCACCGAGCGCGAGATCCCCGCAGACCTCGTGCTGATCGCCATGGGCTTCACCGGCCCGGAGCAGGACGGCTACACCGAGGACACACTTCCGCAGGTCACCGACCGCGGTGCCTTCCGGCGCGATGACAGCTACGAGTCGACCGTCCCCGGTGTGTTCGTCGCCGGCGATGCCGGGCGGGGGCAGTCCCTCATCGTGTGGGCGATCGCGGAGGGCCGTGCAGCCGCGGCCAACGTCGATCGCTTCCTCATGGGGACGACCGTTCTGCCCGAGCCTGTGCGACCGCATGAAGTCGCTATCGGTCTCCAGCCCGCGTAGGCTGAGCCGCGGCACCGTCGCCTGATTTCCATCCCCCACTACCCTGGAGCAATCTGTTGAGACGCGCGAAAATCGTCGCCACCCTGGGCCCCGCCACCTCCACCTATGAAACCGTGCGTGCACTGATCGACGCCGGCGTGGACGTCGCGCGCCTGAACCTCAGCCACGGTGACTACTCCGTGCACGAGAACAACTACGCCAACGTCCGCAAGGCCGCCGAGGACGCTGGTCGTGCCGTCGCCATCCTCGTCGACCTGCAGGGACCGAAGATCCGCCTCGGCAAGTTCGAGAACGGCCCCTACGAGCTCGCCAAGGGCGACATCTTCAAGATCACGACCGAAGACATCATCGGCAACAAGGAGATCTCGGGTACGACGTTCAAGGGCCTGCCCAACGACGTCAAGCCGGGGGACTTCCTGCTCATCGACGATGGCAAGGTCCGCGTCGAGGTCGTCGAGACCGACGGCGTCACCGTCACGACCCGCGTGATCGTCGCTGGAGCCGTGTCGAATAACAAGGGCATCAACCTGCCCGGCGTCGCAGTCAACGTCCCCGCTCTGAGCGAGAAGGACGAGGAAGACCTCCGCTGGGGCCTGCGCATCGGCGCCGACCTCATCGCCCTGTCGTTCGTCCGCAACGCGGAGGACATCAGCCGCGTGCACGAGATCATGGCCGAAGAGGGCGTCAAGGTGCCCGTCATCGCCAAGGTCGAGAAGCCGCAGGCCGTCGATGCGCTCGAAGAGATCGTCGACGCGTTCGACGCGATCATGGTCGCCCGTGGTGACCTCGGCGTCGAGCTTCCGCTCGAGGCCGTGCCGATCGTGCAGAAGCGCGCCGTCGAACTGGCGCGCCGCATGGCGAAGCCGGTCATCGTCGCGACGCAGATGCTCGAGTCGATGATCAACAGCCCGGTGCCCACGCGCGCCGAGACCTCGGACGTCGCGAACGCCGTGCTCGACGGAGCCGACGCCGTGATGCTCTCGGGCGAGACCAGCGTAGGTGACTACCCGGTCGTCGTCGTCGAGACGATGGCTCGCATCATCGAGTCGACCGAGGAGCACGGTCTCGAGCGCATCGCACCGCTCACGACCAAGCCGCGTACCCAGGGTGGAGCGATCACCCTCGCCGCTCTCGAGGTCGCCGAGTTCGTCGAGGCGAAGTACCTCTGCGTCTTCACCCAGTCGGGTGACTCGGCACGCCGTCTGTCGCGTCTGCGCTCGCGCATCCCGATGATCGCCTTCACCCCCGAGCCCGGAATCCGCCGTCGCATGGCGCTGACCTGGGGCATCCAGTCGAAGCTCGTCGATATGGTGCAGCACACCGACCTGATGTACCTGCAGGTCGACGACTACCTGCTCAGCAGCGGTCTCGCCGTCGAAGGCGACAAGGTCGTCGTGATCTCCGGTTCCCCTCCTGGAATCGTGGGTTCGACCAACGACATCCGCGTCCACAAGGTCGGGGACGCCGTCAACGGCGCCGCTCCGATCTACAAGGAAGCGACGATCTGATCAAGGTCGCACAGCGAAGGGGCGGAACGATTGTTCCGCCCCTTCGTCGTCCACTCGGCGATGTCCCGCCTGGCCCTGTCAAGCGGCTGGCGCGAGAGTGCGCGCCGCACCTACCGTGATCGGATGACTCTTCTCCCTCGGCGCACCGTCGTGGCGAGCCGCAACGGCCGTCATCTCTCGGCTCTGTGGGCAGTCACGCAAGCGAGCGAGAGGCGGACGCCATCCGCACACTGAGACGAGCCGGTTGGTGGATCGCCGATTACGCCTACGCCGTGTACTGGCAGTTGCGTGCCGCTTTCGATCGGAGCGACGCGGGATCCTTCGCGACCGGCTCCGCGGCTCCGATCGTGATCCTTCCCGGCGTGTACGAGACATGGCGGTTCATGCAGCCTCTCATCGCGGCGCTGCACGCCCGGGGCCACCCCGTGCATGTCCTCGATTCGCTCCGGCACAACCGGCGGCCCGTCGTCGAATCGGCTCAGCTCATGACCGAGTTCCTCGAGGCGGCACAGCTCACCGATGCGCTCATCGTTGCACACAGCAAAGGCGGCCTCGCAGGCAAGATGGCGATGGCGGGCCCCTCAGGCTTCCGCGTGCGCGCCATGGTGGCAGTGGCCACGCCCTTCGGCGGTTCCCGCTATGCGCGGATGCTGCCGGTCCGGTCCCTCCGAGCGTTCTCGCCTTCGGATCCGTCGATCATGCAGCTCGCGCTCCACCGGGATGTCAACGAGCGGATCGTGTCGATCTACGGGGAGTTCGACCCGCACATCCCCGAGGGGAGTGAGCTCAGCGGGGCGATGAAGAACGTGCGTCTCGAGACCGGAGGCCACTTTCGGGTTCTCGCGAACCCCCGGGTCCTCGCAGAGGTCGCCGCGCTGTCCGAGCGGTGAGCGACGGGTCGAAGGTCACGCCCGACGGACGCCGTGTCACGGCGGCGCAGCTTCTCAGGTGCTGGCCTGTACTCTGGTCCAGGCGCAGGCCTGCCGCACGTCGAAGGGCCCCGCACCCACACCCATGGATGACCTGACCATCGACCCCGCCGTGGCCGAGCGACGTGACCGCTCCCGCCCGCTGCTCGGCGCGCCGCCGGACGCCGATGACGCGCCGCTCCTGTCCAGGAAGCCCGGAAGCATCGGCGTCAGGTACCGCCTCAAGCGTCGCTTCCGCACCTACGAGGCCATCGCTTGTGTTCCGGTCTATCTGGCACAGACGAGAGCGCGCGACACGGTCCTGAGCCCGCACGGCCACCGGATGCACGGCGGACAGGCGTACCAACCGGTGCTGGTCGGCGGAGTGAGCGTCGAGGCGACGGACGAGAACCTCGACGCGATCATCCGCGCCACAGTCCCTCGAACCGTCATCACCGCCGACCATCCTGCGGTCGCAGAGCGGATGATCCTCGAGTCGATGCGTCCCGCCCTCGACCGGTATCTGCTGATCGACGGTCAGGTATGGATCAGCATCTGAACTGATGTGCCGGCGGTGGGACTCGAACCCACACGCCCTTTCGGACAAAGCATTTTGAGTGCTCCGCGTCTGCCATTCCGCCACGCCGGCTCGTGTGTAGCGTCTTCGACTTTAGCGCAGGCGATCCGTGCTCACCGTCACCCGCCACACCATCGGGGGACCTCAGAGGTGGTCTCCACTAGGATGGGTCTGTGACCGAGCAAGAACAGGCAGCAGAACAGCCCACGTCATCCGCACCCAGACGCGTCGTCGTCGCCGAGGACGAGTCGCTGATCCGTCTCGACATCGTCGAGATCCTCCGCGACAACGGCTTCGATGTCGTCGGTGAGGCAGGTGACGGCGAGACGGCCGTGGCACTCGCGACCGAGCTCCGCCCCGACCTCGTCATCATGGACGTCAAGATGCCGCAGCTCGATGGCATCAGCGCAGCCGAGAAGCTGCACAAGGGCAACATCGCACCCGTCGTCCTTCTCACGGCGTTCAGCCAGAAGGAGCTCGTCGAGCGCGCGAGCGAAGCCGGAGCACTGGCCTACGTCGTCAAGCCCTTCACCCCGAACGACCTGCTGCCCGCGATCGAGATCGCCCTCGCCCGCCACGAGCAGATCATCACGCTCGAGGCCGAGGTCGCCGACATGGTCGAGCGCTTCGAGACCCGCAAGCTCGTCGATCGGGCCAAGGGCCTGCTGAACGAGAAGATGGGCCTGTCCGAGCCCGAGGCGTTCCGCTGGATCCAGAAGGCATCGATGGACCGCCGCCTCACGATGCAGGATGTCGCCAAGGCGATCATCGAGCAGCTCGCTCCGAAGAAGTAGTCTTTGCTGCGGCTCGACGCGGAGCACCTGCTGCGTCCTGTGCAGATCGGCGACGGCGCTGCGCTGGCGAGAGCGTATTCAGCGAACCGAGAGCATCTCGCACCGTGGGAGCCACTCAGGTCTCCGGACTTCTTCACCCCGGAGTGGCAGGAGTTCCACGCCGAGCAGTGCGTGTTGGAAGCGTCCGCCGGACGGAACATCCGCTTCGTGATCGAGTCGACCGATGGAGAGATCCGCGGACGGATCAATCTCAACAACATCGTCCGAGGTGCGTTCTGGAACGCAGATCTGGGCTACTGGATCGATAGGACTCGTCTCCGTCGCGGTCTCGCATCCCGCGGGGTGCACCATGTCGCCGCGTACGCGCGGGACGAGGTGCGATTGCACCGCCTGCAGGCAGCCACCCTGCTGCACAACTCCGGTTCACAGCGTGTCCTCGCAGACAACGGCTTCGAGCGCATCGGCATCGCTCCGCAATATCTCCGGATCGCGGGCGAGTGGCAGGACCACCTGCTGTTCCAACTGCTGCTGGACGAGCCGCTCAGCGAGCCTCGGGAACGTCCTTGATCATGTTGGTGATCCGGATCGTCGAGCACCGGCGGCCCTGATCGTCGGAGACGACGATCTCGTGCACCGTGATGCTGCGTCCGAGGTGCACGGGCGTGCACACACCGGTCACCACGCCGGACGTCGCCGACCGGGTGTGCGTCGCGTTGATGTCGACACCGACAGCCAGTCGCCCGGGGCCCGCGTGCAGGTTGGCGGCCATGGATCCCAGCGACTCGCCGAGAACCACATAGGCGCCGCCGTGCATGAGACCGACGGGCTGCGTGTTGCCCTCCACCGGAAGCGTGGCGACGCACCGCTCGGTGGTGAACTCGAGGAACTCCATGCCCATCTTCTGAGCGAGCGCGCCCATTCCACGGGCTGTCGCCCAGTCGAGTCCTGCACTGGTCGCGGTGTCGCTCATGGTTCCTCCTCAGCGGGTGTCTGTCGTCCTCGTTAGGCTGACAGGGTGACGGACTCCGCAAAGCCTACCCTCATGGTCGTCGACGGCCATTCGCTCGCCTATCGTGCCTTCTTCGCCCTCCCGGTCGAGAACTTCACGACCAAAGACAATCAGCACACGAACGCCATCTACGGCTTCCTGTCCATGCTGGTGAATCTCATCAAGGCCGAGCAGCCGACGCACATGGCAATCGCATTCGACACCTCGCGTCATTCGTTCCGCACCGACCAGTACCCCGAGTACAAGGCGACGCGCTCAGAGTCGCCTCAGGAGTTCCGCGGCCAGATCCCGCTGCTGCAGGAGTGCCTGGCCGCGATGTCGATCCCGGTCCTCACGAAAGAGGGGTTCGAAGCCGACGACATCCTCGCCACCCTGTCGACCCAGGGGGCCGAGCAGGGATACGACGTCCTCGTCGTCTCCGGCGACCGCGACACGATCCAGCTCGTCACCGATGATGTGACGCTGCTCTATCCCTCGGTGCAGGGCGTCTCACAGCTCAAGAGGTACGACCCCACGACCGTGCAGGAGCGCTACGGAGTGCGCCCCGAGCAGTACCCCGACATCGCCGCCCTCGTGGGCGAGACCAGCGACAACCTGCCCGGTGTGCCCAAGGTCGGCGAGAAGACCGCCGTCAAGTGGCTCACGCAGTTCGGGTCCCTCGATGATCTGCTCGAGCGAGCCGAGGAGATCAAGGGCGTGGTGGGAGGAAACCTCCGCGACCACATCGAGGACGTGCGGCGCAACCGCAGACTCAATCGCCTGCTGACCGACGTCGAGCTGCCGGTCGCTCCCGACGACCTCGCGGTCGCACCGATCGATGCTCAGGCCGTGCGCGACATCTTCGCTCGCCTCGAGTTCCGCACCCTTCTGCCTCGGGTGTTCGAGGCCGTCGGAGCGGGCGAGGTCGCCGACGACCCGACGACGACGGTGGTGCTGCCCGAGCCGACCCAGGTCAGTGCGGCGGAGTTCGTCAGCTGGGCCGAAGCGCAGAAAGACGACATCGCTGTGCGGCTCGTCGTGCAGGGTGGGGCTCCGACGAGGCTCGGTGCCGCGTCCGGGGACGAGCTCCGTGAACTCGACTGGAACGACGAGGTCGTCGAAGCCCTGCGGCCGTGGCTCGAGTCCGCGAGCCCCAAGGTGCTCCATGACGCGAAGCCCCAGGTGAAGGCTCTGCTCCGCCTGGGGGTGCGAATGAACGGCCTGGCCTATGACACGAGTCTGGCGGGATGGCTGCTGCGTCCGAGCTTCCCCGACAAGACGCTCGGCGACCTCGTCGAGCGCTACCTCGGCGAGAAGCTGCCGGAGGCAGACCCGACGCAGCTCGTTCCGGAGACCGAGGGCGCAACTCCCTCGCAGGAGGCCTGGTTCGCGCTCCGTGTCGCCGCCGCGCTGCGTGAGGACATTCCCGAATCCGTCGCCACCGTGCTCACCGACATCGAGCTGCCGACGCTGCTGACCCTGGCCGACATGGAGGTCGCCGGTGTCGCGGTGTCGCACGACGTGCTGTCGACCTTCTCCGGCGAGCTGGCGACGCGCGCCGAGGGTCTCGCTCAGGAGGCGTTCGGCATCGTCGGTCGCGAGTTCAATCTCGGCTCTCCGAAGCAGCTCCAGGAGGTGCTGTTCGACGACCTGCAGCTGCCCAAGACCCGCAAGACGAAGACCGGGTATTCCACGGATGCCGCAGTGCTCGCCGACCTGCAGGAGTCCCACCCGCATCCGTTCCTCGGCCTGCTGCTGCAGCACCGCGAGGCGACGAAGCTGCGCCAGATCATCGAGTCGCTCGACACCGCCATCCAGGACGATCACCGCGTGCACACGACGTACGTGCAGACCGGCAGCCAGACCGGACGCCTGTCGAGCACCGACCCGAACCTCCAGAACATCCCGGTGCGCACCGAGGAATCACGTCGCATCCGCAGCGCCTTCCAGGTGGGAGAGGGCTACGAGTCTCTGCTCACCGCCGACTACTCCCAGATCGAGATGCGGATCATGGCACATCTCTCGGGCGACGAAGGTCTCATCGAGGCGTTCAACAGCGGTGAGGACCTGCATCGGTTCGTCGGTGCGCGGGTGTTCGGTGTCGAGCCGAGCGAAGTGACCTCGGCGATGCGCACGAAGGTGAAGGCGATGTCGTACGGGCTCGTCTACGGCCTCTCGGCGTTCGGGCTGTCGAAGCAGCTCCGCATCGAGCAGTCCGAGGCGAAGCAGCTGATGGTCGAGTACTTCGCTCGGTTCGGAGCGGTTCGCGACTACCTGCGGGCATCCGTCATGAAGGCCAAAGAGGTCGGCTACACCGAGACCATCTTCGGCCGCCGCCGCCCGTTCCCCGACCTTGCGAGCCCGAACCGCGTGCTTCGCGAGAACGCCGAGCGTGCAGCGCTCAACGCCCCGATCCAGGGAAGCGCGGCGGACATCATGAAGATCGCACTCCTGCACATCCACGAGGACCTGAGGTCAGAAGGTCTCAGCTCGCGCGCACTGCTGCAGATCCACGACGAACTCGTCGTCGAAGTGGCACCGGGGGAGTGGGATGCGGCGGAGCGGATCGTGCGGACCCGCATGGGCGACGCAGCGGACCTCACCGTGCCTCTCGACGTTCAGGTCGGCCGCGGACACGACTGGAACGAGGCCGCGCACTGAGGCTGGCCGACGCGTCGTGACGGCTGCGACGCAGAGCTCGGCCACGCGGCACATCGATATCCTGCGCCGGGGGTGCGGGGCTACGCTGGAGGGATGACTTCAGCTCCCCGCACTCCGTCTGCCATCGACAAAGTCGCCGATGAGTGGGTCGACACCATCGCGGTGCTCGCCCCGACGCTCGGCACCTACATCGGCAGAGACGAGGTCAACGACCGTTTCGGCGATCTGAGCCCCGAGGGGCACGAGCAGATCGCATCTGCAACGCGAGCGACGCTCGCGAAGCTGCAGGCACTCGACCCGGTCGACGCGATCGACGAAGTCACGAAGACCGATCTCTCGGCAGAGCTCAGCCTGGATCTCGAGCTGCACGACGCGAAGTGGCACCTGCGAGACCTGAACGTCATCGCTTCAGCGCCGCAGGACGTGCGGTCGGCCTTCGATCTGATGCCGACGGCCACAGCCGACGACTGGAGTGTCATCGCGACGCGTCTCGCTGCGGTGCCCGACGCGCTCCGCGGATACACCGAGACGCTCCGCGCGGGCATCGCCGCCGGAGTCACCCCCGCTCGGCGCCAGGTGGTGGAGGTCGCCACGCAGATCGACCGCTACACGGCCGACGACGGGTTCTTCGCCGCATTCGTGGCCGAAGCGACTCCTCAGGAGGGCAACCTCCCCGCATCCCTCGCTCGCACTCTGGCCGACAACTCCGCTGCGGCGCGGGTCGCGTACGACGAACTTCGCAGCTTCCTGGCCGAGGAGCTCGCTCCCGTCGCGACGGAGGTCGATGCCGTCGGACGAGAGCTCTATGCGCTGAACTCCCGTCGCTTCCTCGGTGCCACGATCGACCTCGATGAGACCTACGAATGGGGCCGCGAGGAACTGGCCCGCATGGTCGCCGAGCAGACCGCGATCGCGAACGAGATCCTCCCCGGCGCCTCGGTCGAAGAAGCCGTCGCCCACCTCGAGGCCGATCCCGCTCGCAAGCTCGTCGGAACAGACGCTCTCCAGAAGTGGATGCAGGAGACGAGCGACCGCGCCGTCGCAGAGCTCGGCGCCACGCACTTCGACATCCCCGAGGCGATTCGCACTCTCGAATGCATGATCGCGCCGACGCAAGAGGGCGGCATCTACTACACCGGTCCGACCGACGACTTCTCGCGTCCGGGCCGCATGTGGTGGTCGGTTCCCGAGGGCGTCACCGAGTTCGACACATGGCGCGAACTGACGACGGTCTATCACGAGGGCGTCCCGGGGCATCACCTGCAGATCGCGCAGGCCGTCTACAACCGCACCGAGCTCAACTCGTGGCGGCGACTGCTTGCCAGCACCTCGGGCCATGCAGAGGGTTGGGCGCTGTACGCCGAGCGTCTGATGCAGCAACTCGGCTACCTCGACGATCCGGCCGACCGATTGGGCATGCTCGACGGCCAGCGGATGCGCGCGGCCCGTGTCGTGCTCGACATCGGAGTGCACCTCGGCGAGCCGCGTCTCGATGGCGACGGCACCTGGGACGCCGACTACGCACTCGACTTCATGCGCAAGAACGTGAACATGTCCGATCAGTTCGTGCAGTTCGAGGTCAACCGCTATCTCGGCTGGCCGGGCCAGGCGCCCTCCTACAAGGTGGGTCAGCGCATCTGGGAGCAGGTGCGAGACGCGTATCAGGCAGAGCGGGGCGCGGACTTCGATGTGAAGGACTTCCACAAGCGTGCTCTCGACATGGGCGGGGTCGGACTCGACACACTCCGAACCGCGCTTCTGTCGCGCTGAGGGAATGCGCCGACCGGATCCGCTGTTCATTCAGCTGAATAGAAAGGGCTGACATGAGCATCGAGTTCGGGCTGGACACCTTCGGCGACATCACGAGAGGCGACGACGGCGAGCTGCTCACCGGCGCGCAGACGATTCGCAACATCGTCGAGCAGGCGGAGCGCGCCGACAGCGTCGGTGTCGACTTCTTCGGCGTGGGGGAGCACCACCGCACGGAGTTCGCCGTGTCGGCACCGGAGATGGTGCTCGCCACCATCGCGGGTCGCACGAAGAGCATCCGTCTCGGAACCGCCGTCACCGTGCTGTCCTCGGATGACCCTGTTCGCGTGTTCGAACGCTTCTCCACCCTCGATGCCCTCTCGAACGGACGAGCCGAGGTCGTGCTCGGCCGGGGCTCTTTCATCGAGTCTTTCCCGCTCTTCGGCTACGATCTCCGCGACTACGACGCCCTCTTCGAGCAGAAGCTGGAACTCTTCGTCGAACTCCTCAAAGAGCAACCGGTGACCTGGTCGGGATCGATGCGTGCCTCGCTCGAGAACGCGAACGTCTTCCCGAAGACGGAGAACGGTCTGCGCACCTGGGTCGGGGTGGGCGGCAGCCCTGAGTCCGTCGTGAGGGTGGCACGTCACGGTCTCGGCCTCATGCTCGCGATCATCGGAGGCCCTGCCGGTCGCTTCCGTCAGTTCGTGGATCTCTACCACCGTTCGGTGGCATCCTTCGGCACGACCTCGCACCCGATCGCCGTGCACTCGCCGGGCCACATCGCGGACACCGATGAGGAGGCATGGGAGGCCGCATACTCCGGGGTCGAGGCGATGAACAACACCATCGGTCGCGAGCGCGGATGGCCCCCGTACAGCCGGGCACGCTTCCAGAACGACGTGGGACCTGCGGGAGCTCTGTATGTCGGGTCACCCGATCGGGTCGCGGCCAAGATCGCCGACACCGTCACGACGCTCGGCCTCGGCCGCTTCGACATGAAGTACGCCACCGGCACGCTGTCACACGACGCGATGATGCGCAGCATCGAGCTCTACGGCTCAGAGGTGATCCCGCGGGTGCGTCGGCTGCTCGCCGACCGCGACTGACGCACGTGCTCGGCAGTGCGCACGTCACATCTACGATGTAGCCATGGCCAACACCGCGCTGCCGAGCCGGGCGTCGATCGCCGGGCGTCTCGATGAGCTCCCGTTCACGCGTCGTCACCTGCGTCTTCTCACCGGCTCAGGGGTCGGCTGGGCTCTGGACGCGATGGACGTCGGACTCATCTCGTTCATCCTCGCGGCTCTCACCCAGCAGTGGGGTCTGACGAAGACGGATGCCGGATGGATCGCATCGGTCGGCTTCATCGGAATGGCGATCGGCGCGACTCTCGGCGGCCTCCTCGCCGACAGGCTCGGGCGGCGCCAGGTCTTCGCATTGACGCTGCTGATCTACGGCGTCGCCACGGGCGCGAGCGCACTCGTGAGCGGTCTCGCCGCGCTCCTCGTGCTGCGATTCCTCGTCGGACTGGGTCTCGGCGCCGAGCTTCCCGTCGCTTCCACGTATGTGAGCGAGTTCGCGCCCGCTCGCATCCGGGGCCGGCTCATCGTCATCCTCGAGGCCTTCTGGGCGCTGGGGTGGACGGCGGCCGCCCTGATCGGATTCTTCGTGATCCCCGCATCCGACGACGGCTGGCGCTGGGCTTTCGCACTCGGCGCGATCCCCGCCGTCTACGCCCTGATCGTCCGGTGGGGGCTTCCGGAGTCGCCGCGGTGGCTTGCCTCGCGCGGCCGCATCGCCGAGGCCGATCGGATCGTGGCGACCTTCGAGGCTGACGCGGGTGTCGAACCGGCGCCTGCGATCAGGAGAGAGCCGGCGTCGCGCGCGATCGCCGTCACCACCCGCGCGCGATTGACCACGCTGTGGAACGCGGAGTTCCGGGTTCGCACCATGTGCCTCTGGCTCGTCTGGCTCTGCGTGAACTTCGCGTACTACGGCGCGTTCATCTGGATCCCGAGCATCCTGGTCGATGCGGGATTCGATCTCGTGCGGTCCTTCGGGTTCACTCTCATCATCACCCTCGCTCAGCTGCCGGGCTATGCGGTCGCCGCGTGGCTGATCGAGGTGTGGGGCAGGCGCACGACGCTCTCGGTCTTCCTCGTCGGATCGGCCGTGTCGGCCGTCTTCTTCGGGACATCGACGACCGAGGCAGCCATCATCGCCTCGGGCATGGCCCTGTCGTTCTTCAATCTCGGCGCCTGGGGCGCGCTGTACGCCGTGACTCCCGAGATCTACCCGACCTCGTTGCGGGGCACAGGAGCGGGCTGGGCGGCGGGAGTGGGACGCATCGCGTCGATCGTCGCCCCGCTCGCCGTGCCGGTCGTGCTCGTCGCCGGGGGAGCACCGGTGCTGTTCGCGGCGTTCGGCGCGTGCTTCGTCGTTGCGGCAGGAGCGGCATGGGGCTTGGTCGATCGCGGGGGAATGGCTCTCGACGACCGGTGATCGCCTCAGTGTCCGCGCGCGGCAATAGGCTGTCGAGGTGACAGAAGTGCGTTATGTGGCCATCGGAGATTCCTTCACCGAGGGAGTGGGTGATCTTCTGCCCGACGGCCGTGAACGAGGGTGGGCCGACCTCGTGGCCCAGGGCTGGGCCGATGCCGCCGGTCACCCGATCAGCTACGCGAATCTCGCGATCCGCGGCAAGCTGGCCTGGCCGATCGTCGAGCAGCAGCTCGAACCCGCGCTCGCGCTGCGTCCGACGCATCTGTCGTTCAACGGCGGCGGCAACGACATGCTCCGACCGAGGACCGACCTCGAGCACATCGCCGACGCATTCAGTCGAGTACTGCGCCGGTGCGATGAAGAGGGCGTCACACTGATCCTTCTCTCCGGTGCGAATCCGAGTGGGCAGCTTCCGATGGGGTCGCTCGTGCAACGTCGCGGCGACCTGCTCTCCGATGCAGTGCTGCGCCGGGTCGAGGGTCGCGACGACGTCGTGCGCGCACTCAACTGGCCCGATCGAGAGCTCGCCGATGCGAAGTACTGGTCCGAGGATCGGCTCCACATGAACGCCGCCGGTCACCACCGTGTCGCCGCGCGGGTGCTCCACGGCCTGGGTTTCGAGCCTCCGTCGACGTGGTGGTCTCCGACCGCTCTCACGGCCGGCGGGCCGGTCGGCCTCGCCTACTACCGAGAATTCGTGGGCCCCTGGGTCAGACGGCGCGTCACCCGCACCTCGTCCGGTGACGGACGCGAGGCGAAGTACCCCGACTGGGTCGAGAGAGTTCCGCAGGCGTGACCGACATCGAGATGCGCCGCATCACAGGCGGCTCGGTCACCCTGCACGACGCGCGTCGCAAGGTCGAGCGCACCGTCGCCGTCGAGGACTTCGAGATCGGAGTGTTCCCGATCACCGAAGAGCAGCTTGCGGAGATCCTCCCCATCGCGTCACGGCATCCGCGGCGACCCGCAGTCGATGTGAGCTGGTTGCGCGCGATCCATTTCTGCAATGCCGCCTCCGAGTGGGAGGGGCTCGACCCGGTCTATCGGTTCGACGGCGAAGACGTCAGCTGGGATGCGACGGGCGACGGCTATCGACTGCCCACCGAGGCCGAGTGGGAGTACGCCTGCAGGGCGGGTTCGGTCGGTCCCCACTACGCGCCTCTCGCCGATGCCGCCTGGACGAGCGGCGATGCGGTCTCCACCCCGCAGGATGTCGGTGGCAAGCTGCCGAACCTGCACGGCCTCTTCGATACGCTCGGCAACGCGTGGGAGTGGTGCTGGGATCTTCTGGACCCGGCCCGCTATGGCGACTACCGCGTGTTCCGTGGTGGCGGATTCGCCGACGATACGTGGAGCGTCCGAGCGTCCGTGCGGCGAGGGGGAGCGCCCCGGATGCATCATGAGGATGTCGGCCTGCGGGTCGCCCGAGGAGCCTTCGACACACCCGATGAGGCGCAGGGCTGGTCAGCGCGAGCCGATCGCGAGCGGGCGGTCGTCGACGGTCCCGTGCCCTTCGGCTGGACGCCGTTGAGGCGACCCGGCCGCTGACGTCATCCTCGGTCGATCAGCTTCACCATGTAGTGGTTCGGATCGGCAGACGGCGCGAAGCCGTACTGCGCGTAGAGGCCGCTCGCGGTGCTTGTGGCGAGCATGATGCGCTTGACGGTCGATGATTCGCGAAGGTCCTCCAGCACACCCTCGACGAGCATCTTTCCGACTCTGTGCCCTCTGGCCTCCTGGTCGACGAACACGTCGCACAGCCACGCGAAGGTCACGCCGTCGGTCACGACGCGGGCATACCCCACCTGCCGATCGCGGTCGTCGCGGATCGAGTAGTTGCGCGACGCGTCGATCGCGGTATCCTGGGTCGCGCGGCTACGGCCCTTCGCCCAGTATGACTCCTCGCTCAGCCAGCGGTGCACCAGGCCACGGTCGATCAGGGCAGGGTCATTCGAGAAGGTGAAGCTCGTGGGCATGAGCTTCATCCTAGAAGCAGTCAGCGACGCCTCTCGGGATCCAGGCCCATCCTGATGCGCGTGCGCTTGCGCTCGATCAGGATGAAGGTGACGCCGAGGATCCAGAGCGGGATGGGCATGAGGAACGCGACACGGAAAGCCTCCAGCGAGTACGTCTCCGGCGTGCCCGCACCCTGCAGGTCGAGGGCGAGGCCGATGAGGAAGATCGCGATCAGAGCGGCGATGAACCCGCCCGCGTTGGTCACTCCGGTCGCGGTGCTCAGGCGGTGCGACGGATTGTGTGTGCGGGCGTGGTCGAAAGCGATCATGCTGGCCGGGCCACCCGTCGCGAGAGCGACGGCCAACACGTAGAGCAGCCAGAGTGGAGCCGGTCCGGGCAGAGCGATGACGGCCATCCACGCGACGAACTGCACCCCGACGGCAGGCAGGACGAGTGCGAGCGAACGCTGATTGGGCAGACGGCGCGAGAGGTCGCCGATGATGGGACCGAGCGCCATTCCGGCGACCACGTACACCGAGATGATGCCCGCCGCGTGCGCAGTGTCGAGGCCCTGGGCCGCGGTGAGGAACGGCATTCCCCAGAGCAGGATGAAGGCGGTGCCGGCGAACGGCGTGGTGAAGTGCGACCAGAAGGCGAGTCGGGTGCCGGGGTGCGCCCATGCGGCTCGGATACCCACGCCTGTATCGATCGCCGAGGTGACCACACGGATCACGCCGGTGTCGGTGTTGACAGTCACATCCGCACCACGCTCAGCAGGGTGATTGCGGATGACGAGCGCGACGAGGATCGTGAACAGGACGCCGAGCCCCGCGACGCTGCCGAAGGTGATCGTCCACGTGGTCGCATGCAGAAGCGCTGCGAGCGGGACGAGCGCGATCAGCTGACCCGCCTGACCGATGATGCCGGTGAACTGCACCATGATCGGTCCTCGCTGCGCGGGGAACCAGGTCGCCACCAATCTCAGCACGGCGGGGAAGATCGCCGCGTCACCTGCGCCGAGAAGGATGCGGGCGAAGATCGCGATCCCGATGCCGGGGGAGAGGGCCATCGTGAGCTGGCCCGCTGCCATGAGCAGCATACCGATCGTCATGATGGGGCGGGAACCGAAGCGGTCGAGCAGGATTCCGATGGGGATCTGCATCCCGCCGTAGACGGCGAGCTGCACGACGGCGAACAGGGCCAGAGTCGACGCATCCGCCTCGAATCGATCGGCGGCCTCTATTCCGACGGCGCCGAGCGACGTGCGGTTGGTGATGGCGAGAACGTAGGCGGCGACACCCACGCCCCAGATGAGCCAGGCTCTCCATCCCGGGCTGGTCACGGGGGAGCGGGGAACCTGTTGCACTCCTCCCACGGTACTCCTCGTGGGAGAACCTCCCGACGCACGGACGGCTCGAGCATGGGGTGCCGGATGTCCGATGCTCTCGATACCGTGGCCGCATGACACCTGTACCCGTGCACCACTCCATCAACTACGTCGAGCTCGTCGTCAATGATCTCGAGACAGCCAAGCGCTTCTATCGAGATGCGTTCGGGTGGGTCTTCGTGGACTACGGTCCCGCCTACGCGGGTATCGCCTCACTGACCGGAGACGGCTCGGAGGTCGGCGGTCTGCTGCTCTCCGACCAGGGGCGTCCGCCAGGTGGGCCGCTCGTGCTGCTGTACTCCGACGATCTCGACGCCACGCAGAGGTCGATCACCGACGCGGGCGGCGCAGTGGTCCAGGGGCCGTACGAGTTTCCCGGTGGGCGGCGACTGCACTTCATCGACCCGAGTGGCAACGAGCTCGGGGTCTGGGCTGCGCGGTGACGACAGAATGAGTGTGTGACGTCTCGTCCTCATCCTCCGTATGACGAGCTCCGTCGGTCGCTACGCGTCCGTGCATCGACGTGGGATGACGCGGACACGACCGCGGTGAGTGAACTCGTCCGCACGTATCTGCTGCAGACCGAGGCGGAGAAGGTCGAGTATGCCGAGGCATCGCCTGCAGGGCTGCCAGCGTTGCCGCCGAGTTACGAGGCCGAGGTGGCCGATCCGGTGGTCGCCTACGGGGACTGCACCACCCTGCTCGCAGTGACCGAGCAGGGGCCCGTCGGTGTGGTGATCGTAAGGGTCGATGGGGGAGAGGCCGAGATCAAGCGACTATGGGCAGATCCGAACCTCCGTGGACGTGGTCTCGGATCCGCGTTGCTGGATGCTGCACTGGCGCTGACAACAGGACGCGTCCGGCTGTCCGTCTGGGAGTGGCGGGCGCCAGCGATCAGGCTCTACGAATCTCGCGGTTTCGAACGCGTCGCGTCGTGGGACGACCGAGAGGGGCTCATCTGCATGGAGAGACCCGCAGAAACTTAGACCTTGCGCTAACTATTTGCGTGATCAATACTTATCTTCATGGCTAACGATCAGGACGAGAACGCGGTTTTCCTTGCTCTCGCGGATCCGACGCGTCGCGCGGTCATCCGAGCCCTCGGCCCCGGCCCGGCGAGCGTGGGCGAGCTCGCGCAGCCCTTCGCGATGACGCTTCCGTCGTTCATGAAGCACATCCACGCGTTGGAGGACAGCGGACTCATCCGCACATCCAAGAGCGGTCGCGTGCGCACCTGCACACTCGACCGCGACCGCCTCACGGTCGTGGGGCACTGGCTCGACGAGCAACGGCGAGTCTGGGAAGACCGCACTGACCGCCTCGAATCCCTGATGGCCTATCTGGAGGAGAACCGATGACCCGCACCGCACTCGACCCGCGACTCGACCTGACTCTCGAGACGGCGCTGGCTGCGATCCCCACCGCCGTCGATCCGACGCACGGGGGAACCTGAATGACTTACCAGGTCGCCATCGTCGAGCATGATGCCCTGTCCGAATCGCAATCGGCGGCACTGAGAGAACTCTTCGATCGCGAGTACCGAGCGGAGTACGGAGAGTGGAACCCCGATGGCCCGTACGGGTATTCGCCCGCGGATGTGCACACGATCGTGTTCCGTGGCTCCATCGCTGTCGCGCACGTCGGGTTTCAACGGCGCCTCATACGCGTCGGCGCACGCGAGGTCGCGGTCGCCGGAACCGGGGGAGTCCTCGTCCATCCGGACTGGCGCTCCGACGGAGTCGGCCGCCTTGTGATGTCGCACGCCCAGCAGGCGATGCGCGACGACGATCGTGTGAGTTTCGGCTACCTCGGGTGCCGAGAGGAGGTCGTGCCGTTCTACGAGCGCACCGGCTGGTCACGGGTGAACGCCATGGAACGCCATGTGTCGATGATCGACTCGAACGAGACGGTGACATCTTCGGCGGGGCCGATACTCGTCTTCTCGGCCGACTCGGGCGCTGACGCAGATCCATGGCCGGAGGGTGACATCGACCTGCGAGGCACTCCGTGGTGACCCTCGCGATGCGGACACGTGTTCCACAGCCAGATGCAGCCCGCAGACACCCGACTCCGCTGCGGGGCGCGCTCGGAGGCGCCTTCACCGCTGCGGGCGCGGGTTGGTCGTGACAGCTATGGGATTATGACTGGCTTCGACACCGCGGTGCCATAAGCGGAGGGGAGGCCGATTCTGGCTTGTACTGACATAATGTGCATTATCGGCGTTACTACGTCGCCGCGATCGGAGCGGTCGATAGGCTCGTGTCGTGAACGGAAGCAATGTCGAGATCGACTGGGAAGCGGCGCGAAACGCCAACCGACAGAACTGGGATGATCGCGTCCCGTTGCACGAAGCGGCATACGGTCTGGACGCGTACGACGAGCCGACTCACATCAGCGACGTCGTGAGCGAAGACCTGCCGGTGCTCAACCGCTTCGTGCGCGGCGGAACGCTCGCGGAATTGGACGTGTGTCACCTCCAGTGCCACATCGGCACGGATACGATCTCGTTGGCGCGTGCCGGGGCGATCGTGACCGGCGTTGATTTCTCGGAGCCGGCGCTGCAAGCCGCAGAGGCACTCGCGAACCGCGTCGGGGTCTCGGCCACATGGGTCCAGACCGACGTCCTCGATGCGAGCAACGTGGTGTCAGGCGACTTCGACATCGTCTACACGAGTATCGGGACGATCTGCTGGCTCGAGGATCTCGACCGATGGGCGGCCCAGATCGTCGCTCTGCTGCGTCCGGGTGGGACGTTCTTCATCCGCGACGGCCATCCTGCGCTGCTGGCTCTCGACGAGGGCGCGCAAGAACTCACGACCCGCTACCCGTACTTCGGCGACGGCCGTGCGCAGCAATGGGATGACGAGTCAACCTACGCCGGAGACGGCAAGGTCGCTCACCCGCGCACCTACGAGTGGCCGCACCCCCTCTCCGAGATCCTCGGATCGCTGTTGAGAGCCGGTCTCCGCCTCCTGCACTTCGATGAGGGACGAACACTCCCCTGGCAGTTCAGCCCGCGGATGGTCGAGGTGTCAGGCGGCTACGGGTGGCCCGAGGCGGAACGGAACCTCATCCCCTGCACCTTCACGATCGTCGCCCGCAAGGACTGAGCGCCCCTCCCGCTACGCGCCGATGTATTCCGCCAGGTGCTCCCCCGTGACCGTCGACTTGGCCGCGACGAGATCCGCCGGGCTTCCCTCGAAGACGACCCGACCTCCGTCATGGCCCGCGCCCGGTCCGATGTCGATGATCCAGTCGGCGTGAGCCATCACCGCCTGGTGATGCTCGATCACGATGACGGTCTTGCCGGATTCGACGAGTCGATCGAGAAGGCCGAGGATGTTCTGGACGTCCGCGAGGTGCAGGCCCGTGGTCGGTTCGTCGAGCACGTACGTGTCGCCCTTCTCCCCCATCTGGATGGCCAGCTTGATGCGCTGACGCTCGCCGCCCGACAGCGTCGACAACGGCTGCCCGAGGGAGAGATAGCCCAGGCCGACATCTTCGAGGCGACCGAGGATCGTGGCGGCGGCGGGCAGCTTCGCTTCCCCTTCGGAGAAGAACACCCTCGCCTCGGCGACAGGCAGATCCAGCACCTCGGTGATGTCCTTGCCTGCGAGCTTGTACTCGAGGACGGCAGCCTGGAACCGCTTGCCGCCGCAGTCCTCGCACGGCGTCTCGATCGTGTCCATGAACCCGAGCTCGGTGATGATCACCCCGGCGCCCTTGCATGTCGGGCACGCTCCTTCGGAGTTCGCACTGAACAACGCGGGCTTGACTCCGTTGGCTTTTGCGAACGCCTTGCGAATGGGCTCGAGCATGCCGGTGTACGTGGCGGGGTTGCTCCGTCGCGAGCCCTTGATCGCCCCCTGGTCGATCGCGACGACGCCCTCGAGCTTCGACACCGATCCGTGGATCAGCGAGCTCTTGCCCGAACCGGCGACCCCGGTGACCACAGTGAGAATGCCGGTGGGGATGTCAACGTCGACGTCCTGCAGGTTGTTGGCGTTGGCACCGCGGATCTCGATCGCACCGGTGCTGCTGCGCACCGATTCCTTGAGCGCTGCTCGATCGTCGAGATGATCACCCGTGCGCGTGCCACTGGCCTTCAAGCCTTCTACGGTTCCCTCGAAGCAGATCTCGCCTCCCGCGCTTCCCGCGCCGGGGCCGAGGTCGACCACATGATCACCGATCACGATGGTCTCGGGCTTGTGCTCCACGACCAGCACCGTGTTGCCCTTGTCTCGCAGGCGCAGAAGCAGCGTGTTCATGCGCTGGATGTCATGCGGATGAAGGCCGATGGTCGGCTCGTCGAACACATAGGTGACGTCGGTGAGAGACGACCCCAGATGGCGCAGCATCTTGATGCGCTGCGCCTCTCCGCCGGACAACGTACCGGAGGGCCGTTCGAGGCTCAGGTACCCCAGGCCGAGCGTGACGAATGCGTCGAGGTTGGCACGCAGTGCCTCGAGCAGCGGAGCTGCGCCAGGGAGTTCCAGTCCGCGCACCCATTCGGCCAGATCCGTGACCTGCATGCGGCACGCATCCGCGATGCTGATGCCGTCGATCTTCGACGACCGAGCACCTTCGGTGAGACGGGTGCCGTCGCACTCCGGGCAGGTCGCGAACGTCGCCACGCGCTCGACGAAGGCGCGGATGTGCGGCTGCAGGGCGTCGAGATCCTTCGACAGCATCGACTTCGTGATCTTGGGGATGAGCCCCTCGTAGGTCATGTTGATGCCCGAGATCTTGACCTTGGTGACCTCACCGTAGAGGAAGAGCTGGCGCTGCTTCTCGGTGAACTCGGCGACCGGCTTGTCGGCCGGATAGAAGCCCGACGCGGAGAAGCCCTTCACCATCCAGCCGTCCGCGGTGTACCCCGGGACCATGATGGCCCCCTCATCGAGGGACTTCGACTCGTCGACGATCTGAGTGAGGTCGAGATCGGACACCGCTCCCCTGCCCTCGCACCGAGGGCACATGCCCCCGAGGTAGATCGCGTCCTTCACGATCTTCTTCTCGCCCCCCGGTCCGGTCATCATCCCGCTGGCCCTCTGGGTGGGGATGTTGAAGGAGAAGGCTGTGGGGCCTCCGATATAGGGCTGGCCCAGCTTGCTGAAGAGGATTCGCAGCATCGCGTTCGCATCGGTGACCGTGCCGACCGTCGACCGTGGATTCGCCCCGAGGCGCTCCTGATCGACGATGATCGAGGTCGTGAGTCCCTCGAGCACATCGACGTCAGGACGAGGCACCGACGGCATGAATCCCTGCACGAACGCACTGTAGGTCTCATCGATCATGCGCCGGGACTCGGCGGCGATCGTGTCGAAGACCAGTGAGCTCTTGCCCGACCCCGAGACGCCGGTGAACACCGTGAGACGACGCTTGGGGATGTCGACGCTCACTTCTTTCAGATTGTTCTCGCGCGCACCCTGCACGCGGATGATGTCGTGGCCGTCAGCGGGGTGCGTCGTCATGAGGATCCTCGAGTAGGGACCGGGGTCAGCCGGCCTGGTTGATACGGAGAAGATTTCCCGCAGGGTCGCGGAATGCGCAGTCGCGCACGCCGTACGGCTGGTCCATCGGCTCCTGGACCACGTCCGCGCCGCTGTCGACGAGCCGCTCGAACACGGCGTCGAGATCGTCGCTCGCAAGCGTCAGCGCACCGTAGCTGCCTTTGGCGATGAGTTCGAGGATCGTCTGCCGCTCGGCGTCTGTGATCCCGGGGTCTGTCGCCGGCGGGTGCAGCACGATCGACGTCTCTGGTTGTCCCTGCGGACCGACCGTGAGCCATCGGAGACCGTCGTAGCCGACGTCGTTGCGCACCTCGAAACCGAGGGCGTCTCGATAGAAGCCGAGGGCCGCATCGGCGTCGGTGTGCGGAAGGAATGCGTAATGGATGCTGATGTTCATGGGGTTCACGTTAGGTGCGCGCCCGTGCGCGGCGCTTCTTGATTCCTGATCGGTCTGATCACGTGCTTCGCCTGGAAGGTGGGGATGCCGTCGACATCCGCTGCGCCCTCACGATACACGCGGGGTGAGACACCGACGAGCTCGGTGAATCGTGTGCTGAAGGTGCCGAGCGATGAGCACCCCACTTCGAAGCACACCTCGGTGACGCTGAGGTCGCCGCGGCGCAGCAATGCCATGGCCCGCTCTATCCGCCGCGTCATCAGATAGGAGTACGGCGATTCGCCATAGGTCTCCTTGAACTGCCTGCTCAGATGCCCCGCCGACATGTGCGCGCCGCGCGCCAGAGCCTCGACATCGAGAGGCGTCGCATACTCGCGATCGATGCGATCCCGCACCCTGCGCATCACGACGAGCTCGCGGAGCCGCGCGTCATCGTCCGGGGTCACCCCCTGATTTTCGCATGACCTCCCGTAACAGAGTGTGAACGTCCGCGACATATCGATATCGGCCTCCCCCAATCTCGCCCCAGACAGCGCTACTCTGTGACCATCCCTCACAGGGTTTTCTCAGAAAGGGTCCCCAACCATGTCTGATTCACTCGCAACCGAAGCGAAGTCACTGTTCAAGTCCATTCGCGTGGTGCTAGCGGTCTCGGGCGCCATCGCCCTCATCGCCGGTATCGTCCTGCTCGTCTGGCCCGTCAAGTCCGCCGTGATCGTCACCGGCATCTTCGCCACTTATCTCGTGATCGCAGGTCTCGTCTACATCGGCCTGGGCATCTTCTCGAAGGTCAAGGGCGGATGGGCTCGAGTCGGCCACATCGTGCTGGGCCTCGTCTACATCGTCGCCGGCGTGATCGCCTTCGCGAACCTCGGAGTCGCCGCGGCGACCCTCGCGCTCGTCGTGGTCATCTTCATCGGCATCAGCTGGATCGTCGACGGAGTCGTGGCACTGTCGCTCCTCGGACAGGACGGCTCGCGCGTCTGGACTCTGCTCTACGCACTGCTCAGCATCATCGCCGGTATCGTCGTGCTCTTCTCCCCGCTGTACGCGGCCGCAGTGCTCTGGCTGGTGCTCGGCATCTCGCTCGTCGTTCTCGGAATCGTGCAGATCGTCCGCGCGATCACCCTCGGCAAGGACGCGAAGGAGTTCGTGGCCTCGGCGAAGGCCGACTCCGCGATCTGACTCGCCTCCAAACGCAGAGAGCCCCGTCCATCCGGACGGGGCTCTCTCTGTTGGTCTCAGAGACTCACTCGGCCTCGAAGGCGCTGACGTCGCCGACCAACCGGGTGTTGTCGGCAGGAACGGCGTCGACTGCCGCGCGTGCGATCTCCGCCGCGAACTCCGACACGTTGTAGAGCTTGCCAGCGGACTCGCGGCGCTCGGCGATCGCGCCGGGGTTGGCGCGCTCGAGCAGCGTCGCCGTGATGGTGCCCTCGATCATGTCGCCGGAGACGACGGTGAACCCGATGCCCTTCTCGGCGAGACCGGGGATGCGCTCGCGGAGCGCATCCTCACCTGCACGCTTCGACAGCGCGACCGGCTCGTACTCCGGCATCGTCGGCGTGGTGCGGATGAAGTGGGCCTGGTGGCTCGTCACGAAGACGACCCGCGACCCATCGCCGAGCAGAGGGGCAGCGGCGTCGAGGACGTTCAGCTGCGCGTCGCGGTTGAGCGTCAGCGCGTAGTCCTCAGCCATCCCGGATTCCATGCCCCCTGATGCGTTCAGCACGAGCACATCGAGGCGACCGAACTCGGCCTTCACCGCATCGAACATCTCGCCGACCGACGAGGGGTCGGTGAGGTCGGCGCCGACGACGAGCACGCGTCGCCCCAGTTCGCGCAGCTGCGCGGCGAGCTTCTCGGCGCGCGGCGCCTTGTTGCGGAAGTTGATGACCACGTCGGCCCCCGCCTCGGCGAGGTAGCGCACGGTGTCCGCCCCGATTCCTCGAGACGAGCCGGTGACGAGGGCGACCTTGCCCTCGAGAGAACCTGCGGGAAGAACGTCGGTCACGGTGACTCCTCTGATGCGTGAATCGCCGTGATGACACGGCGCTTTCAGACTATCAAGCCGGCCCCTTCGAACCGGGAACCACCTCGTGCCGCGTGATAGGTTGACCGCAAAGGAGGCCGCATGGACAACTTCGCGACATTCGTACAGTTCATCGACCAATGGGCATGGATCGGGTGGCTGATCCTGATCGCCATCTTCCTCGTGATCGAGATGCTCACTCTCGACTTCACCTTCCTGATGCTGAGCTTCGGCAGCGCAGTCGGCCTCGTCACCGATTTCCTCGGCATCCCGGTGTGGGTTCAGGTGCTGATCGCCGCGGCGGCGGCCGCACTGTTCATCCTCTTCCTGCGTCCGCCGCTGATCAAGCGTCTGCATCGCGGCGAAGACCCGACCAAGTCCAACGTCGAAGCCCTGCTGAACCTGCGAGGCACGGCCCTGCAGGACATCACCCAGATCTCCGGACAGGTGAAGCTGAGCAACGGCGACACCTGGACCGCCCGCACCGCAGGTGCCGTGCCGATCCCCCAGGGCTCACCGATCGCAGTGATCGCGATCAACGGCGCGACCGCGACCGTCCGTCCCGTCAACGACTAGGAGAACCTCTTGGACGATGCATCGTTCATCCCCGCCGCGATCGGGTGGATACTCGTCATCGCGATCATCATCTTCGTGGTGGTCACGCTGGCTCGCTCCATCCGCATCATCCCGCAGGCCACAGCCGGCGTGGTGGAGCGCCTGGGCCGCTATCACAAGACGTTGATGCCCGGACTCAACATCCTGGTGCCCTTCATCGATCGCCTCCGGCCCCTCATCGACATGCGCGAACAGGTGGTCTCGTTCCCGCCGCAGCCTGTGATCACCGAGGACAACCTCGTGGTCTCGATCGACACCGTCGTCTACTTCCAGGTGACCGACGCTCGCGCCGCGACATACGAGATCGCGAACTACCTCGGTGCGGTCGAGCAGCTCACGACGACGACCCTCCGAAACGTGGTCGGTGGCCTCAACCTCGAAGAGGCTCTGACGAGCCGCGACAACATCAACGGCCAGCTCCGCGTCGTTCTCGACGAGGCGACCGGCAAATGGGGCATCCGCGTCGGGCGAGTGGAGCTGAAGGCGATCGACCCGCCCGTCTCCATCCAGGATTCGATGGAGAAGCAGATGCGCGCCGAGCGTGACCGCCGTGCGGCCATCCTCACGGCCGAGGGAACCAAGCAGTCCGCGATCCTCGAGGCGGAGGGCGCACGGCAGGCGGAGATTCTCCGCGCAGAGGGTGACAAGCAGGCGGCTGTGCTGCGCGCCCAGGGCGAGGCCGAGGCGATCCAGAATGTCTTCACCGCCATCCACCAGGGCGAGCCGGATGACAAGCTGCTGGCCTACCAGTACCTGCAGATGCTGCCGAAGATCAGCGAGGGACAGTCGAACAAGCTCTGGATCATCCCGAGCGAGCTGACCGAGGCGCTCAAGGGCATCGGCAGCGCGTTCACGCCGAAGCCCGGACAGCCTCCGACGAACCACCCGGGCGCGTGACGCACCCCTACTTCGAGAAGGCAGCCCACCCCCGAGTCCTCGCTCACCGCGGTCTGATCACCACGGCGGGCGAGGACTCCGGCGTCTGGGAGAACTCGGCAGCGGCCTTCGCCGCGGCTCACGCCGCCGGCGCCGAGTACATCGAGACGGACTGCCGGATGACGGCCGACGGTGACGTCGTTCTCTTCCACGATGCGACGCTGCAGCGCCTTGTCGGCGACCCCCGACCCGTGCGGGATGTACGCACCCGTGAGCTCGCCGCGATCTTCGCCGATCACGGCGGTCTCCTCACCGTCGCCGAGGCCCTGTCGGCATTCCCGACGACGCGTTTCAACATCGATGTGAAGACCACCGAGGCCGCCGAGCCCCTCGGCCCGATTCTCGAAGATCACACGCACCGTGTGCTCGTCACCAGCTTCTCGGATTCCGACCGTCGCGCCACGATCGCATCGGTGCTCCGTGCCGGTGCCGCTCTCAGACCGGCCACATCGGGTGGCAGTCGCACCATCGCCGCAGTTCGCGCCCTCTCGGCCGTCCGCGTCTCCCCTGGCCGCGCGCTGCGCGACATCGACGTCCTCCAGATCCCCGAGCGTCACCGCGGTGTGAAGGTTCTCACTCCCCCTCTGATCAGCGCCGCGCACCGACGCGGCGTCGAGGTCCACGTGTGGACGGTGAACGACGCCGACTCCATGCGACGGCTGGTCGATGCAGGTGTCGACGGGATCGTCACGGACCGCGCGGACCTCGCGCTGGCGACGATCGGCCGCTGATCGCGCCACGCCGCCTCTACGCTGTGGCGCTGGGATTCCGCTGTGAATCGCGCCGAGATTCCGCCCGCGTGGATGAAGCGCACAGGCTGGAGCGTTATACCTGACAGCGACGAGAGGACCACACAATGGCAGATCGCAGCCTACGCGGCATCCGACTCGGCGCCCAGAGCCTACAGAGCGAAGAGGGCGTCGTTTTCATGGAGCGCCGTGAAACCACCTACATCTGTGACACCTGCGGCCATGTCACGAACCTGATGTTCTCGGCGGACGCAGAACCGCCCCAGACCTGGGAATGCCGTGCCTGCGGAGCGGACGCCCGCCTGAACGTCGACGGCCAGGCCGTCACGCTCGACGCGACCGACGAGAAGGCAGCCCGGACGCACTGGGACATGCTTCTCGAGCGTCGTACACGCGCAGAACTCGAAGAGCTGCTCGAAGAGCGACTCGCCTTCATCCGCGCGCGCCGCGGTGCAGGTGAAGACCCGACCCGCGAGAAGATCGGCGCCTAGCGCCGACGGGCGCGCAACCACCCGAAGGCCAGCGCGCCCAGCCCGCCCCACAGCAGCAGCATCTGGATCCAGGGGCCGGTGACGACACCGGCTGTCAGGCCGGAGCGAAGCTCGACATCCTCGAGCAGCGCTCCGGCCTTTCCTGCGTCAAGGCTCGATACGGTGGACCCATCCGGGCGGATGATCTGGCTCGTGCCCACCGTCGAGATGTTCACGACGCTGCGGCCGGTCTCGATCGCCCGCATCCTCGCGAATGCCAGCTGCTGCAGATTCTCGTTGGTACCTCGGAAGTCGGCGTTGTTGGTCTGGAAGACGAGAACCTCGGCCCCTTCGGCCATTCCCTCGCTGATCACGTCGTCGTAGATGACGTCGAAGCAGATCGCCAATCCGACCCTCACGCCGTCGACATCGATGACCGGCGGGTTCGTTCCCGGGGTGTATTCGCGTTGGATGAGTCCGATCAGATCGGGCGCGAGTGCATTGAAGAAGGCACGGTCGGGCACGTATTCGCCGAAGGGAACCGGGTGCCGCTTGTCGTGCACTTGCCCGTCTCCGCCGTCTTCCGTCCACAGCAGTGAGGTGTTGTAGAACAGGCCCTCTCGTTCCGTCGCGGCGTTGGCAAGCAGCGGCGCGCCGATTCGCGAGGTGATCGCGCTCATCCTCCGCGCCAACGAATCCGACTGGAACGGGTCGAAGTCGAGCGATCCCTCGGGCCAGACCAGCAGATCGACGTCTTCGCCGTAGAGCGGTTCGGTCGCGTCCGTCTGAGCGTCGATGAGCGAGTAGGGCTGGCGCTCGTCGAAGTACCCGCTCGGCCCGTTCCCCTGCACCGCGGCGATGCGCATCGACCCGGTGACGGTCGTGGGGAACAGCGGCGTGATGAGCAGGGCCACCGTCACGATGACCGGTGCGATCAGCGCGGTCGGGCGTCGCCAGGCACGTTCGCGAATCACCTGGATGAGGAGGGCGACGAGGAACACCATCAGGAAGCTGAGACCGCTGACGCCGATCCACGAGGTGACCGGGGCCAGCGGGCTCTCGGCCTGGCTCATGCCCAGACGGGCCCACGGGAAGCCTCCGTACGGCCAGGAGCCGACGAACACCTCGCGCCCGACCCACAGCGCAGCCACTACGGCCGGAAGAAGCAGGAGGCGCGCCCAGGCGCCAGGGAAGGCTGTGGGGATCCATCGATAGGCGAGCGTGATCAGGATCAGCGCCGCTGCCGTGAGGACGCCTTCGAGGACGCTCAGTGCGGCCCACGGCAGCGGGCCGAGGTAGCGCGAGGTGAACGACACGAGCAGTCCGAAGAAGATCACCCCGTAGACCAGCCCCACCGCGAGCGCGCCTCCGACCCGACGGCCGATGAGCGCGACGAGCAGCAGCGCGGTGGCCGGGAAGGCCAGTGCCCACACCGCGGCATCCGGGTAGGAGAGATTCATCAGGAGCGCAGCCAGGGCCGCAACGGGAAGCGCGAGCGAAAGCGGCAGAAGAGGGCGCTGTCGCGCTGGGGAATCAGGCATCGGTCCCGTTCTCACATCGAGGAGTAGGCGACGATGCCGCGGCGCACGCCGTCGAGAGCGACGCGGGCATTGCGCGCCAGGGCGCCGTCCTCCGCGACGATCGAGAGCTGGTCGAGCAGGTCGATCGTCTGCTTGGCCCACCGGACGAAGTCGCCCGCGGCCATGTCGGCGTCGATCAGGACGCGATCGAGCATCCCGCCCCGGGCCCACGAGTGCATTGCGCCCGCGAGACCGGCAGCCAAGGGCTCGGACCCCGGAAGATGGTGATCCTTCTCGAGGTCGTCGAGCTCGGCCCAGAGAGTCGTGGTCTTCTCGTAGGCTGCGCGGAAAGCCCCTCTCGGCAGATCGCGCTCGCCCGCGTTCGCCTCGTCGCGACGCGGCTCGTAGACGAGGCAGCAGGCCATGGCGGCGAGCGACGGAGCGTCCAGGCCGCTCCAGAGACCCTGCCTCAGAGATTCTGCCACCAGGAGATCACGCTCTCCGTAGATGCGACGCATCGTCCGACCGGCCTCGGTGAGAGTGGTCTCGTCGTTCTCGTCTCGGTGGAGGTAGTCGAGCGTCTCGAGCACCTCGACGACACGATCGAAGACGCGAGCCACCGTTCCGGTCCTCGTCTCGATCTGACGACGGATGCGGTCGTTCTGCCTCTTGAGCTTCCAGTACCGCTCCGCCCAGCGGGCGTGAGCCTCGCGATCGGGGCAGCGGTGGCAGCCGTGCCGCTGCATCCGGGTGCGCAGGCTCTGGATCTGCTTCATGCGCTTATCGCGCGATGCCCGCGGAGCGTTCGAGTCCTGACGGTTCTTCTTCTCGAGGTCGCTGAGCTCTCGGCGGATCGAGGCATAGTCCAAGAAGTCGCCGTGGTCGCAGACCATCGCCGCCTTGTAGCCGTCGAGGGATTCCTCGGCCTCACGCACCTGCCTGGCGAGTCCGACCACCGCGCGATCGGCCTGGAACTGAGCGAAGGACGACTCGAGCACCTCGCGTGCCCGTTGTTTGCCGAACAGGTCGATCAGGTTGACCGCCATGTTGTACGTCGGACGGAAACTGGAGTTGAGCGGGTAGGTGCGACGTGAGGCGAGTGCGGCGACCGCCTGCGGATCCATCCCCTCGGTCCACTGCACCACGGCGTGGCCTTCGACGTCGATGCCCCGTCGCCCGGCTCGCCCGGTGAGCTGGGTGTACTCCCCCGAGGTGATCGCCACCCGGGCCTCACCGTTGAACTTCTCCATCTTCTCGAGCACCACGGTGCGTGCGGGCATGTTGATGCCGAGCGCCAGGGTCTCGGTCGCGAACACGACCTTCACGAGCTTGCGCTTGTAGAGCTCCTCGACGACCTCTTTGAAGGCGGGCAGGAGCCCGGCGTGGTGGGCGGCCACGCCGCGTTCGAGGTTCTCCAGCCAATCCCAGTATCCGAGCACACCGAGATCCTCGTCCTGCAAGGTCCGCGTCCTGTCTTCGACGATCGCGCGGATCTCGGCCCGCTCCTCGGTCGAGGTCAGACGGACACCCGATCTGCGGACCTGCTGCACCGCAGCGTCGCAGCCGACCCTGCTGAAGATGAAGAAGATCGCGGGCAGGAGGTTGGCCGCCTCGAGCAGCCGCACCACGTCGGGGCGGTCCATGCGCTCGATCCGCTGCACGTTCGCCGAGCGGACCGCACGGCGTCCTCCGCGCGGCGGACGCTGCGCCTGCCGTCCCGCATGACGGTTGCTGCGGTAGGACTGCGCCTCACGGTTGTTGTCGTAGTTCGAACCGGTGGACGAGCGGATTCGCATCAGCTCCTGATTCACCAGAGCCGTCGCGATGCCCGCGCGGTCGTCGAAGAGCGGGAGCAGATCATCACGCACCAGCACGTGCTGCTCGAGCGGCACCGGTCGGATCTCCGAGACGATCACCTCGGTGTTTCCGCGCACCGTGTCGAGCCAATCGCCGAACTCCTCGGCGTTCGACACCGTGGCGCTCAGCGACACCAGCCGCACCCGCTGCGGGAGGTGGATGATCACCTCTTCCCACACCGCCCCGCGGAATCGGTCGGCGAGGTAGTGCACCTCGTCCATCACCACATACCGAAGGTCGCGCAGCGCTGCGGAATCGGCGTAGATCATGTTGCGCAGCACCTCTGTCGTCATGACGACGATCCGAGCGTTGCCGTTGATATTGGTGTCACCCGTGAGCAGACCCACGTCATCGGCGCCGTAGACGTCGACCAGCTCGCGGAACTTCTGATTGGAGAGGGCCTTCATCGGCGTCGTGTAGAACGCCTTGTCGCGCGGCGTCTGCATCGCGAGATGGATCGCGAACTCTCCGACTATGGTCTTTCCCGCCCCGGTGGGAGCGGCGACCAGCACGCTGCTCCCGTCTTCGAGCGCGTGGCACCCTTCGATCTGAAACGGGTCGAGTTCGAACTTCTGGTTCGCAGCGAAGGCGACCGTCGCCGGGTGCCCTGCGGCTTCGCGAGCCGCGGCGTATCGCTCTGCCGGCGAGCTCATGCGCTCACGGGTTCGATGCCCGCGGCCGCATCAGCCTTGCGCTTGCGCCGATCGAAGAGCATCGAGATCAGTGTGGCCGCAAAGTACAGCACGATCATGGAACCCATCAGCAGCAGCATCGAGAAGACATCGGCGGGCGGTGTGGTGACGGCCGCGAAGATCGTGCAGACGAGGATGGCGACGCGCCATCCCTTGAGGATCTCCTTGCCCGAGACGACCCCCGCGAGGTTGAGCGCGACGAGGAAGACCGGGAGCACGAAGGCGATGCCGAGCACAAGCAGGAACTTGAAGACGAAGTCGTAATAGGTCGCGTAGTCGAAGAACTGCGCCATTCCCGTCGGCACGAAGCCTGCCATGATCTCGATCACGTGCGGGAGGACGAAGAATGCGACAGTGCATCCGCCGAAGAACAGCGGGATGGCAGCTCCCAGGAAACCCCAGGTGTACTGAGTCTCCTTCTTCGTGAGCCCAGGCATCACGAACGCCCAGACCTGCCAGAGCCAGACAGGGGCTGAGATCAGCAGACCGATGGCGAACGCGATGCGCATGCGGAGATCGAACCCGCTTGTGACCGTCGTGAAGTTGAGGCCGACGTACTCGCGACCTTCTTCTTCGGCGATCGCAGCGATCGGAATCGACAGGAGATCGATCACCGGTCCGGTGATGATGAACGCGATGATCATGCCGACCACGAGCGCGCCGGCCGCGATGAAAAGTCGCCGACGCAGCTCGATCAGATGCGCGCCGAGAGACATCCGCCTGTCGCGGCCCGGCGTCCCCGGATCGGCGGATTCGAGAGCGGACACGAACTATGCAGATCGAGGAGGCTGACCCGGATCCGTGTCGCGAGCCTTCACCGTGGTGTCCGCGATGGTGGCCGCGGGAGTCGGGGATGCCGGATCCGCGGCGTCAGTCGCGTCCTCGTTCTTCATCGCCTTCATCTCGCCCTTGAAAACCCGGGCGGACTGCCCGAGGCTCTTCGCGAGTGCCGGCAGCTTCGCCGCACCGAAGAGCAGCAGGATGACGGCAAGGATGATCAGCAGATGTGGCCAACCGAAAGCGCCCATGATTCTCCTTCGTCGATTAGTAGCAGTCTAACCGGCGTTGTCGCCGTCTGGTCGGCGATACAGCGCGAGTCCTGCGGCGGCCCACTCGCGCGCAGCCGTTCGGGCGACGCCAGGATCCACGACTTCGAGGGCTCCGCCGAACTTCGCCGCCAGCCGTTTCACACCCCGAGGGTCGGCAAGGTGCAGCCGCACGGTGATGATCCCGTCGCTGACGTCGGCGTTGTCTGCGGTGAGGAAGTCACCGAGCAGAGGCGCCATCCTCTCGGGCACGCGCACTCGGACCTCGCCCTCGTCCTCGACGGCGGTGAAGGCCTCCGGGACGTGGTCACCGGCGTGTGTGATCGGAATATCCGTCAGACGCGCATCGCTCACCCGATCGAGGTGGAACGTCCGCATCGCCTGTCGCATGTGGCACCACCCCTGCAGATACCACTGTGCGTTGGTGATCAGCACCTGCACAGGATCCACGGTTCGCGTGGTGGGTGCGGCATCGGGCGCCTGGTACGTGAACGACACGGCGACACCGTTCTGCACACCGCGCGACACGACCTGGCGAACCTCGTCGACAGCGCTCGGCGCGACGACGACCTCTGCCGGGGCGTCTGCCGCACCGCGCGACAGCTTCGAGATGAGACCGCTGACGAGTCCGGAGTCGGAGACCGCCGGCACGGCGGCGACCATCTGCAGACCGGCGAGCAGCGCTGCGGCCTCACGGGCGGTGAAGCGCGGAACCCGCCGTAGGGCGACATCGTTGGTGATCTCGATGACGTCCTCTTCGTCGAGGAGATCCCAGTTGATGTCGAACATCTCCTGCGGCTGCTGCCAAAAGCCGGAATCACCGGGCAGGCCGATGACGGTCAGCTTCTCTACCATCTGTCGCATCTCTGCCGGAGTCACCCCGAACTCCGCAGCCGCCTCAGCGAGCGAGACCTGGCCGTGCTCGAGAAGGTAAGGCACGAGCGTCAGGTAGACGCGGACGCGGTCGGCGGCGAGCAGCGGCTTCGTCTGAGCGCTCATCGTGACTCCCCTGCGTCCGAGTTGGTCGCGACGACCGCGCTCAGGCGATCGACGACTGCGGTGCGCAGCGCGACGGGCTCGACCACCCGCACCTCGGGGCCGTACGAGGCGAGTTCGTCAGCGAAGATATGCAGGTCGACGAACGGCACGAGGATTCCCTGGGTCGCCGCGGGCGTCGCGCGGCGGCCCAGACGCAGCGAGGCCTCGGTGCCAGGGGTGACCTCGAGCAGCGCCGAGTTCTGAGAGGCGACGCGCTCGAGACCGCTCAGTGCACGCTCCCCCGCTCCTTCGCGCAGGGCGGAGTCGAAGGCCCTCGTCGTGATCTTCACATCCCCGACGATCCTGCTGAGCAGGAACATGCGGTCCTCCTCGATGTCCACGTCGACGCCGAAGACATGCCATCTCGCCTCGTAGTCGACGAGAGCCAGCGGACGGATGCTGCGGCGGCGCGGCGCGTCCTCCCCCGGCTTGAGGTAGTCGAAGACGACGACGCGGCTCTTCTCGATCGCGTCCTGCAGCTGCGGGAACGCCGCATCGCGAGCGGTGATCCGTGGCGCGAAACCGATGATCGGCTCGTCGCCGTCGATCCCGAGTGCCCGGATCTTGCGCACGCCGGCCTTGGCGTCGCCCGACGCGGATTCCGCGCTCCAGACGCTGCCGGCCAGTTGCAGCACAGCGAGCTCAGCAGCGGTGAATTCGATGTCGCTGGGCAGGTCGTATTCCGCCTGCGGAATGCGATAGCGGGCTTCACGGAGGTCATTGGGATCAGCCTGGTCGCCGATCGTCTCGACCGGGACGCCGAGAGTGCGCAGCTCGTCCTTGTCGCGCTCGAACATCTTCTCGAGCGCGTCCGACCGCACGCCCGCATCGGCACGCTGACGGTAGCCCGACACGTTGTCGAGGATCTGCTGCTTGGTGAGCCCGATCTCCGTGGCCATGAGCGCCACGACGAGGTTCGTCAGACGCTCTTCCGCGGGAATACGGGCGGCCATCACTGCTCCGGAACGGGAACGATGCCCAGGATGTCGACCACGATGGCGGTCGCCGGGTTTCCGTCGGCTTCGGGCACGACGACGAGCAGCTGCGACCCGACGGTCGCGCCGACGAGCTCCTCCGCTGCCGGACCGATGTTGGGCTCCGCACCCCAGCTGCTCGATGTGACGGTCTTGTCGTCCCAGCCCAGGGCCATGATGTTGGTCACGATAGTCGAATCCTTCTCGACCTTCGCACCGTCGCCCTTGATGAGCGTCTGAGTGACAGCCTCCGTGGGAGCGTCGCTGTCGGGGATGATCACGCCCGGGGTCCCGTCAGGAGCTCGCACCACGGTCGGGAGGCCGCGGGCGTCGTTGAACTGGGATGCGCCTTCGGCGTGAGCCAGGTAGACATCCTGCAGGTCGACGACCGCGACGACGTTCTCGTCCTTCGCGAGTCCGAATGCCTCGACATTGGCTTCACCGAAGTCCTCGGGGGTCAGCACGGCGACGATCCGGCTACCGCCGGTGGCGCACTCGAGCACCGTCTCGAGTCCCTCGGACCGCTCGGCCCAGTACGAGATGCTGTGCACGCGGCTCGGGTCGCCGTTGAACTCGGACTCGTAGAGCTTCTCGCCGCTCTCCCCGCCGTAGAAGGCGATGTCGAGCACCATGGGCTGAGAAGTGGAGGTGAGAGTGTTCCCCTCACCGATGATCACGTCGGCGAAGGAGGTCTCGTCCGCCTTCACGGGGCTGTAGACGGTGACGTCGGGCGCCTCACCCAGATCGCCCTCCACGGACACCGAATCCTTGACGGATGGGGTAGACGCGCCCGCACGATCGCAGACATCACCGGCGAACGACGGCGCCGAAGCGCATCCTGTCAGAGTGAGGACGGCGAGGCTGAGGGTGGCCAGAACGGCGGACGTTTTACGCACGCGCTCCAGTCTATTCCGTCGGTGGCTCGGATTCGCGCGAACCCGACGCGAGACGCGCCCCTTCGGCAGCCTTCGCGGCCTCCCTGGCACGCTTGCGGAGGTTCTTGTCGTTGATCTCCCGATCGCCTACGGCGCCGGGCGTCCACGCGTCGACATCCGCATCGCCATAGCTGCTCTTCGAGGCCCTGCGCTTCACCTGCGGCGCCGCGGCACCCGGTGCGAGCCGACGCGCCGTGAGGAGGAATCCGGTATGCGCCACCATGCGGTGATCGGGCCTGACGGCGAGGCCTTCGACATGCCACCCTCGCACCATCGTCTCGGACGCCTCGGGGTCGGTGAACAGCCCGGTGCCGCGGATGTACTCGGCGACCCGTGAGAGCTGGGTGGCTGTCGCGACGTAGCAGAGCACGACGCCGCCGGGAGTGAGTGCGTCGGCGACGACGTCCATGCATTCCCATGGTGCGAGCATGTCGAGTACGACGCGATCGACCGTGCCGGCCGGGAACTCGGCTGGAAGCGCATCGGCGAGATCCCCGACGACCACGTTCCAGGTGTCCGGCGTCTCGCCGAAGAATGTCTCGACGTTCCCGCGGGCGACCTGGGCGAAGTCCTCACGACGTTCGAACGACACCAGTCGACCGACCGGACCGATGGCGCGGAGCAGCGAGAGCGAGAGGGCCCCCGAACCGACGCCCGCCTCGACGACGACCGCGCCGGGGAAGATGTCGGCCTGCATCACGATCTGCGCCGCATCCTTCGGGTAGACGATCGCCGCGCCGCGCGGCATCGACATCGCGAAGTCGCGCAGCAGCGGCCGCAGCGCGAGGTACTCGTGCCCCGAGCTGTTCGCGGCGACCGAACCGTCGGGAAGACCGATGAGGTCACGATGCCGCAGCACTCCCTGATGGGTGTGCAGCTCGCCGTCCTCGCGGAGGGTCACGGTATGCAGACGACCCTTGGGGCCGGTCAGCTGCACCCGATCGCCCTCCCGGAACGGCCCGCTCGGCCGCGGTGAGGTGATGTCGGTCATCGGGTGGCTCCCGTCATGGAGGTCTTGCGGTCGAAGAGTTCGATCAGGTCTGCGGCAGTGCGGCCCTCGAGGGTCGGCCAGAGCTCGTGAGCCCCGACGTCGTCGAGCGAGACGATGTGCGGCACGCCGAGAGCGACGGCGCCGGATGCGATGCCCGCACGGAGTCCGGTCGGCGAGTCCTCGATGACCACGGCCTCGGCGATGTCGATCTCGAGCAGCGATGCCGCGTGCAGGTACGGCTCTGGGTGAGGCTTGGGGCGGGCCACGTCATCGCCGGCGACGACGATGTCGAAGGCCTCGAACTCGATCAGGTCGACGACGCTCAACGCCATGCGGCGCAGCGACATCGTGACGAGGCCGGTGGGGATCCCCGCCGACTTCAGATCCTGCAGCAGCTCGCGGGCACCGGGGCGGAAAGGCACTCCCTGTGTGCGCAGCGCCTCCTGCACTCCATCGGTGAGGAGCGAGATGATCGCCTCCGCGTCCATATCCACCCCCGCGTTCTGGAGGATGATCGCGCTGTCGATGAGACCGTTGCCGACGAGTTGAAGGGCGTCCTCGTGGGTCCACGTCCCGCCGAAGGATTCGACCAGCGCCGTCTCGGCTGCCATCCAATATGGCTCGGTGTCGACGAGGGTTCCGTCCATGTCCCAGAGGATCGCGCGGGGCTGTCTGCTCACCGAACCATGTTACCCGTGGCTCCGCCCGGTCCCCGCGCGGTCGGACTAGCCTGGAGGGATACCGATCCGGAAATGGCGAAGGGAGCCCACGATGGATGTCCTCGGTTCACGCATCGTCATCGTCGCCTTCGATGGCTGGAACGACGCGGGTGAGGCCGCGAGCGGCGCGATCGCCGCGCTGCGTTCCGCGAACGACTACGACCTCGTGCACTCCATCGACCCGGAGCTGTACTTCGACTATCAGTACACCCGCCCGGCCACGAAGACGGACGCCGAAGGCCGCCGTCAGCTCACGTGGCCCGAGGCCGGTCTGTGGCGCCCGCGCGACCCGGGGCCCGGTCCCGAGTTCTGGGTGCTGACCGGAGTCGAGCCCGCGCGCACCTGGCAGTCGTTCGCCGCGGAGTTCATCGACGTCGCCCTCCGCGACGACATCACCGGGTTCGTGACCCTCGGCGCGATGCTCTCGGATGTGCCCCACACGCGACCGATCTCGATCTTCGCCTCGAGCCAGAACGAGCAGGTCCGCGCAGCGCATGGCCTCGAGCGGTCTCTCTATGAGGGCCCCGTCGGCATCCTCAGCGTGTTCGAGCACTTCGCCGAGAGCGCCGGCATCCCGACCGCGAGCCTGTGGGCCAGCGTGCCGCACTACGTGGCCTCTGCCACTCCGTCGCCGAAGGTCACCCTCGCTCTTCTGGACCGGCTCGAGGAGCTGACCGGAGTCGACGTCCCACGCGATCACCTCCGCACAGAGGCCGCCGCGTGGGAGGCGTCGATCGACGCCGCCGCCGCGGATGACGAGGACATGACGGAGTACATCCGCCAGCTCGAGCAGACCCGCGACACGTGGGATTCGCCCGATGCGTCCGGCGATGCGATCGCTCAGGCGTTCGAGCGCTATCTGAAGCGCAGAGGCGACGGTCCCGGAGACCACAAGCGCTGAGCTCGGAGGTCTCCGGTGCCGCGCCGCTACGCCGCGATGACGCCCGTGCCGAGAAGGACCAGGAGAACCGTGCCCAACAGGATGCGGTAGATCACGAACGGCATGAAACTGCGCTTCGAGATGTAGTTCATGAAGAACGCGATCACGCCGAGTGCCACGACGAACGCGATGCCGGTCGCCGCGAGGGTGTCGCCGAACGAGAAGAATGAAGGCTCGTCCCAGCTCTTGAACACCTGGTAGAAGCCACTGCCGAACACGGCGGGGATCGCCAGGAGGAACGCGTAGCGCGCGGCGGCCGCGCGCTCGTAGCCGAGGAACAGTCCCATCGTGATCGTCCCGCCCGAGCGCGACACACCCGGGATCAACGCGAGCGCCTGTGCGAAGCCGTACGCGATGCCGTGCGGATAGGTGAGCTGATCGAGCTTGCGTCGCTTCGCGCCCACATGGTCGGCGATGCCGAGCAGGATGCCGAACACGATCAGCATGATCGCGACGATCCAGAGCGACCGGAAGACCGTCTCGATCTGATCCTGGAAGAGAAGGCCGAGCACCACGATCGGGATGCTGCCGATGATGATCATCCAGCCCATCCGGGCATCCGGATCGCTGCGCGGAACCCTGCCCGTCAGTGAGCGGAACCACTGCGCGATGATGCGAACGATGTCGCGCCAGAAGAACACCACGACCGCCGCCTCCGTGCCGATCTGCGTGATCGCGGTGAACGCGGCACCAGGGTCCTCGCCGGACGGCAAGAACGTGCCGAGGATGCGCAGATGGGCGCTGGAGGAGATCGGGAGGAACTCGGTGAGTCCCTGGACGATGCCGAGGATGAGCGCTTCGAACAAGTGCATGGAGGAGCTTTCTGATTCGTGGTGCGCGGACGTGGAGCAGAGAGCTCAATACGTGCGCAGCAGATCGGCCAGCACCCGCTGACCGAAGACAAGCGATTCTACGGGCACTCGCTCATCGACACCGTGGAACATCCCCGTGAAGTCGAGGTCGGCAGGGAGGCGGAGGGGAGCGAATCCGTACCCGGTGATGCCCAGATAGGCCAGCGCCTTGTTGTCGGTTCCGGCGCCGAGCAGATACGGAATGACCGGCACTCCCGGGTCGTGCCGCCCCAGACTCGCCACCATCGCCTCGACCAGTTCGCCTGCGAACGGCGTCTCCATGCCGATGTCGCGAACGACGGTCTGGATCTCGATGTCATCGCCGACGATCTGCTGCAGTTCGGCGAGCACCTCGTCCTCGGTTCCCGGGATCACCCGCACGTCTATCAGCGCTTCGGCTCGTTCCGGAATCACGTTGTGCTTGTACCCCGCGGTGAGTGCCGTGGGGTTCGTCGTCGTGCGGAACGATGAACGGAGGAATGCCTCAGCGGGGCCGGCGGCGGCAGCGAGGGCGTCGGGGTCGTCTACGGAGCGGCCGGTGAGGGCGCTCAGGCCCTGCAGCAGCGCCTCGGTGGTGGGAGTGAGCCGAAGAGGCCACCGAGTGCGCCCTAGGGCCGCCACAGCTTCTGCGAGCTTCGTGACGGCGTTGTCGTCGTGCAGTCGGCTTCCGTGGCCGGCGCGACCCCTCGCGACGAGGCGGATCCAGATGAGCGCCTTCTCCCCCACCTGCAGCAGGTAGGCGCGGCGATCGTCGACCGTGATCGAATAGCCGCCCACCTCGCTGATGGCCTCGGTCGCTCCCGCGAACCACTCCGGGTGATTCTGGACGACGAGCGCCGAGCCCTCGACGCCGCCGTTCTCCTCGTCGGCGAAGAATGCGAGCACCAGATCGCGCTCCGGCTGCTCCCCCGCACGCAGGAGGTCTGCGACGGCGGTGAGGATCATCGCGTTCATGTTCTTCATGTCGACCGCCCCACGCCCCCAGAGCATGCCGTCCTTGACGGTGCCCGCGAACGGGTCGACGCTCCAGTCCTCGGCCATCGCCGGGACGACGTCGAGGTGTCCGTGCACGACGAGAGCCGGCTTGCTCCGATCGCGACCCGGCACGCGCGCCATCACGTTCGTGCGCCGCGGGATCGGCTCGTAGTATTCGACATCCAGACCCAGGTCCTGCAGATAGGCGCCGACATATTCGGCTGCCTCACGCTCACCCTTCGCGTTGCCTCCGCCGAAGTTCGAGGTGTCGAATCGGATCAGGTCGCTCGCGATGCGAACCACCTCGGGGAGAGCCACGTCAGTCATGAGGTCCAGGCTATCGAAACGTCATGGCGCGCCCGGGCGTCACCGCCGGTTTCTGAGTGCCTCGAAGCTCGTGCTAATGTAAATCTTCGTTCGGCAACGAACATCCAACACCTGCGCGGGTGGCGGAATGGTAGACGCGCTACGTTGAGGTCGTAGTGCCCGTAAGGGCGTGGGGGTTCAAGTCCCCCTCCGCGCACAGACAGGCCTCGGATATCCATACGATATCCGAGGCCTTCTTCGTACTTTCGGTGTCGACGTGTCGTCCGGCAGAACCCGAGGTGAATTCCCCGAGCCCTGCCCCACGGGCCGGCGCGCGCGTCAGTGCGCGCTCACGCCGAACACCAGCCCGAGCACGTACGTGACGGCCGCAGCGCCGAAGCCGATCGCCAGCTGCCGCAGCGCGCGACGCAGGGGCGGTCCCCCCGACAGGATGCCGACCATCGCTCCGGTCGTCAGCAGAGCGACACCCACCAGCACGAGCGCGACGACCACCGCAGTTGTCCCATCGAGTCCGAAGATCCACGGGAGCACAGGGATGATCGCGCCGGACGCGAAGAGCAGGAAGCTCGAGATGGCCGCCGTCCAGTCGCTGCCGACGATCTCGTGGTCGTCTCCGGCGTGCAGGTGGATCGGCCCCGTCGTCGTGCGCTCGACTCCGGCACGCGCGGCGTCCACTATCCGCCGTGCGCGCTCGAGCGCCTCCTGCTGGCCGATTCCGCGAGCGCGGTAGACCAGAGCGAGTTCGTTCTCGTCGATGTCGAGATCGGCGGCGGATGCCGCGGCATCCTCGTTGGCTTCCGTCGACGCCAGCAGCTCGCGTTGGGAGCGCACGGAGACGAACTCCCCCGCGCCCATCGACAGAGCCCCGGCGAGCAGACCCGCGATCCCACTGAACAGGACGAAGGCGGAGCTGACACCCGTGGCGCCGATGCCGAGCACGAGTGCGAGATTGCTCACCAGGCCGTCGTTCGCTCCGAAGACGGCAGCACGGAACGACCCGGACAGACGGCGCCTCCCACGAGCGGCGAGACCGCGGACGACTTCGGAGTGCACCTTCTCGTCTGCGCGCATGGCAGGAGTCGCGTACTGCTCGGAATCGTACGGAGATCTGTCCTCGGCGCTCTGCGCGAGTGCGAGGACGAAGATGGATCCGAACCGCCCGGCCATCCAGCCCAGCAGGCGAGACCGGATGCCGGCTCGCGGCAGTCGCGCCGGTTCTGCGCCCAGCAGATCGAGCCAGTGCTGCTCGTGGCGACGCTCGGCATCGGCGAGGCTGAGCAGGATCTCGCGCTCCTCGCCCGTGCGACGGTTCGCGAGCTTCTGGTACACGAGCCCTTCGGCGCGTTCTTCCACGAGGTAGCGCGCCCAGCGGCGACGGTCTGCGGCGGTCGGCTCGGCGGCAGCGGGGGCTGTCATGAAGTCTCCTGATCGACGATCCCCGGGAACGGGGCAACCGTTCAACGCTAGCTTCGAGCCACTCTCTCGGCGGCACCGGGAGCAGGATTGCCAGCTTTTCGGGCCTCCGAACCGGAGGCGCGATTCAGGATCGAACGCGCTTGCGGAGCACGTCGATGCGCGACTGCAGCTGCGTGACGGTCGCCTGCGCGACAGCAGGCCCGCCGCAGATGCGGCGCAGCTCCGCGTGCACGGCCCCGTGCGGCTCGCCCTTCTGACGGGCGTACAGGCCGACGAGGCTGTTGAGCAGCTGGCGCTGCTCGCGAAGCGTGCGGTGCAGCGGCGCCGGGAGCGTGGTCGTCTCGGTCGGCCCTGCCTCAGCCTCCCGTGTCTCTCGCAGGCGAGTCTGACGTGCCTGGCGTTGCATCAGCAGCTCGTGCACGTGCTCCGGCTCGAGAAGACCGGGGAACCCGATGAACTCCTCCTCCTCGGGGGTGCCCGGCTCGGCGAGCTGGCCGAACTCCTGACCCTCGAACACGACCCGGTCGAAGTGCGCAACAGACGAGAGCGCCTGATAGCTGAACTCCTGTGTCAGCGCATCCGAGGCGTCGTCTTCGCGCTTCGCCGACTCGAGCAGCGAGTCCTCGAGGCCGTCGTCATCCTTCGACTGACGATCGAGCGCGTGGTCGCGCTGCTTGTCCATCTCGTTCGCGAGTCCCATGAGCACCGGAACCTGCGGAAGGAAGACACTCGCCGCCTCACCCCGTCGACGCGCCCGCACGAAGCGACCGATCGCCTGGGCGAAGAAGAGCGGCGTCGACGACGACGTCGCGTAGACCCCGACGGCCAGTCGGGGCACATCGACGCCCTCCGACACCATGCGCACCGCGACCATCCAGCGATCCTCGCTGTTGCTGAACTTTTCGATCCGCTCCGAGGCTGTCGCGTCGTCGGACAGGACGATCGTCGGCTGCTGTCCCGTGATGCTGTGCAGGATCTTGGCGTAGGCGCGTGCCACCGTCTGGTCGGTCGCGAGCACCAGTCCTCCGGCGTCGGGCACGTGGTGCCTGATCTCGGTCAGACGACGATCCGCAGCCGAGAGCACTGCAGGCATCCACTCGCCCTCGGGGTCGAGCGCCGTGCGCCATGCCTGCGAGGTGACGTCTTTCGTGTTGTCCTGACCGAGATGCGTCTCGAGCTCGTCTCCGCTGCTCGTGCGCCAGCGCATCTTGCCCGCGTACATGTGGAAGAGCACGGGCCTGACCACGCCGTCTGCCAGTGCACGGCCGTAGCCGTAGTTGTAGTCGGTGCGGGAGATGCGCGCGCCGGACTCGTCAGGGTGGTACTCGACGAACGGGATCGGTGCGGTGTCGCTGCGGAATGGGGTGCCGGAGAGCAGCAGTCGGCGCTTCGCCGGTCCGTAGGCGTCGCGGATCGCGTCGCCCCAGCTGAGCGCGTCGCCACCGTGATGCACCTCGTCGAGCACGACGAGCGTCTTCGCGTCTTCGGTCAGATGACGGTGGACCGACGACTTCGCCGCCACCTGCGCGTAGGTGACCACGGCGCCGTGGTAATGCCGTGCCGGCGCCCAATGACTGTTGCGGAACCGGGGGTCGAGACGGATGTGCACGCGAGCGGCGGCATCGGCCCACTGCGTCTTCAGATGCTCGGTCGGGGCGACCACGATGATCCGGTTGACCTCGCCCATGCGCATGAGCTCGACGGCGAGGGTAAGGGCGAACGTGGTCTTTCCTGCACCCGGTGTCGCCGCCACGAGGAAGTCTCGCTGATCTGCCTGGAAGTACTGTTCCAGCGCCTCCTGTTGCCAGGCGCGCAGCTTGTTCGCGGTTCCCCAAGGGGCACGCTGAGGAAAGGACGGAGAGAGCATCGAGACAACGATAATCGCTGCCGCCGACACTCGGCACGCTCGCGAGTTCCGCCGCGCGCGTCTCGCCCGGACGCCCGCACCCGAGTAGGCTCGGTCACTGCGCGTCCGCCACCGCACGGCTGCGCTCGTTCGCGAAGGAGAGCTGGATGACAGATCAGGATTCGATCCGAACCCCCGAGCTCGACAACGAGAATCCGCACCCCTGGCGGAGGTTCGTCGCAATCGGCGACTCGTTCACCGAGGGCATCGGCGACCCGGACCCGTCGCAGCCGGGCAGCCACCGTGGCTGGGCAGACCGTGTCGCCGAGGTGCTCTCGCGCCAGGTCGACGACTTCGCCTATGCGAACCTCGCCGTGCGCGGCAAGCTGATCGCCCAGATCGTACGCGATCAGATCGAGCCCGCCGTGGCGCTGCATCCCGACCTCATCTCGATCTGCGCCGGGGGCAACGATGTGATCCGACCGGGAACCGACCCCGACGCGATCGCCGCCCAGCTCGAGGACGCCGTCGCGCGTCTGTCGTCGACGGGCGCCGCGATTCTGCTCTTCACCGGAGTCGACACGGCCTTCACTCCGGTCTTCCGGGCTTTCCGCGGCAAGGTCGCCATCTACAACGAGAACGTGCGCGCGATCGCCGAGCGACACGACTGCATCGTCGCCGATCAGTGGGCGCTCAAGGTCGTGCAGGACATGCGGTTCTTCGACGACGACCGCCTGCACTACAACTCGCTGGGCCACCACGAGGTCGCCCGCATGGTTCTGCGCGCGCTCAACGTGCCCAACGATCTCGAGGCCATGCAGCCCGAGACGATCCCGCTCCGCACCTGGCGCGAGGCCCGCACCGAGGACTTCGGCTGGGCCCGAGAGCATCTCGTGCCCTGGGTCCTGCGTCGTCTGCGCCATCAGTCATCCGGCGATCACATCGTGGCCAAGCGCCCCGAGCCCTCCCCGATCATCCTCCCGAAGTCAGACTGACGACGGCCAGAGGTCAGGGCGAGGTGAGCGCCCACAGCGCCACTGCAGCGGCAGACGCGACGTTCAAGGAATCCACACCACCGGACATCGGAATCGTCACGACCGTGTCGGCGTGGTCGAGGGCCGTGCGGGAGAGCCCGTCGCCCTCCGAACCCATGACGATGGCGACTCGCTCGGGGCGGTTCGCGACATAGGCATCGAGCGTCACGGCGTCATCGCTGAGAGCGAGAGCTGCGATGTCGAACCGCGCCGCGTGGAGGTCCGCCACGGCAGACTCCCAATCCGTGATGCGAGTCCATGGCACCTGGAACACCGTGCCCATGCTCACGCGCACGCTGCGTCGGTACAGCGGGTCCGCTCCCCCGGGCGACACCAGCACCGCGTCCGCCCCGAGGCCCGCGGCCGCACGGAACGCCGCACCGACGTTGGTGTGATCGCCGACGTTCTCGAGGATCAGCACGAGGTTCGCGGCGTCGAGGACCTCACGCACGGTCGGAAGCACGGGGCGATGCATCGACGCGATCGTGCCCCGGTGAACGGCGAAACCGGTCACCGATTCAGCCACCTCATCAGGGACGACGTACACCGGCACGTCGAGGTCGCCGACGATCCCCCGAATGTCATCGACCCGCCGCTCCTGCACGAGCACGGAACGCGGACGATGACCCGCCGCGACCGCCCGAGCGATCACCTTGGTCGATTCGGCGATGTAGAGCCCACCCGTCGGCTCTCTCACGGTCCGGAGCGCAGTGTCGGTGAGCCCGCGGTAATCGTCGAGTCGTCGGTCGTCGGGATCGGTCACGCGCAGCAGTTCCACGCGGCCCAGTCTGCCATCGCTCAGTCGACCGGCTGCGCGGTCGGCCGCGACGCGTCGACCACGGTGCGCACGTCGTAGACTCGCACAGGGAGGTCCTGTGAGCGCATCGAGTCCGGTCGAACTGTCGGCCACCATCGCTCGCACCGCCGAACTCCTGCGCGGTCGCAGGATCGCACTGCTCACGGGGGCCGGCATCTCCACGGACTCGGGAATCCCCGCCTACCGTGGCGAGGGATCCCGCAACCGCACCGATCCGATGACCATCCAGAAGTACCTCGCCGACGACGCCGCGCGACGACGCTACTGGGTCGGGGGGCACCTGGGCTGGCGTGCGTTCGCCCGAGCCCAGCCGAACCCGGGGCACCTGTCGCTCGCCGCCATGGAGTCATCCGGCCACGTCAGCGGCGTCATCACCCAGAACGTCGACGGCCTGCATCTGCGCGCAGGCAGCTCTCATGTGATCGAAGTGCACGGAACGATGCGCAGGGTCCTCTGCCTGAAATGCGGTCAGGTGTTCGATCGCCGCGACGTCGCGGTGCAGATCGAAGAGCGCAACCCGTGGATCACCGTCCCCGAGAACGTGGCATTGAACCCCGACGGCGATGTGCTCCCCGAGAGCACCGACGGCTTCATCGTCCCCGTGTGCACTGTCTGCGAAGGGATGCTGAAGCCTGACGTCGTGTTCTTCGGCGAGTACGTCCCTCAAGACCGGTTCAAGGCTGCCGAGTCCCTGCTCCGTGCCAGCGACGCGCTGATCGTCGCCGGCTCTTCCCTCGTCGTCAACTCCGGGGTGCGCCTCGTCGAACGCGCACGTCGACGCAGCATCCCCCTCATCATCATCAACCGCGAGCCCACGCGCGCGGATGTCTGGGCCGATGTCACCATCGCCGCAGGCACCAGCGATGTGCTCCCCGCGATCCAGGAGCTCCTCGAATGACTCTGCTCACGCTCATCCGCCATGGCCAGACCGACTGGAACCTGGCTCGCCGGATCCAGGGGTCCACCGACATCCCTCTGAACGACAAGGGCCGCGCGGATGCACGGACCGCCGCCGATCTCCTCGAGGGCGTCACGCACCACTCGATCTACGCCAGCCCGCTGAAGCGTGCGCGGGAGACGGCCGAGATCATCTCCGAGAGCCTGGGACTCGGCTCACCCGTGCTGGTGCCCGATATGCGCGAGCGCGAGTTCGGCGAGGGCGAGGGCATGCTCGTGTCGGACTACATCGAGAAGTACGGCGACTGGCAGTCACCGGTCCCCGGGGCCGAGACTCTGAATGGAGTCGCTGACCGGGCTCTCGCGGCACTCGACGCGATCGCCCGTGATGCACGCCGCCGTTCGGCGCCGCTTGCGGAGTCCGTCATCGTCGTGACGCACGGAGGCGTGATCCGGTCGCTGATCGATCACGTGTCCGGTGGCACGCTGCCTCGGGTCGGTGAGGTTCTCGCGAACGGCTCTGTCCACCGTTTCGAGGCGTCCCCCGGCTCGCTACGCCTGATCGACCAGGGCATGCTCGTCTGACTGGCGCGCCCACTCAGCTGCTCTGATCAGCGAACGCGGCTGAGCACCGACCGGGCGTGCCTCAGCACGGGCTCGTCGATCATGCGTCCTCTGAAGCGAAAGACTCCTCGTTCCCTCTCAGCCGCCGCGAGCACTCCGTGAGCCCATTCGACGCTGGGCTCATCAGGCGCGTACGCCGCGCGGATCACCGCCACCTGACTCGGGTGGATGCACGCGGTCGCGATGAACCCCGATGCGGCAGCGTCGACCGCTTCGGACTCGAGACCGGCGACATCCTCGATGTCGACGTGCACCGCGTCGATGGCTCCCTTGCCCTGAGCCCCCGCTTCCAGGAGCACCCGCGACCGCGCGTAGCGCGCGACATCGCGATAGCCGCCGTTCGCCGTGCGACTCGATGTGCCGCCGAGGGATGCCACCAGATCCTCCGCGCCCCACATCATCGAGACGACCTGAGAGTGCGCGGCGATACGATCTGCGGCGTGGACGCCCTTCGCCGTCTCACACAGAGCGATCAGTGAGAACCTCTCGTCGAACGCGGCAAGGCTCTCCGCGCTCTCTGTCTTCGCCACCATGACGGTGCGGAACTCCGTCTGGGCGAGGGTCGCGAGATCGGCGGTGAAGGCGTCGGATCCCGGTGCGTTGACACGGACGATCACTCGATCGGGGTCGAGCTCGGTATCGATGAGATTCTGTCGAGCGCTGGCCTTCGCCTCGGGGAGCACGGCATCCTCGAGGTCGAGGATGACCGCGTCGGCCTTCTCGAGAGCTCCGCGGAATCGCTCAGGTCGGTCGGCGGGGCAGAACAGCAGCGCGGGGCCGAGGTCGAATGTCATCGTCCCTCCTCCGGCAGGCAGTGCACGAGGACGGTTCGGGTCGCCGTCGCGACCACCGTGTCGTCCTGATTGCGTCCGGTGTGGGCGATGGTCACGATCCCCTGACCCGGACGCGAGCCCGACAGCCTCTTCTCGACGATCACGCTATCGGTGTACAGCGTGTCACCGGCGAACAGCGGGTGCGGGAACGCGATCTCACCGAACCCGAGCTGGGCGACCAGGGTGCCCTGGGTGAGCTGCGCGACAGAAGCCCCGACCATCGTCGAGAGCGTCCACATCGAGTTGATCAGGCGCGCGCCGAAGGGCCGCTGCGCGTCGGCGAAGGCCGCATCGAGGTGCAGCGCCTGGGTGTTCATGGTGAGCGTCGTGAAGAGGACGTTGTCCGCCTCGGTCGCGGTGCGTCCAGGGCGATGCAGGTAGCGCGCGTCCGTGACGAACTCCTCGAAGTAGAGCCCCCGCTGGACGATGTCGTTCGCGGTCATGCCTGCCACGCTACCCGGCGAGTCCCAGCGCCCGCGCGATCACGAGCAACTGCACCTCGGTGGTGCCTTCACCGATCTCGAGGATCTTCGAGTCGCGGTAGTGACGGGCGACCGGGAACTCGTTCATGAACCCGTTGCCACCGAAGATCTGCGTCGCGTCCCTGGCGTTGTCCATGGCGGCTTCTCCAGCCACGAGCTTCGCGATCGCGGCCTGCTCGGCGAACGGTCGTCCCGCATCGCGCAGTCGCGCCGCATGGTGCCAGGCGAGTCGCGCCGTGTGCACTCGGGCGCGCATGCGCGCGAGCGTGAACTGGGCGTTCTGTCGCGTGCTGAGGGCACTGCCGAAGATCGTGCGACTCTTCGCATAGTCGACGGCGGCTTCGAGACATCCTTCCGCCGCACCGGTCGAGAGCGCGGCGATCGCGATGCGTCCCTCGTCGAGGATGCTGAGGAAGTTGCGGAAGCCGCTCCCCTGCTCCCCCAGCAGGTTGCCCACGGGCACGCGTGCACCGGCGAAGCTGAGCGGATGCGTGTCGGATGCGTTCCATCCGACCTTGTCGTACGGGGCCTCGACCGTGAAGCCGGGGGTGCCGTTGGGGACGATGATGGTCGAGATCTGCTTGCGCCCCCCTTCGTCGCCGGTGACGGCGGTCACGGTGACGAAGCGGGTGATCGGCGTGCCCGAGTTGGTGATGAACTGCTTCGAGCCGTCGATGACCCATTCATCCCCTTCGAGACGAGCGGTCGTGCGGGTCGCTCCGGCATCGCTGCCTGCCTCGGGCTCGGTGAGACCGAAGCCCGCGAGAGCGCGACCGGCGAGCAGATCGGGCAGATACTCGCGCTTCTGCTCCTCGCTGCCGAATCGGAACACCGGCATCGCCCCGAGGCTGACTCCGGCCTCGAGCGTGATCGCGATGGACTGGTCGACGCGCCCGAGGGCCTCGATCGCGATGCCGAGGGCCATGTAGTCGCCTCCCTGTCCCCCGTACTGCTCGGGGAACGGAAGTCCGAACAGGCCGAGATCACCCATCTGCGCCACGACCTCCATCGAGAGTGTGTGGGTGCGATCCGCTTCGTAGGACTGCGGTGCGACGACCTCTTCGGCGAAGTCGCGCACCATCGCGGCGAGCTCGCGCTCCTCATCGGTCAATTCGAACATGCTCAGTTATCCTCCGTCGTCATGTGTGCGACCCGCTGATCGCGTCGTACCTGATCGCCGACGGCCACCGTCAGGCGCACCGTCCCGTCGTGGGGCGCCAGCACCGGATGCTCCATCTTCATGGCCTCTATAGAGACAAGAGGGGTGCCGGCGGTCACCTTGTCGCCGTCTCGGACGTGCACCGCCACGACGCTTCCCGGCATCGGGGCCCGCGCATCCGGACCGCTCTCGGTCTCTCGCCGCTCCCGTGCCTGCAGGCGGTGCAGCATACGGGCGCGACGATCCAGGGGCCGCAGGTGCACCGTGCGTCCGTCCTCGCTCACCCAGACGCCGCCGTCGACGTCCGTCGCGACTGCCGCACGAGCTGCAGGTCCGTCGGCTGCAGGAGGGACGATCACCTCGCCCCGGTCGGTCAGGAACGAGACCTCGTGGCGGTCGCGCTCGGTGAGCGCCTGCCACACCTGGCCCGCCCGTCGAACCATCCTGGCCTCGCCGACCGTGTCGTCGGCGTGCAGGACGGCGCGGCTCGCGGCCACCAGCATCGTCGGCGACGGCGGCTCGTCGTCGAGCGGCAGAAGCGTCTCGATGAGTCCGGTGTCGAGGTCTCCCGCCCTCACCCGCTCATCGCGGCAGAGCAACCGGAGGAAGGCGATGTTCGTGTCCACGCCCAGCACGACGGTTCTGCCGAGGGCCTCGTCGAGGCGGCGGAGGGCAGTGCTCCGGTCATCCGCGAAAGCGATGACCTTGGCGATCATCGGGTCGTAGAAGCCGGTCACCTCACTGCCGGTCTCGACCGCCGCATCGACTCTCACCCCCTGAGGGGGGGCGAAGAGCAGAATGCGGCCGGTCGACGGAAGGAACCCACGCTCGGGCGACTCGGCGTACACGCGCGCCTCGACCGCGTGCCCGCGCACCGCGGGTGCGGAGTCGAGGCGTGCACCTGCGGCGACTGCGATCTGGAGAGCGACGAGGTCGAGTCCGGTCACCTCCTCCGTGACGGGGTGCTCGACCTGCAGGCGGGTGTTCATCTCGATGAAGAAGACCTGGTCGGGGGCATCTGCATCGATGAGGAACTCCACCGTGCCGGCGCCGACGTACGAGACACTCGCCGCGGCCTGGGTCGCGGCCTGGAGAAGACGGTCCCTTGTCATGTCGGGGATGCCTGCAGACGGAGCCTCTTCGATGACCTTCTGGTGGCGGCGCTGGAGCGTGCACTCGCGCTCGCCGAGGGCGAGCACCGTGCCGTGGGTGTCACCGAAGACCTGCACCTCGATATGTCGTGGCCGCCGGATGAGCCTCTCCAGGATCAACGAGTCGTCGCCGAACGCCGATAGCGCAACGCGGCGTGCAGAGGCCAGGGCGGCGCTCAGTCCGGCCGGCGTCTCGACGACCTCCATCCCCTTGCCGCCACCCCCCGCGCTCGGCTTCACGAGCAGGGGGTAGCCGACAGCGTCCGCCTCCTCGGCGATCTCCGCGTCCGACAGTCCTCTCGCATCGAACCCGGGCACCACGGGGACTCCTGATCGGATGACGTGATCGCGGGCCTTGGCCTTGTCGCCCATGATCTGGAGCGCGTCGATCGGTGGCCCGATGAAGACGACACCGCTCTCGGCACACGCTTCCGCCAGCCCGACGCTCTCGGAGAGGAAGCCGTACCCGGGGTGGATGGCCTGCGCCCCGGTCGCACGCGCGGCCGCGATGACGGCGTCGATGTCGAGGTAGGACTCGGCGACCGGCGCCGGACCGATCCGCACGGCGTCGTCGGCCTCGCGCACATGAGGTGCATCGGCATCCGCATCGCTGTAGACGGCGACGCTGCGGATGCCCATGGTCTGCAGCGTGCGGATGATGCGGCGTGCGATCTCGCCCCTGTTGGCGACGAGCACCGTGTCGAATTCGCGGGAGGCAGAGGGGGTCGTCATCGCGGTCACATCCTGAAGAGGCCGAAGTGCGGCTCGAGAAGGGGGGTTCGGGCGACCACGTCGAGGGCGAGCCCCAGCAGGTCGCGAGTCTGGGCCGGATCGATGATGCCGTCGTCCCACAGGCGAGCAGTGGCGTAATACGGCTCGCCCTGGGTCTCGTACTGCTCACGGATGGGCTGCTCGAAGGCCGCCCGCTCCTCGGAGCTCCAGGCCTGCCCGCGTGCTGCGAGCTGGTCGTCCTTGACCGTCCCGAGCACGGAGGCCGCCTGGGCGCCGCCCATCACCGAGATGCGGCTGGCCGGCCACGTCCACAGGAATCTCGGCGAGTAGGCCCGTCCGCACATCGAGTAGTTGCCTGCGCCGAAGGATCCGCCGATGATCACGGTGAGCTTCGGCACGCGCGTGCTGGCGACGGCGGTGACCATCTTGGCCCCGTCCTTCGCGATGCCCCCCGCCTCTGCGTCCGACCCGACCATGAACCCCGAGATGTTCTGCAGGAAGACCAAGGGGATGCCGCGCTGGTCGCACAGCTCGATGAAATGCGCGCCCTTCAGAGCGGACTCGCTGAACAGCACGCCGTTGTTCGCCACGATCCCGACCGGATGCCCGTGCAGTCGCGCGAACCCGGTGACGAGTGTCGTGCCGTACTCCGCCTTGAACTCCCGGAACGTGTCGCCGTCGATCAACCTCGCGATGACCTCGTGCACGTCGTATGCGGAGTTGACGTCGACGGGGACGACGTCGTAGAGCGATCCGGACTCCGCGGGCTCACGAGTGTCGTGCACCTCCCACACCGGGTGGAGGGGCGCAGGCAGAGTGGCCACGATGTCACGCAGGATCTCCAGGGCGTGCTCGTCATCTTCGGCCAGGTGGTCGACCACACCGCTACGACGGGCGTGCAGTTCACCGCCGCCGAGCTCTTCCGCGGAGACGACCTCGCCGATCGCCGCCTTGACGAGCGGCGGGCCACCGAGGAAGATCGTGCCCTGGTCCCGGACGATCACGGTCTCATCGCTCATCGCCGGGACGTAGGCGCCGCCTGCCGTGCAGGATCCCAGCACCGCCGCGAGCTGCGGGATGCCCTCCGCCGACATGCGCGCCTGGTTGAAGAAGATGCGACCGAAGTGCTCACGATCGGGGAACACCTCGTCCTGCTTGGGAAGGAATGCTCCGCCCGAATCGACGAGATACAGGCAGGGCAGCCTGTTCTCGAGCGCGATCTCCTGCGCGCGCAGGTGCTTCTTGACCGTGAGCGGGTAGTAGGTTCCCCCTTTCACGGTGGCGTCGTTGCAGACGACCATCACGTGGCGTCCGTGCACGAGGCCGATCCCGGCGATCACTCCGGCGGCCGGCGCGTCTCCCCCGTACAGCCCGTGTGCGGCCAGAGGGGCGATCTCGACGAAGGGACTGCCCTCGTCGAGGAGCCTGGCCACCCGGTCTCGCGGAAGCAGCTTGCCCCGAGCGATGTGCCTCTCACGAGACGCTTCGGGACCGCCCCTGGAGGCGACCGCCAGTCGTTCGTGCAGCTCGGCGGCGAGGGCCTGCTGGGTTGCGGGCATCGTGACGTCCTCCTCGACCACACGGCGCCGGCGTCATCGCTCTGGCGCACTGGATGCTTTCTCGGTTAGTGTTCACTAACCGATCGCATCAGGTTAGCGAGGATTAACTGAGATGACAAGCCCCCCGACTGCGCGAGATCGCGCGAAGGCAGAGAGGTCGGACGCGATCCTCCGAGAGGCGGCCCGGCTCTTCGCCGAGAGCGGGTACAACGGGGTGAGCCTCGAGGACATCGGCGCCGCCGTGGGCGTATCCGGCCCGGCCGTCTACCGCCATTTCGCCGGAAAGCAGGCACTGCTCGGCGCCGTGCTGATCAAGGTGAGCGACGATCTCGTCTCCGGAGGAACCCGGGTCGCGGCCGACGGGTCCACGCCCGAAGAGCGCATCCACGCACTCGTCGCCTTCCACGTCGAATTCGCCCTCGGCAACGCCGACGTGATCCGCGTGCACGATCGAGATGTCGTGCACCTTTCGGCGCAGGATCACTCCGCAGTCCGACGCCTGCAACGCGCCTATATCGAGCTCTGGATCGACACGCTGCACCCTCTCGTCGAGGCCGATGCCGACGAGCTCCGCCTGCGGGTACAGGCGTGCTTCGGGTTGATCAACTCGACTCCGCACAGCACGCGGGCAGCAGCCAGGCACCACTCCGCCACCGCGGCAGTGCTCGCCGCGATGGCGGAATCGGCGCTCCGAGCGACTATCTGAGAAGCATCGCTCGCCCGGGTTCCTCCAGCACGTCGGCGACGTCCTTGAGGAACCTCGCGCCCTCCGCTCCATCGACGATCCGGTGATCGAAGGAGAGGCTGAGCGTCATCACGTGGCGAAGGGCGATCTCGCCGCGGTGCTCCCACGGAAGACGCCGGACCGCGCCGACCGCGAGGATCCCCGATTGCCCGGGCGGGAGGATCGGGGTGCCCGCATCGACGCCGAACACCCCGATGTTCGAGATCGAGAAAGTGCCGCCGGACAGCTCCACCGGAGACGTCCTGCCCTCACGCGCCGTGGCGGCGAGAGACCTCACGGCATCCGCGAGCTCGATGAGGCTCATGGCCTCGGCGTCACGGATGTGCGGCACGATGAGTCCGCGGTCGGTAGCGGCCGCGATTCCGAGATCGACGTACCCGAACTGCACGATCTCTCCGGCGGATTCGTCCCACCGCGCGTTCAAGCCGGGGGCGCGGGTCAGAGCGAGACACACCGCCTTCGCCACGACGGCGAGCGGACCGATCCGGTGCTCGGACAGCGACCGGTCGCCGCGCAGCGACTCGAGAAGGTCCATGGTCGATGTCACATCGACGGTGTGGAAGACCGTGACGTGCGGAGCGGTGAAGGCGCTCTCGACCATCGCTGCGGCGGTGTGCTTGCGGACTCCGCGAATGGGGATGCGCGTCTCGCGCGGATGCTCCCGGAGCCCGGTCACGTCGTCCGGAACAGCAGTGCGTCGTGGCGTGGTGTCCGCCTGCTCGACAGTCACCCCGGTGCGGGAGACGTAGTCGTCGACGTCGGCGCGTGTGATCACGCGATCTCCGACCGACGCGGCGACGAGGGCGAGGTCGACGCCGAGACGCTTCGCATACGCTCGCACGGGCGGGGTGGACCGAGGCCGTTCGATGACGACCTCGACGCTCACAGTCGGCGAGGCGTCGTGCGGCGCCGCCTCGAGCACAGCCGTGTCGGTCGTCGCTCTGGCTCCGGATGCGCGCCTGGCGCGCCGAGCGGGCCGCCCGGATGCCGTGGGGGCGGCTCCGTAGCCCACCAGGTTGGGCTGCGCCTTCTCCTGCCCATCGACTCCGCTCGAGTCCCCGGTGGACGGGCCATCGGCTCCCTCCACGTCGAACTCGATCAGCGGAGCACCGACCGCTATCGTCTGTCCCGCCTCGGCATGCAGGGCGGCGACGACACCTTCGTAGGGAGACGGCAGCTCGACGATCGCCTTGGCCGTCTCGACCTCCGCCAGAGTCTGGTTGAGCGTCACCGTGTCGCCGGGTGCGACGAGCCACTGGACGACCTCCGCCTCTGTCAGCCCCTCGCCGAGATCCGGCAGTCGGAACTCCGCGTTCATGCGTCTGCTCCCGTCAGGCTGTTCGGACGATCGAGCACGCGATCGACGGCATCCAGCAGCCGGTCGAGGTCCGGCAGGTGGTACTTCTCGAGCTTCGCCGGCGGATAGGGGACATCGTGTCCGGTCACACGCAGCGGAGCAGACTCGAGGTATTCGAAGCATCGCTCGGTGACGCTCGCGATCACCTCGGCGGCCATGCCTGCCTCGCGTGACGCCTCGTGCGCCACGACGACCCGCCCGGTCTTGCGGACTGACGTCGCGACCGTGTCGTAGTCGACGGGCGACAGCGAGCGCAGATCGATGACCTCCAGCGAGATGCCCTCGTCCTCCGCAGCCTCGGCAGCCTGCAACGCGGTCGTGACCATCGCCCCATAGGTGATGAGGGTCGCATCGTCGCCTGCTCGGACGACACGTGCGAGTCCCATCGGCGCAGCATCCGCCAGCGGTGCGTCGAGGTCGACCTCGCCCTTGTGGTGGTAGAGCCGCTTGGGTTCGAAGAAGATCACCGGGTCGTCCGACGCGATGGCCTGGCGCAGGCTCCGGTACGCGTCCTCGGGGTTCGACACGGCGATCACGCGCAGTCCTGCCGTATGCACGAAATACGCCTCGGGCGATTCCGAGTGGTGCTCGGCCGCGCCGATCCCGCCGGCCCAGGGGATGCGTATCGTGATCGGCATCCGTACCCGACCCTGCGTGCGGTAGTGCAGCTTGGCGACCTGGGCGACGATCTGATCGAATGCGGGATACACGAAGCCGTCGAACTGGATCTCGACGACGGGCCGATAGCCACGGAACGCCAACCCGACAGCCATTCCGACGATGCCGGACTCTGCGAGAGGAGTGTCGATCACGCGCTTGGCACCGAACTCGTCGAGGAGTCCGTCCGTGATGCGGAAGACGCCGCCCAGCCTGCCGATGTCCTCGCCCAGCAACACGACCTTGTCGTCGTCGCGCATCGCCTGGCGGAGGCCGGCGCCGAGCGCCTTGCCGAGAGTGATCTGCGTCATCATCACACCTCCCCGTCGAAGGAGGCCAGATACGCGGCGTACTCGTCGCGCTGGCGGTCGAGTCCGGCATGAGGCTCGGCATAGACGCCGTCGAAGACGGCGAGCGGTGGGCGGGTCACCATGCTCAGGCACTCTGCGCGCATCTCCCGTGCCGCGACGTCCGCGGCCTTCTGAGTCTCGGCGATCTGCTCGTCGCTCAGCTCGCCGATCGACAGCAGGTGCGCTTCCAGGCGAGCGATGGGGTCGCGACGACGCCATGCCTCGAGCTCGTCGTCCCTGCGGTAGCGAGTCGGATCGTCGGCTGTCGTGTGAGGACCCATGCGATACGTGACCGCTTCGATGTAGGCGGGGCCATTTCCCGATCGGGCGTGTGCGAGGGCCCAGCGCATCGCAGCCACGCACGCGAGGACGTCGTTGCCGTCGACCCGAAGGCTCGGGATGCCGAAGCCGGGCGCCCGCCCGGCGATCGGATACTTCGACTGCACCGACACGGGCTCCGAGATCGCCCAGTGGTTGTTCTGGCAGACGAAGACGACCGGGGCCTGATAGGAGGAGGCGAAGATCATCGCCTCGTTGACGTCGCCCTGACTCGTGGCGCCGTCGCCGAAGTAGGTGACGGCGACTTCGTCCGTTCCTTCATGACGGATGCCGAGGGCGTAGCCGACGGCGTGCAGCGTCTGCGCTCCGATGATGATCTGCAGCGGAGCGACCCGGAGTGCTGCAGGGTCGTGACCCGCACCCTCCTCGCCGCGCCACATGCGGACGAAGTCGCCGGGCTCAGCGCCACGGGCATAGATAACCCCCGTCTCCCGATAGCTCGGGAACACGTAGTCCTGAGGAGCGAGCGCCCTCGCTGTGCCGATCTGGGTCGCCTCCTGCCCCTGGCACGGCGCCCAGAGTCCGAGCTGCCCCTGACGCTGGAGCGCGACGCCCTCGGCGTCGATACGACGGAGGATGACCATGTCGCGATGCAGCGCCCGCAGCTGTGCTGCGTCGACGTCATCGACATAGGAGTCGAGCAGCGGGTTCGAGATCCGCTCGCCCTCTGGTGAGAGGAAGCGCTCGGCGAGTTCGAGATCCTGCGCCGTATCGGCGATCGGGGTGATCTGCGGTGACATCATCGTCCTCCTCATTCGTGGCCGTCGTCACGGGTTCTACGCTCGGCCCCAGCCTCATCGCCGGTTGACTCGAGCGTACGTCCGCTCATCACCTCGCTCAAGCAACCGCGATCGGCTTGAGCATGTTGCCAAATTCGGGCATCCCCCACCCTGCTATCGTTTGGCACTATGGCCGGACTTGACCGCATTGATCTGGAACTGCTCGCCGCGCTCGCCGATGATCCCCGCGTCACGATCGTCGCGCTCGCGGAGAACCTCGGGCTGTCCCGCAACACCATTCAGGCGCGGATGGCGAGACTCGAGCAGACCGGGATATTCCAGTCGTACGAGCGATCGTTCTCGACAGACGTGCTCGGATTCCCGCTTCAGGCGTTCGTGAGCATCGGGGTACGTCAGACCGAGCTGCCACGCATCATCAACGAGCTGGCCCGCATCCCCGAAGTCGTGCAGGCGCACGGACTCAGCGGGTCGATCGACCTGCTCGCGCGCGTCGCGTGCAGAGACGCCAGGCACCTCTTCGACACCGACGCGCGCATCCTGTCGATCGAAGGCGTGGAGCGCACCGAGACCTCTCTCGCGATGGGCGAGGTGATCCCGTTCCGTGTCGCCGGCCTCATCGGCCTCGCGCGACGGGAATCCTGAGGAATCGGCGAACGGCACCCGCGGCTTCGGCGGGCGTCTCGTAGTGGATCAGGTGTCCGACCTCGGCGATCTCGACCAGAGTGGCGTCGTCGAAGCGCTCCGCAAGCCGTCGCTCGACCTCGATGGGGGTGATGTCGTCTCGCTGGGCGGCGATGAGAAGCGTGGGCGTTGAGATGGAGGAGGCGAACTCGCTCACGTCATGCGACACGCTCGTCACGAAAGCATCCCGGAGGACGTCGCGGTCGGCGAACCGCGAGAAGTAGGTGTCGTGCTGGTCGTGGATGAACCGCCGCAGCTGCGGGTCCGACGTCTTGGCCATCGTGATGCTCATGACCCTGACGATCAGACGGTTGCGCAGGAGCGCCGTTCCCGCTCGTTCGGGCAGGCGCGCTCCGAGTGAGTAGTACAGGACCGCGAGACGCGTCATGATGCCCTTGGGACCCTCGAGTGCCGGCGCTCCGATGGGGTTGATCAAGATCAGCCGCGGGGTCTCGAGACCCGCTGCGACCGCCGCAGAGGCGACGATCGATCCGAAGGAGTGTCCGAGTATCACCGCTCCGGGAGCCACCGTCGCCGCGAACTCGTTCAGCCAGGCGACGTATTCGTCGAGATCGTAGGAACGGCCGGCGACTGGCGCCGTCTCGCCGAATCCGGGGAGATCGGGAGAGATCACGCGAACCTCGGGAAGGAATGCGAGGATCGGCTCGAGGCCGTGGTGCTCCCCTCGGAAACCGTGCACCGCGACGATCGTCACGTCAGCGTCGGCGGGCCCGTACTCCCAGAACACGGTGGTCCCACCCCGAACGTCGACCTCGTGGCGCACGACCGGCAGTCGGGTCAGGCGGTCTGCATAGGGAGAGGGGACGGTCATGGACCAAGTCTAGAGTCGGCGGATGCGTGCTCTCCGTGTGCCTCCGCGCGGATGTCGGAGCCCGGATCTACGGTGAAACCATGCCCCCGGCCCCCTCGCTCCCGCACTGGATCACTCGTGTAGGCGTGTTCGACCTCGAGACCACGGGGATCGACGTGGAGAAAGACCGCGTCGTCACCGCGCATGTGGGGCTGCTCGACGCAGACGGACGTGAGATCGCCGCGAGGGACTGGCTGTCGGATCCTGGGGTGCCGATACCCGCGGGTGCCACGGCTGTGCATGGAGTCACCACCGAGCATGCCCGCAGGCACGGGCGTCCGGGCGCTGAGGTGGTCGGAGAAGTGACCGCTGCCCTGCGGTCCCTGCTCTCACAGGGGGTTCCGATCGTCGCGTACAACGCGGCGTACGACTTCTCCCTCCTGGCTCACGAGGCGCATCGCCACGGAATCGCACCGCTGGAGGATCCCTCCCCCATCATCGACCCTCTCGTGATCGACAAGGCCTACGACCGGTACCGCCCGGGCAAGCGCACTCTCGAGGTGGTCGCCGCTCTCTACGCGGTGCGACTCGAGGATGCTCACGAGGCGGCCGCGGATGCGGTGGCGGCAGGTCGAGTCGCGCAGGCCCTGGCGCGCCAGTTCGTGCTTCCCGAGACGCTCGATGAGCTGCATACGCGTCAGATCGGGTGGGCGCGTTCTCAGGCGGCGAGCCTGACGGAGTACTTCATCCGGATCGGCCGTCTCGAGCCGGAGGAACGCCTCGACGGCACCTGGCCTGTGCGCGCACACCGCACCCGAGGGAAGGGGCCTCGCGATGCGGTTCCGAACCAGTGACGTCTCACGCGTCGAGAGCACCTGGAAGCAGTTCGTCCCGTCTGCGGTCCTGCACGACGTCGACCCCGAGCGTTTCCGCTTCGATTGGCACTCTGCGGATCTCGGCGGCGTGAGCCTCGTTCGCTACGACCTGGCAGCGGAGGTGCGTTCGACCGCGGAACCACTCGACCAGGTTCTGGTGTGCCGGGTGGACGGTCCGGATGCGCGGGTGTACTCCGATCGGGGCGATCTCGATGCGAGCCGCCCGTGGATCTCGGACGGACCCCGAGTGCATGCACGATGGGACGCGGGGGCCCGAGTGGCGGCGCTCGTGTTCGACCGCGACACCCTGTCGCGCCTCGCGCGGCGGATAAGCGGTGACGACGACCTCTCCATACGTATCGAGGACCTCTCCCCTCGCTCCGCGTACGCGGCCGCGGCATGGGATCGCATGTTCGCGTATCTCGAGCAGAGCGCCGCACCGCTCGGTGACACCACGGACGATCTCGAACTACTGCGCAGCGAGTTGGCGCGCCATGCGGCGGCCACGACGCTCGCCGCGTTCACGACGACGAGCCGCCTCGAACGCCATCGCCCGGCACAGACCACAGCCGCTCCGGCGACCGTGCGCCGTGCTCTCGATTTCATCGCCGAGAACTCGCACCGGCCGATCACCGTCGATGATGTCGCCGCGGCCGTGCATATCTCGACGCGGGGATTGCAGTACGCCTTCCGACGAGCGCTCGACACGACGCCGGCCGAGTCGCTGCGACGGGCGCGGCTGGACGGCGCCCATCGCGACCTGCAGTCCGGGGCGCCCTCGACGGTCGCCGCGGTGGCTCGCCGATGGGGTTTCTCACATCCTTCACGATTCGCCGCCGCGTATCGCGACAGCTTCGGTGTGCTTCCCTCTGTGACGGCCGCGACGCATCGCCGATGACATTATGCGAACAGATTGTTCGCTCCCCTCGCGCGCCGAGGGTGGCCGGTGCGATGGTTCGCCCCCCTGGCGCATATATTCCGAGATATGGGTTCTCTCTATTACGGCGCCTCCGAGCCGATCCATATCGACGATCGTGCACTCGCGCACCTCAAGGTCGTCGTTGCGACGAAGCTGCGTCGCAACGAGAGCTTCACACTGACCTGGAAGCACCCGGACGGAGACCCCGAAGGCCGCTCGACGGTCTGGTTGCATCCGTCGATCCCCCTGAGGTTCGTCTTCGACGAGAGCGAGGCGCCCGAGCTCAGCCGTCGGTGGATCGAGGATCTCGCCCATTCGGCCAACTCGAGCGGCGGCATCACGCTCGTGGAGGAGCTGATCGAGCCTTCGTCCGACCTGCAGGCTGCAGACGCTCGCTGATCCGGGCGCGGAGGGTCGGGCGGGCTCCGCAGTGTCAAGTCCCTCGTTCTCTCCGTCGATCGATGACATGATCGCGCCGATGACGGAACGCAGCGAAGGTTATGTGGTCGGCAGTGCCGCCACGGTCCGGTCACAGAAAGGGCCTGCCTACTCCCCCACCATCTCGGTGGTCGTGCCTGTCAAGGACGATGCGGCTCTGCTGGCACGGTGTCTGCGGGCCCTGCACGCCCAGGAGTCGCCGGCGGACGAGATCATCGTGGTCGACAATGACTCGTCCGATTCGTCGGCCTCGGTAGCGCGAGCCTCAGGCGCGCGCGTGCTCACCTGCATCGAGCCGGGCATCCCCGCTGCGGCGTCCACCGGATACGATGCCGCACGCGGTGATCTGATCCTCAGACTCGACGCGGACTGCGAACCGGATGCCGACTGGATCTCCGCGGTCGTCTCGGCCTTCGGGCAGGACGAGCGCATCGGGGCCGTCACCGGAGGTGCGCGCTTCACCGACGGGCCTGTGGCGCTCCGCGTCCCGCTCGCTCGGCTCTATCTCGGCGCGTACGGAAGCCTCTTGAGCGTGACTCTCGGTCATAGACCGCTGTTCGGCTCGAATCTCGCGTTCCGCAGGGAAGCATGGCATGCGGTGCGTGCGGACGTGCATCGCGGCGATGCACACATCCACGATGACCTCGACCTCGCCTTCCACCTCGGCGAGAACCACCGCATCGCTCGGCTCCCCGGCGAGTCGATGGGGATGTCGATGAGACCGTTCACCGCAGGGCAGTTCGGCCGGCGCGTGAAGCGAGGCTTCCGCAGCGTGCTCGTGCACTGGCCGCGCGACTTCCCCCCTGTGCGGTGGGTGCGCCTGGTGGTCCGCCGTCGCCTACGCGGCCCCGCAGCACGGCGGATACGATGACCGTGCCCGCGCTGATCGGCCCTGTGGTCGCACCGGAGCTGCACGCGATGTCGTTCAACATCCGCCGGGCCATGGAGGGCTTCGCGCGTCCGAAGCAGGACCGCTGGAGTGTGCGCGCCCCGGCAGTCGCTGAGGTGCTGCACTCGGAGCGTCCGACGATCCTCGGGCTGCAGGAGGTGCTTCCCGGCGCGATGACGGTCGTCACCCGCGCGCTCGGCCCCGCTCACCGGTTCATCGGCAGAGGACGAGGCCGCGAAGGCACGGGCGAGGGCACCCCGCTCGTCTACGACTCCGAACGCCTGGAACTACGCGGATGGGAGCAGCAGGCCCTTTCAGCGCGCCCAGACGAACGGGGCAGTCGATCCTGGGGCAACCTCATCCCCCGCATTCTCGTGACGGCGGAGTTCGCCGACAGGTCGACGGGCATCCGATTCCTCGTCGTCAACACCCATCTCGACCACCTGTCCTCTCGTTCGCGGCGACGATCGGCCGAGGCCATCTCCGCGCTGGTCCGGAAGCGTGCTCTTCCGACGATCGTGATGGGTGATCTCAATGCCGGTGCCCGTTCCCGCGCCGTACGCACGCTTCTGTCGTGCGCGGAGCTCACCGACTCCTGGAGCGCTGCCGAAGACCGGCTGACACCGCTGTGGAGCACGCTCAACGGATATCGACGACCGCGGCTCACAGGGCGGCGCGTCGACTGGATGCTCGTCAGCCGAGACGTCCGGGTGCGTGCTGCCGGCATCAACGCAGGTGTCTTCGACGGGATCAGACCCTCGGATCACCTGGCAGTGCAGGCGCTACTGCGTCTGGACGGGAAGACACAGTGAAAGAGGACACAGTGAAAGAAGACTTCCTCCGTCCGCCTCGTTCCCTCGCGGAGTGGTCCGCAGACTCTCTGCGCGTTCTGGGGATCGTCGGCGTCGGCGTGGCGCTGATCTGGCTCGCGCCGACGGACGCCGGCATCGCCGCACTCGCTCTTCCGGCCCTGATGCTGCCTCGAGTGCTGGGACTGCGCGGGTGGTTCGATCTGGCGGTCTGCGCGACCGTGCTCGTGGCCGCGTGGAGCAACATATTCGACCTGTACCGGACGATCCCGGGCTGGGATCTGGTCGTGCACCTGATCTGCACGGGGATTCTGACGATCGTCGCTGTGCTGATCCTCACCCGGGCGGAGGTCGTCGCGATGACTCGCGACCACGGCGCCCGGCCGCGAACTCCGCTCGTCCTGGCACCGCTCCTGGCCCTCGCACTCAGCGCCATGTGGGAGATGGTCGAGTGGCTGGGCTGGGCCTACCTCAGCGACGAGATCTTCGTCACGTATCAGGACACGATCGGCGACATGGTCTTCGGCGGACTCGGCGGTATCGCTGCCGGCGTCATCCTCGCGACGTCATCTCTGAGACGACCGTGCTCGAGATCTGAGTTCGGCGAACGGGAGTAGGGCGGGCGGGACTTGAACCCGCGATCGTTGGGTTATGAGCCCACTGCCTTAACCAGCTTGGCCACCGCCCCGTGAGCACCAGCCTATCGGGCCGAACCGGTCAGATCGGTGTCGCGGCGGTGTGCGTCTCGAGGTGCACCAGGTAGATCTCGGCGTTGGCGATCAGGTCGGCACGCTCGTCGTCGCTGAGGGATCGACGCACCTTCGCGGGAACCCCCGCCACCAGTGAGCCGTCTGGCACCTCGGTTCCTCCGAGCACGACTGCTCCGCCGGCGATGAGGCAACCCGCGCCGATGACCGCGCCGCTGAGCACGACAGCCCCCATGCCGATGAGCGAGCCGTCTCCGATCGTGCATCCGTGCACCACGGCGTTGTGACCGATAGACACCTTGTCACCGATGGTGACGGGATGAGCCGCATCGACGTGGACCGAGACGTTGTCCTGCACATTGCTGCCCCGACCGATCACGATGGATGCCGAGTCGCCTCGGAGCACGGCGTTGTACCAGACGCTCGCGCCTTCGGCCAGCGAGACGTCGCCGACGATGCGCGCTCCCTCGGCGACGAACGCCTCTTCGGGTACCGACGGGGTCTTCCCTGGGAGTGCGAGGACAGAGGCTCCGGCTGCGATGCTCATGTGGTGAGACTATCCTCCCAAGGCCGGATTTCCGCATGATTCCGGGGCACTAAGCCGAGCCTTCGCTTGCTTGCGGAATGTTTTCAGACGAGTAGCGTTGTCATCATCAGGCACGAAGAGACAACTCCGGAGGAGTCAAGATGAGCAAGGTACAGACCGTTTCCACAACCGCCAGCGACCCGACAGTGGCAGCTGCAGCGGCTCAGTTCCTCTCCCCCGTCGTGCTCGGACTCCAGGCACTGACGATCGATGGCAAGCAGGCGCACTGGCACGTGCGCGGCGCCAACTTCGTCGGCGTCCACGAGCTTCTCGACACGATCGTCGCGCACGCAGGAGACTTCGCCGACACCGCCGCCGAGCGGATCGTCGCCCTCGGCCTGCCGATCGACGCGCGCATCAGCGCCGTGGCCGCCAAGGGAAGCGCTACGTCGGTTCCCGCCGGCTTCACCCAGTCCGACGAGCTCGTGCGCGCTGTCATCTCCGACATCGACGCGATCCTCATCGACGTGAAGGCTGCGATCGACGGGCTCGACGAGGTCGACCTCACGAGCCAGGACGTCGCGATCGAGATCATGCGCGGACTCGAGAAGGACCGCTGGTTCCTCGTGTCGCACATCGCCGCATAAGCATCCGTCTGACGAAGAAGGGCACCGGGTCTTCCGGTGCCCTTCTTCGTGCTCCGGATGTCAGGCACCGTAGGTCAGACGCCCCGCCACCATCGTCGCCGTCACCGGCATCCCTCGCAGATCCGCCCCGGAGGCGGTCAGAGGGTCGTAGCCGCACAGGGCGACATCGGCCAGCTCGCCCGGGCGCACAGAGCTGCGGACGCTCGCCCGGAGCGCCTGCTCGCGTGTCAGCCGCTCCTCGGGGTGCCAGGGATCGCGGTCGTCGTCGGTGCGGGTGACGGCAGCGGCGATCGCCTGCCACGGATCGAGCGGTGCCACAGGCGCGTCCGATCCGAAGCGCAGCTCGACACCGGCGTCCCGCAGGGCGCCGAGCGGATAGCCGATCGAGGTCTGCCCTGCCCAGTGCCGGCCGACGAGATCTCTGTCGTCGAGAGCGTGCTGCGGTTGCACGCTCGCGACGATGCCGAGTCTGCCGAACCGCGCGAGATCGGCGTGACGCACCAGCTGGGCGTGCTCGATGGTGCCCACCGCACCAGACGTGGTGAAGGCATCGAGCGCGCCGGTGACGGCGCGGTCGCCGATCGCGTGCACGGCGACCGCGAGTCCTGCTCCGGTCGCGACGGTGAGCAGCTCTGCGAGCTCGGCCGGGGGCACGGTGAGCACCCCGAAATTCTCGGGATCACCCGGATACGCGTGTGAGCATGCGGCGGTGCGTGTGCCCAGCGAACCGTCGCTGATGATCTTCAGCGGTCCGACATGGATCAGGTCGCGCCCGGCTTCCGGCGCGTCCTCGTCCTGGTGCAGCTCACCCGACCGCAGGCCGGCACGGATGGCTCGCTCGAGGTCGAACGGATAGATCGCGAACTCGACGCGGTGCGCGGCGAACCCCGCCGCGACTCGGCGTGGCCACGCATCGGCATTCCATGCCATGTCGAAGTCGACCAGCCCCGTGACGCCGCGGGACGCTGCTCTCTCCCCCGCGTCCCGGACCGCCGCATCGCCCCGAACAGGATCCACGGCATTCAGTCGACGAGAGATCTCGAACGCGTCCTGCTCGCGCAGCATCCCGTCGGCGCTGGCGAACCCCTCGAGCCGCAAGGCAGCCGAGTTGAGCCACGTGCTGTGCACGTCTGCGTTTATGAGGTAGGTGGGGACCTCTCCGGTGACGCTGTCGAGCAGAGCGAGCGTCGGGTGATCCGGCCACATCGCATCGCGGAATCCGCTGCCCACCTTCCGTCCATCCGGCAGCGGTGCCGCGGCCGCCATGATCGCAGCAGCCTCAGACGCCGAGGCCGCGCCGCCGAGTGCGACTCGCTCCGCCGCCAGCGCCCACTGGACCGTGTGAACATGGTTGTCCCAGAGGCCGGGCACCGCCCAGGCCCCGTTGCCCTCGAGGATCTCGCCCTGCGGCGCGACAGCTCCGGTGGGAGCGATGTCGCTGATGCGACCGTCTTCGATGAAGATGTCCACAGGCTCGTCGTCGATCAGGAACTCTCTTCCAGGGCCGGAGACCCGCACGCCGACGAGGGTGCCGACCCGCTCTCCGATCCCGATCACGAGCGACCTCCGACGCGCGCCTGCTGAGCACGACGCATCTCGGCCGCGAGGGCGGGCTGCCTGTACGGCCCGTCGGCCTCGAGCTCGGCGATGACCGTCTCCACGGTCTCGGCCGGCTTGTTCTGACTGAGCTTGCGCTTGGCGACGACCCTGGTCGGGGTGAGTCTGAAGCCCACCGTCCCTGTGGCCAGGCGAGTGACGAACGCGGGATCGTTCGGCCGTTCCCACATGCGCCGTGGCTCCGGCATCCGTCCCTCGAAACGGTCGACCAGCCGGTCGAGCACGGCGAGGTTCTCTTCGTCGCTGAGGATCTCGGGAATCCCTGCGAGATGCACGGCCGTGTAGTTCCAGGTCGGAACCGACGGCACATCGCCGTACCAGCCGGGCGAGATGTAGCCGTGCGGTCCCTGGAAGACGACGAGCAACTCTCCATCCCCCAGGCCGTGAATCAGGTCGTCCGGCCGCCCGACATGCCCCACGACCGTCAAGTCGTCATGGTCGTCATCGAGCAGAACGACGTAGTGCGAAGAGACCAGGCCGTCGGGACCGTGGCTCACGATCGTCGCCCAGGGATTGGCATCGACGATCCGACGGATCTCGGCCACATCCGCGAGCGTGAAACTGGGGTTCTGACGCATCCCCTCAGCCTATGGCCGACGGGTCACGCTTGGCAGCGCGGGCACCAGTACAGCTTGCGCGCGCCGATCTCCTCGAGAGCGATCTCGGTGCCGCAGATGCGGCACGGCAGACCTGCGCGATGGTAGACCCAGTGCCGGTCGTCGCGGCTCGCCATCGCGGCGCGGTACGCATCGGGCGAGAGATCATCCATGGTCATCATCTGACCGGTCTCGACGCCGACGGCGAGGAGACGCACCCAGTCATGCCACAGGGCTCGCACGACGTCCTCGGGAACCTCTCGGCCGGGGGTATGCGGGTTCAACCGCTGGCGGAACAGCATCTCGGCCCGATACACGTTGCCGATGCCGCTCACCACGGCCTGATCCATGAGCAGGAGAGCGATCACCGTCTGCTTCTTGCGGACCGCCGCGACGAAGCGCTCCTCGTTCTGCACCGGATCGCCCACGAGCGGATCGGGACCGAGCTTCGCCACGCTGGCGAGCATCTCCTCAGGAGTCTGCAGCACGCATGCGGTGGGTCCGCGAAGGTCAGCGGCGGTGATGTCGGTCATCAGACGCAGCCGAACCTGCCCGACGACCGGCGGCGGCCACTCGAGCCCCTCGTCGGCGAGACCCTTCGTCTGCTCCGACATGCGAACGTGCACACGGGTTCGACGGGGCGCGCCGATCGACGCCAGCGAGTTCTCTCCGGCATCGTCGAGGATCTCCTCATCCACCACCGTGCCCCTCTGGTTGGTCTGCCCCATGCGACCGTTCGCAGACGCGATGGTGGGGTCTACCAGGATGTCGCCGGCGAAGTCCCAGGCTCCGTAGAGACCGAGGTGCACGCGCAACCACACATCGCCTTCGGCCTCGAGGAACATCTGCTTGCCCACAGCCTGCACGCTGATCGCCTCGCGTCCGTTCAGGACAGCCGCGCCCTCGGCGAATCGTCCCTGCGGGCTCGAGGCGAGCATCGTCTTGCCGACGAAGTTCCGATCGAACTGACGAGCGATGCGATGGACGGAGTGGCCCTCGGGCATGTCAGGCTCGCGGGTCCGGAAGCAGCGAGCCGTCGCGCTCGAAGTCCGCGATCTGACCGATGCGGCGGATGTGACGCTCGTCTCCCGAGAACGGCGTGGCGATGAAGGTGTCGATGAACGAGGTGACCTCGTCGAAGGAGTGCTGACGCGCCCCGATCGAGATCACGTTCGCATCGTTGTGCTCACGGGCGAGCTCGGCGGTCGACGTGTTCCACACCAGCGCGGCGCGGACACCGGCGACCTTGTTCGCGGCGATCTGCTCGCCGTTCCCCGAGCCGCCGAACACCACGCCGAGCGTCTCGACCCCGGCTCTCTGGTCCGCCACGACCGCCTGCGCAGCGCGGATGCAGAACGCGGGGTAGTCGTCGACCGCGTCATACTCGACCGGCCCGTGGTCGACGACTTCATGGCCTGCGCTGCGCAGATGGTCCTGCAGCTGCGTCGAGAAGTCGAGACCGGCGTGATCGGTGGCGATATGGATGCGCATGGCATCCATCCTAGAAGCGCAGACGGTCAGCGGGTGCTCACGGAGCCACGCCGGCCGCAGCCGGCTTGAATCCCGCCCGGACGTTCTCGCAGCAGCCGGGGCGGCACACATCGAACGCACCGGGCAGAGAGGTGACATGGGGGCGATCCTCGTTCGGACGACCCTCCAGGCGCTCGACGATCAGGTCGACGATTCCGGTGACGAAAGACGGGGCGACTCCGGGCGTCGGAGTGCGCGTGAAGGCGAGTCCCGCCTCCTCGGCGGCTTCGGCGGCCTCGGTGTCGAGGTCCCAGAGCACCTCCATGTGATCGCTCATGAACCCGACGGGCACCACCGCCACGGCCTTCCGGCCGCGTTCGGGCAGCTCGCCGATGACGTCGCACACATCAGGCTCGAGCCACGGCTGCGAGGCGGGGCCCGAACGCGACTGGTAGACCAGCTCCCACGAGACGTCAGCCGCTGCCGGGATGCTTTCACGGACGCGATCCATCACCCACGCGGCGACAGCGAGATGCTGCGCGGCATACGCGCCGCCCTCGCCCCAGTCGATGTCCCGCGCGCCCGAGCGCTCGGCATCCGCGGTCGGGATGCTGTGGGTGGAGAAGAGGATCTGGATGTCGGCCGGGGCGATTCCCTGACCGAGGAAGGTCTCCACGGCCTCGCGGACACCCGTCTCGAAGGACTCGACGAACCCGGGGTGGTCGTAGAAGGGGCGGATCTTGTCGATCGTCACCGTCTCGCCGAGCTTCGTCTCCTCGAGCACTCGCGCGAAGTCCTCGCGATACTGCCGGCAGCTCGAGAAGGAGCTGTAGGCGCTCGTGGCGAAGGCGAGGAGCGTCGTCTTGCCGTCGGCTGCGGCTTCGGTGACGACCTCTTCGAGGTAAGGACTCCAGTTGCGGTTACCCCAGTACACCGGAAGATCGATGCCGCGGCGCGCGAGCTCGCCCTCGAGCGCCTCCTTGAGGATGCGGTTCTGTCCGTTGATGGGGCTCACACCGCCGAAATGGCGGTAGTGGTGCGCCACCTCTTCAAGGCGCTCGTCCGGGATCCCCCGCCCCCGCGTGACATTGCGCAGGAAAGGTATGACGTCCTCCTGCCCTTCAGGGCCACCGAACCCGGCGAGCAGGATGCCGTCGTAGGCCACCGGGGTGGTCATATACGGCGCGCCGGAGGCAGCGGCATCGGAGGCAAAGAGGACGGTGTTCTGCTCGATCGCGGTCACCCGTCCATTCTTTCATCTCCTGGAAGTGAGTCAGGCCGCCGTGCTGGCGTAGGCTGTCATGGTTGCCGTGGGCGCCAACTGCGCTGGGTTGCGGCAGCATCCCCTCACCCCTGGGAGTACAGCTGTGCCTGGAGAGAACCTCACCCGCATCGAAGCGCAGGAGCGCCGCGACGTCATCGACACCCAGTCGTACGAAGTCTCGCTCGACCTGACGAAGGGTGCGGAGGTCTTCGGCTCCCGCAGCGTCGTCCGGTTCACCGCGACGCCGGAGAGCATCACCTTCATCGATCTGATCGCACGCGACGTGCGCGAGATCTCGTTGAACGGAGAGCAGCTCGACCCCGACGAGGTCTTCGCCGACTCGCGCATCGCGCTCGCCGGCCTGCAGGCCGAGAATGTCCTCGTGGTCGACGCGGACTGCCTCTACACGAACACCGGCGAGGGACTGCACCGCTTCGTCGATCCTGTCGACGGCGAGGTCTACCTCTACTCCCAGTTCGAGGTCCCCGACTCGCGGCGTGTGTTCGCCGTGTTCGAGCAGCCCGATCTGAAGGCGACGTTCCAGTTCACGGTGACGGCACCGGCGTCCTGGAAGGTCGTGTCGAACTCCCCCACGCCTGAGCCCATCGTCCACGACGATGACTCGGTCGCGACGTGGGGCTTCGAGCCCACGCCGCGCATCTCGTCGTACATCACGGCCCTGGTCGCGGGACCCTACGAGGCGACGTTCTCCGAGCTCACGAGCGCCTCCGGCCGCGTGGTCCCGCTCGGCGTCTACGGACGCAAGAGCCTGTGGCAGCACCTCGACGCCGACTACATCTTCGACAAGACGCGCGAGGGCTTCGCGTACTTCGAGTCGAAGTTCGGCGTTCCCTACCCGTTCGCGAAGTACGACCAGCTGTTCGTCCCCGAGTTCAACGCCGGTGCGATGGAGAACGCGGGAGCGGTCACCTTCACCGAGACGTACGTGTTCCGCAGCAAGGTCACCGACGCCGTCAAGGAGCGCCGCGTCGTCACGATCCTGCATGAGCTCGCGCACATGTGGTTCGGCGACCTCGTGACCATGAAGTGGTGGAACGACCTCTGGCTGAACGAGTCGTTCGCCGAGTGGGCGTCGACGATCGCGACCGCGGAGGCCACCGAGTGGACCGAGGCGTGGACCACCTTCAACGCGATGGAGAAGACCTGGGCCTACCGCCAGGATCAGCTTCCCTCGACCCACCCCATCGTGGCTGAGATCAACGACCTCGAAGACGTGCAGGTGAACTTCGACGGCATCACGTACGCGAAGGGCGGCTCGGTTCTCAAGCAGCTCGCCGCCTGGGTGGGCATCGAGGCGTTCTTCGCCGGCGTCTCGCAGTACTTCCAGAAGCACTCGTGGGGCAACACCGAGCTGAGCGACCTTCTCACCGAGCTCGAAGCCACCAGCGGACGAGATCTGAGCACCTGGTCGAAGAAGTGGCTCGAGACCGCGGGCGTGAACACGCTCGAACCGGTGATCGCAGACGACTCGGACGGCACGATCACACGATTCGCCGTGACGCAGACCGCTCCGGCCGACTACCCGACCATCCGTCCGCACCGTCTCGGCATCGGGTTCTACAACCTCCAGGACGGCGCACTCGTGCGCTCGCACTACGCCGAGGTCGACGTCGACGGAGACCGCACCGAGGTTCCCGAGCTGCATGGCCTCGCGCGTCCCGACCTCGTGCTGCTCAACGACAACGACCTCGCCTACGCGAAGATCCGCCTCGACGAGCGTTCCCTCGCCACCGCGATCGCACACCTCGCCGACATCAGCGACCCCCTCGCGCGCTCCCTTGTCTGGGGCGCGGCCTGGGACCAGACCCGCGACGCCGAGACCGCGGCCTCCGATTACATCGACCTCGTGCTCGGCAACATCGGCCGCGAGACCGAGTCGACCACGGTCCGCACGACGCTCGCGCAGCTGCGCACCGCCGCCACGCTCTACGTCAGGCCAGAGGCTCGTCTCGCCGCTCGCCAGAAGGTCGCAGACGGACTCTGGGCTCTTGCAGAAGCCGCCGAATCGGGCAGCGACAGTCAGCTCCAGTTCGTGACGGCCTTCGCCAACGCCCTGGTCACTCCCGAGCACGCGGGCATCGTGGGGCGCCTGCGCTCCGGCGAGGAGACGCTCCCGGGCCTCGAGATCGACGCGGACCTCAGCTGGCAGCTGCTCGTCGGACTCGCCACGATCGGCGCGACGGATGCGGCATCCATCGATGCCGCGCTCGCGTCAGACAACACGTCGAAGGGCGGCGAGTTCGCCGCGCAGGCACGTGCGGCGCTGCCCGACTCCGCCTCGAAGAAGGCGGCGTGGGCGTCGCTGATCGAACGCGACGACGCTCCGAACACGATCGTGCGGTCCGCCGCGCTCGGCTTCGTGCACCCGGCCGGCGCCGAGGCTCTTCGCGAGTTCGTGCCCGCGTACTTCGACATGCTGGTGCCGATCTGGGAGTCCCGCAGCTACCAGATCGCGCAGTATCTGATCGTGGGCCTGTTCCCCACGGCCATCGCCGATGTCGAACTGCGCGACGCGACACGCGCGTGGCTGTCGGCCAACCAGGACGCGGCACCGGCGCTGCGCCGTCTGGTGCTCGAGAACCTCGCCGACGTCGAGCGCTCGCTCGCTGCGCAGTCCCGCGACGCGGAGGACTGAGCCCGCTTCTCCGATCAGGCCTCTGCGCGGTGCGTCCAGCCCGCGCAGAGGCCTGATCGCTACTCTGGAGGGGATGATGCAGCCATTCGACACGACGCCCGACCCCGCAGAGACCGTTCTCCCCTCCTGGTGGATGGACGTCGTCACGGTGCTGCGCGATGTGGGCCTGCAGGCGCTCGGAGTGGTCGCGATCATCGCCGGCTGCGTTCTCATCGCTCTCTTGCTCCGCGTGGTCATCCGCCGCGTCGTGCATCGCATCGTCGACAGCGCGAAGAACAAAGCGGCCGTCGACGACACTCAGGCATTGGAACGCTCGCCGCTCGCTGACATGCGTCTCGTGCAACGCACGCGGACTCTCGGCACCATCCTGCAGAACATCGTCAACGTGATGCTGGTGGTCATCGCGATCGTGCTCGTGGTCAATCACCTCGCGCCGACGCTCCTGGGCTCGCTGACACTCCTCACTGCGGCTGTGGGCGCGGGTCTCGGTTTCGGCGCTCAGAACATCGTCAAGGACGTGCTCAACGGCATGTTCATCGTGGCGGAGGATCAGATCGGAATCGGCGATGTCGTCGATCTCGGCCTCGCCTCGGGCGTGGTCGAATACGTGAGCGTGCGCATCACGCAGGTGCGCGACGTGAACGGCACGCTCTGGTACGTCCGCAACGGCGAGGTGCTTCGCATCGGCAACATGTCGCAGGGCTGGGCCAGGGCGATCATCGATCTCGGCGTGCCGGTGGACGCCGATCTGGAGAAGGTCGAGCAGATCATGCTCGACACGGCTCAGGCTCTCGCGAAGGATCCGAAGTGGCGCACCCGCATCATCGAGAAGCCCGAGCTCTGGGGCCTCGAGTCGATCGACGGCGACGCCCTCGTCGTGCGGCTCGTCATCAAGGCTCGTGCCAACGCCAAGGACGACGTCGCGCAGGAGCTGCGTAAGCGCCTGCGGGCCGCGATGCTCGAGAACGAGATCTTCCTCCCGAGCATGACCACCGTCGTCCCCACCGGGCTCGAGGGCGCCCGTCGCGTTCGGGGTGCCAATCCCCCCAAGACACGTCCGAACGCCGTCACCGGCGTTCCCGTCATCCCGGATCGTGGAATCTGGCGGCGCAAGAAGACGAACGATGACGGGAGCTCCCAGAAGTGACGTTCTACGACGAGGTCGGCGGGCGCGACACCTTCGCGAAGATCGTGTCGGTCTTCTATCGCGAGGTCGCACTGGACTCAGTCCTGAAGCCGATGTACCCCGAGGAGGATCTCGGCCCTGCCGAGGAGCGACTGCTGATGTTCCTGGAGCAGTACTGGGGTGGCCCCACGACCTATGGGGAGACGCGTGGACACCCACGCCTGCGGATGCGTCATATGCCGTTCCACGTCGACCCCGACGCTCGTGACAGGTGGCTCCGGCACATGCGAACGGCTTTGGACGAGGCGCAATTGTCGCCACTCCACGAATCGACGCTGTGGGACTACCTCGAACGCGCCGCGTATGCCATGGTGAACACATTCGAGCCGTCCGGCATCGGCACACCCTCGGCCGGGCGCCTCACGCTCGAGACGCGATCACGTCAGGAATCAACGGAGAGCACATGACGAACACGCCCCTGTCTGCAGACGTACTGGTCATCGGATGGGGGCTCGCCGGTCTTGTCGCAGCGGGTGAGGCGCTGGATGCCGGTCGTCGTGTGATCCTGGTCGACCAGGAGCCGCGCACCAACCTCGGCGGGCAGGCCTGGTGGTCGTTCGGCGGCCTGTTCTTCATCGACTCTCCCGAGCAGAGGCGGATGGGCATTCGCGATTCGCTGGCCCTCGCCACGCAGGACTGGTTCGGGACCGCATCGTTCGACCGCCCTGAGGATCACTGGCCGCGCCGGTGGGCCGAGGCCTATCTGCAGTTCGCGGCCGGAGAGAAGCGCTCGTGGTTGCGCGAACGCGGAGTGGGTTTCTTCCCCGTGGTGGGCTGGGCCGAACGCGGAGGCTACGGTGCTCTCGGTCCCGGCAACTCCGTCCCTCGATTCCACATCACCTGGGGCACCGGGCCGGGTGTCGTCGCGCCGTTCGCCGCTGCGGTCGAGCAGGGCGAACGCGAGGGACGGATCACGATCCTCCCCCGGCATCGCGTGACGGAGCTGATCACCACCGACGGAGCCGTCACCGGCGCGCGCGGCATGATCCTGGAGTCGAGCCCTGCCGCTCGCGGCGTCGAATCGACGCGGCGCGCGATCGGCGACTTCGAGATCAGCGCGGGCGCCACGATCGTCTCCTCCGGCGGTATCGGAGGAAATCACGACCTCGTGCGCGCTGCCTGGCCGGCCACCTTGGGCGCCCCTCCTGAGCACATGCTCACGGGAGTGCCCGCGTATGTGGACGGATCGATGCACGCCGTCTCGAAGTCTGCCGGTGCGCGTCTCGTCAACGGCGACCGCATGTGGCACTACGTCGAGGGAATCACGAACTGGAACCCCGTGTGGCCTTCGCACGGCATCCGCATCCTCCCCGGCCCGTCTTCGCTGTGGCTGGATGCGACGGGCAAGAGACTGCCCGTGCCGCTCTTCCCGGGCTTCGACACGCTGGGCACGCTCGCCCACCTCCGCAGCACCGGCCACGACCACTCGTGGTTCGTCACCTCTCGCCAGATCGTCGAGAAGGAGTTCGCCCTCTCCGGAAGCGAACAGAACCCCGATCTCACCGGCAAGGACGTCGGGCTCCTCGTGAAGTCCCGACTCGCCAAGGGCCCGACGGGGCCGGTGCAGGCGTTCCTCGACGAGGGAGAGGACTTCATCGTCGAGAACGACCTCGAGTCGCTGCTCGAGCAGATGCAGCGGCACCCCGGCGGAGAGTCACTCGACATCGATCACGTGCGACGAGAGGTGATCGCGCGTGACCTCGAGATGGAGAACGAGTTCACGAAAGACGCCCAGATCGGCATGCTGCGTTCTATGCGCGTCTACCGTGGCGACAAGCTGGTCCGCACCGCAGCTCCGCATCGTCTTCAGGACCCGGCAGCCGGCCCACTCGTCGCCGTCAAGCTGCACGTTCTCACGAGGAAGTCACTCGGCGGGATCAACACCGATCTCGACGGCCGCGCTCTCGGAGCCGACGGCGAACCGATCCCCGGTCTGTATGCCGCCGGTGAGGCGAGCGGCTTCGGGGGCGGCGGTATGCACGGTTACCGGGCGCTCGAGGGCACGTTCCTCGGTGGGTGTCTCTTCTCGGGACGCCAGGCCGGGCGCGCCGCCGCCCGCTGAGCTCGTGCTCCGCGCTACTGGGCGGAGCCGGTGCCCCTGACCGCTGTGAGACCGGTCGCGACGGGTCCTCGAGCGAGAACGTGACCACGCCGGAAGGCGAGTCGAGTCCACCGCCCCGACTGCATCACCGGAACGTCTTCCTCACCGGAGATGAAGCCGAACGCGTCGGCCGCGAATGCGACTCCGCGAGGCAGGCCGCCGAGATCCTCGTCGGGCTCCCCCCAGATGGCTGCACGAAGCGCTCTGACGGCTTCCTCCCCGGACCCGGGCGTCGCTCCGCGCGCAACTGCGCTGATCCCCCACTGCGCGCGTCGAGCGATGACGGATGCCGCCAGGGTCGACGTCGGCTGCCAGTGGCCGCGCGGTGGAGCGACTCCGGCCCACGCGGGTGAGAGCCCCGTCTCCGGCAGGGTCAGCGCGCTGTCATCGTCTGTCGCAGTGAGCGAGGAGACGACGACATCGCACTCGAGCTCAGGATCCGCCTGCACGACGCGCATCGCCAGCACGGTCGGGGTCTGATCGAACAGACCGTGGGGCGCTAGAGCGGCTCCTGTGAGCGCGAGAACACCTCCGGCCGCCTGCAGCCGAACCCCCTCATCGGAGATTCGGGTCGCTCGCCCGAGGAAGGTCAGTACGTCCTTCGCGGTCTCGGCGTCTGCAAGAAGAAGCTGGTGGGGCACACCCTCTAAACTAGCAACGCCAGCGGCATCCGCCGTCGCGGGAAGGAACTCATGACCGCCGACGCCCACGCGATTCGCACCGTCGAACAACTCCTGGACGTGCTGGACCTCGACTCCACTCAGGCCCGCACGACCGAGGACATCTTCACCGGATCTTCGCATCCGATGCCCTCCGGTCGGATCTACGGTGGTCAAGTGCTCGCTCAGAGCCTCCTCGCCGCGGAACGGACGCTCCCTGAGGATCGTGCGGTGCACTCCATGCACGGGTACTTTCTGCGGCCGGGCGACGCAAGCCAGGGCATCACGATCGCCGTCGACCGCATCCACGACGGCCGATCCTTCTCCACTCGTCGTTCGCAGGCGTATCAGAACGGTGTGCCGATCTTCTCGATGATCGCCTCCTTTCAGGACGACGATCCGGGCATCGAGCACGCGGTTCCCATGCCTGAAGGAATTCCGGATCCGGACTCGCTGCTGCCTGACGAGCAGCGCGTCGACGGGCTGCCGTCCGGCGTTGTTCAGATGCTCAGCGATCGCGCTGCTGACGTGCGCCACATCGACTCACCGATGTTCCTGCCGAGCGAGGATTCCCGCGTTCCTCAGCAGGGCGTCTGGATGCGCATGAAGGCACCGCTTCCCGACGACCAGCGCATTCACCGGGCGGCTCTCGCGTATCTCAGCGACATGACGATCCAGGAATCGATCCTTCGCGCCCACGGCGTGTACTGGGGGCTTCCGGGGTTGAAGGTGGCGAGCCTCGACCATGCGATGTGGTGGCATCGGCCTGCGCGCGTCGACGAGTGGCTGCTCTACCTGCAGGAATCGCCCAACGCCCGCGGGGGCCGCGGCCTCGCTCAGGGACGCATCTACACGCAGTCGGGCGATCTGGTCGCCTCTGTCGCCCAGGAGATCATGGTCAGGGTGCCGTCCCCGGCCTGATGCCGCGCCACTCGGCTCAGCGGTGGGTGTACTCGATGGAGGGGCCGACGTACGGCTCCCACGCGTCGCGCATCTCCTGCGTGAGCCGTGTGGGGCGGCCCGACTTGGCGTCGACGAGCACGATGATCGCGGTCGACCGCGCATAGATCGTGCGGGGCTCGGCTGCGGGGTCGTTGTGCACCTCGTAGCAGACCTCGACGCTCGAGCCGCCGAGCTTGCCGAACCACATCTGCACTTCGAGTGGTCGACGCTGGTACGGCACCGGAGCGAGGTACTCGATCTCCTGCCGCGCGATGAGCGTCAGCGTGCCCTCGTCGATGCCTGAATCGAGCACAGCGGTCGATGGTGCCTGCTCACCGGGACCCGCACGCCAGAACGCGCGTACGCGCGCCTCCTCGAGGAGCTTCAGCATCGAGGTGTTGTTGACGTGATTGAATGCGTCCAGATCGCCCCAGCGGAGGTGGATCGGGATGTGCAGCCGGGGCCCCGGTGTCAGGTCGGACATCGGTGATCAGTCGCGCGTGAGCTTGCGGTGCGTCGACCGGTGCGGCTTGGCCGCGTCGGCGCCGAGGCGCTGGACCTTGTTCTCCTCGTAGGACTCGAAGTTGCCCTCGAACCAGTACCACTGAGCGGGCTTCTCGTCGGTGCCCTCGTACGCGAGGATGTGAGTCGCGATGCGGTCGAGGAACCACCGGTCGTGAGTGATGACCACTGCGCAGCCGGGGAACTCGAGAAGCGCGTTCTCGAGAGAACTCAGCGTCTCGACGTCCAGGTCGTTGGTCGGCTCGTCGAGCAGGAGAAGGTTGCCGCCTTCCTTGAGCGTGAGGGCCAGGTTCAGACGGTTGCGCTCGCCACCGGAGAGCACGCCTGCCTTCTTCTGCTGATCCGGGCCCTTGAAACCGAACTTCGAGACGTACGCGCGTGAGGGGATCTCCGTCTTGCCCACCGTGATGACGTCGAGACCGTCGGACACGACCTCCCACAGCGTCTTGTCGGGGTCGATGTTCGAGCGCGACTGGTCGACGTAGCTGATCTTGACCGTCTCTCCGATCTTGAGGTCTCCGCCGTCAAGCGGCTCCAGGCCGACGATCGTCTTGAACAGGGTCGTCTTACCGACACCGTTAGGGCCGATCACGCCGACGATGCCGTTCGGCGGCAGGTTGAAGCTGAGCCCATCGATGAGCACCCGGCCATCGAAGCCCTTCTGGAGCTTCTTCGCATCGATCACGATGCTCCCGAGACGCGGTCCCGCAGGAATCGAGATCTCCTCGAAGTCCAGCTTCCTGGTGCGTTCGGCCTCTGTCGCCATCTCCTCGTACCGCGCGAGTCGCGCCTTCGACTTCGTCTGACGGCCCTTTGCGCTGGACCTGACCCACTCCAGCTCCTCCTTGAGGCGCTTGGCGAGCTTCGCGTCCTTCTTGCCCTGGACCTCGAGGCGTTCGCCCTTCTTCTCCAGGTAGGTCGAGTAGTTGCCCTCGTAGCCGATCAGGCGGCCACGGTCGACCTCGGCGATCCATTCGGCGACGTGGTCGAGGAAGTACCGGTCGTGAGTGATGGCGATGACCGCGCCCTTGTATGCCTGAAGGTGCTGCTCAAGCCAGAGCACGCTTTCCGCGTCGAGGTGGTTGGTCGGCTCGTCGAGCAGGAGCAGATCGGGCTTCTGCAGGAGCAGCTTCGCGAGTGCGACGCGTCGCTTCTCACCTCCGGAGAGCGGAGCGATCGCCGCGTCTCCGGGAGGCGTGCGCAGGGCGTCCATGGCCTGTTCGAGCTGCGAGTCGAGGTCCCAGCCGTCCGCCGCGTCGATCTCCTCCTGCAGGGTTCCCATCTCGGAGAGCAGGGAGTCGAAGTCGGCATCGGGATCTGCCATCAGCATGGAGATCTCGTTGAACCGGTCGACCTTCGCCTTGATGGCGATGCCGTCCTGGATGTTCTCGATCACCGTCTTGGTCTCGTCGAGCTCCGGCTCCTGCATCAGGATGCCGACCGAGAAACCGGGAGACAGCTTCGCCTCGCCGTTCGACGGCGTGTCCATGCCGGCCATGATCTTGAGGATCGTCGACTTACCGGCGCCGTTGGGACCCACCATGCCGATCTTGGCACCGGGGAGGAACGCCATCGTGACGTCATCGAGGATGAGCTTCTCACCCACCGCCTTACGTGCACGAACCATCGAGTAGATGTACTCAGCCACCGAAAACCGCTCCTTCTGTTGGCGTCGAAGATCGACACTCCAGCCTACCGGCGATCTCGGGGGCCGCTACCTAACCCGGATGCCAGCTCCACGACGCGGTTGCGCGAGTTGCCGCACGTGCCACGCACGTGGCGGGTTACCAGTCGATCGCTCGCGTCGTGCCGACGAGACAACGTCCCTCGGCCAGTTGAGGCATGACGACCGTGACGGGCTCGCCCGTCGACGGGCCCACCTGCCCTATGAGGCACTCCCTGTCTCCCCACCGCACGGCGAACATGAGGCTCTCCACCGGGTTGCCGACGGTCGAGACGTCCTGTGTGACCTGCATGGCTGCGCGGTCGAACCCGGCGGCGATCAGGGCGTCGATGTAGGCACGACCCGACACCTTCTGGTCCGACGCCCACACCGCGGCGGTCACGGCCGCGAAGAGCGGCAGGTTGTCATCGGCGGTGCCGTCCGGAACGTATGCGGGACCCGAAGGAGACGCCGACGGACTGGGGCTCACTCCGGCATCCGTCGGCTTCGGTGTGGGCGTTGCGGGCGCACCGCACGAGGTCAGCAGCAGCGCCAGCGTCGTGACGACGCCGGTCGCGATCGCCGCACGCGATGCGGAGGAGTCCGGTCGTCGAAGCACGAACTGAGTCTAAGGGCGTCCTCCCCCGCAGCGCCCGAGCGCGCTCACGGTTGCCATGTGCGCCGCGGCGTCGAGCGACCAGGAATCTCAGAGAGTGCTCGCCCCTGCGGCAGCAGAATCCGCGAGGCCGTCTTCGGCGCCCAAGAGCGCGCCGTCCTTCGCCGCCCACGACGTGTCGATGTCCGGGCCGTCACCATGCGAGTGCGCAGAGTGCTCGGCGTCAGCGTGCGGATCCGATGTCGCAGCGGTTCTGGGCGGGGCATCGACCCCCGATCGTGCGCTGCGGCGATACGCCGTCGTCCCCCATCGGAGATCGTGGCCGATCGCATCGGCGTCGATGTCGACGCTCGTGCCCTGCTTGCCGTTGTTCTCCCAGGCGCGGATCTTCATCCTCCCCGTGACGATCACGCTGTCACCGGACCGCAGAGATGCCTTCGCATGTTCGCCCAGCTGACGGAAAGCCGCGACCGAGTACCAGTTCGTCGTCACATCGACCCACGTCTGGGTCGCATCATCGAATCGTCGGTGCGTGCTCGCGAGTCGGAAGTTCGTGACGGGAACTCCACCTGTCGTTCGCCCCTGAGTGGGATCGGTGGCGACGTTGCCGACGATGGTCACTGTGTCATGCATGTTCTCTCCTCTGTGCCCGGAGCGTGCGTCCGGATCACTTCAGAGTGCGCCCTCTCTCCACCTCGACGATGCCGAGAACACGGGCATCCTGAACAACTCAGGGCTGTGCCTGAATGTGCAGAACGACTGCGCCGCCGGGCGTCGTCACCCTGGTCCGCAATGTCGGTGGTCGGTCATACGTTCGAATCATGAAAGGAGATTCGATGTCTGCAACCCTGATCACGTCCACGCCCGAGGTTCCCTACGCGACACCGCAGCTGTCGACCAAGAAGGAGCACCTCGTGCGCGCGTCTGCCCACCTGTGGCGGGTTCACGACGCGAGAGAGAGGGTCCTCGGGCACCTGCGCCTCATGCCGGATCCGCTCGGGGTTCGCTACCGGGCCGAACGCCTCCATCTCGCCACCGCGTCGTTCCGACTCGTCGGGGACTTCTGGAGCGCCGATGATGCGGTTGCTGCTCTGCGCAATGGATGAGTGCGCTGCCCGGCTCAGGTGATGGTGCCCCCGGCAGGATTCGAACCTGCGACCAAGAGATTAGAAGGCTCCTGCTCTATCCCCTGAGCTACGGAGGCGCACACATCTACCGTACCGCGCCCGACTCGGATGTCGGAGCCGTCGATAGGATGGCGAAATGGTATCTGCCTCAGAGAATGACCGCCTCGTATGGATCGATTGTGAGATGACCGGTCTCGATCTGGCCGTCGACGAGCTCGTCGAGATCGCCGTCGTCGTCACTGATTTCGAGCTCCGTCCGGTGGACCCCGGCTTCCAGGTCGTCATCCGCCCGAGCGACGCGGCACTCGAGAACATGAATGACTTCGTGACGAAGATGCACGAGACGTCGGGGTTGATCAACGAGATCCCCCACGGCGTATCGCTGGCCGAGGCCGAAGCGCAGACCCTCGCCTACATCAAGCGGTTCGCTCCCGTCGAGCGCAAGGCTCCTCTCGCCGGCAACACCATCGGCACAGACCGGATGTTCCTGGCCAAGTACATGAGTCAGGTCGACCAGTGGCTCCACTATCGCAACGTCGATGTCTCGAGCATCAAAGAGCTCTCGCGGCGGTGGTACCCCCGGGTGTTCTTCCAGGCGCCGGCGAAAGACGGCGGACACCGCGCGCTCGCCGACATTCTCGAGTCCATCCGCGAGCTGCGGTACTACCGCGAGGCGGTCTTCGTCGACGAGCCCGGACCCTCGAGTGACGATGCTCGCGACATCGCCGCACGCACCGTGTCAGAGTTCACTCCGAACATGTAATAGACTCGTCTGGTTGCCGATCACGGTCGGCACATGGTGGGTATAGCTCAGCTGGTAGAGCGCTGGCTTGTGGTGCCGGATGTCGCGGGTTCGAGTCCCGTTACTCACCCCACTTGAGAAGGTCCGAGTCGAAAGGCTCGGACCTTCTCTGCGTCACGAAGCACTCGGCACACCGGGCCCGAACGGCGGTGATCGACGCACGGTGAGGCCCCCGTAGGATTGCGGGGTGTCGCTCGCCGTGTGGTTCTCACTTCTGACCGCGTGCGTGGTCATCAGCTTCACGCCGGGGGCCGGCGCCATCAACACGATGTCGAACGCCCTGAGCCAGGGCTGGCGCCGTTCGATCTGGGGAATCCTCGGGCAGCAGCTCGCTCTCATCGTTCATGTCGTGATCGTCGCGGCAGGCCTCGGACTCGTCGTGTCGCAGTCTGAGGTGCTGTTCAACGTGATCCGATACGCCGGCGCGGCCTACCTGGTCTTCCTCGGCATCCGTCTGATCCTCACCAAGCCGAAGCTTCCTGCCGCTGACGAGGGGACCACGGTCGACCTCTACGAGGGCCACTGGTCGATGATCAGACGAGGGTTCTGGGTGAATCTCCTCAACCCGAAGGCGATCGTGTTCTTCCTCGCGTTCATCCCGCAGTTCATCCGCCTCGATCAGCCACAGCTCCCTCAATACCTCACTCTCATCGTCACGGTCATCATCGTCGACATCGTGGTGATGTGGGGGTTCTTCGCCACCGCGGCTCGGCCTTTCCGAAGGCTCACACGATCAGCGCGCGGACAGCGGACGCTCAACAGCGTCTTCGGCGTCCTCTTCATCGCCGTCGCCGGTCTCCTCGTCTTCCTCCACTGACGCTTCGCTCCCCTGCCCGGCAATAGGCTGGACCTGATGGAAATGGATGCTGCGGACTTCGAAGAACTCGTGATCGACGAGCTCGATCGGCTGCCCGACGAGATGGTCGACGGGCTGGAGAACGTGGTGTTCGTCGTCGAGGATCGGCCAGAAGACGGAAGCCTGGACCTGCTCGGGCTCTACGACGGTCTGGCCCTGACCGAGCGCACGCAGTACGGCTCCGGCGAGCTCCCCGACCGGATCGTCGTCTACCGCGAGCCGCATCTGGCAGCGTGCGAGACGGACGACGAGCTGCGCGACGAGGTGCACACGACCCTGGTGCACGAGATCGCGCACTTCTACGGCATCGACGACGAGCAGCTCCACACGCTGGGGTGGGCATGAGCCCCCTCGCCACGCCCGACATCGAAGAGTCGGTCGATCTCTCGGCAGCTCCGCTCGAACCATGGGAGGTCGTCGTGTGGAACGACCCTGTCAACCTGATGAGCTACGTCGTGCGAGTCTTTCGCACCTACTTCGGCTACTCGCTGGAGCGCGCGACGGTGCTCATGCGACAGGTCCACCACGACGGCCAGGCGATCGTTGCGACAGGGCCGCGAGAGACGATGGAGGTGCACGCGCAGGCGATGCACGACTACGGCCTGTGGGCGACCGTCCGAAAGGCCACGAGATGAGCGAGCCGATGGTGCGGATACGCATGGCTCGGGTCGAGGGCGCGCAACTCGCGCAGCTGGTCGACGACTTCCGCGATCTCGTGGGAGCGAGCCGCGACGTCGAGGATCCCGCGATCGGCCGCCTGGTTCCCGATGCCTACCCCGAGGACGAGGAGTCGTCTCGCGCGTTCCGGGATGCGACTCGAGAAGACCTGCTCGATCGACGCGCTCTGGACGCGGACATCGTCCGCACCGCACTCGCAGGCATGCGCGGTGACCTCGCCGAGATGTCACACGGCGAGGCCTTCGCGGAGCACGACCTCGACATACCTCCGTCCGACATCGACGCATGGCTGCGCACGCTCACCGCATTGCGCCTCGTGATCGCGGAGCGCCTCGGCATCGAGAGCGACGATGACCACGACCCCGACGACCCGCGGTTCGGCGTCTACGACTGGCTCGGGTACCGCCTCGAACTCACGATCGACGCGGCCGACGAGCTCCTCTGAGACCTACGGCACCTCGATGACCCTGGTCGCGAGCGCACGGGGATCGTCACGCACGATGTGATCGCTTTCCTGCTGCGCCCAGCGATCCCAGTGCGGACGGTAGGTATCGCCATCGCGCGCCAGCGCTCGGGCCTTGCGACCGGCCTCCGCGGACTCGACCCAGACGCGGACATCCGCAATCGCCGCTGTGGCGGGCGTGAGTATCCCGCTCCCTTCGATCAGCACCCCGAGCGCGGGGTCCACCGCGTGAGTCTCAGCCTCGCTGCCGCTCCCCCAGTCCCATCGTCGCCACTCGCCCAGATACCCTCGCCCGTGCGGACGGAGGATGCCGTCCAGGGCGCGTTCGACTCCGTCTCTGAGCCCGTCCCAGCCCGGATAGATCGAATCCAGTGCGACGAGTTGCACCCGTCCTGCTATCGGCCAACGTTCGACGAGCATGCGCGCGAGGGTCGTCTTCCCTGCTCCGCTGCGACCGTCGATCAGGACGACCGGGTTCGCCGCCGCGAGCATGTGGATGTCGTCGACGATCAGGGCCGCAGCGCGCTCGAGGGCGTCCGCGACCGGGTCACTACTTCTTGAGGGCACGGATGATGCGAGAGAGCGCTCGTCCGGTCACCCAGATGAACGGCACAGCGACGACGAGCAGCGTCACGATGTTGGGCTCGAACCGGAGCCCCTCCTCGCGACGAACGTAGACGCCGACCGGGACCGACACGCCTCCGCCTCCGCCGCCCTCGGCGCCGTCACCGCTTCCTCCGCCGAAGCCGGAGTAGGTGAACGCCACCGGAGTGATGCTCACGCCGTCGATATCCTGCGGCTCGCCGTACGCGCTCTTCACGCCGAACGAGGCGGCCTGCTGTCCGAGTTCCAGTGCAATGTTGGGCATGGCTCCACGCTAGCCCAGGAATCGGCTGTGGGAAGGGTCAATCGAGCCCGTGCGCCCTGGGATGCTGCGCGGCACCACGGCCGTCGCCCCGCCCGATGTGTCTCGCTCGCCTGATCGTGGCCGTGCCGAAACGTGCGACGGCATCGTCGACCGCGCCCTCGACGCGTCTCCAGTCCTCGTCGTCGTCCCAGAGACCGAACCCGCCGCCGCCGGCCGGCCGCAGCTTCTCAGCGCGCACTCCGACCAGACGCACGGGATCCCGCCGATCGATCTGGTCGAAGAGCGCTTGGGCGGCCTCTCCGATGCGCTGGCCCACCGCGGTGGGTTCCGGGAGCGTCTGCGACCGGCTGATGGTGCGGAAGTCGTCGAACCTGATCTTGATGGCGACCGTCGACGTCTCCCATTCCGCCTTCCGCAGGCGCGCTGCGACGCGGTCGGCGAGGCGCAGAAGCTCGGCTCTCAGGAAGGACCTGTCTGAGATGTCGGTGTCGAAGGTCTCCTCGTGCCCGACGCTCTTCTCGACGCGCTCCGTCTCGACTGCGCGGGGATCCTCGCCGCGAGCGAGCTCCGCGAGTCGCGCGCTGAGAGCCGGCCCCACGGCGCGGTCGAGCATAGCCGGAGACGAGGTGCGGATGTCGCGCACAGTGCGGATTCCGCGCCCCTCCAATGCCTCGGCCGCCTTCGGCCCCACACCCCACATGGCGCGCACCGGACGCGGGTCGAGGAAGTCCTGCGTGTCGGATGCCGAGACGACGAGCATCCCATCGGGCTTCGAGATCGTCGAGGCCATCTTCGCCACATGCTTCGTGGCTGCGACGCCGACACTGCAGGTGATGCCCACCTCATCTCTGACGCGCTGACGAACGAGGTGCGCGATCTGTGCAGGGCTGCCCCAGAGCCGTCGGACGCCGCGCACATCGAGGAAGGCCTCATCGACCGACAGCGGCTCGACCAACGGCGTGAACGACTCGAAGATCGCCATCACCTGACGTGAGACCGCCTGGTAGCGATGGAAGTGCGGAGGAACGACGCGCGCCGACGGGCATAAGCGCAGCGCCTGAGACACCGGCATCGCCGCACGCACGCCGTAGCGGCGCGCCTCGTAGGAGGCGCTGGACACCACCGATCGGCCGTCGGGTGACCCGATGATCAGGGGGAGACCGCGCAAGCTGGGATCGTCGAGCACCTCGACACCGGCGTAGAACGCATCCATGTCGACGTGCAGGATGCTCGTGCCGGTGTCGTCGGCATCGGCTGACGACACGATGCGCCCTCTGCCGTCACCGTGTCCCATGAGACCATCCTCCCCCGGACCTCAGACATGAGGTCCGGGGGATCCGATCACTGCGCAGCGCGCTCGAGAACGAGTTCGCGGACCCGGGCTGCGTCGGCCTGGCCCTTCATGGCCTTCATCACAGCGCCGATGACGGCGCCGGCTGCCTGGACCTTGCCGTCCTTGATCTTCGCGAGAACGTCGGGCTGAGCTGCCAGGGCCTCGTCGATCGCGGCGATCAGCGCGCCGTCATCCGAGACGACGGCGAGTCCGCGGCCGTCGACGACCTCCTGCGGCGTCCCCTCACCGGCGATGACTCCCTCGAGCACCTGGCGGGCCAGCTTGTCGGTGAGGGTCCCGGCGTCGACGAGCTTCTGCAGCGCCACGACGTTCTCAGGAGAGATCAGCTCCGTGGCATCCTTCTCCTGCGTGTTCGCGAGACGGCTGATCTCTCCCGTCCACCACTTGCGGGCCGTGGCAGGAGTCGCTCCGGCCGAGATCGTCGCCTCGACGACCTCCAGCAGGCCGCCGTTCCGCACGTCCTGGAACTCCAGGTCGGTGAACCCCCACTCGCCCATCAGGCGGCGCCGACGGGCCACGGGCTGTTCGGGCAGCTGCGCTCGGAGCTCCTCGATCAGCTCGGCCGCAGGCTCCACCGGAACCAGGTCGGGCTCGGGGAAGTACCGGTAGTCATCGGCATCCGACTTGGGACGACCGGGCGAGGTCGTGCCCGTGTCCTCGTGCCAGTGCCGGGTCTCCTGAGTGATCGTGCCACCGTCGGCGAGGATCTGCGCCTGACGCTGGATCTCGTAACGCACGGCGCGTTCGACCGACCGCATCGAGTTGACGTTCTTCGTCTCGGTGCGCGTGCCGAGCTTCTCCTGGCCGCGAGGGCGCAGCGAGATGTTGGCGTCGCAGCGGAGGTTGCCGCGCTCCAGGCGGGCTTCGGAGATCCCGAGGCTGCGGACGATGTCACGGATGGTCGCGACATAGGCCTTGGCGACCTCCGGGGCACGGTGCTCAGTGCCGAAGATGACCTTCGTGACGATCTCGACGAGCGGAACACCGGCGCGGTTGTAGTCGACCAGCGAGTACTCGGCACCCTGGATGCGTCCGGTGGATCCGCCCATGTGGGTGAGCTTGCCGGCGTCCTCCTCCATGTGCGCGCGCTCGATCGGGATCTGCACGATGGTTCCGTCTTCGAGCTCGACCTCGACCTCACCCTCGAACGCGATCGGCTCGTCGTACTGCGAGATCTGGTAGTTCTTGCCGAGGTCGGGGTAGAAGTAGTTCTTCCGCGCGAAGCGGCTCGACGGTGCGATCGAGCAGCCGAGCGCGAGACCGAGGCTGATCGACGAGCGAATCGCCGTCTCGTTCACGACGGGCAGCGATCCGGGTAGACCGAGGTCGACCGGGGCGATCAGCGTGTTCGGCGCAGCCGCGTGATAGGCCTCGTTCGCCGGGTTCGGCGCGTCCGAGAACATCTTCGTGTTGGTGTTGAGTTCGACGTGCACCTCGAATCCGAGAACGGGCTCGAACAGCTCGAGCGCTTTGTCGAAGTCCATGAGCTTGGCAGTGGCCATCAGCGGGTCCCTCCCACGAGCTGGGGTGCACGCGTGAGGAGCGGTGCTCCCCACGAATCGACGAGAAGCGTCTCGACCGCAGCGCCGACCTTGTAGAGTCGCGCGTCCTCCCTCGCCGGTGCGATGAACTGGATGCCGACGGGCAGTCCGTCCTCTGCCGCGAGGCCGCTCGGGATCGAGATGCCCGGGACGCCGGCGAGGTTGACCGGGATCGTCGTGATGTCGTTGAGGTACATCTGCAGCGGATCGTCGATCTTCTCGCCGATCTTGAACGCGGTGGTCGGTGCCGACGGCGTCGCGATGATGTCCACCTCCGCGAAGGCGTTCGCGAAGTCCTGCTGGATGAGCGTGCGGACCTTCTGGGCACTGCCGTAGTAGGCGTCGTAGTACCCCGCCGACAGTGCGTACGTGCCGAGGATGATGCGTCGCTTGACCTCGTCGCCGAAGCCGGCGTCGCGCGTCGCGGACATGACGTCCTCGACGGTCGGGTTGCCATCAGGAGTCACACGGAGACCGAAGCGCACGGAGTCGAACTTCGCGAGGTTGCTGGATGCCTCGGCGGGGAGGATCAGATAGTACGCGGCGACGCCGTACTCGAAGTGGGGCGCTCCGATCTCGACGATCTCTGCGCCCTGAGCCTCCATGAGCGCGAGAGCGCTGCGGAACGACTCGGCGACGCCCGGCTGGAACCCGCTGTCGGGCAATTCCCTGATGACACCGACCCTGAGGCCTTTGAGCACATCTCCGCGCGCGCCCTCACGGGCGGCATCCGCGAACGAAGGCCACTCGTCGCGCAGCGATGTGGAGTCCTTCGGGTCGTGACCGCCGATCGCGTCATGCAGCAGACCTGCGTCGAGCACGGTACGTGTCACCGGTCCGACCTGGTCGAGGCTGGAAGCGAGTGCGATCGCGCCGTAGCGGCTGACACCGCCGTAGGTGGGCTTGACGCCGACCGTGCCGGTCACATGCGCTGGCTGACGGATGGATCCACCGGTGTCTGAGCCGAGCGCCAGCGGAGCCTCGAAGGCGGCGACGGCCGCGGCCGATCCACCGCCGGAGCCACCGGGGATCCGATCGAGGTCCCACGGGTTGCGGGTGGGGCCGTATGCGGAATGCTCGGTGGACGACCCCATGGCGAACTCGTCCATGTTGGTCTTGCCGAGCGGGATCAGCCCTGCCGCGCGCGATCGAGCGACGACGGTGGCGTCGTACGGCGAGCGGTAGCCCTCGAGGATCCGCGAGCCGCTGGTGGTCGGCTGGTCGGTCGTGACCAGCACGTCCTTGATGGCGAGCGGCACACCGGCGATCGGGCCGAGCTCCTCGCCCGCAGCCCGCCTGGCGTCGACTGCTGCAGCGGCATCGAGCGCGCCCTCGTTCACGTGGAGGAAGGCATGGACGTCGCCGTCGACGGCGGCGATGCGGTCGAGGTGCGCACGCGTCGCCTCGACGCTGGAGATCTCGCGGCTGGCGAGCTTGTCTGCAAGCTCGGCTGCGGTCATCCGGATGATGTCGCTCACTGTTCTTCTCCCAGGATCGCGGTGACGCGGAACCGGCCATCGGCCTGGTCCGGCGCGTTCTGGAGCACCTGTTCGTGCGTGAGCGTCTCGCCCACCACATCGGGACGGTAGACGTTGCTCAGCGGGATCGGGTGACTCGTCGCGGCGACGTCGGGGCTTGCGACCTCAGACACCTTCGCGATGTTGTCGACGATGGCATCGAGCTGGCCCGTCAGTCGGGTCACCTCGTCGTCGTTGAGCTGGATGCGCGCGAGCACGCCGAGATGGCGCACAAGATCAGGGGTGATTTCAGACACGTCCCAAGTCTAGTTGCCGTGCTCGTCGTCTCCCCGCAGACGGGCGGTGCCGGTCCTATGCTGGGCGGGTGAGCCCGTACCAGCCTCCCCGCCCGTGGATCGCCAGCTATGCGGAAGGCGTCCCCGACGACCTCGCCCCCGTCTCCGGATCGCTGATCGACATCGTCGCGGCATCCGCTCGCGATTACCCCGACGCCCCTGCACTGCAGTTCTTCGGACGTGAGACGACCTATGCGCAGCTGCAGGATGCGATCGACCGTGCCGCCGAGGGTCTGCGCGATCTGGGCGTGCGCGCAGGGGATCCGGTCGCGATCGCGCTGCCGAACTGCCCGCAGCACATCGTGGCGTTCTACGCCGTGCTCCGTCTGGGCGCAGTGGTCGTCGAGCACAACCCGCTCTACACGCCTCGCGAGCTCCGCAAGCAGTTCGAGGACCACGGCGCGAAGCACGCGATCGTCTGGAACAAGGTCGTGTCGACAGTGCAGGAGTTTCCGGCCGATCTCGCCGTGACGAACCTCATCTCCGTGGACGTCACCCGGGCGATGCCCTTTCTGACCCGCGTGGCTCTGCGACTGCCTGTGGCGAAAGCGCGACAGTCGCGCGCGGCGCTCACCGAGCGCGTCCGCGGAACCGTCGCCTGGGACTCACTGGTGCAGTCGGCTCCGATCTCGGCGACGCACCCGAAGCCGGCCACCGGCGACCTCGCCATCATCCAGTACACGTCGGGCACGACCGGAACCCCCAAGGGTGCGGCGCTGACGCACGGCAACCTGCTCGCGAACGCCGCCCAGTCGCAGGCGTGGGTGCCCTCCATCCAGCGTGGCAAGGGCTGCGTCGTCTACGCGGTGCTGCCGATGTTCCACGCTTACGGCCTCACGCTGTGTCTGACGTTCGCGATGTCGATGGGAGCACGACTCGTGCTCTTCCCGAAGTTCGATCCGGACCTCGTGCTCGGTGTGATGAAGAAGCACCCGGCGACGTTCCTCCCGCTCGTGCCCCCGATCGCTGATCGACTGCTCGCCGCGGCGAACGCCGAGGGCGTGTCCCTCGACGGGATCGAGGTCGCGATCTCCGGCGCCATGGCGCTACCTCACGAGCTGGTGGTGCCGTTCGAGGCCGCCACGAACGGTTTCCTCGTCGAGGGATACGGACTCAGCGAATGCTCCCCCGTTCTGATGGCGAATCCGGTCGCAGACAACCGCGTGCCGGGAACAGTGGGACTTCCGTTGCCCGGCACCGAGTGCCGGGTGGTCGATCCCGACAACCCGACCGTCGATGTCGAACCCGGCGCAGCGGGCGAACTCCTCGTGCGCGGTCCACAGGTGTTCTCCGGGTACTACGGCAAGCCGGAGGAGACCGAGGCCGTCTTCGTCGACGGCTGGTTCCGCACCGGAGACATCGTGACGGTCGACGATGCGGGCTTCATCAGAATCGTCGACCGCATCAAGGAACTCATCATCACCGGCGGCTTCAATGTCGCACCGACGGAGGTGGAGAACGCACTGCGTCAGCACCCGCAGGTCGCCGACGCCGCGGTGGTCGGCCTGCCGAGCGATCACTCCGGCGAGGAGGTGGTCGCGGCGATCGTCATCGACTCCGGAACCGAGGTGGACGTCGAGGCGATCCGCGAGTATGCGCGCAGCATCCTCACCCCCTACAAGGTGCCCCGCCGCATCTTCATCGTGGATGAGCTTCCGAAATCGTTGATCGGCAAGGTCCTGCGCCGGCAGGTCAGGGAGAAGCTTCTGGCGCTGACCTCCGGCGCCTGAGGGCGCCCTCACAGGCGCGGGAACCCGGGACGCGCTACCCTTGATCAGTGACCCCTGAAGACGCTGTGCCCACCGACGCCCCCGAGACCCCTGGATTCGAGGAGCTCGGCATCACCGGCCCCGTCCTCAAGGCGATCAAGGACCTCGGCTACGAGACCCCCTCCCCCATCCAGGCCGCGACGATCCCGACTCTCCTGTCGGGCCGCGACGTCGTCGGCATGGCGCAGACAGGAACGGGAAAGACCGCGGCCTTCGCGCTCCCCGTCCTGGAGCGCCTCGACGTCTCGCAGAAGACTCCGCAGGCGCTGGTGCTCGCTCCGACCCGCGAGCTCGCACTGCAGGTCTGCGAGGCCTTCGAGTCCTACGCCTCGAAGATGAAGGGTGTGCACATGCTGCCGGTCTACGGCGGCCAGGCCTACGGCGTGCAGCTCTCCGCGCTGCGCCGCGGCGTCCACGTGATCGTCGGAACCCCCGGCCGCATCATGGACCATCTCGCCAAGGGCACTCTCGACCTCTCGCAGCTGCAGTACCTGGTGCTCGACGAGGCCGACGAGATGCTCAAGATGGGCTTTGCGGAAGACGTCGAGCAGATCCTCGCTCAGACGCCCGTCGAGAAGCAGGTCGCACTGTTCTCCGCGACGATGCCCCCGCAGATCCGCCGCCTCGCGCAGAAGTACCTGCGCGATCCCGAAGAGATCAGCATCAAGTCGAAGACCGCAACGGGCACCAACATCACGCAGCGCTACCTCGTGGTGTCGTACGCGCAGAAGGTCGATGCGCTGACTCGCATCCTCGAGGTCGAGAACTTCGACGGCATGATCGTGTTCGTCCGCACCAAGAACGAGACCGAGACGCTCGCCGAGAAGCTGCGCGCCCGTGGATACTCAGCCGCTGCGATCAACGGCGATGTGGCGCAGGTGCAACGTGAGCGCAGCGTCAACCAGCTCAAGGACGGCAAGCTCGACATCCTCGTCGCGACGGACGTCGCCGCTCGAGGTCTCGACGTCGAGCGCATCAGCCACGTCATCAACTTCGACATCCCCACCGACACCGAGTCCTACGTGCACCGCATCGGCCGCACCGGACGCGCCGGTCGCAAGGGCGACGCGATCAGCTTCATCACCCCGCGCGAGCGTTACCTGCTCAAGTCGATCGAGAAGGCGACCCGCCAGCAGCCGACGCAGATGCAGCTGCCCAGCATGGACGACGTCAACACCACGCGTCTCGCCCGATTCGACGATGCGATCACGACCGCGCTCGGCGATAGCCCGCGGATCGAGAAGTTCCGCGACATCATCGCCCACTATGTGCGCAACCACGATGTGCCGGAGGCTGATGTGGCCGCTGCGCTCGCGGTCGTCGCGCAGGGTGACACTCCTCTGCTGCTCGACCCGTCGGATGACCCGCTGACGAAGGCCGTCGAGTTCGACAACCGTCCGCCGCGGGAACGCAACACCCGCGATCAGCGGGAGCCCCGCGAGCCTCGCGAGCGCCGTGGACGGGGCGACTACAAGCCCTACCGCATCGAGGTCGGTCGACGTCACCGGGTCGAGCCGCGTCAGATCGTCGGCGCGCTCGCGAACGAGGGTGGCCTCGGCCGTGACGATTTCGGCGCCATCAACATCCGGCCGGACTTCACGGTCGTCGAGCTTCCCGCGAACCTCGACTCCTCGGTGCTCGACAAGCTCAGGGACACCCGCATCTCTGGTCGACTGATCGAGATCAAGCCCGACCGTGGTCCGGCAGCCCGACGCAACGACGGCCCGCGCGACGCCGGCGCTCGAGGCGGCTTCGACCGCCCCCGCTACGATCGCGAGGACCGCCCGGCCCGCTCCGATGAGCGCGGCGAGAAGCCGTTCCGCAAGCCGCGGCACAAGGACTGATCGACATATGCACATCGAGCGCGCAGGCCCCGAGGATGTTCGGGGCCTGGCGCGCTTGAAGTGGATGGACAGAGCCGGCGACAACGCCGACACCGCGGAGTTCGACTCGTTCGTGGACGCGCTCGGGTCGTGGTGGGAAGCCCATAAGGATACCCACTTCGCGTTCGTGGCCCTCACCGAGGACACGACGGTGGGTGCCGCATGGGTCGCGCTGCTCCCGCGCGTGCCGAGCCCTGGTGCGAACAACCGCCTCTCGGCAGACATCCAGAGCGTCTTCGTGATGCCCGAGCACCGCGGGGGCGGCGTGGGCGCCGCACTCGTCGACGCAGCGACCACCCATGTGCACAGAGCCGGCGCCTCCAGGGTCACCGTGCACTCGAGCGAGCGCGCGGTTTCGGTCTATCAGCGGCTCGGGTTCGCCGGATCGCCGAAGTTGCTCCAGCGAATCGCCGAGGCATAGTCGCGTCAGGAGCCTGAGGTTCCTGAGGCTCCGCTGCGTGCCAGGCGCGCGGCGACGTCGAGCAGGGACTCCGGCGGAGCGAGCAGCGATCGCTGTTCCGGATGATCGATGAGGTGCTGCAACAGCCTGTGGGCGCCGTGGACTGTCGGAGCCCAGTATCCGCCGACATGGTGACGGCTCAAGGGTGCGGTGGTGGATTCCCCGTCGATCTTCACGTCGACTGTGCCGTCGTCCGGATCCATTCCAAGATCGGAGACGGCGAGGAACGTCAGCGCACCGATGACGATCGTGCTGACGAGCCCCGGCAGCCGAAAGCGCGTCACCGGTACGTCGATCAGCACTCGCTCGACCTGAATCCACGGGACGATGCCGCGATTCTCACTGCCGTCGCGGAAGAGCACCGCGTCAGGTGTCAGGCGAAGGTGATGCCTCCCCGGATCACCCACCGCCAGCGCGCCCGGAACGACGATCAACGGTCCGTAGCGCTTCATCCGAGCGCGTCCGGCCCCTGGGTCACGAGGATGTGGAACTGAGCAGCGTCGAGGATGCGGATACCGAGCTCCTCCGCCTTGCCCAACTTCGACCCCGCGCCAGGACCCGCGGCGACGAAGTCGGTCTTCTTCGACACGCTCGACGCGGCCTTGCCGCCCGCCTTGATGATGGCCTCCTGGGCACCGTCGCGTGTGTACCCGTCGAGCGATCCGGTCGCGACGATGGTGAGGCCGTCGAGTACGCCGCCCTCGACCACGGCAGCACCCGGACCCGGGTGACCGGGAGTCGCCCACTGGACCCCGGCCTCGGCCCACCGCTGCACGATCTCTCTGTGCCAGTCGACTTCGAACCACGCGAGCAGCGAGTCGGCGATGATGCCGCCGACCCCCTCGACCGCAGCGAGCTCGTCGCGGGAAGCCGCGCGGATCGCATCGAGCGAGCCGAACCACTGCGCGAGCGCTCGTGCAGCGACGGGGCCGACATGACGGATGTTGAGCGACACGAGAAGTCGCCACAGGTCCTTCGTCTTCGCCTTCTCGAGTTCGGCCAGGAGGGTGAGGGCCTGCGACGACGGCTGCGGCCCCTCGAGGCCGGACTTCTTCTCTGCGGCCGTGGGATTGCGGCGGAACGGCGCTCGTGTCTTCACCAGCCCGTCGTCGTCCTCCTTCGGCAGGCCCGTCTCCGCGTCGCGGACGAACAGCTCGATCGGCACGATCTCTTCGAGCGTGAGCGCGAAGAGTCCTGCCTCGGTCTCGAGGGGCGGAACGGCCGGCGACGTCGGCTGGGTGAGCGCCGCTGCAGTGACCTCGCCGAGAGCCTCGATGTCGAGCGCGCCCCGTGATCCGATGTGCTCGACGCGACCGCGCACCTGCGCAGGGCACGATCGCGCATTCGGACACCGCAGATCGATGTCGCCCTCCTTCATCGGGCGCAGTGGGGTGCCGCACTCGGGGCACTCCACGGGCATGACGAACTCGCGCTCCGTGCCGTCGCGCTTGTCGACCACGGGACCGAGCACCTCGGGGATGACGTCGCCCGCTTTACGCAGCACGACGGTGTCGCCGATGAGTACGCCCTTCGCCTTCACGACGTCCTTGTTGTGGAGCGTCGCCTGCCTCACCACTGACCCCGCCACCTGGGCGGGAGCCATCACCGCGAACGGCGTGGCCCTGCCTGTGCGACCCACCGACACGACGATGTCGAGGAGTTTCGTCTGCACCTCTTCGGGCGGGTACTTGTAGGCGATCGCCCAGCGCGGAGCGCGGCTGGTGGCTCCGAGCTCATCGTGCAGGGAGAGCTCATCGACCTTGACCACGATGCCGTCGAGTTCGTGCTCGATGTCGTGCCGGTGCTGGCCGAAATACTCGACGAACGCCGCGACTTCGTCGATGCTGGTGCAGACCTTGGTGTGGGGGCTCGTCGGCAGGCCCCACTCTGCGAGCTGCTCGTACACCTGGCTCTGCGCTGCGACGGGTGGGTTCTGCCAGGCGCCTATGCCGTGCACGTAGAGAGCGAGCGATTCGATGCGCAGCATCCCCGCCTCGAGCTCGAGACCGTTCTTCTTGTCGATCTGCTGCCGCAGGCCCCCGCTCGCCGCGTTCCGCGGGTTGGCGAAGGAGGGGAACCGCCGGGCGGCGGCCGTTCGGGCCTTCTCCTCGTCGAAAGGCTTCTTCGCACCCGATCGCGCCTCCCATCGCGCATACGCGTCGTCGTAGGCACGCTCGCGGAACTCCGCCTGCGCCGCGTTCAGGCGTTCGAACGCCGCAACCGGGATGAACACCTCGCCGCGGACCTCGACGATCGCAGGGTGGCCCGTGCCCGAGAGCTCGAACGGTATCTCGGGCAGTCGCAGCGCGTTCTCGGTTACGATCTCCCCGACGCGCCCATCTCCTCGCGTCGCGGCGGACGTCAGCCGGCCGTTCTCGTAGCGGAGATTGATGGCGAGTCCGTCGATCTTCAGTTCGGTGAGCCAGTCGACGTCACGCCCCGCCGAGGCCCGCGTCTTCGCTGCCCACTCCCGCAGTTCGTCGATCGAGAACACATTGTCGAGACTCAGCATCCGCTCGGCGTGCTCGATCGTCGCCAGACCCGTCGCTTCGGCGGCGCCCACCATCTGGGTGGGTGAATCCTGCCCCTGGAGCTCGGGGTGCAGCCGTTCGAGTTCTTCGAGCCGGCGCATCCATCCGTCATACGTGGCGTCGTCGACGAGCGAGGTGTCACGCCCGTAGTACGCGTCCTTCGCCTCGAGGATGCGAGTGGTCAGCTCGTCCGCTTCGATACGGGCGTCTTCCAACGAGATGTTCTCCGGCACCCCGCCAGTCTACGAGCGAGCACCGACATCCCGAGCGCGGGTCTAGGCGTCGACAGGCACGGCCGACACCGTGCGATCGATCGTGAACTGGCCGAGCACTCTCGTTCCCACGTACAGCACAGCCGTCTGTCCGGGGGCGACGCCGTCGAGGGGGCGATCCGGCACCACTCTCACTTCGTCCGCCGAGACGAAAGCCCTCGCAGGTTCCGGTTCCGAATGAGCGCGGATCTGCACGTCACAGCTGAACTCCGCCTCTTCGGGGGCTGCACCTGCCCAGCTGAACCGACCGCCGGAGATCTCGCGCGTCGCGAGCGCCTCCTTCGGCCCGACGACCACGGTGTTCGAGACCGGACGCACCTCGAGCACGAATCGGGGCTTGCCGTCGGCGGCGGGAACCCCGAGCTTGAGCCCGCGGCGCTGGCCGACCGTGAACGCATGCGCACCCTCGTGGGACCCGACGACGGCTCCGCTGCGGTCGACGACCTCGCCTGTCGCCGTGCCCACCTTCTCGGCGAGCCAGCCACGGGTGTCGCCGTCAGGGATGAAGCAGATGTCGTGGCTGTCGGGCTTCTGCGCCACGCTCAGACCGCGCGCTTCGGCTTCCGCACGCACGACGGCCTTGGACGGCGTGGTTCCGAGCGGGAAATAGGTGTGCGCGAGCTGGTCGGCCGTCAGCACACCCAGCACGTAGGACTGATCCTTCGCGTTGTCCGCAGCCCTGTGCAGCTCGAGGCCGGCATCCGTGGGGATCAGCGTCGCATAGTGTCCCGTGCAGACGGCATCGAAGCCGAGCTCGATCGCTCGATCGAGCAGGGCGGCGAACTTGATCTTCTCGTTGCACCGCATGCACGGATTGGGAGTGCGCCCCGCCTGGTACTCCGACACGAAGTCGGCGATCACGTCTTCGCGGAACCGCTCGGAGAAGTCCCAGACGTAGAAGGGGATGCCGAGCAGATCCGCTGCGCGTCTGGCGTCGAGAGCGTCCTCGATGGTGCAGCAGCCCCGGCTCCCGGTGCGCAGGGTGCCGCCCGCGCGGGAGAGCGCGAGATGCACTCCGACGACGTCGTGCCCCGCCTCCACGGCCCGCGCGGCCGCGACTGCGGAGTCAACTCCGCCACTCATGGCCGCAAGAATCCTCATGGAGCCAGTCTACGAGCGCGCAGCTGAGCCGGAGCCGGAAGCTCTCGCATAGGCGTCGGCGATAGCGGCGAGAACCGCGTCGATGTCGGCGTCTGTGGAGGTGCGGCCCAGCGAGAACCGGAGCACGCTGCGGGCATCCTGCTCGCTGCGCCCCATCGCCATCACCACATGCGACGGCTCTGCGACTCCTGCCTGGCACGCCGATCCGGTCGACGCGGCGATCCCTGCCGTATCGAGCAGGAAGAGCAGGCTCTCCCCCACCGCACCGGGGAAGAGAATGTGGGCGTTGCCGGGGAGGCGTCGCGAACTGTCACCGAGCAGCTCAGCCTGCGGCACTCGTGTCAGGATGCCGTCGACCAGCCGGTCTCGCATCGCTGCGAGTCGAGCCGTCTCCGACTCCCGCTCAGACTCCGCGAGTTCGAGCGCGGTGGCGAACGCGGCTGCGCCCGCCACATCCTGCGTCCCGGCACGAAGCCCTCTCTGCTGCGCGCCACCGCGAAGCAGCGCCGAGAGCCGAGCGGTGCGAGCGACGACCAACGCGCCGACACCGACCGGCGCTCCGATCTTGTGTCCTGCGACGCTCATCGCGACCAGCCCCAGCGCATCCGGGGCATCGCCTCGCAGCCCTCGGAAGGACAGAGGCAGATGACCGAGCGCTGACACCGCATCGAGGTGAAGGGGCACGAGAGCCTGTGCGGCCGACGAGGCGAGCTCAGCGGCGTCGTTGATCGTCCCCGCCTCGTTGTTGGCGATCAGTGCGGTTGCCAACGCTGCTCCCGGAAGCTGGTCGGCGAACTCTCGCCCGTCGATCGCCGCCGTGCGAAATACCGGTACAGCGCGCAGGACCGCTCCCGCTGCGACCAGAGCCTCGATCGTGTCCACGGTCGCGTGATGCTCGGCATCCGGCATCACGATGGCATCCGTCCCCACCGGCCGCGCCTGCCAGAGTCCCTGCAGCGCGAGATTGATCGACTCCGTGCCGCCCGAGGTGAAGACGACCTCGATGGGATCGCAGTCGAGCACCGCAGCTGAGCGCTCGCGCGCCTCCTCGAGCAGGCGCCTCGCATCCTGCCCCGCGCCGTGGGTCGACGATGCGTTCCCGACCATCTCGCTCGCATCGAGCCATGCATCCCGCGCCTCAGGGCGCAGGGGTGTCGTGGCCGCGTGGTCGAGATAGTGCCGCATTCCTCCACTCTCCCCCATTTTCCGGGTGGTGGCGTGCACATGGAACTGAGTGCATGCGGTCCTGAGACCCGAGTGCAGACCTCTAGTGTGTATTCATGCCCGCGATCCGAGACATCACCGTGCCCGGCGGTACTGCACTCGACAACCTCGGTGTGCGCCTTCACGACGGCGTCGGAACCCTCCGCGTCTGGTCGCAGAACGCGTCCTCCATCGAGCTCGTCGTCTTCGATGCCACCGACCTCGACTGGGTGATCGATCAGGTCGACCTCGCCCGCCTTCCCGGCGGCATCTGGGAAGTGACCACGGAGCTGCTCCAGCCGGGAACCCGGTACGCGATCCGCGTGGGAGGGCCGCACGGTCCGGGCAACACGTTCAACCCCGAGACCCTCCTGCTCGATCCCTATGCTCGTGGTCTCGCCCAGGGCGACGGCTACGAGGAGTGGCGCTCCGTCGTGATCGTCGACGGGTTCGACTGGGGAGAGTCCGTCAAGCCGCGGATCCCGCTCGACCGGACCGTGATCTACGAAGGGCACCTGAAGGGTCTGACCAAACGCCAGCCCGACGTGCCGCCTGCTCTGCACGGCACCTACGCCGGGCTCGCGCACCCGGCCATGATCGAGTACTTCCACTCTCTCGGCATCACCTCGATCGAGCTGCTTCCCGTTCAGGCCTTCGTGCCGGAGCCGCGGTTGCTCGAGCGCGGCCTCACCAACTACTGGGGCTACAACACCCTCAACTTCTTCACGCCGCACAACGCCTACGCGACCGAAGATGCCCGCAAGGGCGGCCCTGAGGCCGTTCTCGCCGAGTTCAAGGGCATGGTGCGACTGCTGCACGAAGCCGGACTCGAGGTCATCCTGGACGTCGTGTACAACCACACGTCTGAGGAGGGCCTCGGCGGTCCTCGCTCGAGTCTTCGCGGCATCGACAACGCGAGCTACTACCGACAGGACGCGTCCGGCGCGTACATCGACACGACGGGGTGCGGCAACACGCTCGACACCTCGACCGATGCCGGCGCCCGACTCGTGCTCGACTCGCTGCGCTACTGGGCGCAGGAGATGCAGATCGACGGGTTCCGGTTCGACCTCGCCGCCGCGATCGCGCGCGACGACTCGCACACCTACACACCGGAGCATCCGCTGCTCACCGCGATCGCCAACGATCCGATCCTCAGCGAGACCAAGCTCATCGCGGAGCCGTGGGACGTCGGCATGGGCGGGTGGCAGACGGGCAACTTCCCGAACGGCTGGATGGAGTGGAACGACCGCTACCGCGACCGGGTGCGGAACTTCTGGCTGAGCGACATCGATTACGCGCGTCGTGCCTCCGCCCCGGTCGGCATCGGCGGCTTCGCCACGCGTCTCGCCGGCTCCTCGAACACCTTCGCCGCCGAGCGGGGCCCGCTCGCGAGCATCAACTTCGTCACGGCGCACGACGGGTTCACGCTGCACGACCTCGTGTCGTACGACGTCAAGCACAACGAGGCGAACGGCGAGCAGAACCGCGACGGTGCCGACATGAACCGTGCGTTCAACCATGGCATCGAGGGGCCGACCGACGACCCGACCATCCTCGCCGCCCGTCGAAAAGCGATGCGCAACCTGCTCGGCACCCTGCTGCTGTCTGCGGGCATCCCGATGCTCACCGCAGGCGACGAGGTCGGGCGCACCCAGCGCGGCAACAACAACGCCTATGCGCAGGATTCGTCGCTGACATGGCTCGGATGGGACGCAGAGCCGTGGCAGGAAGACCTGCGCGCGCACGTCGCTCGACTGATCCAGCTCCGTTCGGAGAACCCCGCCCTGCGCCCGAGCCGATACGCCCGACTCGGCGAGCACATCCCCAACGCCTCGGTCATGGACTGGTTCGACCAGAACGGCGAGACGATGGAGAGCGAGCAGTGGACGGACCCCGGTAACCGAACGCTCCAGTACGTCGCGGCCTCGACACCCGACCGTGAGGCGGCCAACCGGATCCTCCTCATCGTGCACGGCACGGAGTCGCCCATCGATGTGCGCCTCCCGGAGGAACTCGAGGATGCGACGCGCTTCGTCTCGCTGTGGTCGAGTGCCGACGAGCGCCCGGATGCCGGTGGTGAGGTGTTCGCCCCGGGCGACATCCTGCCCATCCCCGGCACCTCCATGCGACTCTTCCGCGTGGAATGACTGGCGGCGCGCCGGTGCCTTCCGCGAGCTACCCGCTCACCGTCCGGAGCGGTACATTCGGGAGGTGGCCGCACGAATGAGCAGCACCAGTCCGAAGGCTCTCCGAAGCCCCGCACAGATCCCGTCGCGCCCGTTGGGGCCCGTCTCGGACGGCGACGGGCTCGTCGCGACTCGCATCCCTTTGGTCGGCGGCACACCCGCCGTGCCTGGCGGTTTCGCACCCAAAGCCTTCGTCGGCGAAGTGGTGCCGTTCAGCGTGGTCGCCTTCCGCGAAGGGCACGACCTCATCGGCGTGCAGCTCCGGTTGACCTCACCCGACGGCGAGGAGACGCTCCACCGCCTGACCCCTTTCCTGGACGGGACCGATCGCTGGGGTGCCGAGATCGCGATCGACCTTCAGGGTCGCTGGTCGTTCCGCTTCGAGGCGTTCTCCGATGACTTCGCGACCTGGGCGCACGCCGCCGAGGTGAAGGTCGCCGTTGGCGTCGATGTACCGGTGATGGCGGCGCTCGGCGCCGAGCTGCTCACGCGCGCAGCGGCCGAGAAGGACCGTCCCGCCGCTCAGCGCCGACGTCTCAGAGACATCGCCGCAGCGCTGGCCGGCGGCGATGCGGCGACGACGATCGCTGCCTCGACCGATGCCGAGCTCGCGGGATTCTTCCGTGACCGGCCGCTCACGACACTGCGTTCGGCGTCGGCCGTGCACACGCTGCTGGTCGAGCGGACTGCAGCGGGCGTCGGCGCATGGTACGAGTTCTTCCCGCGCTCAGAGGGGGCGAAGCGCCTCAAAGACGGCACTGTCAAGAGCGGAACGTTCAGGACAGCCGCCAAACGCCTTCCCGCGGTCGCCGCGATGGGATTCGACGTCATCTATCTGGTGCCCGTCCATCCGATCGGGACGACGAACCGCAAGGGCCGGAACAACACACTGACGACCGAACCAGGAGACCCGGGTTCGCCGTATGCGATCGGCTCTGCCGACGGCGGACACGACGCGATCCACCCCGAGCTCGGCAAGCCCGCCGACTTCCGCGCGTTCGTGCGAGCCGCGAAGAACGAGGGTCTGGAGGTCGCTCTCGATCTCGCACTTCAGGCATCTCCGGATCACCCCTGGGTCGATGAGCACCCGGAGTGGTTCACGACCCTCCCCGACGGCACCATCGCATACGCCGAGAACCCTCCGAAGAAGTACCAGGACATCTACCCCCTGAACTTCGACAACGACCCTGCCGGCATCTACCGGGAGATGCTGCGCATCGTCCAGCACTGGGTGCGCGAGGGCGTCAAGATCTTCCGGGTCGACAATCCGCATACGAAGCCGCTGCAGTTCTGGGAGTGGCTCATCGCCACGGTGAATGCCCAGGACCCGGACGTGATCTTCCTCGCCGAGGCGTTCACGCGCCCTGCCGTGATGCGCGCGCTCGCTGCCGTGGGGTTTCAGCAGAGCTACAGCTACTTCACCTGGCGCAACACCAAGGCGGAACTCGAGGAGTTCCTCACCAGCGTCGCGCACGAGACCAGCGACTACATGCGACCGAACCTCTTCGTGAACACGCATGACATCCTCACCGAGTACCTGCAGTTCGGCGGACGCGCGGCATACCGGATCCGGGCATGCATCGCGGCGACAGCTGCTCCCGTGTACGGGGTCTACGCGGGCTACGAACTCTTCGAGAATGTCGCGCGCCCCGGTTCCGAGGAGAACATCGACAACGAGAAGTACGAGTTCAAGTTCCGTGACTGGGAGGGTGCGGAGGAGGCCGGCGACTCGTTGGCGCCCCTCCTGCGCCGTCTGAACGCGATCCGTCGCGCGCACCCGGCTCTGCGACAGCTCCGCAACCTCGCCGTGCACTGGAGCGATGACGACTCCGTGCTCGTCTACAGCAAGCACCTCGATGCGGCCTTCACCGGCACCGGCGAATCCGACACGCTCCTCGTGATCGCCAACGTCGATCCGCATTCCGTTCGCGAGACCACAGTGCATCTCGACACCACGATCTGGGGTGTGCCCCTGGGCGAGCAGTTCGAGGTGGAGGACCTGCTGACCGGTGCCGTCTGGACCTGGGCCGATCACAACTACGTGCGCCTCGACGCCTTCGCCGAACCGGTGCACATACTGAAGGTGAGGAGACGATCATGAGCTACGTCGAGGATGCAGCTACGTCATCGGACTGGGCTGCGGTGGCGGCCGGTGCCCACCACGACCCGCACGCCGTGCTCGGCTCGCACCCGTTCACCGACGCGAGCGATCGCACCGTCACGGTGATCCGCGCCCGTCGCCCTCTCGCCTCCTCGGTCGCGGCGGTCTTCCGGGACGGGAGCCGACTCGAGCTCGACCACGTCGCGCACGGTATCTGGGAGGCGCAGCACGACGGAGCCCCGGTCCCGTATCGGATCGCCACCGCGTACGGCGACGACGACGAGACGATCGCCGGCGACCCGTACCGCCACCTGCCCACCCTCGGCGACGTCGACCTGCATCTGATCGCAGAAGGGCGACATGAGCGGCTCTGGCAGGTGCTGGGAGCTCATGCACAGACCGTGGGAGGCGAGACCGGCGTCGCGTTCGCCGTGTGGGCACCCAACGCGACGGCGGTTCGAGTGGCGGGCGAGCACAACGGCTGGAACGGCGAAGCACACGCGATGCGCTCGATGGGCGTGAGCGGTATCTGGGAGCTGTTCATCCCCGATCTCGCGATCGGAACGACCTACAAGTACGAGATCCGCACCCGCGGAGGGTCATGGATCTTCAAGGCCGACCCGATGGCGCAGGCGGCGCAGATCCCCCCCGAGACCGCATCGGTGATCACGCAGTCGACCTACGACTGGTCGGACGGCGCGTGGATGACCCGCCGTGCCGCGACCCATGCGGTCGCGCAGCCGTTGTCGGTCTACGAGGTGCACCTCGGATCCTGGCGCGGAGGCCTGAGCTACCGCGACGCCGCAGAGCCGCTCATCGCCCATGTCAACGAGGCCGGTTTCACGCACGTCGAGTTCATGCCGCTCGCGGAGCACCCCTTCGGTGGCTCCTGGGGCTATCAGGTGAGCGGGTACTACGCGGCGACGAGTCGTTTCGGCAGCCCCGATGATCTGCGATACCTGATCGATCGACTGCACCAGGCCGGGATCGGCGTGATCATGGACTGGGTGCCCGGGCACTTCCCCAAAGACGCCTTCGCCCTCGCGAAGTTCGACGGCCAGCCGCTCTACGAGCACCCCGACCCTCGGCGCGGCGAGCACCAGGACTGGGGAACCCTCATCTTCGACTACGGTCGCCCCGAGGTGCGCGGCTTCCTGGTCGCCAACGCCCTCTTCTGGCTGAGCGAGTTCCATGTCGACGGTCTGCGGGTCGACGCAGTCGCCTCGATGCTCTATCTCGACTACTCCCGCAACGAGGGCGAGTGGGAACCTAACATCCACGGAGGCAGGGAGAACCTCGAGGCGATCCGCTTCCTGCAGGAGGTGAATGCGACCGCCTATCGCCTTCACCCCGGCGTGCTGATGATCGCGGAGGAGTCGACGAGCTTCCCCGGCGTCACCGCACCGACCGATCACGCCGGACTCGGCTTCGGGTTCAAATGGAACATGGGCTGGATGAACGACTCGCTCCAGTACATCGAACGCGACCCGATGTACCGCGCGCACCACGAAGGCGAGATGACCTTCTCCTTCGTCTACGCGTTCGGTGAGAACTATCTGCTGCCGATCAGCCACGACGAGGTCGTGCATGGCAAGGGCAGTCTTCTCGCGAAGATGCCGGGCGACCACTGGCACAAGCTCGCGAACGTCCGCGCGTACCTGGCATACATGTGGGGGCACCCCGGGAAGAAGCTCCTGTTCATGGGGCAGGAGTTCGGGCAGCTCGCGGAGTGGTCCGAATCCCGCGAACTCGACTGGTGGCTGCTGGACCAGCCATCGCATGCGCAGCTGCAGAGTTTCGTCGGCCAGCTCAACCGCACTTATCGTGCCCAGGCGCCCCTCTGGGAGCGAGACAACGACGGCTCGTCGTTCGCACGTCTCGGCGCTCCCAGCTGGGACCCGAACGTGATCGCCTTCGAGCGCCGTGACGCCCACGGTGGCCGTCTCGTCGTGATCAGCAACTTCGCCGGCGTGGAGCGCAGCGGCCACCGCCTCGCTCTGCCCGTCGCAGGCGTGTGGCAGGAGATCCTCAACACTGATGCGGCAGAATACGGCGGTCGAGGATCGGGCAACCTCGGCATGGTCGTCGCTCACTCCGAGGGTGTCGGACCTGCTGAGGCGACCGTGACGATTCCCGCGCTGTCCACCATCTGGCTGCGCCACGAGGGCGAGCCTCACGTACCCACGATCAGTCACGGCTGAGCGGCTGCGGCTGACCGGCATCGGGCCGCTCAGCCGCAGCACAGCGTCAGAAGAGCAGCGAGGAGAGCCTGTTGCGCGCGGCGATGACGCGAGGATCTGCGGCGCCGATCAGTCCGAAGAGCTCGATCAGACGCTCTCTGACCGGTGTCCGCTCGTCTGAGGGAAGCTGAGCGAAGAGGTCGAGCAGCCGTCCGAACGCATCCTCGACATGACCACCGGCGAGGTCGAGGTCGGCGACGTCGAACTGCGCCTGGACATCTCGTGGCTGGGCCGCAGCGGCAGCCCGCGCGTCCTGCAGGTCGAGGTGCTGCACACGGTCGAGCAGACGAACCTGACCCAGACCCGCGATCGCATCCTCATCGCGAGGATTCTCTGCGAGAGCCTTCTCATACGCCACGATCGCCGCAGCGTAGTCGCCCGCCTCGATGGCGGCGAATGCCTCGGCGTGCAGCGGCGGCATCGGCGGTTCCTCCGGAGCCTCCTGCCTCTCGGAGACCTCGCCGACATTCAATGTGCCCGTCACACCGTTCTGAGCCGCGAGCTGGAGCAGCTGCGCGAAGACCTCTCTGACCTGCTGCTCGGGAACCGCACCCGTGAACATCGGGACTGGCTGGCCGGCGATGAGTGCGACGACCATCGGGATCGACTGCGCACGAAAACCCTGAGCGAGCTGGGGGTTCGCATCGACGTCGACCTTGGCGAGCAAGACCTTTCCGCCGAGTTCGCGCGCCACCTTCTCGATGATCGGGCTCAGCTGCTTGCACGGGCCGCACCATTCCGCCCAGAGGTCGACGACCACCGGCACCGTGCGCGAGAGTTCGAGGATCTGACCGAACGACTCATCGGTCGCATCGACCACGATGTCGGTCCCGGTAGCGGGACTCTGCGCGCCTGCCGCCGGTGCTGCAGGGCGGTTTCGCAGAGAGGAGAGGTCGACGGCTCCGCGGAGCGCGGCGGGAGAGATATCGGTCATTTGATCACCTCGACGGAGAGAAGGTCCTGTCGGACAGCCAGGAGACGGATCTGCTCGGTCGACCCCTGCGAGGGAACCGAGAAGAACAGCTGGAATTCGTATTTGGTCGTCACACCCTTGGCGGACTCGGACACGCCCGTCAGGGCCTTCGCCTGAGCGTTGTCACCGAAGCGGATCACGGCGTCCGCCGACGTCGGCGTCACCGACTCCGTGTCGACGAGCGAGACGGCTACGATCGCGCCGCTGTCGAGCGTCGCCATCGATACAGGTGCGGAATCCGCAGGGACGATGTCGAACGCAGTCTGCGAGGTCTCGGCGGCACCGTTGTCCGCGAGGTTCTGCACGACGGCCTGGCGGCTGTCGCGAATCGACTGGGCGAGGTTCTGAGAGATCTCGTCGAAGAGCCCGTAGGACGCACTGGTCTCTCCCGCGTCGACGATGTCGGCGAATGTGGTGGCGAGCTCACTCGGCGGGATGCTGAGGAACGCGGAGTCGTCCGGCACGAGTGAAGTACCGAGCCACGGTGCGGCCACCTCGGGGAAGACTGCGTCCGCCGACATCTCGGCCATGTTCGTCACCTTGTAGTTCGACCACGGGTCCTGCTGAGTCATGGTGAGGATCACGGGCGGCACGGTGTCGTCGCCCGCGTTCTTCGAGAGCAGCAGAACCGTGCGCGGCCAACGGTCGGTGGCTTCGGGCAGCACGACCTCGACGTCATCCGTCGGGATCGCGGCAGGCACCGGGGTTTCCGGAAGAGCGGTCCGAAGCGCGTACTCGGTCGTCCGAGCCGTCAGCGCCGGACCATCGAGCCGGGTGCCGGCGAGAGCGATGTCCATCGCCGCGTCCGCGTCCGAGAGGGTAGTAGACACCTCCTGCAGGATCCGTCTCGCCTGCGCCTCGGTCACGGCCGGCGGTTTCTGGTTCTCCGGGGCGATCACGGTCGCACTGGGCGACGGTGACGGTGTCCCTTCTCCGAACTGCGGCCAGGAGTCGGGCGAGCAACCGCTCGCGAGCAGGGCCGTCACCGCGAGCGCGGGCAGGGCGAGCAGGCGGCGTCTGCGGTCGGTGGTCGTCGCACGCCTCTCGGTCTTCCGATCGCGGTCGGAGCTGCGCTCGCCAGCCGCGTCATCCGCGCCTTCGCGGCCCACTCCCGCCGTGTCCGGGCCCTCAGCGGGCGCACCCCCAGAGGCCTCATCCGCATCGCCGGGTGCGGGCGCCGAGCTCTCGATCACCGCGCGTTCCGAGGGCGGCAGCTGAGCCACATCGATCGGCTCGGTCGCCGGGAGGGGGCCAGGGCCCTTGCGCCGCGGACCTCGCCCGCGGCGCTGGTGACGGATTGCGAGGACATAGAGCACGAGACCGACGAGGAGCAGGGCCGCGCCTGCGGCCATGAGCGGTCCCGCGAGCGGCGTCGACGTGTCGAGCGGCCACGAGATCACGATGTCGTCGGGAGCGTCTGCGGTGCCGTCGTACGCGATGATCAGACTGACTCCTTCGGGGAGCTGCATCTTGTCGACGATGAGAGCGTCGGTCTCGGTGAACGAATCCAGCCAGAGATCGGACCCCGCCGGATTGCGTCCCGGCTCTGCGGCCGCGCCGCCCTCGGTCGGAGTCGCGGAAGGAACCGGAGTCTCCGCGGGAGCAGGGCTCTCGGTCGGTGCCGGGGTCGCGGTGGCGTCATCGCCGTCGGCCGCGGCTCCGGCGGCAATCAGCTCGGCCTCGAGCTCGCCACCCTTGCCGGCGGTCACGTGGTTGTACGAGGCGTCGGCCAGCCATGCCTCCATGTCGGCCGTCCGACCGTATGCCGCGAAGATCTCACCTTCACCCCGCACGAGCAGCGTCTGAGAGCCCGGGTGCTCGCGCAGGACGTCGCCGTCCAGCAGCACATAAGGGGCGGGTTCTTCCACAGCGACTGAGACCTCCTGGGTCGACGGACCCATGAAGATGGTTCGCTGCGCGATGCCCGCAGCGATCAGTCCCGCAGCCAGCACGAAGGCCACGACGGCCCATACGAAACGCACGAATAGTCTCCTCACACGGCCCGGACGCATGCCCGAGTCGCAACACTCGACATTTCAGACTAGCGAAATCAGCTGTGTGTTGCCCACGAGGGGGCGCCGGAGTCGCGTGCGGCACGTCGTCGCGGCCAGTCGCGGTGCGGTGGATACGCTTGCAGGGTCCCGCATTCCGAGGAGCACCGATGAAGATCCACAACCCGTTCCGCACCGCTCTCGTGGCGACGCTCGGCGTGGGGTTGGGCATCCTGCTGATCGGCAGCGTGGAGAGCCTCTCGACGGTGCTGCTCTACGTCGGAACAGCGCTCTTCCTCAGCCTCGGTCTCGACCCGCTCGTCTCTTTCCTCGAACGCAGACGGCTCCCCCGCTGGCTCGCCGTGCTCATCACCATCCTCGCGGTTCTCGGCGTGTTCGCGGGCATCATCCTGATCGTCATCCCGGTGCTCGTCGATCAGATCTCACAGCTCATCGCCGAGATCACGGCCATCGTCCAGCGAGGCACGTTCCTTTCCGACCTGCGGCAGTGGATGGTCGATACCTTCCCCAATCTCAAGGTCGACGAGGTCTTCGCGTACGTCACGAACTGGCTCGAGACGAACCTCGCCCAGATCGGCGGGTCGATCGGCCAGAGCGTCCTCGCGGCCGGCGGCGCCGTGGTGAGCGGGCTGTTCGGCGCGTTCATCATCCTCATCCTCACGATCTACCTCACCGCCTCCACACCGTCGCTCAAGCGCGCGGTCTATCAGCTCGCCCCCGCGTCGAGGCGCGAGCGGTTCATCGACCTGGCCGAACAGATCACCGATTCGGTCGGCTACTACGTCATGGGGCAGGTCACCCAGGGCGTCATCAACGGCGTACTGAGCATGATCTTCCTCACGATCATCGACGCTCCGTTCCCCGCCGTGCTCGCCGTCGTGGCCTTCTTCTTCTCGCTGATTCCGCTCGTCGGCACTCTGACGGGGTCGACGATCATCGTCCTCGTGTGCCTGATCCCCGGACTCGGCTCTCCGGCGACAGCGATCGCCGCGGCGATCTACTACCTCATCTACATGCAGATCGAGGCGTACATCATCTCCCCGCGAATCATGAGCCGCGCCGTCTCGGTACCGGGCGCGGTCGTCGTCGTTGCCGCGCTGGCCGGGGGCAGTCTGCTGGGACTGCTCGGTGCGCTGATCGCGATCCCCGTGGCCGCGAGCATCCTGATCCTCTACCGACAGGTGCTGATCCCCCGGATGAACGAGCTCTAGACGGCGGACCATTCGGTCGGCAGCGGGAGAGCCGCCGGATTCACCGCAGCGACGATCTCGGTCAGGACGCGTCGCGTCTGGCTCTCCCCCACCCAGAGGTGCTTGCCGCCCTCGACGGCGATCAGCTTCGCGTGAGGGATCGCTGCGAAGCGCTCTCGCGCTTCGGCCGGGCGAAGGTAGTCGTCGAGCTCGGGAACGAGCACCACCACTTTGACATCGACGCCCGCCCACGCCGCGACGTCGGAATCCGTCGCCCGGTGGAGCGGCGGAGAGAGCAGGATGATGCCTTCGACGTCGTGCTCCCGCCCGTACTTCAGGGCGAGCTCGGTGCCGAACGACCAGCCGAGGAGCCATGGGCGAGGAAGACCTCGCTCGCGCACGAACTCCATCGCCGCTGCGACGTCGAACTGCTCTGCTGCTCCCCCGTCGAACGCTCCACCGCTGGTGCCACGGGGTGAGGTCGTGCCCCGGGTGTTGAATCGCAGCACTGCGAGATCGGCCAGCGCAGGCAGCCGCGCGGCGGCCTTGCGGATGATGTGCGAGTCCATGAATCCGCCGGCCGTCGGAAGCGGGTGCAGCGTGACCAGGGTGGCCGCAGGTGCAGACGACTCGGGCATCGCCAACTCGCCGACAAGCGTCAGCTCATCAGCGGTCTCCAAGACGATGTCCTCGCGCAGCGCCGGCAGCTCGATCGGTCCACGGATCTCCATGCTCATGCAATCCTCCAACAGTGTGTGTGCCAATGCCGTCGGGCGGCGAGATCCGCGGCATCGCCGAGAACCCCGTCTGCTCGCCAGACAACGAGGTGGGCCGTTCCCGGCGCGACGATGCGCCCGCATCCGGGGCAGATGTACTCCTTCAGAGCCTGCACAGCCGACACGGGCTGCACGGTCCACTCCGAGCCGCGACGCACTTCCGTGCGCTTCCATGACGCGAGGAGACGATCGAGCGAGTCGTCGGTGTCAGGGCGCGCCGGACGGCGTCTGCGAGAGCGGGCCATGACGCCGGCTCACCACCAGTGGTTGTTCGTCCAGAAGGCGTGAGCGCCGGCCCAGCTGCCGTATCGGCCCGTGGCGTATCCCGTCGCCCAGCGCAGGTTGTCGACCGGATCGTAGCCGTTGCCGGGAACCTTGCTGCAGGGCAGCGCCTGAACGAGACCGCACGCACCCGAGGACTTGTTCGTCGCGTTCGGGTTCCACCCGCTCTCGCGGGAGACGATGTAATCGACGTAGCCCCAATCGGACTCCGCGATGCCCGCTGCCGCCATCCACTCGGCAGGGGCTCCCCCGCCGGTGTAGAAGAGAGGACCGCTGGGGCCGGGCTTCGACGAACCGGAGGATCCCTCGGAGGCAGTGGTCGGCGTCGGTGTCGGCGTCGGCTTGGGCGTGACGTAGACCGAGAACGTCCCTCGCTGAACGGGAGCGATCGCCGCGCCCTCTGCCGTGACAGTGAGATTCTGCGTATCGCCGAGTGCCGCCGAGTATGCCGACTCCGGGGCGACCTCTTCGGGTTGCTGGGCGAGTGCGACACCGGTCGGTGCCACCATGGCCGCAGCGAAGCCGACGACCGCGAGGCCGCTGAAGAATCCCGCGACGCCTCGTCGGCGACTGCCGGTGCGCGCCGAAAGAGTCGCCGATGCGGGCACAGGCGTGACGTCTTTTCGATGAGGTGTCATGTCGTTTCGGGAGTTCACGATGAGTGGCAGTCTACCCGGTGAGGCACGAGTCGGCCATCGGAACGCTCAGCGAACAGCCAGGATCACGTCGACGGTCGCGTCGAGCAGTGCGTCGACCTGCTCTTCTCGATACCCTCCGCGCTGCATGCGGAACGCGGCCGAGCGCAGCTGCTCGGCCGTCAGCGGCTCGCCGTCCCGCAGATAACGGGCGATCCGGGTGCCGACATGGTCTACCTCATCGATCCGGTAGCCGAAGGTGAGAATGCCCGTACGTGCGAAACGCTGCCGCTTCGGACGCGCGAGGTGGTCGAGGATGACCTGGGCTTCACCTCGGGCCTGCTCCACCCACGCCCCTGCGCCCTGCGAACGGACGACCCGGTCGCGCGCACGCGCAGCCAGTGCATCCTCCACGCGCCCGAGTGCCGCGTCGACCTCAGCCACGACGTAGCCGTTCTTGACGAGCGGGAAGGATGCCACGCGGACGTCGGCTGCGCTGAGGTCGTCGGCATCTCCCTCGAAAGCCGCCCTGGCGGCCGCGAGAAACGTGTCGACAGCGGCACGGTGATAGCCGCGCACTCGCCCCGTGGTCAACGAGAACGCGGGCGGCGCCTGCGTCGCGGCGTCCGCAGTCTGTACGTCGTCGGAGAGCATCACAGCACCACCCAGGAGGAGAAGAGGAAATACAGGCACAGTGCGGGAATCGTCGACGGCAGGATGCTGTCGAGCCGGTCGAGGAGCCCCCCGTGCCCAGGAAGCCAGGAGCTCATGTCCTTGATCCCGAGATCACGCTTGAGCATGGACTCGCCGAGATCGCCCAGCGTCGCAGACAGGAGGATCGCCACGCCGAAGATCACGCCGGTCCACCACGGCAGGTCGAGCAGGAAGAGCGCGAGAAGCACGCCGGCTGTGATCGAACCCACGACGGCTCCGCCGAAGCCCTCCCAGGTCTTCTTGGGGCTGATCTTCGGCGCCATGGGGTGCCGCCCGAACGCGAGCCCTGCGGCATACGCACCGGTGTCGGCCACGACGGCGATCGCGATGAAGCTCAGGACCCACCACTGACCCCCCTCCTGCTTGAGCAGGATCAGTGCGACGGCCGCGAGGAACGGCACGTAGATCTGGACGAATCCGCCGATGATCGCATCCGTCAGCACATCGCCGTAGGTTCTGCCGTCCTTGGCGATCATCTGGCCGACCAGTCGCCAGACGATCACGAATGCGACGGCGAAGAACAGCATGACCCAGACGAACCACAGGTCGAGGAAGAACGCCGACAGCACGAGCAGAGTCGCGGCGATGAACTGCGGGATCACGTCGATCCGCCGCCCCGATGCGCGCAACGCCAGCGAGAGCTCGTAGACGCCGAGCAACGCGGCAGCCAGTGCGAACGGCACGAAGAGGACCTTGATGAACAACAACGACGCGAGCAGCGCAGCGCCGAACGCGAGCCCGATCAGGGTCGCGAGGATCAGGTCGCGGCCCGTCCGCTCCTTGATGCGCTCGTTCGCCTGGTCGAGCTGACCTCGCGCATGAGTGACATGCGTGCCGAACTCGTCGCGCTTCGCCCGCCACTGCTCTCTGATCGCATTGTGTTCAGCCGTGTCCAATGCGGACTCCGTCATCGCACGTTCGTCGGCAGGGAGGGGTGGTCGTGGCGGGATGCTCGTCCCGTCGAACGCCACGAGGGCGCCGTCGACCAGCGGGATGGCGCCGGTCGAGGTCGACGAGTCGCGCGCCTCGCGGCGCGTCTGCGGCTTGTCGGCGCCGTCATCAGTGCGTTCGTCGGACATGCCGCCTATACCTCGAGGAGTTCAGCCTCTTTGCGCTTGAGTGCGTCGTCGATGAGATCGACGTGCTGGCGCGTGAGGGCGTCGAGTTCCTTTTCTGCCCGGGCGATCTCGTCTTCGCCGAGTTCGCTCTTGAGGCCGTCGAGTTCGTCCTTCGCCTTGCGACGGATACCGCGCACATGCACCTTGGCGTCTTCGGCCTTGGTCTTGACCAGCTTGACGTACTCCTTGCGACGCTCAGCCGTGAGCTCCGGCATGGTCACGCGAACGAGGTTGCCGTCGTTCGTGGGGTTCGCGCCGAGGTTCGGCATGTCCCGAATCGCCTGCTCGATGCCCTTCAGAGCCGACTTGTCGTAGGGCGTGATGATGAGCGTACGCGCCTCCTGGTTCGCCAGCGAGGCGAGCTGAGCGAGCGGCGTGGGCGTGCCGTAGTAGTCGACGAGCACCTTCTGGAACAGCTGCGGGTTGGCGCGACCGGTGCGCACCGTGGAGAAGTCCTCCTTGGCGGCCTCGACCGCTCGTGCCATACGGGAAGTGGTTTCAGCGAGGACATCCGCGATCACGGTGACTCCTATCGTCGGGGTGTTCTGAAATTCTATCGGGCGTGACCCGTGAGCACCGCCAGGCGCTCAGGCAGTGACGAGAGTGCCGATCGGCTCTCCCAGAAGCGCACGCGTGACGTTGCCGGCAGGTTCCATGCCGAACACGCGCATGTCCATGTTGTTGTCCATGCAGAGACTGAATGCCGTGGAGTCGACCACCTTGAGTCCGCGCTGAAGGGCGTCGCGATACGTGACGCGCTCGATGCGCTCCGCATCGGCGTGCTTGTTCGGGTCGGCGGTGTAGATCGCGTCCACGCCGTTCTTGGCGACGAGGACTTCCTGCGCGCCGATCTCGAGCGCGCGCTGTGCGGCGACCGTGTCGGTGGAGAAGTACGGCAATCCGGCACCTGCGCCGAAGATGACCACACGGCCCTTCTCCATGTGCCGCTCGGCGCGGAGCGGAATGTACGGCTCAGCGACCTGGGTCATGGAGATGGCCGACTGCACACGGGTGGGCGCACCCGCCTGCTCGAGGAAGTCCTGAAGGGCCAGGGCGTTCATGACCGTGCCGAGCATTCCCATGTAGTCGGCTCGCCCGCGATCCATCCCGCGCTGGCTGAGCTCCGCTCCGCGGAAGAAGTTGCCACCGCCGACGACGATGGCGACCTCGACGCGATCGACCGCCGCTGCGATGTCACGTGCGATCTGACTGACGATGTCGGGGTTGACGCCGAGCTGGCCGGCGCCGAACGCCTCACCGGAGAGCTTGAGAAGGACGCGACGGCGTCCTGTGCGTTCGGTCATGGGTGATCCTCTCGTCCCGATTCAAGATAGTGCCTTCTGGGCATGAAGAAGGGGTTCGGATCGCGTTGATCCGAACCCCTTCGACGGTGTTACGCGCCGACCTTGAAGCGCGCGAAGTCCGTCACGGTGATACCGGCGTCCTTCGCCACCTGGGCGACGGACAGCTTGCTGTCCTTCGCGTAGTCCTGCTCGAGCAGGGCGACCTGCTTGATGAACGCGGAGACACGGCCCTCGACGATCTTGGGCAGCGCCGCCTCCGGCTTGCCCTCGTTGCGAGAGATCTCGGTCACGATCTGGCGCTCCTTCTCCACGGCGTCGGACGGAACGTCCTCGCGGGAGAGGTAAGACGGGTTCGCGAACGAGATGTGCTGCGCGATGCTGCGGGCGGTCTCGGCGTCATCACCCGTGTAGGCGACGACGACACCGATCTGCGGAGGCAGGTCCTTGCTCGTGCGGTGCAGGTAGACCTCGACCTTGTCGCCCGAGATCGTGCGCACGCGGCGCAGCTCGACCTTCTCGCCGATGATCGCGGCCTCTTCCGAGATGACCTGCTCGACGCTCTTGTCGCCCGCCTGGGCGGCGAGTGCGTCCTCGACCGAATCGGCCTTGACAGCTGCGACAGCGTCGGCGACCTTGTCGGCCAGCGAGATGAAGCGCTCGTTCTTCGCGACGAAGTCCGTCTCGCAGGCGAGCTCGATCAGCGTCACTGCGCCGTCCTGCTCGCGAGCGACGATGAGGCCCTCGCTGGTAGAGCGGTCAGCGCGCTTCGCGTTGCCCTTGGCACCCTTGAGGCGCAGGATCTCGGTGGCCTTCTCGACGTTGCCGTCAGCCTCCTCGAGCGCCTTCTTGGTGTCGACCATTCCCGTGCCGAGCTGCTCACGGAGCGCCTTGAGATCGGCGATGGTGAAGTTGGCCATGTGTGGTGGCTCCTTGCTTCGTGATGTGTGTGGTGGTCGCGGAATTACTTGGCGTCTGCAGCCTCGGCGTCGGCGACCTCAGCGGTCTCCTCACCCGAAGCGTCGGCGATGGCCTCGTCGTGCGCCTCGGCACCGGCCTCGTCGGCAGCCGTCTCGTCAGCGGCGGGCGTCTCGACGACGGCAGCCTCATCGGCGGGCGTCTCGACGGCGGCGGCATCGGCAGACTCCTGGACGGGGGCCTCGAGAAGCTCCTTCTCCCAGTCGGCGAGCGGCTCAGCGTCGCCCGTCTCGGGGTTGTGCTTCTGCTGGAGACCCTCAGCCGCGGCGTCCGCGATGATGCGGGTGAGCAGCGAGACCGAGCGGATCGCGTCGTCGTTGCCGGGAATCGGGTACTGGAAGTCGTCGGGGTCGGCGTTGGTGTCGAGGATGCCGATCACCGGGATGCCGAGCTTCTTCGCCTCATCGATGGCGAGGTGCTCACGCTTGGCGTCGACGACCCAGAGGGCGGACGGCGTCTTGGTGAGGTTGCGGATACCGCCGAGCGACTTGTGCAGCTTGTCGAGCTCGCGCTTCTTGAGAAGGAGCTCCTTCTTCGTGAAGCCCGAAGCGGACGGGTTCTCGTAGTCGAGCTCCTCGAGCTCCTTCATACGAGCGAGACGCTTCGCGATCGTCTGGAAGTTCGTGAGGAGTCCACCGAGCCAGCGCTGGTTGACGTAGGGCTGGCCCACACGGGTCGCCTGCTCGGCGAGGATCTCCTGCGCCTGCTTCTTGGTGCCGACGAAGAGGATCGTGCCGCCGTGCGCGACGGTCTCCTTGACGAAGTCGTAGGCCTTGTCGATGTACCCGAGCGACTGCTGCAGGTCGATGATGTGGATGCCGCTGCGCTCGGTGAGGATGAAGCGCTTGACCTTCGGGTTCCACCGACGCGTCTGGTGTCCGAAGTGCACGCCGCTGTCGAGCAGCTGGCGGATGGTGACCACAGCCATGGTCGTCTCCTTGTTCTGGCGCGGATACGCGCCGTTGAGGTTGTCAAGTCGATCGGATGATCGAACTTCCTGGTGCCCGGCGCACCCCCGCCTGAGTGGAAACAGGACCTGTGGGAGTGGATGCCACGACTGAAGTCGCTCTGGGCACGCGTAGTCACCCCGAGATCGAGGTGCTCCCTCAGCATACAGGATGCGCGGGCCTCACTCACCCTGCACATCGCGCCTGTTTCGGGCATTCTGCACGCGCTCCGCGCAGGCGTCAGTCCGACAGGGAGCCAATCGCGCACAGGAAGGAGCATTGCCTCATGAGCACCCGCACACGCCGGACGATCGTTCTCCTCCTGCTGATCGTCATCGCTCTCGCACCGCCCACCGCGCCGAGCGCGAGAGCGTCATCGTCATCCTCGGACGGCGCTGCGCATCCACTCTGGAGATGGCCGATCGATGCACCCCGCTCGGTCGCAACGCCGTATCGCGCTCCGGCACACGCGTTCGGCGCCGGCCATCGAGGCATCGATCTCGCGAGCGCGCAGGGGGTGATCGTCCGCGCACCCGCCGATGGGGCGATCGCATTCCGTGGGACAGTCGTCGACCGCCCCCTGATCACGATCGCGCATCCCGGCGGGTATGTGTCGACGTTCGAGCCGGTCTCCTCCACACTCGCCCCCGGCGATCTCGTCTCGGCCGGCGACGAGATCGGCACGGTCGCGGCCGGCGGTCACACGATGCTCGGCGCACTGCATCTCGGAGTTCGGCTGGATGGTGCGTACATCAACCCGATGCTGCTCTTCGGGCCGGTGCCTCGAGCGGTGCTGCTTCCCTGCTGCGACGCGCCGTGACGCGCGACCCGTCTGCGGCTCACGCCCGGGGGTGTGCGAGACGGTACGTCGCAGTGAGACGCTCAGCGGAGACGTGAGTGTAGATCTGGGTCGTGCCGAGGCTGGCATGACCCAGGATCTCCTGGACCGCGCGCAGGTCTGCTCCGCCGTCCAGGAGATGAGTCGCTGCGGTGTGCCTGAGCGCATGCGGTCCGACAGTCTCTTCGCCGACGAAGGGCGCGAGCACCTCGGCGACGAGTGAGTACACCGCGCGCGGTCCGATCCGCGCACCACGACTGCCGAGGAACAGAGCGGGAGTCGGCCGCGCTGTGCGGGCGGCGAGTGCGGGACGCCCTCTGGTCAGGTACGCGCCGGCCGCATCGCGGGCGGGAACCCCGAAGGGCACCACTCTCTCCTTCGATCCCTTTCCCAGAACGCGCGCGGTGCCTCGATCGAGATCGAGGTCGTCGACATCGAGGCCGCACAGCTCGGAGACCCGGATCCCGGCGCCGTAGAGCAGTTCGAGGATCGCGTGGTCTCGGAGCACTATCGGATCACCGGCGCCGGCAGCTCGGCGTTGCGCATCGAGCAGGGTCGTCATCGCATCCTGAGAAGCGATGGTGGGGAGGGTTCGCCCCCGCTTGGGGGCGACCAGGCGCAGGCTCGGATCGTGATCGACGAGCTGCTGCTCGTGCGCCCAGCTGAAGAAGGAGCGCGCCGCCGCTGCTCGCCGCGCGAGCGTCGACCGCGCATCCCCACGCTGAGTCGCCCGCCAGAGCCAGTCTCGGAGAGTCTCCAGCGTGACCTGGTCGACCTCGAGTTCACCGACGGTCTCCGCGAGGTCCCGTAGGTCTGATCGGTAAGCGCGCACGGTGGCGGGAGACAGCCGACGCACCTGAGCAAGGTGGTCGGCGAAGGCATGTGCGGCCGCCGCGAACTCCATGGATCAAGTGTGCAGGAACGCCGATCACCGTCGCGTCAGCCGCGCCGCTCGCTGACCCGCGCCCTCTGCCACCCCCCTTCGACTCGTCGCACCGCACCCTCGAGCTCGAGCAGCCCGAGCAGGGCATTGACTCGCTCTGGCGCGAGCCCCGACCGTCGAGACAGCTCGGCAGCGGCTCGCGCATCGCGGCTGCTCATGGCATCGAGCACGCGAGACTGGTCGGGATCCGTGCCTCGACCGGGTGACGTACCCGGCGGCCCGTCGCCCCAGAGCTCGCGTATCTCGGCAGTCGTGGTGACGCACCGCGCGTCGTACTCGCGCAGGAGCCGATGACAGCCGGCTGACGAAGCGGATGTCACCGGCCCGGGCACGGCGCCGAGCGGTCGACCCAGTGCAGCTGCGTGTCCAGCAGTGTTCAACGATCCGCTTCGCCATCCTGCCTCCACGACCACCGTCGCGTCGCTCACCGCAGCGATGAGTCTGTTGCGCGACAGGAACCGCCACTTCGTCGGCGCAGTGCCGCACGGGACCTCGCTCACCACGGCGCCGGTCTCGACGATTCGGCGAAGAAGCTGCTGATGGCCCTGAGGATACGCTCGGTCGACCCCACCGGCGAGGAACGCGACCGTCTTTCCGCCGACTCCGAGTGCGGCACGGTGACCTGCGCCGTCGATGCCGTACGCTCCCCCGGACACCACGACCGCGCCACCTGCGGCCAGCTCGCCGGCGAAGTCACCCGCGAGCATCTCGCCGTATGCGCTCGCGGCGCGGGCTCCGACGATCGCGACTCTGGGGGCCGCGCTCAGCAGCCGCGGGTCACCGCGCACCCAGAGAACGGCCGGCGCATGCACCCCGAGGTCGTCGAGAGAAGTCGGCCAGTGAGCATCACCCGGAATCAGAAGTCGGGCTCCGACGTCCCTGGCGCCGCGCAGCGCATCGACCACGCTCCGCGCGTCGGCTCGGGTCTTCCACCGCGCCCGCCCGTCGGCGAGTGCCCGGCTGCTGACTTCTGGGCCCGCCGCGTTCCCGGCGCCCAATGCGAGCCGGAGCGCGTCCGAAGCACCGAGCTCTTCGATGAGCGCCCCGGCCACACCATCGCCCGGCTCGGTGAGGACCGACCAAGACACCCGGGCGAGCGCCTCCACCGCACCTCCGGAGGGCCTGAGCTGTTCGAGCGACTCTCGGACACCGGCGTCACCTGTGAGTGAATCGATCATGATGCGTACCCCCTCTTGAGAAACAGCGCCTGGCCCACTTCGTCGCGTCCCGGCCTGTCGAGTCCAGCGAGATCGGCCATGGTCCACGCCAGCCGCAGCACCCTGTCGTAGCCGCGCAATGTGAGCGTCCCTCGCTCGAGAGCCCGGTCAAGCGGCACCCGTGCATCAGCTGGGATGCGCAGATCGAGCTGTCTCAGCCGAGCGCCGGGTACTTCGCTGTTTCGAAGCCATGGGGTTCCCTGCCATCGCGCACCGGCTCTCTCTCGCGCCTCGACGACCAGCGCACGAGCGATCTCGCTCGTCATTCCGGTGCGGTCCCCCACCATCGCCTGCGAGGCGGAAACCCGAGAGACGTGCAGCTCGACATCTATGCGGTCTCGCAGCGGACCCGAGAGTCTCGTCGAGTATCTCCGGATCGCCAATGACGGGCACACGCACTCCGCGCCACGAACCCCGTAGTTGCCGCACGGACAGGGATTGAGCGCCACGATGAGCTGGAACCTCGCTGGAAACAGAGCCGTGATCCCCGCTCGACTCACTTCGATCACACCCGACTCGAGCGGTTGTCGCATCGCGTCGAGCGCCACTCTCGAGAACTCCGCCGCTTCGTCGAGGAAGAGCACACCCCTGTGCGCCCGAGAGATCGCCCCGGGGCGCACAGACCTCGTTCCACCTCCGACGAGCGCCGCGACCGATGCACTGTGATGCGGCGACTCCAGCGGCGGCATCACGTCGAGAGCCTGCACCGACTCGCCCGTGAGCGAGCGGATCGACGCCACCTCGAGCGCTTCGTCTTCGGTGAGACTCGGAAGGATGCCAGGCAGCCTTCGTGCGAGCATGGTCTTCCCTGCCCCCGGCGGGCCGCTGAGCATCATGTGGTGTCCTCCCGCCGCGGCGACGATCAACGCACGCACGGCGTTCTCCTGCCCCACGACGTCGGCGAGGTCCAACTCTTCGGGACGCTCGCGCGCGACCGCTGCGGCCGCGACCGGATCCGCCTCGAGCACGTCGACTTCTGCGCCGTGCCACACCGCCACCTGCGAGAGGCTCGCCGCAGGGCGCACCTCGATTCCCGGCACGAGCCTCGCCTCGGCCTCGTTGCCCCAGGGGACGATCACGGTGTCGAAACCCGCGCGTGCAGCAGCGAACACCGACGGCAGCACTCCGGGAACGGGCCGGAGCCGACCATCGAGCCCGAGCTCACCGAGATGCACCACGCGGGCGATGGACCGGCTCGACAGCGCTCCCCCGGCTGCCAGCGCAGCGACGGCGATGCTGAGGTCGAAGCCCGCTCCCTGCTTGGGGAGGCTCGCGGGCGAGAGATTGACCGTCAGTCGACGACGCGGAAGATCGAGCGCGGTGTTCTTGCACGCGTTGTGGACCCGCTGAACAGCTTCGCCGAGTGATTTGTCGGGCAGCCCGATGATCTTGAAATCGGGCGTCTGATTCGAGATGTCCGCTTCGACTTCGACCATGTGTCCATCGACCCCGGTGAGCGCGACCGCCCAGGTGCGAGCCGTCTTCACGACACGTCCACGAGGTGTTCGAGGGTGCTGTGCGCGGGGTCCGCGCCGATGATCCCGATCGCCTCGATCCGGATCATGAGGCCGCCGGCCTGGTCGGAATGATCGGCGGCCCACGCATGGGCCAGCTGCCACAACCGGCGGACCTTCCGGGCGTCCACCGCTTCGAACGGGTGCCCGTGAGCGATGGTGCGTCTTGTCTTGACCTCTACGACTGCCAGATGGCGGCCGCGGCAGGCGACGATGTCGATCTCGCCCTGCGCACATCGCCAGTTGCGGTCGAGCACCTCATATCCGATACCCGTCAGGTATCGAACCGCCTGCTCTTCACCGTGTCTACCGAGCTCGTCTTTCGCTGCCATGGTGACAGCCTGTCGAGCGCCCGCGCCGATCAGCGCTCCGAATGAGCCGCAGCTCCAGGCCCTCGGGACACCCCGTCAGAAACCTGAATCGTGCAGAAGAGGTCACTCCCCGTCGAGCGACAGCTCTTGGGGCAGTTCGAACTCGCGGCGCTGCAGCTCTTCGACGTTGACGTCTTTGAACGTCAGCACCCGCACGGCCTTCACGAAGCGGTCGGCACGGTAGATGTCCCACACCCAGACGTCACTCATCGAGATCTCGAAGTAGAAGTCGTGCTCGGTGTCGCGGCGTACGACATTCACCTCATTGGCGAGGTAGAACCGCCGTTCGGTCTCGACCACATACTGGAACTGTGCGACGACGTCGCGATATTCGCGGAACAGCGCCAGCTCGAGCTCGCGGTCGTAATCGTCGAAGGCTTCCTCATCCATGATCCCTCCATCCTAGAGTCGGCGACACTGCGATGCCGCACGCAGACTCAGAACAGAGTCGGGACATCTGCGATGGCCCAGGATGATCTGTGGTGCGGGGAGAGCCCGAGGCTCCTGATCGCATCGCGATGCTCGAGGCTCGCATATCCCTTGTTCCTGTCCCACTGATACGCGGGATGGCTTTCGTGGAGCTCAGCCATGTAGGTGTCTCTCGCCACCTTCGCGATCACCGATGCCGCGGAGACCGACGCGCAGTCACGGTCTCCCTTGACCACCGGCCGCACGCGCAGCGGAACCGGATGCACGGGCGAGACGTAGTCGTGATTGCCGTCGAGCAGCACCACTGCCCCGTCGAGGACCACTCCCGAATCGACCATGCTCTGCACGGCGCGTGATGCCGCGAGCCCGAGCGCCCGCATGATGCCCACCGAGTCGACCTCGGCCGCACTAGCCCAGCCGACTCCCGATGCCTGCACCCATGCCGCAGCCCTCGCAGCGACGTCAGGTCGACGCCTCTCGGTGACGAGCTTCGAATCCCGGAGTCCTTCGGGCACGCGACGGCGCGCACCGGCCGCATCCATCACGGCAGCTCCGACCGCCACCGGTCCGGCAAGCGCGCCGCGTCCGACCTCGTCGAGGGAGATGATGAGATCGCACTCACTCAGCAGCCTGCGCTCGAGAGTGAGCTTCGGAGCGACGACGGTCATTCCGGATCCGGGACGCCGTTGAAGCTGTCGTGGTGGCCGTCGATCGTGCCCATGCGGTCGAAGGGCCATGTGGTGAAGAACGCCTTGCCGACGACGTTCTCGATCGGCACGAATCCGCCGCTGGGAAGATCCTGATGCGCCCGCGAGTCCCGCGAACGATCCCGGTTGTCGCCAAGCAGCCAGAGGGACCCCTCCGGCACGACCACGTCGAAGGGTTCGTTAGACGCAGCGGTGTCGCCGTCCGGCAGATTCAGGTACCCGAGCTCGTCGATGGGCGCGCCGTTGACCGTGATCTGCCCGAGCGCGTTGCAGCAGACGACGTGGTCGCCCGGCAATCCGATCACCCGTTTGACGAGGTGATCCTGAGAGTCGGTGGCCGAGATCCCGATGACGTTGAGCATCCAGTCGAACGCTTCGATGAGCGGAGGCTGGGCCGGAGTCTGCGGCTGTCCGTCGAGCCACCCGCCCGGATCTTTGAAGACGACGACATCGCCGCGTTCGTAATCGTTCCACCGGGGGGTCAACTCGTCGACGAGGATGCGATCCTTGACCATCAGGGTGCGTTCCATCGAGGCCGACGGAATGTAGAAGGAGCGGACGACGAAAGTCTTCACGACGAAGGAGACGAGCGCCGCGATCACGATGATCACGAGGACGTCTCGCAGGAAGACGAGGAACCCGCGACGCCGCTTCGTCGGTGGAGTGGACGCGGCGGCGGAGTCAGTCGTCATGAGGGTTCCTTCATAGTCTCGCACCGCACTGAGACGGCATCATCAAGGGTCGCACACCCCGGGGATAACACAGCACCCCGGGACATCGTGTCCCGGGGTGCTGTGGAGAACCTGCGCGTCAGTTGTCGCGCTTCTCCTTGATCTTCGCCTTCTTGCCGCGCAGCTGGCGGAGGTAGTAGAGCTTCGCGCGACGCACGTCACCGCGGGTGACGACCTCGATGTGGTCGATCACCGGGGAGTGCACCGGGAACGTACGCTCGACGCCCACCTGGAAGCTGATCTTGCGAACGGTGAACGTCTCGCGTACGCCGTCGCCCTGGCGGCCGATGACGACGCCCTTGAAGACCTGGATACGCGAGCGGGTGCCCTCGGTGATGTTCACGTGTACGTTGACCGTGTCACCGGGGTTGAAGACGGGAACGTCTGAACGCAGCGATGCTGCGTCGACGGCGTCGAGGATCTGCATGATCGTCTCTCTCTGCACTCGCCTCAGGTCGGTTGCATGATGTAAGTAGGAACAAGAAGAGGTGTGCTGAACGGAGCCGAAGCGTCCGTGGGCTCCCCTGAGGCAGAACCGGTCACGGCACAAACATTCATTCTGCCATGGATGCCGCACACGGCCAAAACGCGGTGCGCCGCGTCGTCGTCAGTCCCGAGTGTCTTTCTCGCGGACGACGATGACTTCGTGTGCGCGGGTCTCGGGTGCCGACTCATCGACGCCGGGAACAGACGACCATGCGATGGTCTCGCGGATCCGCGCTCCGCTCCCCTTCGCCTCGTTCCACAGCTGCCAGAGCTGCAGCCAGAACAGGCCGATGCCGACCACCACCGCTGCCGCGAGCAGCCAGCCGAAGGCGCCGTCGATGAAGCACCCGACCGCGATGGTCAGCCCATGCCAGATGGTGAAGCCGCCGACGTCCCACCAGGAGACCGCCCGCTCGACGCGCACCGACGGACGCGATCGGGTCAGGAGCGTGAGGAGCAGCTGGCCGACGAAGACCGAGGGCACCGCGATGAACAGCACCCACAGGATCGCCCATCCGCCCTGGAAGACGCCCCACCCCACGAGCAGCCAGAGCGGCAGCAGGAACGCGGCCGGAATCAGCCACCGAAAGAACGCCTGACGCAACCACATGCCTCAAATCGTACGACGCGGGGCTCGACATCGTCACGGTGTTCGCTGTGAGCGCGCGGTCTCTGCGCGGACGCCCGCGTCCGGGAGATCGGGGAGAATGGAGTGGACGAGAGGACACCCGATGATCGAACTGCGCACCCCTGCCGAGATCGACGAGATGCGCGCCGCCGGTCGCTTCGTGGCTGAGACCCTGGCAACCCTGCGCGACGAGACGAAGGTCGGCACGAATCTGCTGTCGATCGACCGTCGAGCGCACGACATGATCCGCAAGGCCGGAGCGGAGTCGTGCTACATCGACTACCACCCGTCCTTCGGTGCCAGCCCGTTCGGCAAGGCGATCTGCACGTCGATCAACGACGCGGTGCTCCATGGGCTCCCTCATGACTACACGCTTCGTGACGGTGACCTGGTATCGCTGGACTTCGCGGTGTCCGTGGACGGCTGGGTGGCGGACTCGGCCCTCTCGTTCGTCGTGGGCACCCCGCGAGAGGAAGACTTGCGCATCATCGACACGACGGAGCGCGCGCTCGATGCGGCGATCGGCGCAGCGGTCGTCGGCAACCGTATCGGCGACATCTCGGCGGCCATCGCGGCGGTGTCGCACGGCGAGGGGTACTCGATCAACACCGACTTCGGCGGACACGGCGTGGGGCGCATCATGCACGGCGACCCGCACGTTCCCAACGACGGCCGGGCCGGGCGCGGATTCCCGCTGCGCGAGGGCCTGGTGTTCGCTCTCGAACCGTGGCTGCTCGAGACGACAGACGAGCTCATCACCGACCCCGACGGCTGGACCCTTCGGAGCGTCGACGGATCCCGGGGCGCCCATTCGGAGCACACCGTCGCAGTGACGGCGGATGGCCCCATCATCCTCACCGACAGGTCGTTCCTCGGCGTCCGCTGACTCTCGCCGCTCCGCTCGTGGTCCTCACGCGCGGCGGTAGACGAACACATCCGTGACGATGGGCAGGTCGTACTCGTCGTGGTCGCGTGTCTCGGGATCTGATTCCAGCACCGCTTCGATAGCAGCGAACATCTCCGCGCGCGCCGCCTCATCGGCGACGAGGAAGGTGCTCACGGTCGACCACCGACCGAGGTACGCGTCGCGTCGAATCCGCTCCGTCGAGTGGATCCGCTCGTGGCGCACGAAGTCGAAGCCGGGAAGCTCGTGTGTCGCGGTGCTCGTGGTGCCGTCTGCATCCCCCACCGCGGGGTGCGCGATCCGGTGTGCCGCGCGATCCCACGCGCACGTCGGATCGAAACGGTTCCAGATGAGTCCGAGGGTTCCCCCCGGTGTGAGCACGCGCGCGATCTCCGCACACGCGGCCTCCTCGTCGAACCAGTGGAAGGCCTGCGCGACCGTCACGACATCAGCGACTTCGGACCCCATCGGTATCCGCTCGGCGCTGCCGAGATGCGCCTCGACCCCTGGCAGCTTCGAGCGCAGGATCTCGAGCATCGGCTCCGACGGCTCGACTGCGATAACACGCTCCGCTCGTCCCCCGAGCAGTTCTGTGAACTTCCCGGTGCCTGCACCGAGATCGAGCGCCGTGCGCACGCTGTGAGGCATCACCACGTCGGCTGCAGCAGGAGGGAAGCCTGGACGGTAGCGGTCATAGTCTGCACCGGTGAGGGTGAACGATTTCGCCAGCACGTCGTCGACCATGCTGCGACGCTATCAGGCGCCCGCGATCTCACCCGTCCTGCGACAGTGCGACTGTGCCATCCTGAGTGCATGATTCCGGAGGATCGCCACGTGCCAGAGCACCTGTTCCTGGCTCGGCACGGGCAGACCCGATGGAATCTCGAGCATCGGCTGCAGGGGCAGCTCGACTCGCCCCTGACCGAGGACGGCATCCGACAGGCGCAGAGCGTTGCGGAGCGGGTCGCCGATCGCGGCATCACCACCGTGTGCTTCAGCCCGCTGGGCCGCGCACGACACACGGCAGCGATCATCGCTGATCGGATCGGCGCAGACCTCATCGAAGTGCCGGAGCTCGCCGACCTCGACCACGGCGAGATGGCCGGCCTGACCTGGGACGAGATCGATCAGCGATTCCCCAGGGCGCGCGAAGACCGCGCGGCGAACCGATACGGCTGGGCGTTTCCCGGGGGCGAGAGCTATGCCCAGGCGAGAGGACGGGCGCGCCGGGCGCTGTCATCCTGCGGATGGGCTTCGACGGGCGTTCCCCTGCTCGTCAGTCACGAGATGCTCGGCCGGCTGCTGCGAGCACACCTCCGAGGCTTGGACGCCCACTCCGCGTTGTCGCTGAGGCACCCGCAGGACGTGGTGTTCGAGATCGACCGCGGAATCGAGCGGATGCTCTAGTTCTCGTCGTCCGGCAGCAGATCCGGCCGACGGCGACGCGTCCGCTCGATCTGCTGATCGCGACGCCAGGAGGCGATCACGGCATGGTTGCCGCTCAACAGCACCTCGGGTACGGCCCGATCCCGCCACACCGAGGGCTTCGTGTAAGACGGGTACTCCAGGAGTCCGTCTTCGTGCGATTCCTCGACGAGGCTCTCCGGATTGCCCACGACACCGGGGATCAGACGTCCGATCGCCTCGATCATCGCCATGGTCGCGACTTCTCCTCCGTTGAGGACGTAGTCGCCGAGACTGACGAGTCGCACCTCGCCGAGCGACGCCGCATACTCGAACACCCGCTCGTCGATGCCCTCGTACCGGCCGCATCCGAAGATGAGGTGATCGCGGGTGCTGAGGTCACGAGCCGTGGCCTGGGTGAAGACCTCGCCCGCGGGAGAGGGGAAGATGATGGTCGGCCGACGGCCCTTATCGGAAGGATCCGACGACGCCAGCTCATCGAGCGCGAGCCCCCAGGGCTCCGGCTTCATGACCATCCCCGCTCCACCCCCGTACGGGGTGTCGTCCACAGTGCGGTGGCGGTCAGAGGTCCAGTCCCGAAGGTCCCGGACGCGCAGGTCGAGGATGCCGGCGCTTTGGGCCTTCCCGAGCAGGGAGAGCGTCAGGCCGTCGAAGTACGACGGGAAGATGGAGAGGACGTCGATGCGCACGGGCAGACCGTACCCGTGGTCACTCGGTGGCGTCGGAGTCCGAGGACTCCCCCGCCTCCGTCGCCTCGGAAGCGTCGGGAAGCTCTTCGAAGAGTCCAGCGGGCGGCGTCACGATGACGCGTCCTGCTCTCACGTCGACCGTCGGAACGATCGCCTCGACGAAAGGCACCATGATGTCCTGGTCGCCTGACCTGACGATGAGCAGGTCCTGCGCCGGGAAGTGCTCGACCCGAGCGACTCTGCCCACCACGACACCATCACGGACGACATCGAGCCCAGTGAGCTGGTGGTCGAACCACGCGTTGTCCTCGACCTCGTCATTGTCCTGATCGATCCAGAGGATCGCTCGGACGAGGGTCTCTGCACCCTCACGATCGTCGACGTCCTTGAAGAACACGACGGGGTTGCCGTTCATCACCCGGTACTCGCGAACGACGACCGTCTTGCCGTGCCACGGAGATGCTTCAGGCACCTGCAACGTGAACTCGGCCCCTGGAGTGAAACGACGCTCGGGATTGTCGGTGTAGAGCTCCAGCTTCAGAGCGCCCTTGAGACCGTGGGCCTTGACGAGGCGCCCGACCCGCAGCTGATTCTTGCCCTGGTTGCGGTCTGTCGACACCACGTCAGTCATCCGCGACATCGACACGCACACGACGCCCGTCTGCAAGAGCGGAGATAATCGTGCGCAGTGCTTTCGCGGTGCGGCCGCCGCGCCCGATCACGCGTCCACGGTCGTCGGGGTGCACTCGCACCTCGAGGAGATCGCCTCTCGGCGAAGTGGAAGCGTTGATGCGGACATCCTCGGGGTGATCGACGATCCCCTTGACGATGTGTTCGAGCGCGGCGGCGAGCACGACGAATTACTCGGCGTCGTCGGCGGGAGCCTCAGCGGCCTCCGCGTCGGCCTTGGCCGGAGCCTCGGCCTTCTTCTCGACCTTGGGCTTCACGACGGACTTCTTGGACGCGTCGATCTCGAACGGAACCTTGGGCTCCTTGACCTTGAGGGTGGACTTCGCGTCCTTGTCGCCCTTGAACTTGCCCCAGTCGCCCGTGATCTTGAGCAGCGCTGCGACCTGCTGGGTCGGCTGAGCACCGACGGACAGCCAGTACTGCGCACGGTCGGAGTCGATCTCGATGAACGAGGGCTCCTCGGTGGGGTGGTACTTGCCGATCTCCTCGATCACGCGACCATCGCGCTTGGTCTTCGAGTCGGCGACGACGATGCGGTAGTACGGCGCACGGATCTTGCCCAGGCGCTTGAGACGAATCTTGACAGCCACGATTCTCCTGAATTGTGTGGAAGGTAACGAACCGATCGCCTGGAGAGTGGGGTGCACACCCGGCGGAAGCTCAAATAGGGAGGACGAGTGCTGGATAGAGGGTCGAGCACGTCGTCCGACCTTCTATTCTGCCAGATCCGCGGCCAAGGAGCGAAACGGGACGACACGGCGGTTGCCGTGTCGTCTGCACCGCATGTCAGACTGTGCTCGTGACGCTCGATTTCGCCTCATCGGCCCGGTCCACCGTAGGCCTCGAATGGGAGATCATGCTCGCCGACCCGGTGAGCGGTGATCTCGTCGGTCGCGCCCCTGAGCTGCTGTCGGCACTCGAGCACGAGAGCGCCGACGAACGCCATACGGTGACGGGTGAGCTGCTCACCAACACCATCGAGGTCACCAGCGGCGTCGGCGATTCAGTGGCGCACGCGGTCGACGACATCGCCAACGCGATCTCTGCCGTGCGCTCGGCCACGGATCCTGCCGGCATCGAACTGCTCTCCGCAGGCAGCCACCCGTTCGCACAGTGGTACCAGCAGGAAGTGACCGACAAGACCCGCTACCACACCTTGATCGAGCGGACCCAATGGTGGGGCCGCAACATGATGATCTGGGGGATCCACGTCCACATCGGCGTCGAGGATCAGCGCAAGGTCATCCCCATCATCAACGCCCTCGCGGCATACCTCCCGCATCTGCAGGCGCTTGCCGCGTCGAGTCCGTTCTGGGCCGGTGAGCGCACCGGGTACGCGTCCAACCGCGCCCTGGTCTTCCAGCAGCTGCCCACGGCCGGACTCCCCTGGCCTCTCGACGACTGGTCCGACTATGAGGCCTATCTCGACGACATGGTGCGCACCGGTGTGATGGCCGATGCGACCGAGGTGCGCTGGGATATCCGCCCCGCTCCGCGGTGGGGGACGATCGAGGTGCGGGCCTGCGACGGCCTCTCGACCCTGCCGGAGCTGGCAGCGGTGGCCGCCCTCGTCCAGGTCCTGGTGGAGCATCTCTCCCGGCAGCTCGATGAGGGTCGCACTCTTGCACAGATGCCGGCCTGGTACCACCGCGAGAACAAATGGCGCGCGGCACGCTACGGCCTCGACGCCCAGGTGATCGTGGATTCCGCGGGAACCCAGCGGCCGGTGCGGGAGCATCTGTCCGAGGTCCTCGACGAGCTCGCGCCGGTCGCAGTCGAACTCGGCTGCGGGCGAGAGTTCGGCAGCATCGAGACGATACTCACGAACGGCGCGAGCTACGAACGGCAGTTGACGATCGCGAACGCGACGGGCGGCGATCTCGGTGCGGTCGTGCAGCACCTGATCCGGGAATTCCGTTCCGGCCCCGAATCGTCGACCGACGAGCCGTAGAGGTCAGTCCTCCACGAGTCGGCGCGCGAGCCCCTCGTCGAGAACCACATCCGTGATGAGCTCGGCGGCGATCGCTGCGCGGAGGCTCGCGAGCTTGGGAACTCCCGAGACCACGCACACGCGCCTGGGGACCCTTCGCAGTCTGTCGAGGCCCGGACCGGTGGCGCGGGCGTTCACACGGATGTCCCTCCACGAGCCGTCTGCGCGGAAGAAGACCGTCGCCACGTCGCCGATCGCATGGTCTTCGCGGAGGCTCCGGTAGTCGTCGCGTCCGAGATACCCTCCGACGTACACACGGCTGGGCACCTCCGCGGCGGGAGAGCCGAGACTGAACACGGCGATGTCCATCTTCGACTGCAGATCGAGCACTCTCCGGGTGCTGCGCTCGCGCCACATCGCCTCGCGCGTCGACGGATCGTCGAAGAACGCCGGCACGGGGAACTGCTGCACTTGCGCGCCGAACGCGCTGCCGAAGCGCTGCAGGATGTCGCTCGAGTACTCCACGCCGCTCGTCTGCGTGTTGCCCGCACCGTTCAACTGTACGAACGTCGTGTTGTGCGTCTCCTTCTGCGTGAGACCGCGGCTCACAGCGCTGATCGTCGATCCCCATGCGACGCCCACGATCATGTTGGAGTCGACGAACTGCGAGAGCAACCGCCCCGCTGTCAGGGCCACACGCTCGAGCCGCTCCACCTCGCTGACGATCTCGGGGATGGGTACGACGTGCGCGACGAGGCGGTATCTGTCTCTGATGCGCTGCTCGAGCATCCCCAATCGCTCCAGAGGAGAGTTGATCCGGATGTCGACGAGCCCGCTCTCGCGAGCGAAGCTGAGCAGACGGGATACGGATGATCGCGAGGTCTTCAGCTCCTGCGCGATCACCTCCATCGTCTTGTCCTGCATGTAGTAGAGCTGCGCTGCGGTGAGCGCGGCGATCAGCTTGGAGTCGCGGGATCCCGCGTCGGGCTGGGTCATGAGGGCCTCCTCGCCTCGATCTTTGCACATATGTGCAGCGGGCTTGCGCGCGCTGGCCACATGGGTCGAAGCTGGGGGCACGCACAGAGAAGGGTCGAAGATGATCGAGTCGACACACTCATCACCGGAACGCGCCGAAGTCCGCGCCGTCCGTGAGTCCGGACGCACGAGCGTCCTTGTCATCGGAGCCGGGATCAACGGGATCTCGACGTTCCGAGACCTCGCACTTCAGGGCGTCGACGTCCTGCTGGTCGAACGAGGAGACTTCGCTTCCGGAGCCTCCGCGGCATCGAGCCATATGATCCACGGCGGCATCCGCTACCTCGAGAACGGCGAGTTCCGACTCGTCCGTGAATCCGTCGAGGAGCGAAACGGCCTGCTCAAGATCGCGCCGCACTATGTGAAGCCACTCGAGACCACGATCCCGATCTACTCGACCTTCTCGGGCATTCTGTCCGCTCCCCTGCGCTTCCTCACGCACAAGAGCGGCAAGCCCCAGGAGCGTGGAGCGTTCCTGATCAAGGTCGGACTCACGATCTACGACACGTTCTCACGCGATGGGGGCATGGTCCCTCGTCACCGCTTCCTCGGTCGCAAGCGCTCGCTCGCCGAACTCCCCTCGCTCGACCCGAACATCAAGTACACGGCCACCTACTACGACGCCTCCATGCACGATCCCGAGCGTCTGGCGCTCGACGTGCTGCAGGACGGGCGCGCAGCTCATCCGGGCGCCGTCGCTCTGAACTACGTCGAGGCGATCGCCCGCGACGGCAAGAAGATCGTCCTCCGCGATCGTGAGAGCGGCACGGAGTTCTCGGTCGCCGCAGATGTCGTCGTGAACGCATCCGGGCCGTGGACAGACCTCACCAACGATGCGCTCGGCAACGACACGCGCTTCATGGGCGGGACCAAGGGGTCTCACATCGTTCTGGATCACCCCGAGCTTCTCGAGGCGACGCGTGGCCGCGAGATCTTCTTCGAGCACTCTGACGGCCGCATCGTGCTGATCTATCCGCTCAAGGGGCGCGTGCTCGTCGGGACGACGGACATCGACGCGGATCCGCGCGAGGCAGCCGTGTGCACGGAGGAGGAGATCGACTACTTCTTCGACCTGATCCACCACGTGTTCCCGACGATCGACGTGACGCGCGAGCAGATCGTCTTCAACTTCTCCGGCATCCGCCCGCTCCCTCGCCACGAGGACACGGCCCCTGGGTTCGTGTCCCGCGACTACCGCATCGAGGTCGACGACAAGGGCGCGGCTCCTCTGGTGAGCCTCGTCGGTGGCAAGTGGACGACGTTCCGCGCGCTCGGCGAATCGCTGTCCGACGTGGTGCTCGATCTCATCGGCCGCACTCGCACGGTGTCGACCGCCGGCCGGGCCATCGGCGGAGGCCGCGACTTCCCGCGCACCGAGAAGGCTCGTCGAATCTGGATCCAGGAGAACCTCCCGGGTGCCGGCGACCGCGCCGAGCGCCTTCTCGCCCGCTACGGAACACGTGCGGCTCAGGTCTGGGAGTTCATCGAGCAGGGTGATGACGCTCCCCTCGCCGGAGATGACCTCTCCACCCGGGAACTCGCCTGGATGGTGGAGAACGAGATGGTCGCGCGTCTGCAGGATGTCGTCATGCGACGCACCAGCATCGCATTCACCGGTCACGCCGACGCGGATGTGCTCGAAGAGCTTGCCGCAGCCCTGGCTCCTCTGCTCCACTGGGATCGTGCACGCCAGGATGCAGAGCTCGACCAGACGCGCACGATGCTCAACGAACGACATGGACTCCAGATCTCGTCCCGCGCACGCGGCTGACGAGACATCCGAACGCCGCCCTCCACGCGGCGTAACTCCCAACAAGTGCCAGAGCTATGGGGCTCTGGCACTCAAGAAAGGTCAATGAAGACATGACTGAAGTGAATCTCGGTCTCTACTTCCTCTCGGAGTTCGTCGGCACCGCAATGCTGATCCTCCTCGGATGTGGTGTCGTCGCCAACGTCGCTCTTGCCAAGAACAAGGGCTTCGGCGGCGGCTTCCTGATGGTCAACTGGGGATGGGGTCTCGCGGTCTTCGTGGGTGTCCTCGTCTCGGCGTACTCCGGCGCCATCCTCAACCCGGCGGTCGGCATCGGCCTTCTCGTCGCCGGCAAGATCGACTTCTCGCAGTTCGCGGTGGCGACCGGCGCCGAGCTGCTCGGTGCGATCGTCGGTGCGATTCTCACCTGGCTGGCTTACAAGCAGCACTTCGACGAGGAGCCCGACCCCGCCAACAAGCTCGGCGTCTTCTCGACCGGCCCGGCGATCCGCTCCTACGGCTGGAACCTGGTCACCGAGGTCATCGGCACCTTCGTCCTGGTGTTCGCGATCTTCGCATTCGCCGACTACGGCGACATCGAGATCGGCGTCCCCGGAGGCCTCGGACCGCTCAGCGCCCTGCCCGTCGCGCTCGTCGTGGTCGGTATCGGTGCATCCCTCGGTGGACCCACCGGCTATGCGATCAACCCTGCTCGTGACCTCGGACCCCGTATCGCCCACGCCATCCTGCCGATCAAGGGCAAGGGATCGAGCGACTGGTCGTACTCGTGGGTCCCGGTGGTCGGTCCGCTGCTCGGTGGTGTCCTCGCCGCCGTCGCAGCGCCCGTTCTGCTCAACCTCGCCTGAACCCGAACCTGACTTCAAAGGAGAACACAATGGCCGACTACATCATCGCCATCGATCAGGGCACCACCTCCAGCCGCGCGATCATCTTCGACAAAAAGGGCAGCATCGTCGCGACCGGACAGAAGGAGCACGAGCAGATCCTCCCCAAGGCCGGCTGGGTCGAGCACGACCCTGCGGAGATCTGGCGCAACGTTCAGGAGGTCATCGGCCTCGCGCTGAGCCGCGGCGACCTGACACGTCACGACATCGCCGCCGTGGGAATCACCAACCAGCGTGAGACCGCAGTGGTCTGGGACAAGACGACCGGAAAGGCCGTCTACAACGCGATCGTCTGGCAGGACACCCGCACGCAGGAGATCGTCGACCGCCTCGCGGCCGACGGCGGCGTCGAGCGGTTCAAGCCCGTCGTGGGCCTCCCCCTCGCCACCTACTTCTCGGGCACCAAGATCGCCTGGATCCTCGAGAACGTCGAGGGCGCACGGGAGAAGGCCGAGGCGGGCGACCTCGTCTTCGGCACGACCGACAGCTGGGTGCTGTGGAACCTCACGGGCGGCGTCGACGGCGGTGTGCACGTCACCGATGTCACCAACGCCTCACGCACGATGTTCATGGATCTCGAGACGCTCGAGTGGCGCGACGACATCCTCGAGGCGTTCGGAGTGCCGCGCTCGATGATGCCGGAGATCCGCTCCTCCTCCGAGGTGTACGGCGCCGCCGAGGACTCGTCTCTGCTCCGGGAGACGCCGATCGCCGGCATCCTGGGTGACCAGCAGGCCGCGACATTCGGTCAGGCCGCGTTCAACCAGGGCGAGAGCAAGAACACCTACGGCACCGGATGCTTCCTCATCTTCAACACGGGCGAGGAGATCGTCCACTCGAAGAACGGGCTGCTCACCACCGTCGGCTACAAGCTCGGGGACGGACCGACCCACTACGCGCTCGAGGGCTCGATCGCTGTCACCGGATCGCTGATCCAGTGGCTCCGCGACCAGCTCGGGATCATCAGCTCCGCTCCCGAGGTCGAAGAACTCGCGAAGCAGGTAGACGACAACGGTGGCGTGTACATCGTCCCCGCGTTCTCCGGCCTGTTCGCGCCCTACTGGCGTTCGGACGCCCGCGGTGCGATCGTCGGCCTCACCCGCTACGCGAACAAGAACCACATCGCTCGCGCAGCGCTCGAGGCCGTCGCATTCCAGACCCGCGACGTTCTCGACGCGGTCAACGCGGATGCCGGCGTCGACCTCACCGAGCTCAAGGTCGATGGGGGCATGGTCGCGAACGATGCGCTCATGCAGTTCCAGGCCGATGTGCTCGGTGTGCCCGTCGTGCGCCCGGTCGTCGCGGAGACCACCGCGCTGGGTGCCGCGTACGCCGCCGGTCTGGCCGTCGGCTTCTGGAACGGTCTCGACGACCTCTCCGCCAACTGGCAGGAGGATCGTCGTTGGGAACCGTCGATGGAGGACGGCGAGCGTGACCGCCAGCTGCGCCTGTGGCGCAAGGCCGTCACCAAGTCGATGGACTGGGTCGACGAGGACGTGATCTGACCTCAGGACTCTGAGGAGGCGGGCCCGGAGGATTCCTCCGGGCCCGCTTCGTCTTCGACGCGAGGCGTCATCGGCCCGATGACCCGGAGGAACGCGGTGGCGACCGCCCTCGGCGACCGCGCGTCCCAGGCGACGTACTCGACGCGCACCGGTCCTCCGACGATCTCCACGGCGACCGCATGGGGCGCAGCCGCGGCGGCGACGCCCGGCGCCAACAGCGTGATCGCGAGCCCAGCCGACACGAGTCCGAGAATCAGCTCGGCCGAGTCCGCTTCGAACGACACATCGCGAAGCACACCGGCGACACCGAAGGCGGCATCACTCTGCGCGCGCCCTGACGTGCCTGCGGGGAAGTCCGCGAACACTTCTCCGGCAAGGTCTTCCAACGCGAGGTGTTCGCGCCGTGCGAGTCGGTGGGTCGACGGCACGACGGCCACCAGGCGCTCGCGGGCGAGCTCTCGCGAGGCGACGCCACTGGGGCGGACGTCCTCGTGCAGGCCCAGCATCGCGACATCGAGCTCTCCTCGGCGCACCGCGGCTGCCAAGGCATCGCTGTTGCCCATGCTGAGCTGCACCCGCGCCTCCGGGTGCTCCGCTCTGAACCGCGAGATCGCGTCAGGCACGGAGACCGCGGTGACCGTCGGGATCACACCGAGACGAAGCGTGCCGACAACACGACCCGCGGCTGCCGCTGCGGCCTCACGCGCCTGGTCCGCTGCAGCCAGCGCGGCCCTCGCATGAACGAGGAACGCTTCCCCCGCCTCCGTCGTCCTGACGCTGCGACTCGAACGCACGAACAGGCGCTGGCCGAGTTCACGCTCCAGCGCCGCGATCTGGTGGCTGAGGGCCGACTGCGTCACGAAACAGCGCTCGGCCGCGCGCGTGAAACTCGACGAGGACGCGACCTCGACGACGTACTTGAGCTGCTGCAGATCCACGTATCCATGATCCTCATTCATGGATACTGTGACAAGCATGCGTTGGACTCATGTGTCCCACGGGATCAGGCTGAGAACATGAACCGGCTGACTCTGCTGCTCCTCACGTCCCTGGCCCCCATCTCCTGGGGCACGACCTACCTCGTGACGACCGAGATGCTGCCCGCCGGTCATCCGCTGCTGGCAGGTCTCCTGCGATCGCTCCCCGCGGGTCTCGTGGCTCTCGGTCTGGGCCGCGCGCTGCCACCTCGAGGCTGGTGGCTGAAGTCGCTGGCTCTCGGCATCCTCAACATCGGAGCGTTCTTCCCGCTGCTGTTCCTGGCCGCAGAGCGTCTGCCCGGCGGCGTCGCAGCAGCAGTCGCCGGCGTGCAGCCGCTGATCATCCTCTGTCTGGGGGCGCTCGTGCTCCGCGACAGGATCCGACCTCTGACGGCAGCCGCCGCCGCAGTCGGCGCCGGCGGTGTCGCTCTCGTGGTGCTGGGCCCGGCCGCGGAGCTCGACACCGTCGGCATCATCGCAGCGGTCGGCGGCGTCACCGCGACGGCTCTCGGGATGATCCTCACCAAGCGCTGGGGGCGCCCCGCCGGTGTCGGGCCGGTCGCGTACGCGGGCTGGCAGCTGACGGCGGGCGGGTTGTTCCTGCTGCCACTGACACTCGTCTTCGAGGGGTTCCCTCCCTCCATCGACGGCGGCGCGATACTCGGCTACCTCTGGCTGGGCGCGGTCGGCGGTCTCATCGCGTACACGCTCTGGTTCCGCGGCATCCAGGAGCTGCCCGTCATCGCCCCCGGCCTGCTCGCCCTGCTCTCCCCCGTCGTCGCGACGACTCTGGGAACGCTGCTCGCCGGCGAGACGTTCACCCCGGTGCAGGCGCTCGGACTCTCCCTCGTTCTGAGCGCGCTCGTCACCGGGCAGCTCGCTGCGCTGCGGAAGCCTCGCAGAGAGGTCGTTCCATCGACGCAGGGGCCGCTCGCGGCGGCGCGGCGATGAGTCCGGTCAGCTCTTGCCGAACAGCTTCTGGATCTCGGCGAGGTCGGCTTCACTCGGCGCCTTGGTGCCGCCGAGACCGAAACCTGAGCCGGTCGGGGCGGCCGCGGAGGTGATTCCCGCGTTCTCGGCTGCGCGCTTGGCGGGGTTGCCCGAGCGGGAACCGCCCGAGGACTTGCCCTTCTTGCCGCGCTTCGACGACGCACCAGGCTTGCCCATTCCGGGCATGGAACCCATTCCCGGGATGTTCGGAGTGCCGCCGCGTGCGACGGTCTTCATCATCTTGGCCGCCTGATCGAAGCGCTGGACGAGCTGGTTGACGTCCGTGACGGTCATTCCCGAACCACGCGCGATGCGCAGACGACGCGAACCGTTGAGCACCTTCGGGTTGCGTCGTTCGCCCGGTGTCATGGACCGGATGATCGCCTCGGTGCGATCGATCTCGCGCTCGTCGAAGTCCTCGAGCTGCTGTTTCATCTGCCCCATGCCGGGGAGCATCCCCAGCATCTTCTTCATCGAGCCCATCTTCTTCATCTGCTGAAGCTGGTCGAGGAAGTCTTCGAGGGTGAACTGCTCGGTCGCGAGCTTCTCGGCCATCTTGACGGCCTCTTCCTCATCGAAGGCCTGCTGGGCCTGCTCGATGAGGGTGAGGATGTCGCCGAGGTCGAGGATGCGACTGGCCATACGATCGGGGTGGAACGGCTCGAGGTCTTCGAGTCGCTCGCCGGTGGAGGCGAAGATGATGGGGCGGCCGGTGACGGAGGCGACGGAGAGCGCGGCACCACCGCGGGCGTCACCGTCGAGCTTCGTCAGGACGACACCGGTGAAGTCGACGCCCTCTTGGAAGGCCTTCGCCGTGTTGACGGCGTCCTGGCCGATCATGGCGTCGATGACGAACAGCACCTCATCCGGGTCCGTCGCCTTGCGGATGTCGGATGCCTGCTTCATCAGGTCGGCGTCGACGCCGAGGCGACCGGCCGTGTCGATGATGACCACGTCGTGCTGGTGGCGGCGCGCGTGCTCCACACCGTCGCGCGACACCTTGACGGGGTCACCGACTCCGTTGCCCGGCTCGGGCGCGTAGACGGTCGCGCCGGCCTGTTGAGCGACGACCTGGAGCTGGTTCACCGCATTCGGACGCTGCAGGTCGGCCGCGACGAGAAGGGGCGTGTGCCCCTCGCTCTCGAGCTGCTTCGCGAGCTTGCCGGCGAAGGTGGTCTTGCCCGAGCCCTGGAGGCCGGCGAGCATGATGACGGTCGGCGCGGTCTTGGCGAACTGCAGACGACGCTGCTCACCGCCGAGGATCTGCACCAGCTCCTCGTTGACGATCTGCACGACCTGCTGCGCGGGGTTCAGAGCCTTGCTGACCTCATCGCCCAGGGCGCGCTCGCGCACCTTCGCGGTGAACTCCTTGACGACCGTCAGTGCGACGTCGGCGTCGAGCAGCGCGCGACGGATCTCGCGCACCGTGCCGTCGACGTCGGCCGCGGTGAGCTTTCCCTTCGTGCGAAGGTTGCGGAAGGTCTCGGTGAGCCGATCGGAGAGCGTGCCAAAGGTAGCCATGGTGACACCGAGTTTACGCGAATCCGGCACCGTTCTCCGCGTTCGGAGCCGCGCCGACCGCGAGCTCGGCCCGGAGCAGCTCTCTCGCGCGGGCGTAACGGCCGCGTGCGGTCGACGAGGGGATGCCGAGAAGCTGCGCCGCGTGCACGAGAGACAGTCGATCCCAGTGCACGAGCCGCACGATCTCCGCAAGGTCGGGATCGAGCCGCGCGATCGCGTCGCGAACCTCGAGTCCCTCGTCAGCGGCAGGTGAGCTGTGATCTTCCTGCCGCAACAGCCGCAGCCGATCCGCGAGCGCCCACCGCCTGCGCTGGCCCCTGCCGTGGTTGGCCAGCGTGCCGCGCGCGATGCCGAACAACCACATCCGGGAACGTTCCGGTTCGTCGGGAAGATCGGATGACCGACGCCACGCGATCACCATGGTCTCCCCGAGAAGGTCCGCGGCGTCGTCGGGGCCGACCCGACGCGAGAGGTAGGCGAGCAGGTCGGTCGCGCTCTCCTCCAGCACCCGGGTCAGGGCTGCGTCGCGGCTCATTCCCCGTCCCCCCAGTCCTCTCCGTCGCAGTGCACCTGACTGTGCGATTCGGTGCCGCCGAGCGAATCGCTGGCGAAGCCGTTCGCAGCGAGCTCCGCGTGCACGAGCTCGTCCACGGCCTGTGTGTGCGCCGTCCAGGCATCGAGATCGGCTTGCCGAGGGTCGGGATCGACCGCAGGGTCGCCGGCACGACTCTCCTCCAGCTCGCGGAGGATCCCCGGAACGAGAGGCGCGGCCGCCGCTTCGACATCCGTGCTCGCGAACCAGTCGTCGACGATGCGATTGACCTCGTCTTTCGTGAACATGTCGTGCGTGTCGAGCGCGCTGAATCGCAGTTCGCACTGTCCCCAGGTCGGCGAGGTGTAGCTGTACGCCCGATCCGCATCCTCGAGGCCCGGACTCCAGAGCCAATCCGATGACGCCGCGGCCACACCGGCGCCGCCGACGAGGAAGAGCGCCAGCGCCGTGGTCAGCACGGCTCTCCGACGTCCGCGACGGGGTGGCCGCGTCTCCTCGTGCGCTGCGAGGATCATGGCCCGGATGTCTCCGGGTTCCGGTCTCGCCGTCGCCGGTGCGGAACAGTCGAGCATCTCGTCGAGCGGGTCGGTGGCCATCATGTCTCCTCGGTCAGGAAAAGGGTCTCTCATTCCTGACCTGTCCGGCTCGCGCGGTTTCGTCCGCGGGGAGATCAGGTTTCCGTGCCACCCCACGGCAATCGGCCGATCGCCCGCACAGCGTCGGCGAATCGGTCCCCCACGGAACCTCGTCCCGCACCGCTCTCTGCCCACGCTCGCACGGCGGCGACCACGGCGGCGGCCCAGGTGGCCGCGGCGATGTCCGCGGTGAGAGCGGTGACCCCCGAACGGCGAGCGAGATCGGCCAGCGCCGCCGCGAGGCGAGCCTGGCGAAGCGCGGCATCCTGCTCGAGTTCGTCGTCGAGCCCCATGGCCGACGAGTTCGTCATCGCGAGAGCCAGGCTGTCAGGTGCGAAGTCCTCGACGAGCTCCGAGAGAATGCGCCGCACATGCGTGCCGTCGCGGTCTTCGGGCACGACGACCAGGTCGTCGACCGCACGGCCGATGCGATCGTCGAGGCCGGACCAGAGCACATCACTCTTCGAGGAGAAGTAGTTGAAGAAGCTCGACCGGCTCACTCCGGCACGCTGGGTGATGTCGGCGACAGAGGTGGCGTCGTAGCCCCGCTCGAGGAAGAGCTCGCAGGCGGCCTCGGCGAGGGTCTCGCGCGAAGAGGCCTTCGGGCGCCCTGCTCGGCTCGTGCTGCTCATGCAGACACGCTACCGCGCGTCGCTCCTGCGCGCCGCGACCGTCACGGAGGAGTATTCTTAGACGCAATCCATCAATTGATCGAGAGGGACGCCCATGCTCGACATCCTCACCCCCGGACTCGCTCCGAGCTTCGTCCCCTACCCCGCCGGGTGGGACCTGCAACGCAGCATCCACGCCGACGTCGTCGACGGCACTCGCCCGGACACGCTCATCCTTCTCGAGCACGAGGCGGTGTACACCGCCGGCAAGCGGACCGAGCCGCAGGAACGCCCGACGGACGGCACACCGGTGATCGACGTCGACCGCGGCGGCAAGATCACCTGGCACGGACCAGGGCAGCTGGTGGGCTACCCGATCGTCCGGCTGCCCGAGCCGATGGACGTCGTCGCACACGTCCGCCGGCTCGAGCGCATCCTCATCGAGGTGCTCCGACCGCTCGGCGTCGACGGATACCAGGTCGAGGGGCGCAGCGGGGTCTGGGTGAGGCGCCCCCTCTCCGAAGACAAGGTCGCCGCGATCGGAGTGCGGGTGCAGCAGGGAGTCACGATGCACGGCTTCGCGATCAACTGCGACAACAGCCTCGCAGGATTCAGGGGCATCATCCCGTGCGGGATCACCGACGCCGGTGTCACCACCGTGAGCGAGGTCGTCGGAGCGGACGTCTCCCCCGCCGACATCGTCGACTCGGTGTCCACCGCCTTCCTCGCCGAATACTCGACAGCCGCACACGCAGGAGCACACGCATGACCGCCGCACCAGAGGGACGCAAGCTCCTCCGCCTCGAGATCCGCAACGCCGAGACTCCCATCGAACGCAAACCGGAGTGGATCAAGACGAAGGCGAAGATGGGGCCCGAGTACACGGCGCTCCACTCGCTCGTCAAGAGCGAAGACCTTCACACCGTCTGCCAGGAGGCCGGCTGCCCCAACATCTTCGAGTGCTGGGAAGACCGGGAGGCGACCTTCCTCATCGGCGGATCGCAGTGCACCCGACGGTGCGACTTCTGCCAGATCGACACGGGCAAGCCCGATGCCTATGACACCGACGAGCCACGCCGTGTCGCCGAGAGCGTCGTGCGGATGAACCTCCGCTATGCGACGGTCACCAGCGTCGCACGAGACGATCTGCCCGACACCGGAGCCTGGCTCAACGCCGAGACGGTGCGGAAGATCCACGAGCTCAACCCGAACACCGGCGTCGAGCTGCTCGCCAACGAGCACAACGCCGACCCTGCCTTTCTCGGGCAGATCTTCGACGCCCGTCCCGAGGTCTTCGCGCACAACGTCGAGACCGTGCCGCGGATCTTCAAGCGCATCCGCCCGGCGTTCCGGTACGAGCGTTCGCTCGATGTGATCACCCAGGCGCGGGACGCAGGCCTCATCACCAAGTCCAACCTGATCCTGGGCATGGGCGAGGAACCGGAAGAGGTCGTGCAGGCGCTGAACGACCTGCACGACGCCGGCTGCGACATCATCACCATCACGCAGTACCTGCGCCCCTCTCCTCGCCACCTGCCCGTGGCCCGGTGGGTCAAGCCTGCGGAGTTCGTCGAGTTCAAGGAGGAGGCGGAGCGGATCGGCTTCCTCGGCGTGCTCGCAGGGCCCCTCGTGCGCTCGTCCTACCGCGCGGGCCGGCTGTGGGCGCAGTCGATGGTGTCGAAGGGGCGCGAGATCCCACCGCACCTGGCGCACATCGCCGAGAGCGCGGATCTCGGCTTCGCTCAGGCGGTCTGAGCGATACCGAGGTGGTGAGCGTCAGTCGGCGCTCATCACCGACTGCACACTGCCGTCCGAACCCAGGTTCACCAGCAGGACGTCGTCGGTGGTGGTCGCGTCGAGCGCGTACTCCAGCACCGCGAACGGCTCCGACCCGCCGTGTTCGTCGGCGAGGATCGTCATGCTCATGAGTCGCAGCGAGCGGATGATGTCGACGGCGGCGTCACCGCTGACGTCGACCAGCACCTCTTCGAGTTCGTCTCCGTAGGCCTCCTGCTGCTGCAGGATGTACTCGGTGACCTCGCTGGTGCGGTCATCGACCTCCGCGAGCATGCCCCGCCGGGACACATCGTCGACGTTCTCGATCCCCGCGATGAGCGAGGCGGCGATGTCGAGCGCGTCGGCAGAGACATCGTCCTGGTCAGGAGCGGTGAGATCGACGGTGACGCTCTGGTCACCGAGCTCCACCGTCTCAGACCAGAAGATCGAGCCGTCGGGCCCTGAGGACAGGAGTCCGAAGTAGTCGTGTTCGATCGCCATAACGCTATGAAACCAGCCTCGTGCTCGCGGCGGTAGTCCCGTAATCAGCCGACGAGCGACTTGACGAAGACATGGGGGGTGAAACCGGTCAGATCATCGATGCCCTCGCCCTGGCCGAGGAGCTTGACGGGGATGCCGGTGCGCTCCTGCACGGCGAGGACGAAGCCGCCCTTCGCCGAGCCGTCGAGCTTGGTCAGGACGAGTCCGGTGACACCTGCATGCTCGAGGAACGCCTCGGCCTGCATCACACCGTTCTGACCCGTGGTGGCGTCGAGGACGAGCAGGACCTCGCTGATGGGAGCCTGCTTCTCGATCACCCTGCGGATCTTCGAGAGCTCGTCCATGAGCCCTCCCTTGGTGTGCAGTCGGCCGGCCGTGTCGATGATCGCGATCTCGATGCCCTCGCGCTGGGCGAACTCGATGGTCTGGTAGGCCACGGATGCCGGATCCTGACCCTCTTGCTGGGGGCGGACGATCGCCGCTCCGCCGCGCTGTGCCCAGGTGGCCAGCTGATCGACTGCGGCCGCACGGAACGTATCGGCTGCTCCGACGACCACGCTGCGCTGGAACCCGCGAAGGAACTTGGTGAACTTGCCGATCGTGGTGGTCTTCCCGACGCCGTTGACGCCGACGACCAGCACGACCGCCGGCCGCTCGGTGAGCTTCAGGGTCGTGTCGAACTTCGCGAAGTGCTCCTCGAGCGTCTCGCGGAGCATCCGCTGAAGATCCTGCGGATCGGTCGTGCGATAGCGCTCGACCTTCTCACGAAGCTCTTCGACGACCCGCTCGCTGATGTCGGGGCCGAAGTCGGCAGTGAGGAGGGCCGTCTCGAGGTCCTCCCATGTCGTCTCGTCGATAGTGGGCTTGACGAACATCCCGCGCAGCGCACGAGTGAGGGACCACGACTTCTCCGCCATGACTCCAGCCTACGGGTAGCGCTGTCAGCCGGCCGCCGCGCGGTCGCCCACGCGCTGTCCGACGACCGCCGACACCCCGTCCTGACGCATCGAGACCCCGTAGAGCGCATCTGCGATCTCCATCGTGCGCTTCTGATGGGTGATGACGAGCAGCTGCGAGCTCTCGCGAAGCTGCTCGAACACGGTGAGCAGGCGGCCGAGGTTGGCGTCGTCGAGCGCCGCCTCGACCTCGTCGAGGATGTAGAACGGGCTCGGGCGGGCTTTGAAGATCGCGACCAGCAGAGCGACTGCCGCGAGGGAACGTTCACCGCCCGAGAGCAGTGACAGCCTCTCGATCTTCTTTCCGACCGGCCGTACCGAGACCTCGATGCCGGTCGTGAGCATGTTCTCCGGATCCGTGAGCGAGATGCTTCCGGTTCCGCCGGGGAACAGCAGAGGGAAGACCTCCCCGAACGCGACCCTCGTGTCTTCGAACGCGCTCGCGAAGATCGTCTGCATGCGCTCATCGAGGTCCGCGATGATCGTGCGCAGGTCCTGTCGCGTCTGCGTCAGGTCGGCGAGCTGCTCGGTGAGGAACGCGTGGCGCTGCTCGAGCGCCGCGAACTCCTCGAGCGCGAGCGGGTTGACCCGTCCGAGCTGAGCGAGCTTGCGTTCGGCCTCGGCGAGCCGTCGCTGCTGGATCCGTCGATCGAACGGGATCGCCGTGTCGTCGAGCAGGTCGTCCTCAGCCTGGTCGGCTCCCGGATCACGGGGAACGAGCTGATCGGGTCCATATTCCGTTACGAGAATATCTTCGTCGAGCGCGAGCTCCGATGCGACGCGCTCGAGCAGACTGTTGAGGTGCAGCTTCTTCTCGTGGATCTGCAGTTCGAGGCCGTGCACGCTCTCGGTGAGCCCGGCGAGCCGCTCGCGCAAGGAGGTCTCCTGCGCTCGAAGAGCAGTGAGCTCCTGGTTCTGCGCCGATCGCGCGGCCTCGGCCTCGGCCAATGCGACGCGCGCCTCGGTGACCGACCGATCGATCGAGTCCAGGATGCGGGGCAGCTCCTGAGCCACTCCGGATGCCGCTTCGCGCTGTGCGCGTCGGATGACCGCCCGGCGCGCAGCCTCGGCTGCGGCGTCCCGCTCCTGCTCGCGTTGCCGTTCGAGTCCGGCGACGCGAGCCTGGGCAGCACGAACACGCTCACGAAGCGTCTCGATCTCCAGACGCGCTCGGACCTCACCTTCGCGCGCCGTCTCGAGCGCCTCGAGCAGATCGTCACGCGCCGAAGCATCCAGCACCGGCCGGGGGGCGGCGATGGCCGCATCCACCTCGGCCTTCGCCGCGTCGGCCTTCGCCTCCGCATCCTGCACCGCGCTCTGTGCCTGCGCGAGCCCTGATTCGAGCCGCTCGCACTCGGCTACAGCCGACTCGTGGGTGACCGTGACGCGGTTCACCTGTTCCGCGTGGGTCGCCAGCGCGGCGTCGTGCTCGCGCAGCGCCCGGAGCGCGTCCTTCGCCTGGCGACGTGATGTCTCCACGGCCTCGTTCGCGTCGACGCGAGCCTCGCGCAGAGAATCGACGATGACCTGCACCTCTGCCAGGCGCTCGTTCGCCGCGTCCCGTTCGGCGGCGAGCTCGAGACGGGAGCGTTCGCCGCCGGATCCTGTGCGCAGCGTCTGCGCGGTGACGACATCGCCCGCCGTCGTGACGATCGTCGTGGTCGTATCGCCCGCGACGTCGAGCGCGAGTCGTGCATTGCGCGCCGCGTCCAGGCTCGCGGCGATGACGACGTGCGACAGGATTCCGAGGACCCCGTCCGGAGCCGTGACCGTATCGATCGCGGGCGTCACGCCATCGAGAACGGGCAGCTCGATCGACGGACGCGCAGCATCGGCGACGACGAAATCCACCACTCCCCTGCGCTGGTCGGACGCGTCGTGTGCCAGCTCGAAGGCGTCGGAGGCCCTCTCGACGAGGACGCCCTCGGCCAGCGAACCCAGCACGGCTGCGATCGCGGCCTCGAACCCGTTCCTGACCTGCACCGAGTCACCCACGAGGCCACGAACACCCTTGGCTCCCGCCTTCACGATCTCGGCGGCGCCTCCTGAGATCGCGAGCGCGCTTCCGAGTGCCGCAGCCTTGGCCGTGAGAGCGTCGACCTCGCGCTCGGCCGCGTGCAGGCGCTCGCGGAGCGTCTCTCGCTCGGCCTCGGCCGCCGTCGCGGCGCGCTGCGCGCTCTCATATGCGGCGGAGTGCTCCGCCGCCGTGCCCTCCGGCGCCTCCGCGTCGTCGATCGCCTCGAGGGCTTCGGCGGCGTCTCGGCGACGCGCGTTCGCCGCCTCGAGCGCGTTCTCCTGGCGCAGGACCGCACCGCGCACCGCAGCGAGAGCCGATGCGGCCGCATCCGCCGTGCCTCGTAACGAGCTGAGCCGCATGTCGTACTCCGACACGAGCGCGCTCTGCTCGGCGATGTCCACGTCGAGAGTGTCGAGCTCCGCCCGCGCATTCACCACCTCACGGCTCGCCACGGTCGCCGCCTCCTGAGCGTCGCCGAGGCCGGCGGAGATCTCGGTGATCTCCGCCTTCGCCTCGTCGATCGTGGTCTGCGTGACAGTGATGGCCGTCACGGCAGCATCGTCTTCTTCCGAGCCGAGGAGCGCGAGTCGCTGATTGGCGAGGGTGTACAGCCCGCGCATCCGCTCCTGCACCTGCTCGAGACCGAAGGCCACGCCTCTCGCCTGATCGACCGCCGCCGAGTTCTGATCCTGCTCGAGGCGCGCGATGCTCGCGCGCACCGCCTCTGCCTGATCCGACAGCACGAGCCGTTCGGTATGCCGCTCATGCTCGGTGCGCGTGTGATCGGCCAGCGCCGTGCGCAGCGCCACCACGTCATCCGCGAAGATCCGAGCCTTGGCATCACGCACGACCGCGGCGATCGTCTGCGCCTCGCGCGCGATCTCCGCCTGCCTGCCCAGGGGCTTCAGCTGGCGCCGGATCTCGCCGGCGAGATCGCTGAGACGCGTCAGGTTGGTCTCCATGGCGTCGAGCTTGCGAAGGGTCTTCTCCTTGCGACGCCGATGCTTGAGGATGCCGGCCGCTTCCTCGATGAAGCCGCGCCGATCCTCCGGAGACGCCTGGAGCACCGTGTCCAGGCGCCCCTGCCCCACGATGACGTGCATCTCGCGTCCGAGACCGGAATCGCTGAGCAGTTCCTGAAGATCGAGCAGACGGCAGTTCTCGCCGTTGATGGCGTACTCGCTGGCGCCGTTGCGGAACAGCGTGCGGCTGATCGTGACCTCGGCGAACTCGATCGGCAGGGCGCCGTCGCTGTTGTCGATCGTGAGCTGCACCTCGGCCCGACCGAGCGGCCCTCGCGTGGACGTGCCGGCGAAGATGACGTCCTCCATCTTGCCGCCGCGCAGAGTCTTCGCTCCCTGCTCACCCATCACCCAGGCGAGGGCATCGACGACGTTCGACTTGCCCGATCCGTTGGGACCCACGATGCAGGTGACGCCCGGTTCGAACACAAAACTGGTCGGCTGCGCGAAGGACTTGAACCCCTTGAGGGTCAGGCTCTTCAGATGCATGCGGCTACCGCGCTCTCCGGGTGATTCACGCCCATACGCTACCGGAATGACGGCTCAGAACCGGCATCCCGCGCGGGAGCGGAGCGAACGGGAATCGGCCGCGACACGCCGGGCCACGCCGGGCATGCTTGACGGACACGCCCGGGTTTCGCTACGGTAACCTCCGGATCGCCACACGAAAAGGAGGTTACCGATGATCACTCAGCTCAACGCTCAGGCCACTGGCCTCGCCGCGCCATTCGCGCCGCGCCTTGCGCACTCGGTAACCACCGGCGTCCGTCTAGGCGCTCTCTCGTAGAACCGCAGCCCGAGAACTCTGCCCCCACTCACCCACCGGTCTCCGATCGGTGACGGGGCTTCTCGTTCGCGTGTCTCCGCGCCCCACCCTCTGATCCTTCTCGGATCACGGATCACCGCCGACCCCGGCGATCGCCTTCCGGCGCGCTGGGCTCTCGACTCTCGCCGCGCTCCGCCGGCCGTCTTCTCGGCGCGCCGCGACAGCGCTCTCCTCACCCAACACCACCACCCATCTCGAAGGAATCACCGTGAACACCACGCTGTATCGCAGCATCCCCCACCCTCCGGATATCGAGGACCAGCAGGTCCTTCACATCCCCGCACCTGATGAGCTGCGGCGCCTGGCGCTGGCAGATCGTCTCTCGCTCAGGATCGGCCTCTGGCTGCTCCAGCGGGCTCAGCGCCCTCGCCCGGCGCACCGCGTCACCGCCCTCGAGGCGGACGCGCTGCATCTCGATCGGCGGAACCGCAGCGAGGGCGAGACGTATGCCCTGCTCACATACGACCTGCAGCGTCAGCTGCGCTGACCTGGAGATCACCATGAGCATTCCGCTCACCGCAGATGCGTCGCTGCATCCGCTCGTGCTGCCGGCACGGGCGGATGCAGCCGACGCGGCCGAGTTCCGCGAGCTCGCCCGTGTGCGCAACGCCGTCTACCGCGAGCTCACCGGCCGCACCGAACAGGACCTCACGCCGGAGGCGCTGCTCCCGATCCTGCGCTCCCGCAAGGAGCGCACGACCGCGGTGTGGACGGTGCGCGTCGAAGGAGAGATGGTCGGACGCACGGTCATCGACATCCCGCACGAAGAAGGCTCGCGTGTGGCCATCGCCTCGATCGAGCTCCACCCTCGGGTCTGGGGTCGGGGAATCGGAACAGCGATCCTCCCGCACGTCGAAGCCTTCGCCCGGCTGCACGACCGCACGGTCATCCAGAACTGGACGGAACAACCGGCGAGCGAGGGTCCGAGACTCCAGCCCCGGACCGGCTTCGGCAGCGTTCCCGACGATCATGTCGCGCGATTCCTCGTCCGCCATGGGTTCAGCCTCGAGCAGGTCTACCGGGTGAGTCGACTCAAGATCGATCCCGAGACGGTTCGCCACGCCGAGCAGCTGCGCGACCAGGCACGCGCGTCGTCTCCGGACTATCGCGTGATCAGGTGGATGCTGCCGACGCCCCCCGAGCACGTCGAGGGCTACGCGTGGCTCAAATCGCGCATGTCGACCGATGCGCCGTCTGCCGATCTCGAGGCGGACGAGGAGGTCTGGGATGCAGAACGCCTCATCGAGTCCGAGAAACGGGTGGCGGAGATGGGCCAGATCATCCAGGTCACCGTCGCCCAGCACGTCGGGACCGGCGAGCTGAGTGCGTTCACCGAGCTCGGCATCGGACCCGATCTCGGCGCGACCACCCATCAGCACGACACTCTGGTGCTCAAAGAGCATCGCGGACACCGATTGGGACAGCTCGTGAAGTGCGACGCTCTCCTGTCGTGGATGGGCCTCGCGCCCGAATCCCGCGAAGTGATCACCTACAACGCCGAGGAGAACCGGCCCATGCTCTCCATCAATGAGGCGATGGGGTTCACCGCCATCGCTTATGAAGGAGCCTGGAAGAAGGAACTGTCATGACGACGACGACACTGACCATCCGCCCCCTGATCGTCCCTGTCGCGCTGGACGCCCCCGACGGCGCGGACTTCCGTGCCTACGGTCAGCTCAACCGGCAGATCTGCGATGAGATGGTCGGTCTGCCGGACATCGCCCCCGACGCCGCACAGATGCTCGCGTCCTGGCAGGACTCCAGCGACACTCTGCAGACCGGGTACGTCGCCAGGCACGGTGACGCGATCGTGGGCATGATCACGATCGCCTATGCCCGGGAAGCGGATGCGAAAGCGGCGGAGGCCGACCTCCTCGTGCCCGAGAAGCACTGGGGAATCGGCGTCGAGGATGCCCTCCTGACGCTCGCAGAGTCGGAGGCTCGTGCCCATGGTCGGTCTCTGGTGCAGATCTGGACGCTGCACCGACCGATCGAGTCCGAGCGGATGATCTCGCCGAGGACGGGGTGGGGTCGCATCCCGGCGATCCCGCTGTCGGACGCCTTGGAGGCCCGCGGATACGATTTCGAGCAGGTCGAGCGCAACAGCGAGTTCGATCTGCGTTCGGACCCCGCTCCGCTTCAGGTCGCTCTGCGATCTGCGCAGGCGGCCGCGGGCGACGACTATCGAGTGCTCCAATGGATGGCTCCGACACCGCCGGAGTTCCGCGACGGCTATGCGGCGATCCTCGCTCGCCTGTCGACCGACGCCCCGAGCGGCGAGATGGACTTCGTCGCTGAGGAGTGGGACGCGGAGCGTGTCGTCCGCCGAGAGCGACGGCTCACCGGAGCCGGTCAGGCACTGTCGATCGTCGCGGTGCAGCACGTGCCGAGCGGGGACATCGTGGCATACAACGAGCTGCTCGTCGGAGCGGACCGCTCAGGGATCACCCACCAGCTGGGCACACTGGTGTCTCGCGAGCACCGCGGGCACCGGCTGGGCACCGTCGTCAAGTGCGCGAACCTCCTGCACTGGCGAGAGCTCATGCCGCTCTCCCCCGCAGTCTCCACGTTCAACGCCGAGGAGAACCGCCCGATGCTGAACATCAACGAGTCGATCGGGTTCGTGCCGGTCTCTTACGCCGGGGCGTGGCAGAAGCGGATCTGACCGAGATCATCCGATCGGTGTACGCGGACGCGAGCGGATCATCCCCCCGGCCGACGCAGCGCCCCTGACCGAATCGCGAGGCTGGAGGCATGAACGACTCCGTCCTCGACGCACGCTCCCTGACCAAGTCCTACGGCACCACCCGCGCACTCGCCGGGGTGGATCTCACGATCCACCGCGGCGAGTCGGTGGCGATCATGGGCGCCTCCGGATCGGGCAAGACCACTCTCCTCCATGTGCTCGCCGGTATCGTCACGCCGGACTCCGGCACCGTGACCTTCCAGCCCTCGACCGGGGAGCCTGTGCAGGTCGCGGGGCTCGGGGAAGGTGCTCGCTCCCGGCTGCGCAGGGAGCGTTTCGGGTTCGTCTTCCAGCAGGGACTCCTCATCCCTGAGCTCACCGCCGTCGAGAACGTGGCGCTCGCATCGATGATCAACGGCGTGAAGAGAGCGGATGCCACGGCCCACGCGGCGTCCTGGCTCGCCGCGCTGGGGCTCGCCGGGATGGAGGACCGCCGCATCGGCGAGCTCTCGGGCGGGCAGGCGCAGCGCGTCGCCATCGCACGGGCCCAGGCCACCGGCGCGGATCTCGTCTTCGCCGACGAGCCGACCGGAGCACTCGACTCGCACACCTCGCAGGACGTGATGAACGCCCTGCTCTGGTCGACGACCGGGCAGGGGCGGACGCTCCTCGTCGTCACCCACGACGCCGACGTCGCCGCTCGATGCTCGCGAGTCGTGGCGGTTCGCGACGGACAGATCGTCTCGTCGGCGGTGACGGCATGAACGCCCGCGTCCTGACCCTCCTTCTCCGACCCGCGAAGGGTGAGAACGCCGTCCTGGCGCTTCCTGTGGTCGCGTTCGGAGTCGTCACCGCTCTGGTGCTGACAGTCGTGGGCGGAGCACAGTCGTTCTGGACCTGGACCGACGACTACGCTCCGGTCTACCAGGCACTGGCAGCGATCGCGCTCGTCCTCCTCGTCGTACCGCTGACGAATCTCGGAGGGGCGGCTGCTCGCCTCTCGGCCCGCCGTCGCGACGAGCGACTCTCGACACTGCGACTTCTGGGTGTGACTCCGATGGGTGTCAGCGTGGCCACCATGATCGAATCCGTGCTCGTGGCGGCCGCAGGTGCCGTCGCCGGAGTGGTCGTCCATCTCGCGACCGCTCCCCTGGTCGGGCTCATCCCGTTCCGTGGAACTGCTCTCGGCACCGACGCCGTGATGCTGTCTCCCCTCAGCATCCTGGCGGTCGAGGGCGGGGTCCTTCTCGTGGCGGCCGGCAGCGCCGTGCTCGGTCTCCGACGCGTGATCGTCTCACCGCTCGGGGTGCGCATGCGGACGACGGTCTCCACCGTGCACTGGTTCCGGGCGATCATCGGCATCTCGGTGCTCGCTCTGGTCTTCGTCCTCGTCAAGGTCTTCCCGTCCATCGCGGGGCTCGCAGTGACGATCACCGTTCTCGCAGCGCTGTTCGCGGTGGCGCTCGCCGTGCTCAACGTGATCGGGCCGTGGGTACTCAAGGTCAGCGCATCACGTCAGCTCCGCCGGGCCGAGCGGGCCGACCGGCTGCTCGCCGCCCGTCTGGTGCTGGACTCGCCCAAGGCCGCATGGCGTCAGGTGAGCGGGATCGCGATGGCGAGCTTCATGGCCGTCTTCGCCGGGACCGGGGTCGCACTGATGAACGTGATGAACAGCGGAGAGGCGACGGATGCCGATGCAGCACTCGCCGTGGACATGCGCACCGGTCTCGTCATCACGCTGGTCGCCTCCTTCGTGATGGTCGCGGCGTCCGTGGGGGTGAATCAGGCCTCTTCCGTGCTCGATCAGCGCGATCTGCACCGAAGCCTCCACCACCTCGGGATGCCCCTCGACACCGTCGACAGCGCACGTCGCCGCGCGATCATGTCACCGCTGCTCGTCACCGCGATCGGATCGGCGACCTGCGCGGCCGTGCTCGTGTTCCCCCTGCTCGGGATCGCCCTGATCACCGCTCCCGAGTCGCTGCTGACGATCGGCATCGTGCTCGCGGTGGGAATCGGCATCGTGTGGGCGAGTACGCGGGCGACCCGGCCTCTGCTCGCCCGGTCGTTCGAGACGGCATGAGCCTCAGCGTCGGCGCTGGCAGCGCGGGCAGAAGTGACTCGACCGGTTCATGAAAGCCTGTCGGCGGATCAGCGTGCCGCACCGGGGGCATGGCTGACCGCCTCGACCGTAGGCGTTGAGGGAGTGCGCGAAGTAGCCGGCCTGGCCGTTCACGTTGACGTACTGGGAATCGAAGCTCGTGCCTCCCTCGGCCAGCGCCTTCGCGAGCACCACGCGGATCTCAGCGAGGAGCCGACCGATCGCGGGTGTCGACAGCGCGCTCGCGAGAGTCTCGGGGTGGATGCGCGCCGCCCAGAGCGCCTCGTCGGCGTAGATGTTGCCCACCCCGCTGATCACCTGCTGATCGAGCAGCACGCGCTTGACCGCGCTGCCCCGCTTTCGGAGCGTGCGCACCAGGATGCCGTCGTCGAAGAGAGGGTCGAGGGGATCGCGCGCGATGTGCACGACCTGGGTGGGGATCATCGTGGGCCCGTCCGGCACGAGGCTGTCGACAGCCAGCGACCCGAAGGTCCTCTGATCGGCGAACACGATGGCGAGCTCTCCGTGCTGCGGGTGCTCGATGCCGATGCGAATGCGCTCGTGGCGTTCCGCTTCGGCATCCGGTGCGCGGAGCAGCATCTGCCCGCTCATCCCGAGGTGCGCGATCAAAGCGGAACCCTCCGCGTCGAGCGGAAGCCAGAGGAACTTGCCTCGACGCTCGGCGGCGGTGAACACGCGCCCTTCCAGGCGCGACACGAAGTCCGATGCCCCCGCGGCATGACGTGTCAGGGCGCGCTCATCGAACACGCTCACCCCCGTGATGACCGAATCGACCGCGGCAGGAGCGAGACCGGCTCGCACCACCTCGACCTCGGGGAGCTCAGGCACGCTCGTTGAGGAAGCGCCACGCACTGAGCGCGGCCGCCATCTCTGCAGTCTTCTTACTGCTGCCCTTGCCGGTCATCGCCACATCGCCGACGCTCACGGTCGCCAGGAAGCGACGATCGTGATCGGGACCACTCGCCTCCACCGAATACTGCGGTGGGGTGGCACCGACCCGCGCCGCCAGCTCCTGAAGACTGGTCTTCGGATCCATGGCGGCGCCATAGCGCTCGGGGTCGGCGAGCAGCGGCGCGGTCAGACGGAGCACGAGCTCAGTGGCCGCCTCAGGACCCGCCGACAGGTAGGTCGCACCGATGACGGCTTCCATCGTGTCGGCGAGGATCGAATCCTTGTCGCGTCCGCCCGTCTGCTCCTCGCCTCGACCGAGCCGCAGGTGGCTGCCCAGATCGATGCCTCTCGCCACCTCTGCGAGAGCGACCGTCGAGACGACACTGGCGCGCCGCTTGGCGAGTTCGCCCTCATCGAGCCCTGGATGGGTCGTGAAGAGCATCACGGTGACGGCTTGGCCGAGAATGGAGTCGCCGAGGAACTCGAGACGTTCGTTGTGAGGGATGCCACCATGCTCATACGCATATGAGCGATGGGTGAGCGCCAACTCCAGAAGCTCCGCGTCTATATCGACGCGGAGCTTCTCTGGGAGTGGTCTCGTCCCCCCAGGGACCTCAGTCACGGAAGTGAAGTCGCGACTCAGACGTCGGCGACCTTGCGGCCCTTGTACTCGAGGAACAGCTCGGTGCCCTGCGAGTCGGTGACGACCTTCGCCTGGTGGGGGCGGCTGTAGACGGTCTTGCCGTTCTCGACGGTCTTGACGAGAGCGATGGGCGCCGCCTTCCACTGCGCACGGCGCGAGCGGGTGTTCGAACGGGATACCTTGCGCTTCGGGGGGTTACCAGCCATGACTAGCTCTCTTCTTTCTCGGCGGCACGAGATTCTTCCGTGCCGTCTTGGTCTGTGATGTTCTGGAGCGCGCTCCACCGAGGATCGATGGGAGCCGCCTGCTCCTTGTCGGTGCTCGCTGTCAGCCTCTCGCCCGTCTCCGGGTCGAGCCCGGGGCAATCCGGCTGACACACCGGCTGAAATGGAAGCGCCAATACGGCCGCATCCCTGACTAGAGTTTCAAGATCCACGTGGTCGTCTTGAACCTCGAAGTCAGTTTCTTCCTCACCAGGATACGCGAAAAGCTCCTGGAACTCGACTTCGACGGGCCGAACGATGTCAATGAGGCAGCGACCGCACACGCCGGAGTACTCCGCGTCGACGATTCCCGACACCAGAATGCCCTCATGGACCGACTCCAGACGGACATCCAGGTCGAGCTCGGAGCCTGCCTCATACGACACGATCCCCTCGCCCCAGGCATCCTTAAGGGTCACGGAGAACTCGTGTTCGCGCATCTCTCCCGGCTTGCGGACGATGTCGCGGACGGGGAGGACGAAAGGACCACTCATTCGGGAACGCACCCAGCAATGGTACCGGCTCCATGCGGTGGGAGGCTGGCTTCGGGCTGAGCGCGGCGCTCAGGAGCGCGACGTCAGATGCCGCGAGACCCGGTGTCGAGGAATGCGGCGACCGCAGGAGGGACGAAAGGCGACACATCGCCCCCGAGCCCCGCCACCTGTCGCACGAGGGAGCTGGACACGAGAGCATGCGCAGGGTCGGGCAGCAGGAAGACCGTCTCGATGTCTGCGAGGTGCCTGTTGACGATCGCCATCGGCGATTCATAGGCGACGTCGATCTGGGAGCGGATCCCCTTGACCAGCACGCCGGCACCCACATCGCGCGCGTAGTCGACCAGAAGGCCCATGCTCCACGATCCGACGATCACGTTGCCGTCCATGCCCTCATCGGCGATGGACTGCTCGATGAGCGACAGCCGCGCCGCGATGGGCAGCATCGCCTCCTTGCCGGGGTTGTGCACGACGAGCACATGCAGCTCGTCGTACAGCTTGGCGGCCCGACGGATGACGTCGAGGTGGCCCAGGGTCGGCGGGTCGAAGGAACCCGGGACGACGGCGATCCGGCTGCTCATGCCACCAGCCTAGGGCACGCCGTGCTCGGGTCAGTTCTTCGCCAGGGCCGCGCGATCGTCGTCGCTCACTCGTCGCTCGATGGCGGATCTGAGCCCCGGGTTCGCGTCGAGACCGGGGTCTGCGGCGAGGATCACCTCGGCGAGCTCGCGAGCTCTGACGATCAGACCGGAGTCCTTGACCACGCGCAGCAGCTTCAACGACGACCGCACGCCCGCCTGTGCTGCGCCGAGCACGTCTCCTTCACCGCGCAGCTCGAGATCGACCTCGGCGAGGGCGAAACCGTCGAGGGTCGCTGCGACCGCGTCGACTCGCTCGCGCGCCACCGAGCCGGCTTCCGCCTCTGTCACGAGCAGACACAGCCCCGGAACGCCGCCTCGACCCACCCGGCCCCTCAACTGATGCAGCTGGGAGACGCCGAAGCGATCGGCATCGAGGACGATCATGGTCGAAGCGTTGGGCACGTCGACCCCGACCTCGATGACGGTCGTCGCGAGCAGTAGGTCGATCTCGCCCCGGGCGAAGGCCTGCATCACCGCATCCTTCTCGTCAGACGGCATGCGTCCGTGCAGAACCGCTCGGCGCAGACCGCCGAGCTTCGGGTGCGTCGCCAGCGCCTCGTCGAGCTGCACCACTCCCCAGCGCGGACCGGATGCGCCCTCGGCTTGCAGGAGCGCGGGCTCGCCCGCCTCGGCCGTCTTCTTGGTGGTGTCGATCGCGGCGCACACTGCGAAGACCTGGCGCCCCTGGGCGATCTCCTCGGCGGCGCGCTCCCAGACGCGATTGAACCACCCGGGATGCTCGGCGAGTGGGGCGACGAACGACTCGATTCCCGCCCGTCCCTTCGGCATCGTGCGGATCACCGAGGTGTCGAGATCTCCGAAGACCGTCATGGCCACGGTGCGAGGGATGGGCGTGGCGGTGAGGACGAGGGCGTGCGGGCTGGAGCCCTTGGCGCGGAGAGCCTCGCGCTGCTCGACGCCGAACCGGTGCTGCTCGTCGACCACGACGAGCCCGAGATCTGCGAAGGTCGTCTTCTCGCCGAGCAGTGCGTGGGTGCCGACGACGATCAGGGCCTGCCCGGAGGCGACGCGCAGGGCGGCCTTGCGCCGCGCCGCAGCCGGCATCTGCCCGGTCAGGAGTGTGGGCATCACGAGCGGAGCCAGCTCCGGCCCGAGCATCTTCGATATCGACCGCAGGTGCTGGCCCGCCAGGACCTCGGTCGGCGCGATCAGCGCGGCTTGGCCGCCGGACTCGGCGACCTGGAGCATTGCACGCAGGGCGACGAGCGTCTTGCCCGAGCCGACCTCGCCCTGCACGAGCCGGTTCATCGGCCACAAGCCGACGAGATCCTTCGCGACCTGCTCGCCGACGGTCTGCTGATCGGGCGTGAGATCGTAGGGCAACGAGGCGTCGAAACGCTCGAGCAGACCTCCGGGCTTCGCCGCACGCGCCGTGGCCGAGAGCGATCGCACCGCGTCGCGCTGCTGCAGGAGTGCGGTCTGCAGCGTGAGCGCCTCATGCATCCGCAGCGTGCGGACTGCCGGATCGATGTCGTTGCGGGTCTTCGGTCGATGGATCTGCTCGAGTGCCTCTCTCGCGGTCAGCAGCTCCTCCCGCTGACGGACATCCGCCGAAAGAGGCTCGGGCACGTCACCGAGGCCGTCGAGCACGCGAGTGACGAATTTCGCGATCTGCCAGGTCTGCAGCGTCGACGTCGCGGGATAGATGGGGATCAGCACGGCTGCGCGGGCGTCCGCACGCCGCCTGGCCGCATCCTCGTCGTCGAAGAGCTCGTACTCAGGGTGCGCGAACTGCGTCATCCCGTTGAACTCGCCGACCTTGCCCGAGAAGACGCCTCGCCGACCGACCGCGAGATCCTCGGAGCGCCACTTGGCTGCCCCGAGGTTCTTCGCGAAGAACGTCAGGGACATCTTGCCGATGCCGTCGCCGATCACGACGTCGACCATCGCGCCCCGTCGATTGCGCATCGCCCTGGCACTCGACGACAGCACCTCGGCGACGATCGTCACGGTCTCACCGAGCGGAAGCTCACGGATGGGGGTGAGCTCGCCAGGGTCGGCATACCGCCGGGGATAGTGCGACACGAGATCGCCGACCGTCTTCATGCTGAACGCCCGATCGAGAGACTTCGCCGGCGTGGAGCCCAGCGCCTCCTCGAGCGACGAATCCAGCGTGAGCGACATGATCCGAGTCTAGGAGGCCGCACGGACACGACGTGCGCCCCGGCTGTCGTATCGTGAACGGGTGACGAGGATCATCGCCGGAAAGGCACGCGGCGCGCGGCTCGACGTTCCCCACGCGGGGACGCGACCCACCAGCGACCGCGTACGGGAGTCGCTCTTCGGGGCGCTGGAATCGGCCGACGCGATCGCCGGAGCCCGAGTGCTGGATCTCTACGCCGGATCGGGTGCACTGGGATTGGAGACGCTCAGCCGCGGCGCGGCAAGCGCCGACCTCGTCGAGCACGGCCGAGAGGCTGCGGCCGTCGTGCGTCGCAACATCGCCACCGTCGCGAAGGCCGGCGCGAACGGCGCGAGGGTGCACCAGAGCACGGTCCGGTCGTTCCTGCTGCGAGCCTCCGGTCCGTACGACCTCGTCTTCTCGGACCCGCCCTACGACCTCGAGGACGACGCGATGACCGCGGATCTCATCGCGCTCGCACCGTGTCTCGCCCCTGACGCCCTCGTGATCATCGAGCGTGCGCGGCGGTCCACGCCTCCTGATCTGCAGGCCGCCGGCCTGGAGCTGATCCGTGAGAAGGCATACGGCGACACCGCTCTCTGGTGGGCCGAGCCGGCACTCGCCTCCGAGACGCCTCAGCCCGAGGCCGAATCCCAGTCGCGATAGGGATCCCAGCCGCTCACGTCTGCGGGTGCGTCGTCGACCAGCAGATCGTGCTCGCCCTGCGGGGCCACAGTCCCGATGACGCGGAACCCCGACGGCAGCGTCGCCGGAGGGAAGGTGGCGAGCAGCGCATGATCCTCGCCACCGGCGAGGGCACGCTGCGGAGATTCTCCGAGCGTCGCGCTGTCGAGGGCGATCGTGACGGCCGAGGCCGCTGCCATCCGTCGCGCATCGAGGGCGAGACCATCCGAGATGTCCATCATCGCGGTCGCTCCGGCTGTGGCGGCGAAGGGTCCGAGGCCGATCGGGGGCGACGGACGGAGCTGGGCGGCCAGCGCCGCGCTCTCACCCCGTCCGAGCGCGGATGGATCGACGGGGACCGGTGTGTCACCATCACGGAACCTGCCGAAGAGGACGGAGAGTCCGTGGGCGGCGTGTCCGAGCTCTCCGGCCACCGCGACCACATCACCGACCCGCGCACCTGAGCGCGTCACCGGCGCCCGGCCCTCGAGATCGCCGAGAGCGGTGACGGCCACAGTGAGGACATCCGAGACGGTGAGATCGCCACCGACCACGGCGCAGCCCGGCGCCAGGGCCGCACACGCCTCACGGAATCCGTCGGCGAGGCGTTCGACGAAAGAGAGCCTCAGATCGCGCGGAACAGCCAGCGCGACGAGCAGCGCGGTCGGGCGCGCACCCATGGCGGCCACGTCGGCGAGGTTGACTGCCGCAGCCTTCCACCCGAGGTCATAGCCCGACGACCACGCGAGTCGGAAGTCAGGACCGTGCACGAGGGTGTCCGTCGTGGCGACCACGGACCCAGACGGAGCCGCGATCACCGCCGCATCGTCGCCGGGTCCGATGATCGTATGACTGGCCCGCGCAGTCCTCGCCAGGATGGCCCGCAGGATCTCCCCCTCCGAAAGGTCGCCGAGGGGCGGATCATCGTCGCGAGGTCGGGAGGGCATGCAGTCAAAGGTAGCCTGGATGCATGCCCCGCTCTCGTCGTCTCGCCGTCATCGCGGGGTCGCTGGTCCTCGTCGCAGCGCTCTCCGGATGCTCGACCACGATCCATCTGGAGCCGGCCGACGATGCGAACAATCCGGCGTGCGCGGAGGTCTCCGTGCTGCTTCCGGATGCCGTCGGCGATCTGGACCGCGTCTGGACCGATGCCCAGGCCACCGGCGCCTGGGGCGACCCGACGGTCGTGTTGCGCTGCGGCGTCGAACCGCCGGCACCGTCGACCGAAGTCTGCACCACGATCGGCAGCGTCGACTGGCTCGTGCTCGACCAGGAGGAAGAACGACAGCGTCTGGTGACCTACGGTCGTGACCCAGCCGTCGAGGTGATCATCCGCCGGGGCGAGGAGATCGACTTCCGCACGGTGGTCGAGAGTCTCTCGACGAGCATCCAGTCCGGCCTCGAACCGGCGACGGCTCGGTGCACAGACCGGGTGCCCACCGAGGAATCCCCCGACGCGGGATCGGCCGAAGGCTGAGCGGACGCCGCCCGATCAGCGGCGCAGGCCCGCTTCGATCAGCTCTGAGATCAGGTCGCCGTAGCTGAGTCCGGATGCCACCCAGCACTTGGGGAACATCGAGATCGGCGTGAATCCGGGCATCGTGTTGAGCTCATTGACGACGAGCTCTCCCTCGGCGGTGAGGAACATGTCGACACGGGCGAGGCCACGGCCGTCGACAGCCTCGAACGCTCGGATGGCGGCGTCCTGGATGGCCGCGATCTCGGAATCCTCGAGCTGCGCGGGGCACACCACGTCGACGCCGTCGCCACCGAGGTACTTGCCTTCGAAGTCGTAGAACCCGCGGGACGTCAGCACGATCTCGCCGGGCAGCGATGCGCGTACGCCGTCGGCGCTCTCCAGAACCGCGACCTCGATCTCGCGACCGACCACTCCGCTCTCGATGAGGACCTTGTCGTCCTCCGCGAAGGCGATGGCCAGCGCGGCGTCGAGCTCGTCGGGCCTTTCGACCTTCGAGACGCCCACGCTGGAACCCGCGCGCGCCGGCTTGACGAACAGCGGCATCCCGAGATCGACGGCGGAGGCGCGAACCGACGCGGCATCCCGCTCCCACTCCCGCGAGCGGACCGTGATCCCCGGTGCCACCGAGAGGCCCGCCGCGCGCAGCGCGATCTTCATGAAGTGCTTGTCCATGCAGAGCGCAGAATCGAGAACTCCACCACCGGCGTAAGGCACTTCGAGAGTGTCGAAGTAGCCCTGGATCGTCCCGTCCTCGCCGTGAGTGCCGTGCAGGATCGGGAGCACGATGTCGATCTCGCCGAAGCCCTCGACAGTCCCGTCCTGACGCACGACACGGAGCGTCCGGTCGCCGCCGGGCTCGGGCCACAGCACCCTGGTGCCGTTGTCGGCGACCTCGGGCAGATGTGCGGCATCCAGCGGGAACTTCGACGGGTCGTCGTCCTCGAGGACGAAGGCTCCCTCGCGGGTGATTCCGACCGGGATCACCGCATAGCGGTCGCGGTCAATCGCGCCCAGGACTCCGCCCGCCGTTGCGGAACTGATCGAATGCTCGCTGGAGCGCCCTCCGAAGAGCACCACCACCGTCTGCTTGTCCATGGTTGGTCCTCTCACCCTGCGGGGTGTCGTCGTCCGTCGTCAGGTGGGGTGCGATGTCACGCGGGTTCATCTTGCCGTCGAGCACCATCTTCACCTGCTCGACGATGGGCATGTGCACTTCGGACTCGCGGGCGAGCTGCAGCACCGGCGCGACGGACGCGAGGCCCTCGGCTGTCTGCTGCATCTGCTTGACGACGTCCTGGAAGCTGTATCCCTGGCCGAGCAGGCGCCCGGCCGTGTTGTTGCGGCTCAGTGGAGACTGGCACGTCGCGATGAGGTCTCCCAGTCCCGCGAGCCCTTGGAGAGTTTCGGGGTGGGCGCCGTTCGCTACCGCGAAGTCGGTCATCTCGACGAGTCCGCGGGTGATGATCGACGCCTTCGTGTTCTCGCCGTATCCGACGCCGTCGACGATGCCGATCGCCACCGCGATGAGGTTCTTCAGCACTCCCCCGAACTCCGTGCCGATCACGTCGGTGTTCACGAACGTCCGGAAGTACGAGTTGCGCGCGGCGCGTGCGACCTCTTCGGCCGTCTCCTGACTGCGTGAGGAGATCACGGCAGCCGTCGGCTGCTCACGGGCGATCTCGAGCGCGAGGTTCGGCCCCGAGGCGACAGCGATGCGATCGGGATCGCACCGCAGCTCCTGCTCGATGACCTGACTCATCCGCAGCCCTGAGGTGCGTTCGACGCCCTTCATGAGGCTGACGATCTTCGCGTCGTTGTCGGACAGCAGCGGTCGCAGCGCCTTGAGGTTCTCGCGCAGCGACTGGCTCGGCACCGAGAGGTAGACCTGGTCGACATCACGCAATGCGATCGCCAGCTCATGCGTCGCCGCCATCGTGCGCGGCAGGTTGATGCCGGGCAGGTAGCGCGAGTTGCGCTTGGCCTCGTCGATCTCGTGCGCGAGTTCGGCTCGGCGGGCCCACATCGTGACCTGCGCACCGCCGTCCGCGAGGATCTTCCCGAATGTGGTGCCCCAGCTGCCTGCACCGATCACGGCGACTCTGGGGCCCGCGGGCGTGCTGCGCTTAGGAGTCAAGGCGACCCGTCTCCTTCTGTCCGTGCGAGGCGGGGTTCCAGCGCACGGCCGGTGCCTTCTCACCGCGCAGCTCTGCGAGCAACGCCGTGATCGCGTTCATCAGCCGGTCGGTGGCCTCGTTCAGCGCCGCAGACTCGCCCGCGCGACCGCGCAGGTCGGACACGTCGACCGGGTCGCCGATGATGACGTCCACGCGCTTGCGCAGTGGCCACAGGCTCAGACCCTTCTGGTAACGACCCATGATGTGCTGGGTGCCCCACTGGGCCATCGGGATCAGCGGGATGCCGTCGGTCAGTGCCAGCCGCACAGCGCCCGACTTGCCGCGCATCGGCCACATGTCGGGGTCACGCGTCAGAGTCCCCTCGGGGTACACGATCACTCCGCGTCCGTGTTCCACCAGCTCGGCCGACTGCTTCAGCGTCTGCTTCGCGGCGGATGCGGACGACGAACGAGCCACCGGGATCATTCCGGTGCGGCGCAGAATCCATCCGAGCACAGGGACCTTGAACAGGCTCTCCTTCGCCATGAATCGGGGCGCGCGTCCGATCCGCCACACCGCGAGTGCCACGATGAGCGGATCGAACTCCGAGTAGTGGTTGGGAGCCAGCACATAGGCACCCTCACGAGGGAGCTTCTCGGCACCGGTGATGCGGATCTTCGCGAGCAGCGAGATCAACGGCACGGCGATCGCCGCGAGCGGCCAGAAAATGCTGGGCCGCGTCGTCTCGCGCGATCGGGAACCCATCGGGCTCACCGGATGACGTCGAAGTCGGCGCCCACGGCATCGAGCTTGGCGAGGAACTTCTCGTAGCCACGGCTGAGGATGTCGACTCCCGACACCTTCGACTCGCCTTCGGCCGTCAGCGCCGCGATCACGTGGCTGTACCCGCCGCGCAGGTCGGGCACGACGATGTCTGCGGCGTGCAGCGGAGTCGGCCCGGTGATGACGGCCGCCTGCTCGAGGTCACGACGCGGCACGCGCCGCGGCCCGTCCTGCAGCCCTCGCGGGTGCACGACGATGTCGGCACCCATCTTGACGAGTGCATCGGTGAAGCCGAGACGGTTCTCGTAGACCGTCTCGTGCACGACCGAGCGGCCGTTCGCCTGCGTCAGCGCCACGACGAGCGGCTGCTGCCAGTCGGTCATGAAGCCGGGGTGCACGTCGGTCTCGACGACGACGGGCTTGAGCTCGCCTTCACGGCGGAAGAGGATGCCGTCCTCCTGGATGTCGAACCAGCCGCCGGCCTTGCGGAAGATGTTGAGGAAGGTGAGCATCTCCTGCTGCTTGGCTCCGCCGACGAAGATCTCGCCGTCGGTGGCCAGCGCCGCGGATGCCCACGAGGCCGCCTCGTTGCGGTCGAAGATCGACCGGTGGTCGTAGCCGCGCAGCGTCTCGACGCCCTCGATGAGGATGACGCGGTTCGGCTCGTACGAGATGATCGCGCCCATCTTCTGCAGCACGGCGATCAGATCCATGATCTCGGGCTCGATGGCGGCGTTGCGCAGCTCGGTCGTCCCCTCGGCCCTGACCGCGGTCAGCAGCACCTGCTCGGTGGCACCCACGCTCGGGTACGGCAGGTGGATGTTGGCGCCGTGCAGGCGGGTGCCGCCGGTGGAGAGACGGATGCCGCTCGGCAGCTTCTCGACGATGGCGCCGAACTTGCGCAGTGCGTCGAGGTGGAAGTCGATCGGGCGGTCGCCGATGCGGCACCCACCGAGGTCCGGGATGAATGCCTGACCGAGACGGTGCAGGAGCGGTCCGCAGAACAGAATCGGAATCCGGGAGGCACCGGCGTGGGCGTCGATCTCCTCGAAGTGGGCCGACTCGACATCGCTCGGGTCGAAGACGAGTGCACCCGGCTCATCGCCGTCGGAGACCCGGACACCGTGCACCTCGAGCAGCGAGCGCACCACCGCGACATCGCTGATGGCCGGGACGTCGCGCAGCACGCTGACGGTCTCACCGAGCAGCGAGGCGACCATCGCCTTGGTCGCGAGGTTCTTCGCTCCCTTGACGTCGACGCGGCCGCGCAGGGGGCGGCCTCCACGAATGGCGAGGACGTCACCGGTGAGTGGGGGGACTCCGTCCGGAAGAGCGTCGCGCACAGGTGTCGTCATTCGGAGCCTCACTTCATTCAACGGAAATCGGGGCGGGGTCGCCCTCGGCTCCCCCGCCCCGCCGTTCACTGAACGGGAAGGGTCCGGGGCCGCCACGACTCGCGACGGGCCTCGAACTGCGCGATCTTGTCTTCGTTGCGCAGCGTGAGCCCGATGTCATCGAGCCCTTCAAGGAGCCGCCATCTAGTGTAATCGTCGATCCCGAGGTCAGCCTGGATCTCACCGATCGACGCGACCCGCGCCTCGATGTCCACCGTGATGGAAGCCCCGGGATTCCGGTCGATCTCGGCCCAGATCCGCTCGAGATCCTCTTCCGAGATGGTCGCCGCGACGAGCCCCTGCTTGCCTGAGTTGCCCCGGAAGATGTCGGCGAAGCGCGGGCTCAGGACGACCGCGAACCCGAAGTCGCGCAGTGCCCAGACGGCGTGCTCTCGGCTCGATCCGGTGCCGAAGTCCGGTCCGGCCACGAGCACCGACGCCCCCTGGAAGGCGGGCTGGTTGAGCACGAACTCGGGGTCCTGGCGCCAGCCGTGGAACAGCGCGTCCTCGAAGCCGGTCTTGGTGACCCGCTTGAGGAAGACGGCGGGGATGATCTGGTCGGTGTCGACGTTCGAGCGCTTCAGCGGAGCGGCGATACCGGTGTGGGTGACGAACTTCTCCATGGTCAGACCTCCGCCATCTCGTTCAGGTCGCTGGGACTCGACAGCGTGCCGCGGATCGCGGTCGCCGCGGCGACCAGCGGCGACACCAGGTGTGTGCGACCACCCTTGCCCTGCCGACCCTCGAAGTTGCGATTCGACGTCGACGCACAGCGCTCGCCCGGCGCGAGCTGATCGGGGTTCATGCCGAGGCACATCGAGCAGCCGGCGAACCGCCATTCGGCTCCGAAGTCCTTGATGATCTTGTCGAGGCCTTCCGCCTCGGCCTCCAGCCGGACGCGGGCCGAACCGGGTACGACCATGACACGCACGCCGTCGGCCTTCTTCTTGCCTTCGATGATCGACGCGAACGCACGGAGGTCCTCGATGCGGCTGTTCGTGCACGAGCCCATGAAGACCGCATCGACCGGCACCTCCTTGAGCGGCGTACCAGGGGTCAGATCCATGTACTCGAGGGCGCGCTCTGCGGCGGCGCGCTCGTTGGCGTCGGCGATCTGAGCCGGGTCGGGAACCGACGCCGACAGCGAGCTGCCCTGACCGGGGTTGGTTCCCCATGTCACGAAGGGCTCGAGATCGTCGGCGTCGATGAAGACCTCAGCATCGAAGGTCGCACCCTCGTCGGTCGGCAGGGTGCGCCAGTAGGCGACGGCGTCGTCCCAGTCCTGGCCCTGGGGAGCGTGCGGACGCCCCTTCAGGTAGTCGAACGTCGTCTCGTCGGGGGCGACCATGCCCGCACGGGCACCGGCCTCGATCGACATGTTGCAGATGGTCATCCGGCCCTCCATGGACAGAGAGCGGATCGCGCTGCCGCGGAACTCCAGGACATAGCCCTGCCCGCCACCGGTCGTGATCTTCGCGATCACTGCGAGGATGATGTCCTTCGCGGTGACTCCGGGGCGCAGAGTGCCCTCGACGGTGATGGCCATCGTCTTGAAGGGCTTGAGCGGAAGCGTCTGGGTCGCCATCACGTGCTCGACCTCGCTGGTGCCGATGCCGAAGGCCATGGCGCCGAAGGCCCCGTGAGTCGACGTGTGCGAGTCTCCGCAGACCACGGTGATCCCCGGCATGGTGAGCCCGAGCTGCGGGCCGACGACGTGCACGATGCCCTGTTCGGCATCGCCCAGAGAGTGCAGACGAACGCCGAACTCGGCGGCGTTACGGCGCAGCGTCTCGATCTGAGTGCGGCTCGTGAGGTCGGCGATGGGCTTGTCGATGTCCCACGTGGGCGTGTTGTGGTCTTCGGTGGCGATCGTCAGGTCGAGGCGACGCAGCGGACGGCCCTCCGATCGCAGTCCGTCGAACGCCTGAGGGCTCGTGACCTCGTGCACCAGGTGCAGATCGATGTAGATGAGGTCGGGCTCGCCGTTCTCGCCCTTGACGACGAGGTGGTCGTCCCAGACCTTCTCAGCGAGGGTCCTCGGACGTGCGGGAGCAGTGTCTGCTGCGGGGATGTTCATTGCGTCTCTCCTGAAGCTGGCGGTTCGGCCCACGATGGACTCCGCGACGAGGAGGGGCTCAGAACGAGGTCTCGTCGCGGCCGCTAAGAAGGAGCACGATCCGCATGACGTCAGATTACCACCGCTTCAGCGACCGGAGTCGCCGCGTGACACGCTACTGTCACCCGCACATTCGAGAGGCATCCGCATGACCGACGACACGACCGGCTTCGCCACCAGAGCGGTCCACGCCGCCCGGAATCAGGGCGCCGCGTCGTCGAGGGCGACGCCGATCTATCTGACTGCGGGCTTCGAGTTCGATGACTTCGATCATGCCGCAGACCACTTCGGCACCGGCGCCGGCTTCGGCTACACCCGCACGGGCAACCCGACGGTGAGCGCCGTCGAGCGACAGCTCGCAGCTCTCGAATCCGCCGCGGACGCGGTGCTCGTCGCGAGCGGACAGGCCGCGGTCGTCACCGCTTTGCTGACCGTGGCCGGAGCCGGAGACCACATCGTGGCCTCGACGCACATCTACGAGGGCACCCGAGGGCTCCTGCTCGACAACCTCGCACGGCTCGGCATCGAGACGACGTTCATCGACGAGATCGCCGACCCTGCGGCGTGGCAGGCTGCGATCCGCCCGACCACGCGCGCGCTGTTCGCGGAGTCGATCGCGAACGCCCGGAACGACATCCTCGACATCGCCGCTGTGAGCGCGGTCGCGGATGAGTTCGCCATCCCGCTCATCGTCGACAACACGCTCGCGACGCCCTTCCTGTTGCGTCCGATCGAGCACGGTGCCGCCATGGTCGTGCACTCCGCATCGAAGTTCCTCGCGGGTCACGGGTCCGTGCTCGGCGGTGTGATCCTCGATGACGGTCGTTTCGACGCGGATAAGGCCGGTCACAACGCACCGCACCTGGTGCTCCCCGGCCGCGGGGGCTTCCCGAGCGTCTTCGCCCGCCACGGCGGCAACGCTCGGATCGCCTACGCCCGCGAGTCGGTGGCTCCCCGCTTCGGCGCCTCGCCGTCTCCTCTCAACGCGTTCCTGATCGGACAGGGCGCCGAGACCCTCGGCCTCCGGGTCGAGCGCCAGTCCCGGAACGCGCTCGAGGTGGCCCGTTGGCTGGCCGCTCAGGATGCGGTCGAGAGCGTCGATCACGTGGGCCTCGAGACTCACCCCGACCATGCTCTCGCGCAGCGGTATCTCCACGGCGGGTACGGCTCGATCTTCACGTTCACCCTCCGCGGAGGGCTCGACGCCGCACGCGACTTCGTCGAGAGCGTGGAAGTCTTCACGCACATGACCCACATCGGCGACGTGCGCTCGCTGGTGCTGCACCCCGCGACCACCAGCCACTCGCACAGGACACCCGAAGAGCGCGACATCCTCGGTGTGCAGCCGGGAACCCTTCGACTGTCGGTCGGCATAGAAGACGTCTCCGATCTGATCGCCGACCTCGCTCGGGTGCTCGAGCCGGCGCGAGAGGCCGTCGCATGACCAGGCCCCAGCACTTCGGCTGGTTCCTCGCCCGCGGTTTCGGTCCGCAGGGGTGGGGATACCCGTCTCTGGACTGGGACTACGACTGGACGCGTCCCGAGGTCTATCAGGAGGCGGCCCGGACGCTCGAGCAGGCAGGCTTCGACCTCGTGATCATCGAGGACGCGCCGTCTCTCGGCTCGCCGGACACGATCGACCTCCGCGTCCGCCATGCCTTCGGCGGGCCCAAGCACGACCCGCTGCTCCTCGCTCCCTACCTGTTCCAGGCGACACGGCACCTCGGAGTCGTGCCCACCGTCAATCCCGCGGCGTACCTTCCCTATACGGCGGCGCGGCAGTTCTCCACCCTTCAGCATCTCAGCGGTCACCGTCTCGGGCTCAACGTGGTGACCGACACCGGCAGCGCGCGTCACTTCTCGGCCGCGGCGCAGCTCGGACACGATGCCGCCTACGACCGGGCCGAGGAATGGCTCTCAGGCATCCGCTCGCTCTGGCGCAGCTGGGGCGACGGAGCGCTGGTCGGCGACCGCGAGACGGATGTCTTCGCGGACGGATCGAAGCTGAGCACCGTCCGGCATCGCGGAGAGCACTACGCGTTCGACGGCCCTCTGAACGCCGTGCCGTTCACCGACGGCGAGCCGGCGATCGTCTCCCCCGGCGGGTCGGGTCGCGGCCTCGGATTCGCCGGCGCCAACTCCGATGTCCAACTCGCCCTCGCTCCGCTGGACGAAGCATCCGTGCGCGCCTACCGCGCGAAGATCCACGACGCGGCGATCGCCGCCGGGCGCTCAGCCGACGACATCAAGATCCTGTTCGCGATCCAGCCCGTGATCACGGCATCCGCCGAAGAGGCCGACCGGATCGTCGCTGCGTCCGCGCACCCCGATGATGCGGCTCTCCTGCAGATCGCGCGCAAGCAGTCGAGCGATCTCGAGACCGACCTCACCGCACTCGACCTCGAGCGGCCGCTCGATGTGTCGCTCTTCGGGGAGCACGTCTCGCGCGGAAGCATCCAGCGCCTGATGGGCGACCGTGGCGAGGATGCTCCGCTGCGCGCCCACCTCACCGCCCTCGCCCGCGCCGGCCGCACCGCCGACCGCTCGGGCTTCGTCGGGACGGCCGAGGAGTTCGCCGATCTGATCGAGGAACTCGGAGAGTGGGGCAACGACGGCGTGCTGCTGTGGGGCGACTTCCACCCCGTCACGCTGCACCGCACACTCGACGAGCTCGTGCCGGTGCTGCGTCGCCGTGGGATCCTCCGCCGCGACCACGTCGATGGCGGCCTGCAGGCCAACCTCCGCGCGTTCTGACAGGAACGGCGGGGCCGAGCCTTACCAGCCCATGGAACCCGGCACGCCCTTGAAAGGCCCGACGACCGACGACGTGACCCAGCCGCCGTAGAATCCTCCCGGCTGCGGAACGACGACCTCGTCACCGACCGTGCACGCGTCCATCGGCCCCGCGTACACGGCCACGCGGTCGCGCAGCACCTCGAAACCGGGCGAAGGATGCGGGTAGTTCCATGCCGCGCCCGCGGCCGTCAGGAGGCCGCCACGCACGTCGAGATAGCGCGCGGCACCCTTGAACTCGCAGAACGATGAACCCGGCGCATCCGAGAGCCCGCCCTCGATGAAGTCGGCGATCGGCAGATAGTACACAGGAGGGTGACTCGTCTCGAGCACCCGCACGGCATCTCGCGTATCGGCGACCAGAACGCCGCCGAGGCGGATGGTGACGCGCTCGGGCACCGGCTCGACCCTCGGTGGCCGCGGATAGTCCCACACGGATTCCTGACCGGGCGAGGGGACGATCGGCTGAGGTCTGCGCATCTGTTCACTGTACGTCCCGCGGTGTTGACTGGGGTCATGGCTGAACTACCGATGTTCCCGCTCGGCTCGGTGCTCTTTCCCTACACCGCGCTTCCGCTTCGCGTCTTCGAGCCGAGGTACCTCACGATGATCGGGCACCTGCTCGACGACGACGACCCGCAGTTCGGCGTCGTGCTCATCGAGCGCGGTCACGAGGTCGGCGGCGGCGATCGACGCAGCAAGATCGGCACGATGGCCCGGCTGGTGAGCGTCGCGGCGGACGCCCAGGTGCTGCACACCCTCGCGGTCGGCACGGCCCGCTTCACCGTCGATCAGTGGCTCGACGACGCGCCCTTTCCTCGCGCCGAGGTCACGCAGCTGCCTGAGCTGACGTGGCACGACGCGCTGACCCCTCTGCGGACCGAAGCAGAGGCGATCGTGCGGCGAGTCCTCGCACGCGTGGACTCGCCGTGGGATGCCGACACCGAACTGTCAGACGATCCGCTCGCCGCAGCCTGGCAGCTCGCCGCGATCGCACCGCTGGGCGAGTACGACCAGTTCGCCCTGCTGCAGTCCAACTCGCTCGGCGCCCTGCTCGGCCAGGTCATCGATCTCACCCTCGAAGCGGAGCTCCTCTGGTCAGCCGAGTGAGCGGGCTGCGCTCACTCGACGATCGCTGCCTTCTTCGCCGCCGACTTCTCGCGCGACGACGCGATGAGGCTGGCGACCGTCGCGACGGTCATCGACACGACGATGACTCCCAGCGACACCATGTTGTCGATGTCTGGCACCCATTCGACGTGCTCGCCGCCGTTGATGAAGGGCAGCTCGTTCTCATGCAGCGCGTGCAGGATGAGCTTGATGCCGATGAAACCGAGGATCACGGCGATGCCGTAATGCAGGTAGCGCAGGCGATCGAGCAGATCGCCGAGCAGGAAGTAGAGCTGACGCAGGCCCATGAGCGCGAAGATGTTCGCGGCGAAGACGAGGAACCCGTTGGTGGTGATCTCGAAGATCGCGGGAATCGAGTCGATCGCGAAGATCAGGTCGGTGACACCGATCGTGATGAACACGATGACCATCGGCGTCCACATGCGCTTGCCGTCGACCGTGGTGCGGAGCTTGGAGCCGTCGTAGGTCTCGCTGATGTCGATCCGGCGCCGGAGCAGGCGCACGATGAAGTTCTCCTTCTTCACGTCGTCTTCGTGATCGCCCTCGGGCATCGCCTGCTTGATCGCGGTGTAGATGAGGAACGCGCCGAAGACGTAGAAGATCGGCGAGAAGTGCTCGACGACCGCCACTCCCACGAGGATGAACGCCCCACGCAGGACGAGCGCGATGATGATCCCGACCATCAGCACCTGCTGCTGCAGGCGTCGCGGGACGGCGAACTGCGCCATGATCAGCACGAAGACGAAGAGGTTGTCGATGGACAGGCTGTATTCGAGCGCCCAGCCGGTGATGAAGTCGCCCGCGTTGCGCCAACCGGCCACGTTGCCGAGGAGCACAGCGAAGAGAAGCGCGAGGGCGACGTAGAACACGACCCACAGGGTCGACTCCTTCGTCGAGGGGATGTGGGGGCGAAGGCGGATCAGAAGCAGGTCGCCGATCAGGATGATCGTGAGGACGATCATCGAGGTGATCTCGAACCAGACGGGGATTTCCAAGGGCGTACAGCCTTTCGGGAGGGTAGGAAGAACGCCGAAAGTCTCTCCCACGCACAGAGTGCGTCGCACGACCGGAGCAGCGATGTCGGTGCTCGTGATGACGGTGGATGCGCTTGCGGGATACTCCCTCTCGCGTGACCAATGTTAGCGGAGCGGAAGGGCCGTGGCGGCATGGTCGACGTGACCTCGAACTCGCACCCGGACACCGCCGCGAACGCCCTCCCTCGGCGTCCTCCGGCAGCGGACGCTCGCGAAGGTGCGCGCGCAGCCCGCACACTGATCTGAGACGATGGGGCATCTTCCGACACCTCCCAGGTGAGAGACACAAAACGGAATCGGGATGCCAGTGCAGACGAGTGATCAGAAATGGGCGGCACAGGCCGCGGCAGGTGACGAGAGCGCCTTCCGCGAGCTGTACCGCTCGTATGTCCGCCCGGTCTACTGGATCGCGCATGGCATGCTCGGCTCCCCCGCCGATGCCGAGGATGTGACCCAGGAGACCTTCGTCACGGCTTGGCGCAAGCTTCCGGGGTTCGAGCTTCAGGGAGAATCGATCCTCCCGTGGCTCGCGACGATCTGCCGCTTCCAGGCCGCGAATCGCCTTCGTCAGCGCACGCGCGACCAGGCCCACACGACGGAAGCGGTGGACGAGACCCTGCCTTCGACGATCAGCGTCGAGGAGCAGGTGATCACCGCAGACCTCGCGGAGCGGATCGCCGCCGAGGTCGGCACGCTGAGCGACCTCGACCGCGCGATCTTCCGACTCTGCGCCGCCGAAGGCTATGCCTACCAGGCCGCGGCCGAGGAGCTCGGCGTGAGCCATGCCATCGTCCGGAACCGTCTCTCACGAGTCCGCACCCGACTTCGCGGTGCCGTGAAGGAAGCGAGCGACGCATGAACGACAAGACCAGCACCGAGCGACTGCCCGAGCTCACCGATGCCGCAGTGGCGCGCATCGAGACAGCCGTGTTCGACGACATCGCCGCCGAGCGGCCGCGACAGGCGCCAGCCGCAGCACGCGCTCGACACCGCCGGCGTCGGTGGATGACCGGTGCCGGGATCGCGGCGGCGTTCGTCGTCGGCGTCCTCGTCACTCCTCCGATCCTCACTGCGGTGGGCGGGTCGGCGACGAGCTCGGCCGAGGGCGGAGACATGGTCGTCACGGAGGAGTCACGCTCTGGCTCCGCCGACCAGGGCGCACCTGGGGCCGCGACGGACTCGGCCGAGTCCGCACCGGCGGTCGGAGATGTCGCAGTCACTGATCGCGAGATCATCGCGACCGCCAACGCGACAGTGGAGGTGAAGGACATCGCGGACGCCGCCGACACGATCGGCGCACTCGCCGAGTCGCATGGCGGGTATGTCGAGAGCACTGAGGTCGGCAAGAGCGTCGCCGTCGACGGCACCTCGGAGCCGGCGCCTTCCGACCCCGGGTACGGCTGGATCAGCATCCGCGTACCCTCCGCCGACCTCGCCGCCGTCATCGATGAGCTCGCCACCTCGGGCGAAGTGCTCTCCTCATCGATCTCGAAGCAGGATGTCACCTCGACGGCGATCGATCTGCGTGCGCGCGTGGATGCCACCAGGGCATCGGTGCAGCGACTCACCGAGCTGATGTCGCAGACCGGCACGGTCGCGGAGCTCATCGAGGCAGAGGTCGCGCTCACCGATCGCCAGGGGCAGCTCGAGTCGTACGAGCAGCAGCTCGCATCGCTCGAGGACCAGGTCGCGATGTCGAGTCTGCAGGTGCAGCTGACCCGGACGACACCGCCGACGACCGCCGATCCGGCCGGCTTCGCAGACGGCCTCCTCGCCGGCTGGAACGGCCTCGTGGTGTCGTTGAACGCGCTGGTCGTGGCGGTCGGCTTCGTCCTGCCGTGGCTCGCCCTCGCGGGAGTGGTGGTGCTGGTGATCTGGCTCATCCGGCGCGCGCGGCGCACTCGTACGGCAGCCGGCGAACCGCCCGCCGAGAGCTGAGTCGCATCCTACGAAAGGGCCGCTGCTCCCAGCGAGAAGCGGCCCTCACCGCTGTTTTTCCGGGGTATACAAGAAGTCTTGTGAGAACCCGGACCCGGTTCTACCGTTGCGTCCATGGAAGACATCTCGGTGATCACAGCGGTGCACCACCCTCTGCGGCGGCGCATCTACGACTATCTGCGGCTCTTCGGCACCTCGCAGGTCACCACGATCGCTCGCTCGCTCGGGAGCCAGGTCGGGAGCATCAGCCACCACCTGAGGATGCTCGAACGAGCCGGGCTCGTCGAACGCGACGAAGACCCGTCCGGCGACCGTCGCACCAGCTGGTGGAAGCCCGCTCGACATGGGCTCACCTGGTCGGCGGAGGACTACGCCGACTCCCCCGCCGACGCGCTGCTCGCACGGGAGGCGCAGCGCCAGGGCATCCGGATGCAGATCGATCGTCTTCAGCGGTGGCAGCGCCGTCATGATGACCCCGCCTATGCCGCGTACGACGCCTCGAACACCGAGACGACGGCCTGGGCTTCTCCCGACGAACTCCGTGATCTGAGTGCGCGCCTTCTGCGCACGATGGAGGAATGGCGGGCGTCCGTGGACCTCGAGGACGGACAGGAGCGCACTCCGATCTTCTTCTTCGCCCATGCGTTCCCGACGACGCCATGAGCACCGCGATCGAACCCGTGCAGCTGTCGGAGCCACCGGCGTTCCGCGGAGACCGTCGTGTGCACGCCTGGATCGCCGTCAAGGCGCTCTCGGATGGCGGAGATGCCCTGTGGACCATCGCCCTCGCCTGGACTGCCGTGCAGACGGCCTCTCCCGCGATCGCCGGGCTCATCGTCGCCGCCGGGACGATCCCTCGGGCGATCGTGCTGCTCTTCGGCGGTGTGATCGCCGACCGCTCCGATGCGCGGCGGGTGATGATGCTCTTCAACGTGCTGCGTGTCGGCGTGCTCGTGGCCGTGGCGCTCTGGGTCCTCGCGATCCCACCGACGGTCGGCGTACTGCTGTTCGCGGCGATCGCCTTCGGAATCTGCGACGCGTTCTATGAGCCGTCGGCAGGAACCGTCGCCCGCCAGCTCGTGCGGCCCGCGGATCTCCCCTCATACGGCGCGCTGGCCCAGACCGCGTCGCGCCTCGGAACCATGGCGGGCGCGGCGATCGGCGGTGTGCTCGTCGCGTACGCGGGACTGGTGGGCAGCGCGGCCGTCAACGCCCTCACGTTCAGTCTCGTCGTCGCCTTCATCGCGATCTGGCTCCGGCCCCGCTTCCTTCTCGCCCGCGCGGCGAGAGAGCCCGTGCTGCGCGGCATCGCAAGTGGATTCGCCCATCTCGGCACCCACCCGACCACCCGCACGCTCGTCATCGCGCTCTCGGGGCTCAACCTCGCGGTCGGCCCGGCGGTCGGGATCGGGCTCGCCCTGCGCGCGCACGACGAGGGATGGGGCGCTCAGGCGGTGGGGCTGTTCGAAGCGCTGCTCGGACTGGGCGCGGCACTCGGCGCCGTCTCGGTCGTGAAGTGGCGACCGCGAAGAGAGGCACTCGCCGGCTTCTGGGCGCTCGTCGTCCAAGGCGCCGGGATCATCGCACTCGGCTGGGGCCCGGCGTGGACGGTCGCGACGGCGGCCTTCGTCATCGGCGCAACCGCGGGCTACGCCTCGGTCCTCCTGAGCGCCACCTTCTCCGCCACCGTCGACACCGCCTACCTCGGCCGGATGGGCTCGATCACCCGTCTCGGTGACGACTGTCTCATACCCGTCGTCATGGCGGGGTTCGGTCTGCTCGCCTCGATCACGGCAGTCTGGGTGCCGTTCGCTCTCTTCGGCGGCGGGATGATGGCGCTCATGACGCTGCCGCTGAGCAACCGCACGTTCCGGCGGCTGAGCATCGGGCCGAAGACCTGACTCCCGCTGACCTCCGTGAGGGCCGCGATGCGCCCGCACATACGACGAAAGCCCTCGGAGAACCGAGGGCTTTCGCTTGTTGTGACCCCAGCGGGATTCGAACCCGCGTTACCGCCGTGAGAGGGCAGCGTACTAGGCCGCTATACGATGGGGCCGTCTGGCGGAACGTTTCCGTGCCGCGACAACTCAACAAGTATGCCATGACGATTCTCGCGCCGCCAAATCGAGCCGAGCCCTCGTCGATTCCCGGGCGTGGCGCGCTGGATCGGCGGTTTGCCAGAGAGGCCGCGAAGGAGTTGACTCACCTCATGCGCATCACGAAATTCGAACATGCCGCTCTTCGCATCCAGCAGGGCGATGACACCCTCCTCATCGACCCGGGTTCGTTCACCGCTCCCCTGAACGATCTCTCGGGTCTCGTCGCCGTCGTGATCACCCACGAGCACCCCGACCACTGGACGCCCGAGCACCTGGATCGGATTCTCCGCGCCGCCCCCGGCACTCCGATCTACGCCCCTGCAGGCGTTGCACGTGCGGCCGAGGGCTATGACATCTCAGAGGTCGCTCCGGGAGACACCGTGGAGGTGGGAGCGTTCACGCTCCGTTTCTTCGGCGGCACGCACGAGGTGATCCACTCCTCACTCCCCACTGTCGAGAATGTGGGCGTGCTGGTCAATGAGGTCTTCTACTACCCCGGCGACTCCTACGCGGTTCCGGAGGGTGTCGAGGTCGGCACGCTCGCCGCTCCTCTCGGAGCGCCCTGGCTGAAGATCGGCGAGGCGATGGACTACGTTCTCGCGGTGCGCCCGCGTCGGGCGTTCGGCACTCACGACATGACCCTGTCGGTCGCAGGCAAGACGATGCACCGGCAGCGGCTGCAGTGGGCGACCGAGCAGGGTGGCGGAGAGCTCTCGGTCCTCGAGCCGGGCGACTCGCTCGACATCTGACCGTGGCGGACTCCCCCTCCGCCGAATACTCGCTCGATGAGAGCGGCGTACGAGACCTTCTTCGGCGGACGAGCCCTGATCTCGCCGCCCTGCCGCTCAGGCTGTTCGCCGACGGCTGGGACAACTCGATGTGGAGGCTCGGATCTGAGCTGGTCGTGCGATTGCCACGACGCGAGCTCGCCGTGCCTCTCATAACGAATGAGCAGCGCGCGCTCCGCGCGATCGCTCCGGCGCTGGCGGCCATCGGCATCCGCACCCCGGTGCCGCTGATCTCCGGCGAACCGAGCGAGCTGTTTCCGCGGCCCTGGTCAGTCGTCCCATGGATCTCCGGAACGACGGCGCTCGCCTCCTCCCGATCGGACAACGCGGCGTGGGCACCACGACTCGCCGACGCCCTGAGGGCGCTGCACGCCCCGGCCCCCGCGGATGCTCCGCGCAACCCGGTGCGAGGACGCGCCCTGAGCACTCGAGACGACGCGATACGGCCACGGCTCGAGGCGTTCAGGCACCGCACGGCGCTGCGTGACGCCTGGGTCGCAGGTCTCGCCGCATCGGCCGACTCGGAGCAGGTCTGGATCCACGGCGACCTGCACCCCGGCAACGTGCTGGTGGCAGACGGCGCACTCGCGGCGCTCATCGACTTCGGTGACGTCACGGTCGGAGACCCCGCTTACGACCTCGCGTCATCCTGGATGCTCTTCGATGCACCCGGTCGCGACGTCTTCCGCAGAGCGACCGGAGATCGGTACGACGAGGCCACCTGGGTTCGCGCCAGAGCGTGGGCGGCGTACATGGCCCTCGTCCTCCTGACTCAGAGCGACGATCGACCCGAGTACCTCTCGGTAGGAGCGAGCACCGCCGACGCGCTCGACGCCGACTAGCCCTGCGCAGCCCGAACGCGCAGCGCTCGGGCCAGGTGATCACGCTGCTCGATGACGATCCGGCGCAGCGCGGCGGGCGCCGAGCTGTTGCCGGCAAGCCACGCATCCACGAGATCGAGCGTCGGCGAGGCGGGGAACAGCCCCACGACCAGGCGCTGAGCCAGCTCGATGCTCCGCGTGCCCCACGCGTCGCCGATCCTCTCGAAGTACTCGGCATCGAAACCCGCGATGAGATCACGGCGTCCACCTGCGCGGAAGCCTGCGATCTCGGCATCGAGATGGTCGTTGCTCAGCGAGGCGTCGTTCCACGCCGCGTCCCACGCTGCAGCCCGCACCGCGGAATCAGGTCGCGAGGCGAGTGCCCTGCGAGCGGCCGTCCGACCGCTTCCGGTGTCGTCGGACTCGAGCTGGGCTGCGACGTCATCGTTCCCCGCGTGCCCTGTCGTGACGAGAGCCGTGAGCAGCTGCCACCGCAGATCAGGGTCGATGGTGAGACCATCCGGGACATAACCGTGCAGGAGCGCGCGGACCTCGGCGGCGTGCACGTCGTCGAACGCCGACGCCGCCGCGAGGGCCCGCGCCCACGAGAGCTGGGCATCGCTTCCGGCATCCGATGCCTGCAGCGCAGCCCACGCGGTCTCCACCCAGGCCCGCTGCTCGCCCTGTCGCGCGCCGTCGCTCGCGTAGTGCCGGATCGCGAAGAGGGCATTCGAGAGAATGCCGACGAGAAGACCGATGTTCGACTCGTGTGGGGCATGTGCGCGCACGATCGAGGTGTATTGCGCCACTGTCAGCTCGCCGTCGCGCGTGGCGTTCCACAGCGACGACCACACGACGGCCCTCGCGAGGGGGTCGTCGATGGAGGACAGTGATTCCTGCACCGTCGTCAATGATGCCTCGTCGAGCCGCACCTTGGCGTAGGTGAGGTCGTCGTCGTTGAGAAGCACGAGATCGGCGGAGGGGACCTCGATGGGCGTCCGCTCGTCGTGGATGTCCAGGGCGAGCTGGTCGCGACGCACCACGCGCCCGTCGATGCGGTGATAGAGCCCGACGCGCAGGCGATGCGGCCGAGGATCGCTCTGCACGAGCGTGGCGCTGCCGTCGGCCTCTCGTTCGAGCCGCAGCGTGGACACCCCTGTCGTCTGCAGCCATGCCTGCGACCACTCGGTCATGTCGCGCCCGGAGACCGCGCTCAGCTGCACGAGGAAGTCGTCGAGAGTCGTGTTGCCGAACGCGTTGGCCGCGAAGTATCTGCGGGCCCCCTCAAAGAACGCCTCATCGCCGACGAAGGCCACGAGCTGCTTCAGCACCGCGGCACCCTTGGCATAGGTGATGCCGTCGAAGTTGAGCTTCGCGGCCTCGAGGTCGGTGATGTCGGCGACGATCGGGTGGGTGGTCGGCAGCTGGTCCTGCTGGTACGCCCATGCCTTGCGGTTGGCGGCGAACTTGACCCACGCGTCATGGAAGCGCGTCGCCGCCGCTGATGCGTGCGAGCCCATGTAGTCCGCGAAGGACTCCTTGAGCCACAGGTCGTCCCACCACTTCATGGTCACGAGGTCGCCGAACCACATATGCGCCATCTCGTGCAGGATCGTGTTCGCGCGTGCGGCACGCTGCGCGTCGGTGGCCGCACCCCTCGAGAGATAGGATTCGGTGAACGTCACGAGTCCCGGGTTCTCCATCGCACCGAGGTTGTACTCGGGAACGAAGATCTGGTCGTACTTGCCCCAGGGATAGGGGTAGGCGAAGGCATCCGTGAAGAAGTCCAGACCCTGGCGCGTGATCTCGAGGATCTCCTCGGACTCCAGATACTGCGTGAGCGACTGCCGCGCGAACACACCGAGTGCGACGCGCTGATCATCGCGCGCCCACTCGCCGTCGACCCGGGCATACGGCCCGGCCGCGACCGAGGTGATGTAGCTCGAGATCGGGAGCGTCGGGGCGAACTCGACACGCTGCACCCCGACTCCGGCGTCGACCGTCGCCGCGACCCGGTTCGAGAGCACCTCCCAGCCCGCAGGAGCATCGATCACGAAGGTGTACGGCGCCTTGATGTCCGGCTGCTCGAAACACGCCATCACCCGCCGCGAGTCGGCCGGTTCGTATTGCGTGTAGAGGTAGGTGCGATCGTCGACGGGGTCGTGGAACCGGTGCAGCCCCTCGCCGGACCGGCTGTAGCTTCCGACCGCCTCGACACGCACCACGTTCGTGTCGGCGAGGTCGTGCAGCTCGATGCGCGCACCGTCGTAGATCACGTCGCGCTCGACGCCGTTCACGACGACTCGTTCGACGCTCTCCCCGATGAAGTCCAACCAGGTCGAGTGCGCCGTCGTGGTGAACTCCAGCGTGGTGGTCGTGGAGAACCCGCTGCGCGCCCGCTCGGGTGCACCCGTGAGGTCGAGTTCGACGCGGATGCTGCGCACGGAGACGGCGGCGGATCGCGCCGCGGTCTCCTCTCGCGAGAGGTTGGCTGTGTCCATGCCTCCATCCTTCCATCTGGCGTGCTCAGAGGCGGACCCTTGCGTTGCATCACGCAACAGAACGGCGTATAGTTGCACTATGCAACAGCAAGAGAGCTCGGGCGGACGTCGCAGCGACAGCGCCGACGTCCTGCGATCTCTCGTCGCCATCACGCGTCGCGGTCTCGTCGACGCACGTGCGGAGGAACCGAGGCTGTCGATCACGGATCAATCCATCGTCATGGCGATCGCCGACGAGCCGGGGATCCGTTCGACGGACATCGCCCGCATGTTCCGCCTCAACCGGTCGACCGTGTCGCGTCAGCTCTCGACGCTCGTCTCTCTCGGCCTCGTGCAGGAGACGCCGTCGGCCTCCGGGCGCGGCCGTCCGCTCGAGCTGACCGCCGAGGGCGAAGAAGCCTTCCGCAACACACTGCGATCGCTGCAGGGCGTGATCGACGTGCATCTCGCGCAGTGGACGGATGCCGAGGTGCAGCGCTTCGCGCACGACCTCCAGCGTTTCGACAGAGGCCACGAACCCGCTTGACCACGGCCCACAAGGCCCTCAGAGGAAGAAGAGAAATGAAGAACATCACTGTTCTCGGCACCGGCGTGCTCGGATCGCAGATCGCGTTCCAGACCGCCTTCCACGGTTTCGACGTCGTCGCCTACGACATCGATCAGCCTGCGCTCGACCGCGCGGCCGAGCGATTCGAGGGTCTCGCCGCGCGTTACGTCGCCGACGGTGTCGAGAATGCCTCAGACGGCGGCTCGCAGGCGGCGATCGGCCGCATCCGGCTCACGTCCGACCTCGCGGAAGCCGCAGGATCGGCCGAGCTCATCATCGAGGCCGTGCCGGAGAACCTCGAGCTCAAGCAGGGCATCTACCGGACTCTCGCCGACGCCGCGCCGGCGACGACCATCTTCGCGACGAACTCGTCGACTCTGCTCCCCAGTGCGCTGGCAGAGTCGACGGGGCGCCCCCACCGCTTCCTCGCCCTGCACTTCGCGAACGAGATCTGGTCGCACAACACCGCGGAGATCATGGGGACGCCGGCCACCGACCCGGCGGTCTACGACAAGGTGGTCGAGTTCGCGACGCAGATCGGCATGGTCCCGATCCAGATCAAGAAGGAGAAGGCCGGGTACCTGCTGAACTCGCTGCTCGTGCCCTTCCTCCAGGCCGGAGCAGAGCTGCTCGTCGACGGAATCGCCGAGCCCGAGGCGATCGATGCGACGTGGCGGATCGGCACCGGCGCCCCGGCCGGCCCGTTCGAGATCTATGACATCGTGGGCCTGAACACGGCATACAACATCTCCCGCATGGGAGGCGAGAAGCAGCAGCGCTTCGCCGAGCTGCTCAAAGAGCAGTACATCGACAAGGGCAAGCTGGGCGTGGCGACGGGCGAGGGCTTCTACACCTACCCGCGAGAGAGCTGAATCCCCTCAGCGCCCGAGGAGCTTGCGGATCGCCGTCTCAGGCGACACCGTGAGATCGAGAGTGCGACCGCGCGCGTAGAGCCGGAACACGCGTGGATCGATGTAGCTCCCCCTGGCCACCGCGAGGGTGTTGCCGAGCGCTGACGCCGTCGCCTGGACGGCGAGGCGCTCGGCACGCCGCCGCTCGTTCTTCGTCTCGAGTCGACCGATCCGCGCGAGGGCGTCAGCCGCGAGGATTGTGCCGTGCAGCGTGCGGAAGTCCTTCGCAGTGAACGACGCCCCGGCCACCTGCCGGAGATAGTCGTTGACCTCGGTCGACGTGAGGCGCACTCGGCGGCGGCCCTTGCGGTACGCGAGCAGCGGCGCCCGCGGCGAGCCGACGGCGAACTCCGACAGCGCCTCGGCGAGGGCGGCGTCGGAGATCTCGATCGCGGCGAGCTGCTTGCTCTTCGCGGGGAAGCTCAGGGCCACGTCGCTGCCGTCGATACGCACGTCCCGTCGCCGAAGCGTGCTCAGCCCCCGACTGCCGTGCTTCACGAGATAGCGCTCGGAGCCGATGCGCAGAGCGGCGTCGTCGAGCAGCCGGAAGGAGACCGCGAGTGCCCGCTCTCGTGTCAGACCCGGCTCGCCGATGGCGCGCGTGACCTTGGCCCTGGCCGCAGGCAGCGCCGCGGCGAGCTTGAGCGCCCGCGCGAACTTGCGCTGATCCCTCCCCGTGCGCCAGAGCGGGTGGTAAAGGTACTGACGTCGTCCCGCATCGTCGGTGCCGACCGCCTGGATATGAGCGAGCGGATCGGCGGCGATCCACACGTCCTTCCACGCCGGGGGTATCGCGAGGTCGCGGATGCGCTCCCTATCGGCCTCGACGACGGGGGTGTTGCCCGCGTCGACGTATCGGAACCCTGACCCGGATCGCACACGGCGGATTCCTGGTGTCTCGCCCGGAACGACTCTCGTGAGCGCCATTCTCGTCCTCTCGGTCATGCCTCGTCGGGCATCGGGTGTTTCTCGCTCACGATGACCGACGAAGAGCGAGGCGTGAAGGGCATGGCGCGACGCACGGGCGACCTGCTAGGCGACGCCGGCTCCTTCAGGCGGTGCCGGGAGGGTGCGGCCGCTGCCCAGGGATCCGATTGTCGGGGCACACCGAGGTCTGCCATCCTCTTCACTATGGCCATGTCATTCGAGGAATTCCGCACATCCCTGACCAGTGCAGATCTGCGGGCAGCCCTCGGGGTGCAGCTCACCGACCTCGAAGCGCAGCAGGTCGCCGACGATCCGGCCTCCGCTCAGAGCTGGTACGCGTACTGGCTCTCGACCCAGCCGACGACTCCCCCGCCGCCCGCGGGCCCCGCGTTCGATGCGCCGCCGCCCGCGTTCGATGCGCCGCCGGCCGCCTACGATGCACCTCCACCCGCCTACGCCGCGGCTCCCGGCTACGCTGCGGCTCCCGGCTACGCCGCGCAGGGCGGCGCTCCCGCCTATCCGGGGTACGCGCCCGTCCCCGACGGCCGACCCGGCAAGAAGAAGAGGGTCGGACTGTGGGTGACCCTGTCGATCCTCGGCGCCCTGCTGGTGATCGCCGCCATCGTCGTGATCTTCGCCTTCGCCACAGCACGCCATTGGACCAAGACCGATGTTCCTGAGCAGCCCGAGACCTTCCGCAGTGAGGAGTACGAGACCGGTCGCGTCGACGTCACGATGGACGACGTCAACCCGTGCTCGGTGAACCAGGATTGGACCGACTGCACGAACCTGATGGTCGCGACCTATACGGCCGCCTGCGTCGATGTCGAGCTCACCGAGACCGCGGCCCTCCTGTGCACCGAGTACAGCTCCGCGATAGACGAGATGAAGGCGCAGGACGGCGAGGGCTATTACGTCGCGACGCTCGGCAGCTACGGGAGCCTGCATCAGACGCCTGAGATCGACACCCGCCAGGTCTCGAACGACGACTACGAGCCCGCCGTCACCCACGAGGCGGTGTGCTACCTCGGATTCATCGGAGAGTGCGAGTGAGACACTGGACCGGAAACGACAAAACCCCCGCCTGAGCGGGGGTTTTTGTCTTGCTGGGGTACCTGGACTCGAACCAAGAACAACGGAACCAGAAACCGCCGTGTTGCCAATTACACCATACCCCAAGGGCGAAACCGGAGTCTCGCACCGAGAGTCAAGCTTACCCGAGCCGTGGGCCTAATGCCAAAACGCCTCGGTCCGTCCGGGCGCGTCGCCCGGCGATCGCTGCGGGTGCGTGACCTCGGCAGCGGGCAGGAGCTCATCGAAGCGATGCTCCCCCGCCCGCCTGCCTCGTCAGTTCGCGAGGAACGCCGACAGCGACCGGAGGCGCCGCAGCGACTCGTCCTTGCCCAGGAGCTCCATGGACTCGAACAGCGGCGGCGAGATCCGACGACCGGTGATCGCGACGCGCGGAGGGCCGTAGGCGATGCGAGGCTTGAGCTCGAGCTTCTCGACGAGCGCCTCCGCGAGAGCCTCCTGGATCTTCTCTGGAGTGAACTCGGTCACCGGCTCGAGGGCGACGACGCAAGCGTCGAGGACCGCGGCGGCGTTCGCGGGCAGCCCCTTGAGGGCGTCGGCATCATACGAGACGTCCTCGGTGAACAGGAACCCGACCATGCCCGGCACATCGCCGAGCAACTGCACGCGCTCCTGCACGAGCGGTGCGACGCGGAAGGCGAGCACGAGCTGCTCGTGCGTCGGCTCATCGAAGAGGTCGGCGGCAGCGAGGTAAGGGATCGTCCTCTCGGCGAAGTCCTTCTCGTCGAGCTTGCGGATGTGGTCGCCGTTGATCGACTCGGCCTTCTTCTGGTCGAAGCGTGCCGGGTTCGGATTCACGTCGACGATGTCGAATGCCTCGATGAACTCCTCGAGCGAGAACACGTCGCGGTCGTGGCCGATCGACCAGCCGAGGAGCGCGAGGTAGTTCAACAGTCCCTCGTGGATGAAGCCGCGATCCCGATGCAGGAACAGATCGGCCTGCGGGTCGCGCTTGGAGAGCTTCTTGTTGCCGGTCTCGCCGAGCACCAGAGGCATGTGGGCGAAGCGGGGCACGAAGGTGGTGACCTCCGCATCGATGAGCGCCGCGTAGAGCGCCAGCTGGCGAGCCGTCGAGGGCATCAGGTCTTCGCCGCGCAGGACGTGCGTGATGCCCATCAGCGCGTCGTCGACCGGGTTCACGAAGGTGTACAGCGGGATGCCGTTCGGACGTACCACCACGAAGTCGGGGAACGAACCTGCGGGGAAGGTCACCTCGCCGCGGATCAGGTCGACGTAGGTGAGGTCCTCGTCCGGCACGCGCAGGCGGAGTGCGGGCTGACGCCCTTCGGCCCGGAAGGCGTCCTTCTGCTCCGCCGTGAGGTCGCGGTCATGGTTGTCGTACCCGAGCTGCTTCGCTCGCCCGGCGGCCTCGTTGCGAGCGTCGATCTCCTCCGCGGTCGAGAAGCTCTCATACAGAGCGCCGGATGCGAGGAGCTTGTCGATCACGCCGCGATAGATGTCGTGGCGCTCGGACTGACGGTAGGGAGCGTGGGGTCCACCGACCTCGACACCCTCATCCCAGTCGATCTTCAGCCAGGTCAGAGCGTCGACCAGCTGCCGGAAGCTCTCCTCGCTGTCTCGGGCGGCGTCGGTGTCCTCGATGCGGAACACCATCTTGCCGCCGTTGTGGCGGGCGTACGCCCAGTTGAAGAGGGCCGTGCGGACCATGCCGACGTGCGGCAGTCCGGTCGGAGAGGGGCAGAAGCGGACGCGGACGTCGGCGCCACTGGCGGTCGTGGTGAGGGGGTGCGGGGTAGCCATATCCCCTCGATTCTAGTTGCCGGGCGGGGTCTCGACCTCCCCGATCCGTCCACGATCGGAGCCGGTGAGAGGGGTCACCGTGGGTAACAGTCACTCACCGTGGGTAACAACCCGCATGCGACCTCGTCGCGCTCCTATCGTTGCCGCATCGACCAATCGGAAGGGTGACGACGTGACAATCACGGATGCAGTGACGACAGGCCTCAGCGATCGCTGGCTGAGCGCACCGAGACCTCAGACCAGCCTCGAATGGATCGACCGCGCCGAGGAGGTTGCCGACATCCTCGCTGTGGATGCCGTCGAGAGGGACCGAGCGAACGAGACACCTCGGGCAGAGGTGCAGCTGCTGAAGGACTCGGGTCTGGTCACTCTGCTCGGCCCGCGCGCCCATGGCGGCGCGGGCGAGAGCTGGGAGACCGCGTACCGGGTGATCAGAGCGGTGGCCCGCGGCGACGGCTCGATCGGGCAGGTCCTCGGGTACCACTACCTCTGGGCGTGGGCGGCTCGTCTCGTGGGAACCGAAGAGCAGATCACCGCGGTCGAGGAGCTGTACACCGCGAACGACTTCGTCTTCGGCGGTGCGGTCAACCCCCGCGACTCCGATCTGGTGGTCCGCGAAGACGGCGACGACCTCGTGTTCTCCGGCCGCAAGTCCTTCTCCACCGGTGGTCGGATCTCGGATCTGACCGTTCTCGAAGGCGTCCTCGAAGGCACCGAGACGCACATCTTCGCGATCGTCCCCACGGCTCAGGAGGGAATCGTCTTCGGGAACGACTGGGACAACCTTGGCCAGCGACTGACCGAATCGGGGTCCGTGGAGATCCGTGACGTGCGCGTGCCCTGGACAGCGGCAGCCGGCTTCGTCGACCGGGTGTTCCAGCCTCTGACGTACAACACCCTGAACGTGCCGACCATCCAGCTCGTGTTCGCCAACTTCTACCTGGGCATCGCACAGGGTGCACTCGAGACGGCATCCGCCTACACCCGATCGACCACCCGAGCGTGGCCGTACGGCGGCGATGACAAGCAGCACGCGACGGACGAGTGGTACCTGCTCGAGGGCTATGGCGATCTGGCCTCGAAGCTGTGGGCGGATGAAGCACTGCTGGATGCCGTGGGCTCCGAGATCAGCGCGGTGCTGCACGCCCCTCGCGAAGACCTCACTGCACGCCGACGTGGCGAGATCGCCGTGCGCATCGCAGCGGGGAAGCTGCGCATCGTCGACGACGGCCTGGAGGTCGCCACGAAGATCTACGAGCTCACCGGTGCCAGAGCATCGGCCAACTCGGTCGGCCTCGACATCTTCTGGCGCAACCTGCGCACGCACAGCCTGCACGACCCGATCGCGTACAAGAAACGTGAGGTCGGCGACTACGTGCTGCGCAACGAGGTGCCTGAGCCGACCTGGTACACCTGACCGCCGCGATGCAGGTGGTCCTCGGTGCCGCGCCGACACAGGCGGTCGCGGCACCGAGCGACCGCGGGCACTCTGGCCGAGGGCGGCCTCAGCCGCGCGACGCCACGGCAACCGCGGCAGAATGCACCAGCGGCAGGCGGCCGGCGATCGATCGATCGGCGCACACTGAATCGAAGGCAGCACGGAACGAGCGCCGACCTGTGTCGTCGAGCGCTCGGTAGAACTGGCCCGCTCCCCCGACGCCTCCTTCGGCTGACACCCACAGCGCAGTCGCATCCGCTGACCACGTCCAGGTGATCTCCGACACCCGCGGGCGCATCCAGCCCGCGTCGTCGAGCATCCTCGCGAAGCCGTCGACGGTCCGCTCGAAGTCCTTCTCCGGCGGAAGCCGCTCGCCCTCCGTCGGGACGAGCGCCGCGCGGTCGCACACCTCTCGCCAGAGCCAGGTCGGCGAGTTCGTCCAGATCGTGGCCGCCACACAGCCGGCAGAGACGCGGAGAAGCTCTCCGGCCGATGCGCGGGGGTCGGCGACGTGGTTCAACACGAAGTTCGCCACGACCGCATCGAACTCCGCGTCCTCGAACGACAGCGACGGCAGCGCTCCGTCGCGCACCCGCATCGCCGGGTGCTGCCGCAGCGCGACCTCCCGCATCGTCGGCTCGGGCTCGCACCCTGTCGCATCCCATCCGGCATCCGTGAATGCGGCCGTGAGGAGACCCGTTCCGGAACCGACATCGAGCAGCGAGCGACCCGCAGGGTCTCCGAGCATCCCGAGCAGAGTCCCCGCCGTGCCGACGCACAGCGAGGCATACGAATCGGCGTATGCGTGCCCCGTGCCCGCCCAGTCCTTCATCGCCTCGAGCGTCCGAGAGGAGAGAGGGCGACAATGGCGACGACGATGACGGACGCGGCGATGCCCAGTCCGGCATAGTCGAAGTTCGAGAGCACCACACCGGCGAGAACCGCACCCGCGGCCGCAGAGAGACTCATCAGCGAGTCGCTGCGGCCCTGCCTGCGCGTGCGGATCTCGGGCGCACTCGACTCGGTCAGCAGCGCGGCCCCCGCGACGGTCGCCGCGCTCCATCCGAGCCCCAACAGGATCAGAGCGACGATCACGCCCCACTCCCTGTCGTTCGCGAACACGGCGAACGCCAGCGCGGCCCCGAGGAGCACCTGCCCCAGCAGAACCACGCGCAGCCGCCCCCACCGGTCGGCGAGGATGCCGAAGAGCGGCGACAGCGCGTACATGCCGCCGACATGCAGGGCGATCGTGATGCCGACGAGAGCCGAGACGTCGGCTGGTGTGGGCGCCATTCCGTGCGCGCCGTGCGCCATGTGCGCGAGATGCACAGGAGTCATCGCCATGACTGATGCCATCACGACGTGCGAGCCGGCGACCGCGAACATCGCGTAGCGAGCCACCACCGCTCTGTCTGCGAACGCCTTGCCTGTAGTCCCCGCAGCAGCCGCTGAGGCGAGCTTCTGCGCGGCCAGAAGAGGATCTGGCCGCAGCGCCACGAGATACAGGATGAGAGCCGCGCATTGAGCGACGAACGAGAAGACGTAGGAACCGGTCTGAGGCGGCATGCCGATCGCGGCGCCCACGATCTCACCCGGTCCGAGCAGCAGAGGGCCCGCGACCCCGCCGATGGTGGTCGCCCACACGACGATCGAGAGGTCCCGCCCTCGGTGCTGCGGCGCAGCGAGGTCGGTGGCGGCGAATCGCGACTGCAGATTGCCCGCGTTGCCGGCGCCGATCATGAGGATGCCCACCAGCAGCAGCGGGAACACCCGCAGCGACGCCGCGAGGATCACGACCGCGATCCCGACGAGCGCGAACAGATTGCCGAGCGTCAGTGCACGGCGACGCCCCACCCTGGCGGCGAGACGAGCGAGGGGGATCGCACACAGCGCGGCGCCCAGCGTGACCGATGCGGTCGCGAGTCCCGACAGCGCGTCGCTGCCGGAGATGTCGGCGGCGAGCAGCGCACCGAGCGACACTGTCGCTCCGAACGCGATTCCGCCGAGCACCTGTCCCGACGAGAGAACCAGCACGGTTCTCCGCTGCACCGATGCCTGCTGAGCCGCCGTCATGGCGACGACGGTCATGATGCGCGCACGGCGTCGCGCACGTTGTTGCGCAGAATCCCCAGACCGGTGATCTCGACTTCGACGGTGTCGCCGGCGACGAACTCCCCCACACCAGCCGGCGTGCCGGTCAGGATGACGTCACCCGGCAGCAGTGTGAACGCCGCTGATGCGTGCTCGATGATGGCCTCGACGGAGTGGATCATGTCGGTGAGCGGCGCCTTCTGACGGACCTCGCCGTTGACGCGGGTCTCGATCGTCGCGACCGAGGGATCGAACTCCGTGCTGATGGTCGGGCCGAGAGGGCAGAACGTGTCGAAGCCCTTGGCCCGAGCCCACTGGCCGTCCTTGCGCTGGAGGTCACGCGCCGTGACATCGTTGGCGATCGTGTAGCCGAGCACGTGGTCGAGGGCAGCCGCCGCCTTCACGTTCTTCGCGACCCGTCCGATCACGACGGCCAGCTCGCCCTCGTATTCGGTCTGCTCTGAGATCGACGGGCGCACGATCGCGTCGCCCGGGCCGATGACGGCGGTGTTGGGCTTGAGGAACAGCAGCGGCTCCTCGGGGGCGACTCCCCCCATCTCAGCGGCGTGGTCGTGGTAGTTCTTGCCGACGCACACGATCTTGGATCGAGGGATGACCGGCGCCAGGATCACCGCGTCCGCGATCGGGACTCGGTCTCCGGTGGGTTCGTACCCGGCGAAGAGCGGATCGCCCGCGAGGACGACCAGGTCGGTGTCGTCGACGATCCCGAAGAGGATGGCGTCGTCATGGCTGAATCGGGCGATCTTCATGCCACCAGCCTAGCCAGAGCACCGGACGACGAGACCCCGCTGCGCAGGTCGCGCGGCGGGGTCTCGGGGAGTTCCTGCGAAGATCAGGCGTCGAGGCGCAGGAGCCAGCCGTGCTTGTCTTCGCGGCGGCCGTACTGGATGTCGGTGAGCTCTTCGCGGAGCGACAGCGCGAGTTCGCCGAGCGGCTGCGGCTCATCGAAGCCTTCGCCGACAAGTGCGCCGATCGGCGTCACGACTGCGGCCGTGCCGCAGGCGAACACCTCGACGATGTCGCCGGATGCCACGCCCTCGCGCCACTCGTCGATCGAGATCGGTCGCTTCTCGACCGTGTAGCCGCGATCCTCGGCGAGCTGGAGCAGCGAGTCGCGCGTGATCCCCTCGAGGATGCTGTCGGACTCGGGCGTGACGACGCGGCCGTCCTTGAACACGAACACGACGTTCATCCCGCCGAGCTCCTCGACGTTGCGCTGCTCATCGAGGAACACGACCTGGTCGCAGCCCTTCGACGATGCCTCGCTCTGCGCGAGCAGGCTCGACGCGTAGTTGCCGCCCGTCTTGGCCTTGCCCGTGCCCCCCTTGCCGGCGCGTGCGTAGTCCTCGGAGAGCCAGATGCGCACGGGCTTCACGCCGCCGCTGAAGTATGCGCCGGCCGGGCTTGCGATCACGTAATAGGCGACCTTCTGCGCGGCTCGGACACCGAGGAACGCCTCTTTGGCGAACATGAACGGGCGCAGGTAGAGGCTCTGGTCGGCGCCGGACGGCACCCAGCGTCCATCGACCGCGATGATCTCGCGCAGCGACTGGATGAAGTACTCGGTGGGCAGCTCCGGCAGCGCGAGTCGACGTGCGCTGGCCTGGAGTCGTGCGGCATTGCGGTCAGGGCGGAAGGTGTGGATCGAACCGTCGGCGTGACGGTATGCCTTGATGCCCTCGAAGATCTCCTGCGCGTAGTGCAGCACGGAGGCGGCGGGGTCGAGCGGGATCGGTCCGTACGGCTGCACGCGCGGGCGGTGCCATCCGCCCTTCGTCGACCAGCAGATGTCGACCATGTGATCGGTGAAGACCACGCCGAAGCCGGGATTCTCATGAACCTCGGCGACACGACCGGCCGTCGCGGCGGCCAGGTTCTTGGTCACGGCGAACTCCAGTGGAGCCACGGTGGTCTCGGCATCGATGGTCGTCATCTCGTCATCCATTCCTCGTGTGGCGCGCATCCTCGCGCCGTCTCAGCCTACGCCTGTCGTTCAGAGCAGAGCAGTGATCGCGGAGCCGATCTCCGCCGTGCTGCGGGCACCCGTGCGGGTCGCGATGTCGGACTCGACGGCGGCACTCACGCGGGCGGCCTCCGCACCGAGCCCGAGATGGTCGAGCAGCAGCGCCACCGAGAGGATGGCCGCCGTGGGGTCGGCCTTCTGCTGGCCGGCGATGTCGGGGGCGGATCCGTGGACCGGCTCGAACATCGACGGGAACGCTCCGTCGGGGTTGATGTTGCCCGAGGCGGCGAGTCCGATGCCTCCGGTGACCGCGCCGGCGAGGTCGGTGAGGATGTCGCCGAACAGGTTGTCGGTGACGATCACGTCGAAGCGCGAGGGGTCGGTCACGAGGAAGATCGTCGCCGCGTCGACATGCAGGTAGTCGACCGTCACCTCGGGATGCTCTGCGGCGACCTCGTTCACGACGCGCTGCCAGATGGCACCGGCGTGCACGAGCACGTTGGTCTTGTGAACGAGCGTGACCTTCTTGCTGCGCCGCTCGGCGAGGTCGAAGGCGTACCTCACGACGCGCTCGACGCCGAACGCCGTGTTCACCGAGGTCTCGTTGGCCACCTCCTGAGGGGTGCCCTTGCGGATCGCGCCCCCGTTGCCGACGTACGGACCCTCGGTGCCCTCACGCACGACAACGAAGTCAATGGCGCCCGGGTTCGCGAGCGGTCCCGGAGCACCCGCGAACAGCTTCGACGGGCGCAGGTTCACGTAGTGGTCGAGCGTGAAACGCAGCTTCAGGAGCAGCCCGCGCTCGATGTTCGCATCCTTGAGCCGGGGGTCGCCCGGCGTGCCGCCGACGGCACCCAGCAGGATCGCGTCGTGAGCCGCGATCGCCTGCAGGTCGTCGTCCGTCAGCGTGTCGCCGGTCTCGAAGAAACGAGCGGCGCCGAGCGAGAAGCGGGTCTTGTCGAACGTCACTCCGCTGGAGGCGGTGACCGCATCGAGGACCTTCTCTGCCTCGGCGACGACCTCTGGGCCGATTCCGTCACCGGGGATGACGGCCAGCTTCACGACACGCGACATGACACTCCTTGCATCGGGATGAACCGGCCAGCGTTCGGGCGGATGCCGAGCGGGCCGGTTCTCCCAGCGTACTGGTCAGTGCGCGGGGGCCTTGCGCAGTGTGACGGCCGCGATCACTCCGGCGAGAACGACCAGCCCTGCGCCGATCAGCGAGGTGACCATGACGCCCGAACCGAATGCCGCCGATGCCGCGTCCCACAGCGCGTCTCCGAGCTGCGCAGGAAGCTCCTGCGCGGCGGTGTAGGCGCCCGCGAGGGTCTCGGTCGCTGCATGCGCGGCCTCGGCAGGAATGCCCACCGGGACCACGAGCGCGCCCCGGTAGAACGCGGTGATGAGGCCACCGAGCACTGCCGTGCCGAGCACCGCACCGAGTTCGTACGCCGTCTCGGACACGGCGCTCGCGGCTCCGGCCTTCTCAGCCGGCGCGCTCGAGAGGATGAGCTCGTTCGAGATCGTCTCGGCACCGCCGATGCCGATCCCGAGCACCACGAACGCGATGACGAGGGGCGCGATGCCGTGATCGGACGTCGTGAACGCCACGAGCAGATAGCCGGCGACCGAGAAGACGAGTCCCACCGGCACCAGGATGTGGGGTGGCACCCTGCGGGAGATCGGCACCACGGAGAGTCCGGCCACGATCATCGCGAGCATGCCGGGCACGAGTGCCGCGCCCGCCATCATCGGCGAGAGGCCGAGCACGAGCTGCAGGTGCTGCGAGACGAAGTAGAGGAACCCCACGAGCGCGACCACGCTGAGCAGGTTGACCAGGATCGCCCCCGAGAAGGAGCCCCGGCGGAAGAGGCCCATGTCGAGCATGGGCACATCAGCGGTGAGCTGGCGACGCACGAAGAGATAGCCCATGGCGACGCCGAGCAGTGCCCAGGCTCCGGCGGTGAGACTCGGGCCATCGACGGCGAGCGACTTGATCGCATAGACGACGGGGATCATCGCGGCCATCGAGAGCACGATGCTGACGATGTCGATGCGACCAGGATTCGGATCGCGGCTCTCGGGCACGAGCAGCGGCGCCGCGATCAGGAGCGGGATGAGCACCGGGACGGCGATGAGGAACACCGAGCCCCAGTCGAAGTGCTCGAGCAGGAACCCTCCGACGATCGGACCGAGCGCCGAACCTGCGGAGAAGGCCGACGCCCACACCGCGATCGCGAGGCGACGCTGATCACGGTTCTGGAAGATCGAACGCAGGAGCGACAGCGTCGACGGCATGAGCATCGCGCCGAAGAAGCCGAGCAGCGCACGTGCGGCGATCAGCAGACCGGCGGTCGGGGCGAAGGCGGCGAGGGCCGACACCGCCGCGAAGCCGGACGCACCGATCAGCAGCATCCGCCGGCGTCCGAAGCGGTCTCCGAGGGTTCCCATGGTCACCAGGAGTCCCGCGAGCACGAGCGGGTACACGTCGATGATCCACAGCTGCTCCGCCCCGGTGGGCGCGAGCGCGATGGATATCTCGGGGAGCGCGAAGCTCAGCACCGTGTTGTCCACCGACACCAGGAGCACCGGCAGCATGAGGACGACGAGTGCCGCCCAGCCACGGGCTCCGACGCGGGGAGCATCCGTCTCTGTCGTCGGGATCGACGCAGTACGGGTCATGGAACACCTCTCAGGATCACGACGGCATCGTAACTAAACCGTCCAGCTGGTATAGTAACAGAATCGTCATCTATCGGCGTTACGGTGATGAGAGACGAACAGAGGAACTCCGATGCCCCGACCTCCCCTGGCCCGCGAACGCGTGCTCGACGCGTTCGAGTCGATCGTCATCAACGACGGCGAGCGAGCGGCGACGCTCGACGCGACGGCGAAGGCCGCCGGCGTCTCGAAGGGCGGGCTGCTCTACCACTTCGGTTCGAAAGAGGACCTCGCGACGGGACTCCTCGATCGTCTCGACGCACTCACCACGGCAGACCTCGAGCGCATGGCCGCGGCAGACGATGGTCCGGTGGCGTATTACGTGCGCACGTCGGTCATGGAAGACGACGCCTTGGACCGCGCGCTCATCGCCGCGTCACGTCTGGCACAGGGCGGCTCCCTGCCTGCCGGCGAGGCGCTGCGCACAGTGCGGCGCCGTTGGGAGGACATGATCCGTCCGCACGTGCGCGATCGGGCGAGCCTCAACCTCGTGATGCTGCTCAGCGACGGGCTCTATTTCAACAACTCACTCGATGTGAACGGCGAAGAGCATCTCGTTCCCCATCGCGCCGAGCTCGACGACCTGATCGCCCTCGTGCTCCGCACCACGGCCCCCTGAGACGGGCGAGAGACAGAGCGGGAGGGGCGGCCGCTCGGCCGCCCCTCCCGCTCTCTTCGTGCGTCTGGATCAGATGTCGGTGATCTCGATCTGACGGAAGAGGTCGGCGTCGATCTCGGTGCGCAGGGCCTCGAGCAGGTCGTCGGACACCGGCGAGTCCAGCGTGAGCACGCTGAGCGCCTGGTCACCGGCTCCGAGCCGCGAGATCTGCATGCCGGCGATGTTGATGCCTGCCTCGCCGAACTTCTGGCCGTAGACCGCGACGATGCCGGGGCGGTCGGTGTAGAGCATCACGACGTGGTGCTTCTCGATCGGCAGCTCGAGCGCATGGTCGTTGATGGCGACCAGCTTCTCTGCCTGCTTCGGACCGGTGAGGGTGCCCGACACCGAGAGCTGCGAGCCGTCGGAGAGAGCGCCGCTCAGAGTGATCACGTTGCGGTACTCGTCGCTCACGTCGTCCTTGAGAAGGCGAACCGCGATGCCCCGCTGGTCGGCGAGCAGCGGCGCGTTGACGTACGAGACCGTCTCGCTGACGATGTTCGTGAAGACGCCCTTGAGCGCCGCGAGCTTCAGCACGCTGACGTCGTAGTCGTTCAGCTCGCCGTGGACCTCGACGTCGAAGCTCGTGAGAGGCGACGTCGCGAGGGCGGCGAAGATCTGACCGAGCTTCTCGACGAGCGAGATTCCGGGGCGCACGTAGGGGTCGATGACTCCCCCGGCGACGTTGACCGCGTCGGGGACGAGGTCGCCGCCGAGCGCGAGGCGCACGGAGCGCGCGACTGAGACACCGGCCTTCTCCTGCGCCTCCTCGGTGCTGGCACCGAGATGAGGGGTCACGACGACGTTGGGGAGGTCGAGCAGCGGACGAGCGGTTCCGCCCTCGGCGGGCGGCTCGGAGGTGAAGACGTCGAGTCCTGCGCCGGCGATCTCACCGGCGACGAGCGCGGCGTGAAGCGCTTCCTCATCGATGAGGCCACCGCGGGCGACGTTCACGACGAAGGCGGTCGGCTTCATGGCCTTGAACTGCTCGGCGCCGATCATGCCGGTCGTCTCGGGCGTCTTGGGCATGTGGATCGTGAGGAAGTCGGCCTCGGCGACGAGCTCGTCGAGCGAGAGGAGCTGCACACCGAGCTGCTGCGCACGAGCCGAGGTGACGTAGGGATCGTACGCGACGACGCGCATGTCGAACGCGGCGAGGCGGGCGGCGACGAGAGCGCCGATGCGACCGAGGCCGACGATGCCGACGGTCTTCTCGAAGAGTTCCGCGCCCGTGAACGAGCTGCGCTTCCACTGACCGGCGGCGAGGGAGGCGTGGGCCGCGGGGATGCGACGGGCGAGGCTGAGGATGTGTCCGACCGTGAGCTCGGCGGCCGAGATGATGTTCGACGTCGGAGCGTTGACGACCATGACGCCGGCCGCGGTGGCCGCCTTGATGTCGACGTTGTCGAGTCCGACGCCCGCGCGGGCGACGACCTTCAGCTTCGGCGCGTGCGTCAGCGCCTCTTCGTCGATGTGCGTCGCCGAGCGGATCAGCACCGCATCGGCCTCTGCGAGCGAGGCGAAGAGCGCCCCGCGGTCAGTGCCGTCGACGTTGCGGACGTCGAAGTCGGGGCCGAGGGCCTCGATCGTGGCGGGAGAGAGAACTTCGGCGATGAGCACGACGGGCTTCGGCACAGGGATCCTTCGGGGCAGCGCGACAGGGGGCCGATGCGCCGCACACCATGGGGGCGCGATCACCTCAACTGTACCCGAGCGCTCCTGCTGCTCCGTGCCGTGTGACGCCGTGGATCAGACCACGGCCGTCACGAGATCCGACATGTTGAGGATGCTGTATCCGATCAGGCTCAACCAGAACACCGCCACGATGCCGAGGCCGGCCAGCAGCACCAGCGCGAGCTCGCCGGCGCGACGGCGTCGTCCGATCGCATACGCGAAGACGAACACGATGGCGGGGAAGACGACGCCGAAGAGCAGCGTCACCCATCCGATCCCCGTGAGGCCGTTCTGCGCCATCGAGATCACATGCGCGACGGCATTCCAGATGGCGTAGGCGTAGAAGAGACCTGCGAGGCCGAGAACGACCGCGCTCAGCCACCGAGGAGAACCGGAGGCTGCGGGAGAAGCCGATTGCGTCTCGGTCATGATCCGATCACCCCCACCGTCACGAAGGGCCATGGCACGAGAAGAACCACTCCGAGCAGGAGCAACCCGATGCGGATCCAGGCCGCCTTGGCCCGGGTGAGCACCCACACCGCGAGGAACCACAGAGCGGGTGCCGCCACCGCGAGCACGAACCACGGCACGTACATGGCATCGGCCACGATCAGATTGGCGAGCGGCTTGAGCCGAAGGCCACCGACGACCCAGCCGATGCTGTACAGCAGATAGACGCCGCCGACGATCCCGAGTGTCAGGAGCATCGCCGTGCTCAGATGCGCCGGTTCCTGCTCATCGGGCATCGTGACCGAGCCGTCGGCATCGACGTGCCCGACGGCCTCGCTGCCCCGGCCGACGGCGTTCCACCCGTCCGGCAGGGCTGCGTCGTCGGAGGCGGCGCCGTGAGGCACGGACGCCTCTCTGTCAGAGCCCTTCGGTGCGGGTGTCTTCGGCGCGACGCCGTCGTCACCGTCCCAGGTCAGGGCGTCGTCGGAATCGGAAGTCATGTCCTCAGCGTAGGACACGTCGTCCACTATGCTCGGGGGCATCTGGGCCACCGGGGCCCTTTCCGGAAGGAAGATCGTGGCCGAGCAGAACAAGAGCGCCGACCAGAGCCCCTCTGGCGGTTCCGTCGACGAACCCGCGGCCGGGTGGAAGCCGACGGCCGCAGCCAAGTCCAAGGCCACCACGTTCCGCTGGATCGCCGCCGTGCTGTGGGCGCTCGCGATCATCGGCGAGGGCGTCTCGATCTTCTGGCTCCTGCGCCAGCGCGAGTACGTCGGCGAAGACGGAGCCCTCGTCCGCGATCCGGACACCGGCCTGCTCGAAGACCGCGGCGTCACCGTGGTGTTCCCGCAGTGGGCGTTCGTCACCCTCCTCGTGCTGCTCGTGGTGATCGCAGCCCTTGCCATCACCGGTTCGATCCTGTGGAAGAAGGCGAACCGTCTCGATCCCGCCCGCAGGTCCGAGACGGTGCGCTTCTTCGTGCAGAACCAGCTCGGCGCGATCATCGCGATCATCGCGTTCCTGCCCTTGGTGATCCTCATCTTCCTCAACAAGGACATGAGCAAGGGCCAGAAGACCACCGCCGGGATCGTCGGAGTGGTCCTCGCTCTGCTCGCCACGGTGATCGGAGTGGACTTCAACCCGCCCTCCGTCGAGAAGTACACCGCCGACCAGTCAGCCGTGATCCAGCTCCTCGGCAAGGACGAGGTCGTGTGGGTCGACGGCGGCGCGGTCTACCACGTCTGCGAAGACGTGTCGGACATCCAGACGGGCAGCGAGAAGCGCATCGGCACCACGGCAGAAGCCGTGGAGGCTGGCAAATCCCGCCTCACGCTGAAGTTCGCGTCAGAGCTGAATGCCTGCGGTCTGTCCGTCCCTCAGAACGCCGACGAGATCGAAGACGCGCTGCGCGAGATCCAGGCAGGCGCGGTCGACACCGCTCTCCCGGCTCCTGTCTGGACCAACGGCGACGACGCCCCGCCTGTGATCGAGGACGCACCGTCCGAGTGACGGACGACCGCACGCCGAGAGGGGCCCGGTGCGATGTGCACCGGGCCCCTCTCGCGCGAACGGGTTACGGGGTCGGTCAGACTGCGGAAGCGGTGAGAACGGCGACCGCCTCCGCGCGCAGCGCCGAGGGGATGATCGCTGTGCGCACGCCCGACGCATCGGACGTGGATTCGACCGCTGTGCCGTCCAACCAGCTCAGCGCGCTCTCGTCGAACTCCGCCGGCAGCTCGGCCGTGCCCGTCGTGGGATCGAGCACGTGCATGTGCACTCCGGCTGCGGAGCGCGTGTACCGACGCGGAGATCCGGTCGGCTCCCCCATCCTGATCCAGGGGCGAGTGCCGTAGATCGCGTCGCCGTTCGCCCGCAGCCACCCTCCGAGCTCGCGCATCGCACTGCGCTGCAGGGCGGGGATGGAACCGTCGGCGGCAGGGCCGACGTTGATGAGGAGATTGCCGTTCTTGGCCACGACGTCGACGAGGAGTCTGATGAGCGCAGCGCCCGACAGCGAGTGGCGCGAGTCCTCATCCTGGTTGAAGCCGAACGAGTAGCCGAGTCCGCGGGTCGACTCCCACGGCTCAGGGATGATCTCGGGAATGTCCGTGTATTCACGGGTGAGGAAGCCGTGGTACGGCACTCCCCACCGATCGTTCACGACGCCGTCGGGCACGGCATCGAAGTAGCGCCGGAGCAGCGCGGCGACCGCATAGTCGTCCCCTGCCTTCCCGCCGTCCGGCCACTCGATGTCGTTCCAGAGCAGGTCCGGCGAGAACCGCTCGATCAGCTCGTCGAGCTGTGCCGCCGAGTAGCGGGCGAAGTGCTCATCGTTGCGGCGGTAGCGGAACAGGTCGGTGTCGGACTCGATCGGCGGGAAATCGCTCACATGCCAGTCGAGCGCGCCCGAGTAGTACACGCCGAACTTCGCTCCCGCCCTGCGGGTCGCGGCCTGGAACTCCGCGATCAGATCACGACGGGGCCCGCGGGCGACCGCATTGAATCCTGTCGTCTCGGTGCCCCACAGGCAGAACCCCTCGTGGTGCTTCGTAGTCGGCACGATGTACCGAGCCCCCGCATCCACGAGCTCTCCGACGAAGGAGTCCGCATCGAATGCCGACGCATCCCATCGATCGGCGAGGTCCTCGTACGAGGTTCCGGGGCCGAAGAGTCTTTGGTGCCGTTCCCAGGTCGGGCTTCCCGCGATTCTCACCGTGTTGCCGTACCACTCGGCGTACTGGTGCCACGCGTAGGCGTCTTCGGTGGGGATGTTCACGCCGTCTCCGTGCTGCACCGCCCACGCCGGCACCGAGTAGAGACCCCAGTGCACGAAGAAGCCCAGCTTCGCGTCGCGGTACCAGTCTGGCACGCCGTTCGTCGGATAGACAGGCGCCGCAGTGCCGAAGTCGGGGCCCGTGCGCTTCTCGAAGTTCATCATGCGGTGGTCTCCTCACGGTCGCCGCGGCGTCCGACCACGGCGGTCAGATCCGGCGTGCCGGACGGGTCGAACGGGTACACGCCCGGCCGCAGCCGATGATGACCGAGCCGAAGAAGGTCCTGGTCGACGCCACCGGGCGTGAGCGCGAGCGTCCAGCCGCGGGCGAGGTCATACAGCTCGGGCTCCAGATAGCCGATCTTGACGACCACGATGTCGGCGGTCGTCGGTTCCAGGCCCAGCATCCGGAAGTCGGCCAGGTGATGGAAGGGCTTGCGGCGCTCGGTGATGATCGCATGCAGACCGCCGACGGCGATCACGACCTGCGTGCCGGCGTCCGGATCACCCTCGGTGATCGAGAAGACGGTGCCCGTGATCTCGACAGGCCCATGCGGGCCGTCATCCACTCGGGCTCCCGCCGACAGCGACACCTTTGCGCCGACTCCCGCGGCGACCGCCTGTGCGACCGCGTCGGCATCGAACACCGAGGCGACCAGAACGGTGTGCGAGCCGTCCGTCAGCTCGCGGCATCCGAGCAGGTGCGCAAGAGTCCAGGTGACATCGCCCGCACCCCCGGCCGTGGGGTTGTCACCCGAGTCGGAGATCAGGTACGGACGCTCGGCATCCGGTACGAGTGCCTTGGCGAGGGCCTCCCCGAGCGACCCCGTCTCGGCGACGAACACGAAGTCCTCGCGTGCCTCCCAGAACATCCGGGCGATGCGCTCCGCTTCGCGGGTGATGACCTCGCGATCGTCACCGGTGACCACGACGTACGCCTGGCAACGCGGTTCATCCGCCCAGGCGTAGCCGATCCACACCGAGGCGTCGACGACACCGGGAAGTGCGTCGATCAGGGGCAGCTCGGCGTAGATCCCCCTGGCGGGCTCCAGTCGGGTGCTCGTCTTCTCACCCGGCAGCAGCACCGGCACCGGTACCCACGCGGTGTACGGCCGACGGAGCTGCGGATCGGCACCGCACTCCCCCCGCAGCCGGGCGAGGAGGTTCCACACGGCTCGTTCCTTGGTGTTCAGCCAGTCCTCGTGCGGCGCCATGCGGTAGCAGGTGAGCAGGTCCACGGCGTCGCGCAGCGTCTCCGAGACGTTGCCGTGCAGATCCATCGACGTCGACACCAGCGTGTCGTCCCCGAGCGCCTCCCGCACAGCGAGCGCGAGATCCCCCTCGGCGTCGTCCATGCCGACGACGCTCATGGCGCCGTGGATGTCGAAGAAGAACCCGTCGAATGGCCCGTGTGCGCGGATGCTGTCGACGATGGCCGTCTTCATGCGGCGGTAGGTGTCAGCATCCACGGCACCACCGGGAAGCGATCGGCCGTGGGTCAGCGGCACCCAGTCCGCGGCCTCCGCGAGCTCACGCCCCTCGTCGAGGAAGGGATAGTAGGCACGCAGCTCCGCACCCGTGCGAACCGTGAACGCCTCGTCGCCGGAGATGTGCGGCGAGAACGTGCTCGATTCGATCGAGATCCCGGCGATCCCGATCCTTGGTCGCTCGAGCCCGCCCGTCTCGACGCCAGGAAGCGCGCCCATCCAGATCTCGCTGGCCTCGGGTCGTGCGGTCACTGCTTTCTCCTCTGTCACGTTCGTCATGGTCTCTCTCCCGCCGTCACGAGGGTCCGGCGCGCCGCTTCGATGGCACCGAGCGCGACGGCATCCGCACCCAGCCGCGCCGGTGCGATGACGAGCGGCAGGCCGGAGACGGGAGAATCCGTCCGCAGCGTCTGCTCGATCGCCGGTGCCAGCAGATCCCAGGCCTCTGCGACTCCTCCGCCGACGATGGCGCGAGGGAGATCGAGCAGGGTCGCCGCGCTCGCGCACGCCAGTGCGACCGCGCGGCCGGCCGACGCGAACACCTCGACGGCGATGGGGTCACCCGAGCGTGCTCGCTCGGCGACGGTGCGTGCGTCCTCGACGGCATCTCCGACGCGCTCGGAGTATCGGCGTGCGATCGAGGTCCCGGAGGCCAGGGTCTCGAGGTGACCGACCTGGCCGCAGGTGCAGACGAGGTCGCTGTACCCGGGGGTGTGGCCGATCTCGCCCGCTGCTCCGTGTGGGCCATGCCGCAGCCGTCCGTCGATGATCACGGCGCCGCCGACTCCGGTGCCCAGCATCACGCCGAGCACGTCGTCGGCACGGCGATCGGCAGCCACCTCGCCGAGGAGGAAGGCGTTGACGTCGTTCTCGACGCTCACGGGCACTGAGAGCCGCGAGGACAGCGCATCGGCCAGAGGGAAGCCCGCCCACCCGACGAAGGTCGCCGAAGCCGCGCGGATGGTGCCGGTCGCATGATCGACGACCCCTGCCGCACCCACGCCGACCGCGACGAGCCGCGCCGAGGCGCGGGCGACGAGATCGCGCACGAGCGTCGCCGCGGCATCGGCCATCGCCTCGCCGCCCTCGCTCGCGGGCGCCGCGACGCTGGCGCGCGTGAGGATCGTTCCCGATTCGTCGACGAGGAGACCCGCGATCTTGGTGCCTCCGATATCGATCCCGACGATGCCCTGCGATGCCCCGGGCGGTCGTGCATCCGGCGTCACCGCCATCTGTTCCTGATCGGTGACCGTCATCGTCCGCCGAGCCCCGCCATCGCGATGCCCTTGACCAGGTGCTTCTGCAGCACGATCACGAGCAGAGTCGTCGGGATCATCGAGATGATCGCCGCTGCCATCTGCAGATCCCACCGGGTGCCGGTGAGCCCCGCGAAGCTCGCGAGACCGACCGGAAGCGTGCCGTGCGCGTCGTAGTCGACTGTGACGATCAGCGGCCACAGGTAGCTGTTCCAGAACGTCAGGAAGGTGAAGACCGCCAGCACCGCTACGGCCGACTTCGACAGGGGCAGGATGATCTGCAGGAACGTGCGGACGGGACCCGCGCCGTCGACGCGGGCGGCCTCTTCGAGCTCATACGGGATGCCGCGGAAGAACTGCCGCATCAGGAAGGTTCCGAAGGCGCCGAAGGCGAAAGGCAGCACGAGCGCCTGATAGGTGTCGACCCAGTCGAACCACTGCATCACCTGGAACATCGGGATGACGAGCACCTCGGCCGGAACCATCAGAGTCGCGAGGAACAGGATGAAGACGGCATCCCTGCCCTTCCAGCGGAGGCGCCCGAACGCATAGCCGGCTGTGGTCGAGACGACCAGCACCACGAGAGTTCCGAGGATCGCGACGATGAACGAGTTCGCGATGTACGTGACGAACGGGCCGTAGGCGAAGACGTCTACGAAGTTGCTCCACCGCAGCTCGGAGCCGACGAGCGTGGGCGGCATCGAGAACATCTCGGTGTTTGGTTTCAGCGCCGAGAAGAACGCATAGACGATGGGCGAGACGAAGATCAGCGCGGCGATGTAGATGCACACGTGCGCGATGACGAGGCGGACACGGGCCGCCGGCGTCGTCGCGGCACCACGTGCGCGGCGCAGCTCTCGGGGTGTTCGCATGGCCGCGGTGGGCGTGGTGAGGGTCTCAGTGCTCATAGTGCACCCACTTCTTCTGTGCGGCGAACTGCAGGCCGGTGATCGCGATGATGATCGCGAAGAGGATCCAGGCGGCCGCGGCGGCGAGGCCGAGGTCTCCGAACGTGAAGCCCTGCTCCCAGATGAACATGACGAGCGGCTTCGTGGCGTTCCCTGGCCCGCCGCCGGTGAGCAGCTGGGGCTGGACGAACACCTGGAGGGCGGTGATCATCGTCATGATCGTCGCGAAGAAGATCGCCGGCGAGATCATCGGGATGATGATGCTCCAGACGCGGCGGAGCCCCTGCGCACCGTCGATGCTCGCCGCCTCGAGGACACTCTCGGGGAGCTGCTCGAGAGCGGCGGAGAAGATCAGCATGTTGTACCCGAGTCCCTGCCAGACGCTCATCGCGACGACCATGATCATGGCCCACGAGGGGTCGGCGAGGAAGTTGGGCAACTGGATCCCGAACCAGGTCTCCGAGAGACCGTTGAACAGACCCTGGGGCTGCAGCATCATCTTCCACACCAGGACGTTCGCGACCATCGGTGTCACGACCGGGATGAAGAAGAGCACACGCAGGGCTCCGCGTCCGCGGATGCGCGGACCGAGCCCGAGGGCGAGCACGAGCGAGAGAGCGACGCTCAGCGGCACGTAGAGCAGCGTGTACACCGCCGAGTTGCGCAGCGCCGGCCAGAAGTCGGGGCTGCTGGTGAACAGCCTGATGTAGTTGTCCGCACCGTTGAAGGTCCGCTCGCCGAAGGTCGGCCAATCGAAGACGCTCATCACGATCGACAGCCCCACGGGCACGATCGTGAACAGGGCGAGCCCCACCAGGGCTGGGCTGGCAAATCCCAGCGCCTGGCGGGCCTCGACCTTGGCGAGCGATCCTCGACGTCTCGTCGTGATCGTCATCTCAGTTTCTTTCGTTGATTACTGCAGCAGAGACCGGAGTCGACTCACTCGCCGAACTGCGCCTGAGCGTTCGACAGCAGCTCTTCCATCGTCATCTGGCCGTTGTAGACGCTGACGAGGTTGGGCTGGATGTAGCTGTCGAGCTTCTGCCAGTTCTGCGTCATGTAGAGCGGCACGGTGTCGCCGAAGGCCGCCTCGAACACCGACTGCACCTGATCGCGGTACTCCTCGTCGATGGACTCGAAGTACAGCGGCTGCGACGAGATGCGAGCGGGGTACGAACGACCAGACGACGCGATGTAGTCCTGCGCATCCTCACCGAGGAGCGAGCCCATCACCTTGAGGGCGGCTTCGGGGTTCTCGCAGTTCGCGGAGATCCCGTAGCCCGAGCCGAGGATCGGTCCCGGGTTGCCGTCGACGCCCGCGGGCAGCGGAGCCATTCCAGCGGCGAAGCCGGACTCGTTGTTCAAGTAGGTCACCGCGTTCCAGGTGCCGTCGACAGCCATCGCCGCGTTGCCGCCCGAGTACTGGTTCTCACCCCAGCCTGTGTCGGAGGCGGACGCCACGGGCGCGGCGACCTTCTTCTCGTCGACGAGCCCGGCGTACCAGGACGCCGCGTCGACGAAAGCCTTCTCGTCGATGTGGAGCGTGCCGTCCTCCGACGCGGGCTGCGTCGCCGAGTAGGCGATCGGCATCGACATCCACTGGTAGCCGCCCATGCCCATGGCGAACCCGTACTTGCCGTCCTTGGTGGCGTCGGCCGCGATCTTGTCGAAGTCGTCGAACGTCCAGCCGATCTCCGGGGTGGCGGCGCCCGCTGACGTCAGCATGTCCTGGTTGTAGTAGACGAGCATCGTGGCGACGTCGAAGGGCACGCCGTAGACCTTGCCCTCGAAGCTCAGGATGCCGTCGGCGCTCGGGTTGAACTCCGACCAGTCGATGCCGGCCGTCTCGAGGTCATCCGCGCTCAGCTCTCGGAAGCCCTGGGTGTAGCCGCCGAGCTGCGCACCGCTCATGCCCGTGACGCAGGCCATGTTGCCGCTCGCCATATTCGTCGTGAGCTTGGTGAAGAAGTCGCTCCAGGGCGACGTCTGCAGCTTGATCTTGATGTCGGGGTTCTGCTCCTGGGCGAAGGCGACCTGCGCCTCCAAGGCGTCCACATCGGATTCGCTGCCGGCCCACATGTCGACGACGATCGTGTCGCCGTCGGCCGAACCGCCGGCGTCTCCATTTGCACAGCCGGTCATCGCCACAGCGACGCCGGCGACAGCGATGGCTGCCCCCACACGCAACTTCTTCATTGAATGCCTCCTCGGGAAGGATCAGGTTATTTCGATAATCGAAGCAACCTAGTAGGATTTCGTATGAAGTGAGGCTGTCACACTTCATAACCTCTGGCAAGCCGAACATCCGATGTTTATCGGAGCTTGATAATTCGTAACGAGTCAGAAACGCACGCTCGCCCCGCTACGCTGACCTTGCTTCGATCACGAAGGAGCCTCATGCCCGACACCTCGCCCCTCGCCGTCGAGGACCAGCACTCTCGACGCATCCTCGATCTGGTGGCGCGCGGCGAGGCGCGCTCCCGCAGCGAGCTTGCCGCGCTGCTCGGCGTCGCGGCCTCGACCGTCGGGCTCAGGGTGCAGCTGCTCCTCGATGCCGGCGTGTTGCAGGAGGCAGGCGACGGCACGTCACGCGGGGGAAGACGACCACGCGTCCTGCAGATCGCCGGAGACGGCATCGTGCTGTCCGCCGACCTGGGGGGCCGGCACGCTCGGATCGGAAGACACTCGCTGAGCGGCGCGCTGCTGGGCGTCGAGTCGATCGCCATCGATCTCACCGACGGCCCCGAGGCCACCCTCGGGCGCATCGCCGAGGTCTTCGATCGCCTGGGCGCAGACACGCGGATCCATGCGATCGGCGTCAGCCTTCCCGGCCCGGTGGACACGCTCACCGGATCCGTCGATCAGCCTTCTCGCATGCCCGGCTGGCCGGGCTTTCGGGTCGGCGAGCATCTGGCCGGTCGCTTCGCGACTCACGTCACGGTCGACAATGACGCGAACCTCGCCGCGCTCGGCGAGCACCGCGCACAGTTCGGCCACACGCACCACAGCATCACGGTGAAAGCGGGCACCGCCATCGGCAGCGGGGTGATCGTCGACGGGCACATCCACCGAGGCGCCACGAGCGCTGCCGGCGACATCACGCACACCCGCATCGACGGCAGCGGCGACATCCCCTGCTCGTGCGGCAACACCGGATGCCTCGAGACGGTCGCCAGCGGCGCGAGCCTCGTGCGTCAGATGCGCGAGCGCGGCAACGACACCGTGCGCACGACCACCGATGTGCTGATGCTGGCGAGGGATGCCGATCCGCTCGCGACCTCGCTCGTACGGACGGCGGGCACGCACCTCGGTCAGGCACTGTCGGGGGTCGTCAACTTCTTCAACCCGCACGCGGTCTTCCTGACCGGGGGCATGAGTGCCTCCGAGCCGTTCATCGCCGCAGTCCGCAGTCGCGTCTACGAGGCGTGCCATCCCCTGGCGACGCAGCGACTGCGCATCGAGGCCGCGACGACGGGAGCGGATGCGATCCTGCACGGCGCCGCCCGCCTCGCGCTCGAGGGCATGGACGTGGCGGCGGGCTGATCCGCCGCCACTCCCCGCCTCACGCCGAGAGTGTCAGCTCGATCACCGGCAGCAGCACGTCGGGGCGCCTGACGGGCAGATGGACGGTGAGCGTCCCCTCGGCCTCTCCTGCCGGGGTCATCAGGTCAGCCTGCTGCTCAGGGTCGGATGCGCTCGTCTTGAGCCACGACCCGTCATGCAGCAGCCGCGCATACGTCACTCGTCCGGCGAGATCCGGCAGGTGGACGAATCCCATCGGCCAGGAGAACAGGCTCAGGTACAGACGATCGCCCTTGCGGGTGTACACGCCTTCACGAGGAGGCGTGAACTCGGCGTGCCCCGCCCCGATCACCGCGCCTCCGTGCAGCCGCATCCATTCGCCGATCTCACCGAGAGTCGCAGCGTCCCGCGGAGCGATGGCCCCGCGCCCGTCCGGACCGATGTTGAGAAGCATGTTGCCGCCCATCGAGACCGAATCGACCAGCATCTGCGTCAACAGCGTCGACGACTTCTGGTCGGTGTTGTCCCTGTCATATCCCCACGACCCGTTGAGCGTCTGGCACGCCTCCCACGTCAGGGCGACACCGTCTCGGACGATCGGCGCGGTGGGCTGATACTGCTCGGGGGTCACGAAGTCGGCGGGGATCCCGAGGCGGTCGTTCACCAGCATGTTCGGCTGGAGCTCGCGGCACAGTGCGAGCAGACCGGTGGCATCCCAGTCGTCGGGGCCCTTGCCGGACCAGCCGTCCTTGGCCTCGGGGTAGGTGAAGTCGAAGAACAGGTAGTCGATCTCGCCGTAGGCGGTCAGCAGTTCACGCACCTGAGCATGCAGGTACTCCCTGTAGATCGACATGTCCCTGCCCACGTTCAGTTCATGCGCGTCGGCATCGTCTCGACGAGGGTGGTTCCAGTCGACCGTGAAGTGGCGATGATGCCAGTCGATCACCGAGTGGTAGAGCCCCACCTTGAGACCCTCGGCGCGGAGTGCGTCGACGTACTCCCGCACCAGATCCCGCCCTGTCGCCGCGACGGAGGTGAAGTCGGTGCGCTGGGAGTCCCACAGGCAGAATCCGTCGTGGTGCTTGGTGGTCAGCACGACATAGCCCATCCCCGTGTCCTTCGCGGTGCGCGCGAGGGCGCGAGCATCGAACAGATCCGGATCGAAGTGCTCGAAGTAGGGGCGGTAGTCCTCGTCGGTCAGGCGTTCGTAGTTCTGCACCCACTCATGCCGGGCGGCGCCGCTGTAGAGGCCGAAGTGCACGAACATGCCGAAGCGGGCGTGATCAAACCATTCCTGTCGCATACCTCCATCCTGGCACAGACATCCGATGTCTAGCGTGATGAACGGTGCGGACGCAGAAGAACGGGCACCCCCTAAGGGATGCCCGTTCTTTCGATGATCGAATCAGTCAGCGCGCAGCGCTGCCGTCGACGTAGTCCTCGTCCTGCTGCTTCCATGCGAAGAGCGAGCGCAGCTCCTTGCCGGTGGCCTCGATGGGGTGCGTCTCCTCTTTGGCCCGCAGCGCGAGGAACTCCTCGCCGCCGTTGTCCTGGTCGTCGATGAAGCGCTTCGCGAACGCACCGCTCTGGATGTCGGCGAGGATCGCCTTCATCGACTCCTTGACCTCGGGGGTCACGACGCGGGGGCCCGACACGTAGTCGCCGTATTCAGCGGTGTCGGAGACCGACCAGCGCTGCTTGGCGATGCCGCCCTCCCACATCAGGTCGACGATGAGCTTCAGCTCGTGCAGCACCTCGAAATAAGCGATCTGCGGCTGGTAGCCAGCCTCGGTGAGCGTCTCGAAGCCGGCCTGGACGAGGTGGCTGACGCCACCGCACAGCACGGCCTGCTCACCGAACAGGTCGGTCTCGGTCTCCTCGGTGAAGGTCGTCTTGATGACGCCGGCACGGGTGCCGCCGATGGCCTTGGCGTACGACAGCGCGGTCGCCCAGGCGTTGCCCGATGCGTCGCGCTCGACGGCGATGATGTCGGGGATACCGCGACCGGCGACGAACTCGCGACGCACGGTGTGGCCCGGTGCCTTCGGTGCGACGAGGATGACGTCGACGCCCTCGGGAGCGTCGATGTAGCCGAAGCGGATGTTGAAGCCGTGCGCGAAGGCGAGCGTCTTGCCCTCGGTGAGGTTCGGGGCGATCGACTCGCTGTAGATCGTGCGCTGGTGCTGGTCCGGCGCCAGGATCATGATGAGGTCGGCCCACTGAGTCGCCTCAGCGACGGTCTTGACCGCGAATCCGGCTTCCTCCGCCTTCGGCGCCGACTTCGAGCCCTCCTTGAGCGCGATCGCGACCTCGACACCGGAGTCGCGAAGGTTCTGCGCGTGCGCGTGACCCTGCGAGCCGTAGCCGACGATGGCGACCTTCTTGCCCTGGATGATCGACAGATCGGCGTCTGCGTCGTAGAAGATCTCGGTGCTCACTGGTTTTCTCCTTGATTGGTGTTCGTGTACGTGTATGAAATCTGGTCAGCCGCGCAGGACGCGCTCGGTGATGCTCTTGCCGCCGCGGCCGATGGCGAGGAGACCCGACTGCGCGATCTCCTTGATGCCGAACGGCTCGAGGGCACGGAGCATGGCGTCGACCTTGCCCCGATCACCGGTGACCTCGATCACCAGCGCGTCGGACGCATAGTCCACGACCGAGGCGCGGAACAGGTTGGCGACCTCGATGACGTTCGACCGGTTCGCGTTGTCGGTGCGGACCTTGACGAGCATGTGCTCGCGCTGCACCGAGGTCGGGAAGTCGAGCTCCACGATCTTGATGACGTTGATCAGCTTGTTGAGCTGCTTGGTGACCTGTTCGAGAGGCAGGTCCTCGAGATCGACGACGACGGTGATGCGCGAGATGCCCGGCACCTCGGTCACGCCGACCGCGAGCGAATCGATGTTGAAACCGCGGCGCGCGAACAGACCCGCGACGCGGGTCAGCAGACCGGGGGTGTTCTCCACAAGGAGGCTCAGCACGTGAGTCGACATGGTCAGTCCTCCTCGTCGAATGCGGGCGCGTGCTCGCGGGCGTACTGGACGTAGCTGTTGCTCACGCCCTGGGGAACCATCGGCCACACCATGGAGTCGGCGCTGACGACGAAGTCGATGACGACGGGGCGGTCGTTGGTCTCGAGAGCGAGCTTGATCGCCGCGTCCACCTCCTCCTCCTTCTCGACACGGATCGCGAGGCAGCCGTACGCCTCGGCGAGCTTCACGAAGTCAGGGATGCGCACGGTGCCGTGGCCGGTGTTCAGGTCGGTGTTCGAGTGGCGGCCGTCGTAGAACAGCGTCTGCCACTGGCGGACCATGCCCAGCGACGAGTTGTTGATGATCGCGACCTTGATCGGGATGTTGTTGATCGTGCAGGTCGCAAGCTCCTGATTGGTCATCTGGAAGCATCCGTCGCCGTCGATCGCCCACACGACACGGTCGGGCTCGGCGACCTTTGCACCCATGGCGGCGGGGACGGAGTAGCCCATCGTTCCCGCTCCCCCGGAGTTCAGCCAGGCGTTGGGTCGCTCGTACTTGATGAACTGCGCAGCCCACATCTGGTGCTGTCCGACGCCGGCGGCGTAGATGCCCTCTGGGCCGGTCAGCTCGCCGATCCGTTGGATCACGTACTGCGGTGCGAGGAGCCCGTCGGTCGTCGGCGCGTATCCGAGGGGGAACTCGGTACGCAGCCCGTCGAGGTACGACCACCACTCCTCCGTGTCGGGAGTCGTCGTGTTGACGGCCGAGCGGAACGCGGATTCGAGATCGACCAGCACGTCGCGAACGTCACCGACGATCGGCACATCGGCCGTGCGGATCTTTGAGATCTCCGCCGGGTCGATGTCGACGTGCACGACCTTGGCGTTCGGCGCGAAGAGCGCAGCCTTGCCGGTCACGCGGTCGTCGAACCTCGCGCCGAGCGACACGATCAGGTCTGCCTCCTGCAGCGCGAGCACCGCAGGGACGGTGCCGTGCATGCCCGGCATGCCCAGGTGCTGCTGATGCGAGTCGGGGAACGCGCCGCGAGCCATGAGCGTCGTCACGACCGGTGCGTTCGTCGTCTCGGCCAGGGTGAGCAGCTCGGCCGACGCACGACCGCGGATCACACCGCCGCCGACGTAGAGCACCGGCTTCTTGGCCTCGGCCAGAAGGGCGGCTGCCGCATGGATCTGCTTGCCGTGGGCCTTCGTCACGGGGCGATACCCCGGCAGGTCGTACTTGGGCGGCCAGACGAACGGCGCCATGGCCTGCTGGGCGTCCTTGGTGATGTCGACGAGCACCGGACCGGGTCGGCCCGTCGATGCGATCTCGTACGCCGCCGCGATGGCACCGGGGATCTCGGATGCATCCTTCACGAGGAACGAGTGCTTCGTCACCGGCATCGTGATTCCCACGATGTCGGCCTCCTGGAACGCGTCGGTGCCCATGAGCGTCGAGAACACCTGGCCGGTGATCGCGAGCAGCGGCACCGAGTCCATGTAGGCGTCAGCGATCGCGGTCACGAGGTTGGTCGCACCGGGGCCAGAGGTCGCGATGCAGACACCGACCTTGCCCGACGACGATGCGTAGCCCTCGGCGGCGTGGCCCGCTCCCTGCTCGTGCCGCACCAGGATGTGCCGAAGGTCGGCCGCATCCATGAGCGGGTCGTAGACGGGGAGGATCGCGCCGCCGGGGAGGCCGAAGACGTCCCTGACGCCGAGGAGCTCGAGCGTGCGGACGACAGCCTCTGCTCCGGAGATCTCCGGTGCGGCGGATTTGGGTGCGGGCGGCCTCGGCACAGCCGAGACGGTGTCAGCAGTCATGACACTCCTTCTGATGGTCTGTAGGCGACGTCGGAGGCTGGATGCCGGATTCGACGCGGATCAGCCGGTCGTCGCGCCCTCGGCGGCTGACCGCACGAGACGCGAGTACTTGGCAAGAACGCCACGGGTATAGCGCGGGGGTAGCGGCTCCCAGCCAGAGCGGCGGGAGGCGAGCTCCGCCTCGTCGACGAGTAGGTCGAGAGAGCGAGCTGCGATATCGACCCGTATCAGATCACCATCGCGCACGAAGGCGATGGGACCTGCGTCCACCGCTTCGGGTGCTATGTGGCCGATGCACAGGCCGGTTGTGCCGCCTGAGAATCGTCCGTCAGTCAAGAGTAGTACATCTTTTCCGAGCCCCGCGCCCTTGATGGCCGCGGTGATGGCCAGCATCTCGCGCATACCCGGTCCGCCCTTCGGACCCTCGTAGCGGATCACGATGACGGTGCCCGCCTCGATCTCGCCGTTGGCCACGGCGTCCATGGCCGCACGCTCGCGCTCGAACACGCGGGCGGGGCCCTCGAACACGGCGGCGTCGAAGCCGGCCGTCTTCACGACCGCACCCTCGGGCGCGAGCGAGCCGTGCAGGATCGTCAGGCCGCCGGTCGCGTGGATCGGGTTGTCGAACGTGTGGATGACCTCGCCGTCGATCGGCTGCGGGTCGAGATCTGCGAGGTTCTCGGCGAGCGTCTTGCCCGTCACGGTGAGCGCGTCGCCGTGCAGCAGCCCCTCGTCGAGCATCGCCTTCATGATCACGGGGATGCCGCCGTGGCGGTCGACATCGTTCATGACGTACTTGCCGAACGGCTTCATGTCCGCCACGTGCGGCACCTTGTCGCCGATGCGGTTGAAGTCGTGCAGGCTCAGCTCGACATCGGCCTCTCGCGCGATGGCGAGCAGGTGCAGCACGACGTTGGTCGAACCGCCGAGGGCCATCGCGAGCGCGATGGCATTCTCGAACGCCTCCTTGGTGAGGATGTCACGGGTCGTGATGCCCTGACGGAGCAGGTTCACGACGGCCTCGCCGGAGCGGTGCGCGAAGTAGTCGCGGCGGCGATCCGCGGCGGGCGGGGCAGCCGAACCGGGAAGGCTCAGGCCGAGAGCCTCGGCCACCGACGCCATGGTGTTGGCCGTGTACATGCCTCCACAGGCACCTTCACCCGGGGCGATCGCGCATTCGATGCGCTTGAGGTCCTCTTCGCTCATGAGACCTGCCCTGCACGCGCCGACGGCCTCGAACGAGTCGATGATCGTGACGTCCTTCTCGGTGCCGTCGGAGAGCTTGACCCATCCGGGGGCGATCGAGCCGGCGTAGAGGAAGACGCTGGAGAGGTCGAGTCGGGCGCTGGCCATGAGCATGCCGGGGATCGACTTGTCGCAGCCGGCGAGCAGCACCGAGCCGTCGAGCCGCTCGGCCATCATCACGGTCTCAACCGAGTCGGCGATGACCTCGCGGGACACCAGCGAGAAGTGCATGCCCTCGTGGCCCATCGAGATGCCGTCGGACACCGAGATCGTGCCGAACTGCAGCGGGTAGCCACCACCCGAATGCACACCCTCTTTCGCCCCCTGCGCGAGACGGTCGAGGCTCAGGTTGCAGGGCGTGATCTCGTTCCAGCTGGACGCGATGCCGATCTGGGGCTTGTCCCAGTCGGCGTCGCCCATGCCGACGGCACGGAGCATGCCTCGGGAGGTCGTCGCCTCGATGCCGTCTGTGACGACGCGGCTGCGGGGCTTGATGTCGATGGGCGCGCTGGTGGAGGGATCATGCGAGGACATGACGGAAGTCTATTCCCGCCGAGAGGTGCGCTCGTCCGCGAGCGCCTCCAGAAGCAGCGCGATCTGTTGTGGGTTCTCCACACGAAGCTCGGCGGCGCTCTCCCCCGGGCCCACACGCACGCCCAGATCATCGCCGGTGAGCACCCGCATCGCGTCCTCGTCCGTGACGTCATCACCGGCGAAGAGGATCGCGGTCGCATCGAAATGCTCGCGAAGGGCGGCCATCGCGGCGTCCTTCCCCTCGTTCCGAGAGGAGAACTCCAGGACTCGGTGTCCTGCGCGTCGCCGCCAGTGGGGGAAGCGCTCCGCCACCAGCGCGTCGATCTCGGCGAACACGGCCTTCTCGACCTCGGGAGTGGCAGTGCGCGTGTGCACGCCCATCCCGAAGGTCTTCGGTTCGAGCTCGGCACCCTCGTAGCGATCGATGATCGGTCGTGCCGCCTCCCACAGCTCCTCACGGGAGCCCTCGGCGGACTCGGCATCGTCGGTCGCGGCATCGCCGACACCCGGGTACCAGTACTGGGCACCGTGCGAACCGGCCAGAGCGATCAGCGAATCATCCGTGTGCTCGGTGATGACTCTCAGGTCATGCATGCTGCGCCCCGACACGTAGGCGACCACCGTGTCCGGCAGAGCTGCGAGCCGCGTGACCTGCGTCGCGACCTCGGGCAGCGCCCTGGCCGCCATCGGGTCGGGGATGAGCGGAGACGCCGTGCCGTCGAAGTCCAGTGCGACGACCAGCCTGGGCGTCGCGGCGATGGCGCTCAGCGCCGGGTCTGCTTCTCCGGGGGTCCAGCTACGGGTCACAGGGTCTCCAATCGAGGCGGTGTCCTCCCAGTATGACCCGGCGGATCAGCGTCGGCGGACCTCCGCGAGTGCGCGGAGGAACGACGACGACCAGGCGTTCACATCGTTCTCCAGCACACGGCGCCGCAACGACCGCATCCGCTTGCCCTGCTCGGCCGGCGTCATGGAGACCGCTGTCATGATCGCGTCCTTCAACCCGGCGATGTCGTGCGGGTTGACCCGCACCGCCTGTCGCAGCTCATCGGCGGCTCCCGTGAACTCGCTGAGCACGAGCACACCGCGGTTGTCGGCTCGGGTCGCCACGTACTCCTTCGCCACAAGGTTCATGCCGTCGCGCAGGGCGGTCACGAGCATGACGTCGGCGGCGAGGTACAGCGCGACCATCTCCTCGCGCGGATAGCCCTGGTGCAGATACCGGATCGCCGTGTGACCCATCGTGTCGTGGTCGCCGTTGATGCGCCCGACCGCGAGCTCGATCTCGTCCCGCAGGTGCACGTAGGCATCGACGCGCTCGCGACTCGGACTCGCGACCTGCACGAAGGTGACGTCGTCGACGCTCAGCTGGCCGTCTTCGAGCAGCTCGCCATACGCCTTGATGCGGTGTCTGATGCCCTTGGTGTAATCGAGCCGGTCGACGCCGAGAAGGATCTTCTTGGGATTGCCGAGGCTCGCTCTGATCTCGGCCGCCCGTGCCCGCACCTCGGGGCGGGCAGCGAGCTCGAGATACGGAGCCGTGTCGATGGAGATCGGGAACGCCCGGGCGACCGCAGTGCGGGTGCGTCCGTCGTCCGTCGGGATCGCCACTGCTGATCCTTTGACCTCGTAGCGCAGGCGACGGCGCACCGCCGTCAGGAAGTACGTGGCGTCCTGCGCGCGCTGGAATCCGATGACATCGGCGCCGAGCAGACCCTTAAGCACCTGATCACGCCAGGGCAGCTGGGCGTAGAGACCGTGCGCCGGGAACGGGATGTGATGGAAATAGCCGATCGTGACGTCGGGCCTCAGCTCCCGGATCATCTGCGGCACCAGCTGCAGCTGGTAGTCGTGCACCCAGACCGTGCCGTCGGGCGCGACGACATCGGCAGCGGCCTCTGCGAACCGGCGGTTGACCTTGACGTACGCCTCCCACCACTCGCGGTGATACTGCGGCGGCGCGATCACGTCGTGGTACAGCGGCCAGATCGTGTCGTTGGCGAAGCCCTCGTAGTAGTCGGCGACCTCTTCGGCACTGAGCGGCACGGGAATCAGGTCGATGCCGTTGATCTCGAATCGGTCCAGCTCGAGGTCGGGCTGTCCCGGCCACCCGACCCAGGCCCCCCGCGCGCTGCGCATCATCGGCTCGAGAGCGGCGACCAGACCGCCCGGGGAGGTCCGCCACTCCTCGTCTCCGTCAGGACCCACGACCCGGTCGACGGGAAGTCGGTTGGCGACGACGACGAAATCTGCGACTGACATGTGTGGATGCTCCTGACGATGCAGTGGGGGTGCTCCTCAGGCTACAGAAGCTCAGACCGAGGCTACGCGAGGTCGAGTGGCACTGAGGGGCCAATTGACAAGGGCGGCCGTGAACGCTACGCCGGCGGCGATGATCGGCAGGACGAGGGCGCTTCCGGTGCCCACGTTCTCGGCGAGCTCCCCTGCCACCGCCGCGCCGAGGGACTGACCGACGACGATGCCCGATCCGAGCATCGTCATCACCGTGGCCGAGCGTCCGAGCGGGCTGCGCGCGGCGCCGAAGCTGTACTGGGTCACCAGCGTCGGTCCGATTCCGATTCCCATGATCGCCAGCGCGACCATCATCATCGCTGGCGAGTCGACGAGCAGCAGCAGCAGGCTGCCTCCGAGCAGGATGCCCGAGAACAGCAGCCAGCGCGCCCGCAGCGAGAACCGCACCGGAAGCCACGCGACACCGAGGGCGAGGATCGCCGAGCCGACGCCCATGACGCCGTAGAGGAGTCCCGCCTGTTCGGGGGCGCCTCGATCGGCCATGAAAGACGTGAGCGCCGTGAGCATCGTGCCGAAGAACATCCCCACACCGAGGATTCCGACGACGACGATCAACAGATGCGGGCTGAAGAGCTCCGACACCTTGGACGGGGCCCTACCGTCTTCATCTCGGTGGACAGACACGGCGCGCGCACTCGGATGCAGGGCGAATGCGCCGACGAACACCACCGTGAGCACGGCCGCTCCGACCAGCGGTGCCCAGGGAGCGAGCGCCGACGCGAGGATGCCCACGATGAAGGGGCCGAACACGAACACGGTCTCATCGGCGGCGGACTCGTACGCCATGGTGCCCGAGACGGTGCGGGTGCGGAGCGCCTCCGGCATCCGGTCGGCGATCATCGTGACGAGCCTGGATCGAGACATGGGGGCGACCTGCGGGGCTGTCGCACCGATGCCGAAGGCGGCGATCAGCACCAGAGCATCCGCTCCGCCGGCGTAGACGACGAGGGTGAAGATCACCAGCATCGCGCCGTTGGCCATCGCCAGGATGAGCAGCACCGTGCGCTGGCCGAAGCGATCAGCCGCGGCGCCCAGCAGAGGCCCGAAGCACGCCGTGCCCAGGCCGACCGCTGCGGAGGTGAGTCCGCCGAGCGAGAGCGAGCCGCGCGCCGAGACGACGACGGTGAGGACTCCGACGACCATCATCGCGAACGGCAGTCGGGCGATGAACGCGATGATGAAGTACGGTAGGCCCGCGATGCGGAGCAGTCCTGGTGCCTCCGGCGTGGGTGTGGGGGCGTGGTGCCGAGGCGTGGGTGTTGCGTGTGTCATGGGCTCTCGCGCGTCCGCAGACGCGGGGTCGGGTGCCGCCGCTGTCCGTCGGAAAGCCGACGGCCGGTAGATACACGGATTGCGGCCGCGGGCGAGCCGCGACTCCCCCATTGTACCGCGCGGGTCAGAACCGTCTCTGGATGCCCTCGGTCGACGAGTCTTCGTACTGACAGAATTCGCGCCGGATTGTCAAGGCTGAGCGCCGTGAGGCGGTCGGAAGGTAGCGTGAAGGCATGAACTACCTCTCGGGAACCGGACTCCTTGGCGCGATCATGACGGGAACCACCCTGCTCCGCGGCTCCCGCGACACGCAGCTCACGTGGCGATCTGCGCTCGCGTGGGTGAGCTGGGGCATCAGCCTGGCCCTCGCGATCGGCGCGGTCGTCGACACCCGGCGGGCGAAGCAGGGACGCCCCGTCTCGCCGGACTCGCCCGTCTACGCGAAGCAGCAGCGGGAGCACGAGAAGCAGGCCAAGAAGGAGTCGAAGGGCATCAAGCCCCTCAAGCGCTGACTTCTCAGCGTGTGAGGATCAGCGCCTCACCCTGACCACCGCCGCCGCACAGCCCGACGGCAGCGGTGCCCGAACCGCGGCGCGCGAGCTCATGAGCGACGTGGACGACGAGCCGCGTGCCGGATGCTCCGATCGGATGGCCGATCGCGATGCCGCCGCCGTGGATGTTGACGACGTCGCTGCTCAGACCGAGTTCGACCTGCGATCGTGCGACCACGGCTCCGAACGCCTCGTTGATCTCGACGACATCCAGATCCGCCGGTGCGATCCCCTGCTTCTCGCAGGCCCGCTCGATCGCTCGGGCGGGCTGGGCCTGCAAGGAGTTGTCCGGGCCGGCGGTCTGACCACTCGCTCCGACGGTGACGAGCACCGGCCATCCCTTGGCCTCCGCGGTGCCGCGAGTGGTGACGACGACCGCAGAGGCCCCGTCGGAGATCTGAGACGAGTTGCCCGCCGTGATCGAGCCGCCGTCGGCGAACGCCGCCCGGAGACCTGCGAGCGACTCGACGGTGGTGTCGGGTCTGATCCCCTCGTCGGCGGTGACGAGCACCGGCTCTCCGCGGCGCTGTGGCACCGCCACCGGCACGATCTCGTCGTCGAACACCGCGGCCGCCTGCGCCGCCGCGGCGCGCTGATGCGACAGTGCGGCAACCTGGTCCTGCGCGTCCCTGGTCAGGTCGTAGCGGGCGTTGTGGCGTTCCGTCGACGCGCCCATGCTCTCTTTGTCGTAGGCGTCTGTGAGGCCGTCGTAAGCCATATGGTCGAGCACCTCGACGCTGCCGTACGTCCATCCGTCGCGCGAACCCATGAGCAGGTGCGGAGCTCTGGTCATCGATTCCATCCCGGCCGCGACGACGACCTCCGCGTCGCCCGTGCGGATCATCCGAGACGCGTCGATGATCGCGGTGAGGCCGGACAGGCACACCTTGTTCACGGAGTGAGCCGGAACCTCCCAGCCGATGCCGGCGCCGATCGCCGCCTGTCGAGCGGCGTTCTGGCCGGACCCGGCCGCCAGGACCTGACCCACGATCACGGCGTCGACGTCCGAGGGATCCATGGATCCCTGTTCGAGCGCGCCTCTGATCGCGAACGCACCGAGCTGCGGGGCGGTGAAGCTCGCCAGCTGGCCTTTGAGCCGCCCCTGCGGGGTGCGCGCGGCGGCGACGATGACGACGTCCTGGTCTTTCGGGTGGTCGTGGGCGCTCATCTCAGCCCCTCCGTTCTCTGGGTTCATCGGTCGAGCATCTCTGCGGGAATGGCGAGCGGCGGCTCGGTCGAGTCGACGACCTGTTCCACTGTCACGCCCGGTGCGAGCTCGACCAGGGCGAGACCATCGGGTGTGACGTCGATGACCGCAAGGTCGGTGATGATCCTGTCGACCACGCCGCGTCCGGTGAGGGGAAGCGAGCAGTCGTGCACGATCTTCGCCGATCCGTCTCTCGCGACATGCTCCATCAGGACGATCACGCGCGCGGCGCCATGCACGAGGTCCATCGCGCCACCCGGGCCCTTCACCATCTTTCCAGGGATCATCCAGTTCGCGAGGTCTCCCGTCGCGGACACCTGCATGGCGCCGAGGATCGCGGCGTCGATCTTTCCGCCTCGGATCATGCCGAAGCTCGTCGCCGAATCGAAGAACGCCGCGCCGGCGAGCACCGTGACCGTCTCCTTGCCCGCATTGATCAGATCAGGGTCCACCGCACCCTCGGACGGGTACGGCCCGACCCCGAGGATGCCGTTCTCGGACTGCAGCACGACAGTCACGCCGTCCGGCACGTGATTGGGCACGAGCGTCGGCAGCCCGATCCCGAGGTTGACGTACGACCCGTCCCGCAGCTCGGCGGCAGCGCGTGCTGCCATCTCATCGCGCGTGAGCGCCATGTCAGACTCCTTCCGCAGCGACGGTGCGTCGCTCGATGCGCTTCGGGATGTCTGTGCCGACCTCGACGACGCGATGCACGAAGACACCGGGCAGATGGATGCGGTCCGGGTCCAGCTCGCCCGGTTCCACGAGCTGCTCGACCTGCGCGATGCAGACTCGTCCGGCCATCGCCGCGAGCGGATTGAAGTTACGGGCCGCCTTGTTGAAGATCAGATTGCCGTGCCTGTCCCCCGCCAGCGCGTGCACCAGTGCGAAGTCGGTTGTGATGGCCTCCTCGAGCACATGGTCACGTGGCCCTGTCGGCGTGTCGAAGGTGCGCACATCCTTGGGCGGGGACCCCACCGCAACGCTGCCGTCGGGGTTGTAGCGCCGAGGAAGCCCGCCCTCGGCGACCTGCGTGCCGACACCGGTCTGCGTGAAGAACGCTGCGATCCCCGATCCTCCCGCACGAAGCTTCTCGGCCAGCGTTCCCTGCGGCGTCAGCTCGAGTTCGAGCTCGCCCGAGAGGAACTGCCGCTCGAACTCCTTGTTCTCGCCGACGTACGAGGACGTCATCTTGCGGATTCGTCCGGCAGCGAGCAGGATGCCGAGACCCCAGTCGTCGACTCCGCAGTTGTTGCTGACGACACTGAGTCCGGCCGTGCCCTGGGCGAGCAGCGCCTCGATCAGTGAGATCGGGTTGCCGCAGAGTCCGAACCCTCCGACGGCGAGGGAAGCACCGTCTCCGATGTCTGCGACCGCCTCCGCGGCATTCGCCCACTGCTTGTCGATCACGCATTCTCCTTCGAAAGACGTACCTGTTCAGCATCCGCTTCTCGGGCCCCGGAAGATAGGCGGCTCTTGCGATGTGGACGCATCAGGGCTTAGCGTCCACATTATGGAATCCGTCGTCGTCGTTCCGGGAACGCAAGCGATCGCCCGCGCCGCGAAGCTCCTCCGACTGGTCACCTCCAGCGGGCACGACGGCGCGACGCTGCAAGATCTCGCACGAGCCGCTGAGCTGTCTCGCTCCACCGCCCATCGGCTCCTGTCCGCGCTGCGCTCGGAAGGCCTGGTCGACCGTGATGAGTCCACCGCTCGCTGGATGCCGGGCCCGGAGCTGTTCCTCATGGGATCGGTCGCGGCCGCACGCTACGACGTGACTGCCCTCGCTCGGGACATCGTTCGATCACTCGCGGTCAAGACGGAGGAGAGCGCCTTCCTCTCCGTGCGCAGGGCAGACGAGACGGTATGCCTGCTCCGCGAGGAAGGGTCCTTCCCGATCCGGTCGTTCGTGTTGAGCGAGGGCGTCCGATTCCCTCTCGGCGTGGCAAGCGCCGGCCTCGCCATCCTGGCCTTCCTGCCTGACCACGATGTGGACGCCTATCTCGAACGGCATCCCGACCTGGAGACCGCGTGGGGCCGCTCACACGGCGCTCGCCCCCTGCGTACACGCCTCGCGGAGACGAAGGAGCGGGGCTACGCGGTGAACCCCGGGCTCATCGTCGAGGGAAGCTGGGGCATCGGCGCAGCGGTCTTCGATCGGTCGGGGCGGCCTGAGTGGGCCCTCAGCCTGACCGGCGTCGGGTTCCGCTTCGGACCCGATCGGATCGGCGACCTCGGCAGGACGCTCCTCGCCCACGCGCACCAGCTCTCCGCGCGGATCGCCGGGGCACGGCGCTGACCTGACCCGATCTCAGTACATACCAACCGGTATATACTCGGTGGTATGAATCGTCAGGATGTCATTCCCTCACTCGTGCTCTCGGGGTACGCGCTCGGCCGCATCGCCGCGCAGGACGCCGGCAACGACGCACCTGCCGCACAGTGGCGGGTGCTGAGCCTGCTCGAGCAGGCCGGGCCGAAGAGGGTCGGAGAGCTCGCGGCCGCGGCGCGCACGACCCAACCCGGTATGACCCGGCTGATAGGGAATCTGGAGCGCGACGGACTCGTGCTCCGCTCCCCCGACGCCGAGGACTCGCGCGCGATCGCCGTCGCCATCACCGGGGCAGGGTCACGTGCGCTGCAGGCATGGCGCGAAGAGTTCCGCGACACTCTCGCTCCGCGCTTCGCCGACCTCAAGGCCGACGAATGGGGCGTCCTGACCCGCGCTGCCGAGATCCTTGCAGCGCACACCACCACAGAGTCGACAGGAGCTACAGAGTGAACACCCCCGCCACCTCAGTGTGGAAGCAGCCAGCCCAGGTGTGGGCCGTCGCATTCGCGTGCGTCGTCGCCTTCATGGGCATCGGACTGGTCGATCCGATCCTCCCCGCGATCGCAGAATCGCTCCAGGCGAGCCCGTTCCAGACCGAGCTGCTGTTCACGAGCTACCTCGCGGTGACCGGACTGGCCATGCTCGTCACCAGCTGGATCTCGAGCCGCATCGGCGCGAAGAAGACACTGCTGATCGGACTGGCGCTGATCGTCGTGTTCGCCCTCTTCTGCGCGCTCAGCGGCAGTGTCGACGCGATCATCGGCTTCCGCGCGGGGTGGGGTCTCGGCAACGCCCTGTTCATCTCCACCGCGCTGGCGACGATCGTCGGATCAGCGACCGGAGGCAGCTCCGCGGCCATCATCCTGTATGAGGCGGCTCTCGGCCTCGGCATCGCGATCGGCCCGCTCCTGGGCGGCCTCCTCGGCGAGCAGAGCTGGCGCGCACCGTTCTTCGGCGTCGTGGTGCTGATGGCGATCGCGTTCCTCGCGGTCCTCGTCCTTCTGCGCGGCCCCGCTGAGAAGCGCACGCCGGTGCCGTTCTCGGCGCCTTTCAAGGCCCTCGGCAAGCCTGCCCTCGCCGTGCTCGCCACGGCGGCGTTCTTCTACAACATCGGGTTCTTCATCCTGCTCGCCTTCTCGCCGTTCCCCCTCGGCTTCGGAGCGATGGGGATCGGCTTCACCTTCTTCGGCTGGGGCATCGCGCTCGCGGTCACGAGCGTGTGGGTCGCGCCGCTGCTCATGCGCCGGATGTCCCGCACCCGTGTGATCCTCACGGTTCTCCCGCTTCTCGCCGTCGATCTGATCGTCGCCGGGTTCCTGGTGGAGTCGTCCACGTCACTCGTCGTCTGCATCGTCGTCGGCGGACTGCTGCTCGGAGTGATGAACACCGTGCTCACCGAGGCTGTCATGGAGGCGACGGACCTGCCCCGATCGGTGGCCTCCTCGGCGTACTCCTCGGTACGATTCCTCGGCGGAGCGATCGCTCCGCCGCTCGCGGCAGCCCTGTGGCACGCGCTCGACGCGACGGTCCCCTATCTCGTCGCAGCCGCCGCAGTGCTGGTCGCCGCGCTGACGATCTTCCTCGGACGCAGGATCCTCGCGCACATCGACGACGAGCCGGATGACGCCGCCGTCGAAGACGCCGAAGCGATCCTGCTGGGCGACGCCGCGTGAGACTCGAGCCTGCTGCGTTCGATACCTTGGGGTCATGAACGACCTCCCCGAGCGCAGCAGGCTCGTGCAGCAGCAGCTCGTCGATGCCGGTGTCCCGGCAGAGATCCGCATCCTGCCGGATTCCGCGCGGACTGCCCCCGAGGCTGCCGCCGCGATCGGATGCGATGTGTCCGCGATCGCGAACAGTCTCGTATTCGTCGCCGACGGGACGCCGGTTCTCGTGATGACGAGCGGCGGTCACCGGGTCGACCTCGACGTCCTGGCGCGCAGCACCGGCGCCGCCACTATCGCGATGGCACCGGCATCCGTCGTGCGCGAGGCCACCGGCCAGGCGATCGGCGGAGTCGCACCGGTCGGGCATCCGACGCGGCTGCGCACCTACATCGACGAGGATCTTCGCGAGCACGGAGAGATCTGGGCCGCAGCCGGGCACCCGCATACGGTGATGCCGCTGACCTTCGAGACCCTTCAGCACCTCACCGACGGAGACGTCATAGCGGTCGACTGAGCGACCACTACTTCACGGTCACCGTGATCTCGGCGGTCTGCTGATCGTCTGCGTCTTCGGGAACCGCCCCGCGGAACTCGTATTCGAACTGAATCACCGTCGTGCCGTCACCGACCGGCGCGAACCGATACGAGACCTCGCTCGGAGCACCGGTCTCCCCGTCCTGGCCGAGGTAGCGGGATCGCTCATCGCCAGGTCCGAGCACGGCCGGGTCTGGCTCGCGAGTGATCACCCACGCATCGCCGACTGTCGGATTGATCTCACCGAATTCGACCACGAGGGCTTCTCCGGGCGCGAGTGTGACCGACGAGGTCGTGTAGGCGACCGTCTTCTCGGCCGCAGAACAGCCCGTCAGTCCCAGACCGAGAGATGTTGCGACCGCCACGACGGCGCAGGCCTTCACCAGTCTGCCCATGGCCATCCCCCTAGCGTTTGCATCACGCTAGCGCACCGAGTGCATGATTCCCGGCATCTCCGTGGGTGCAGAAAAGCCCCGATGACTGGCGAGAGTCATCGAGGCTGATCCGTGCACCCCCTCGGACTTGAACCGAGAACCCACTGATTAAGAGTCAGTTGCTCTGCCGATTGAGCTAGAGGTGCGTGGCCCGGGAATTCCCCGGCCGAGGAATTACATTACCAGCGGATCGCCGCCGGACGAAATCGAGCCGGGTCGTCCGCGTCAGCCGCGCGTGTCGCCCCATGTCAAGCCCTCTCAGACTCCCTTGTTCAGGCGGTTATCCTGGATTCGTGACCGCCTCCCCCCGCGTCGACGACTTCTCTCGCGACCTCGCACTCGCCCTCCGACTCGCCGATGCCGCCGACGCGCAATCCCTCCCCCGGTTCGACAGTCCCGACCTCGAGGTCTCGACCAAGGCCGACAACTCGCATGTCACAGACGCCGACCTCGCGACCGAGCGGGCGATCCGCTCGCTCCTGGCGACCGAGCGGCCGGACGACGGCATCTTCGGCGAGGAGTTCGGCGCCGAGGGCAGCACCCACCGGCAGTGGATCATCGACCCGATCGACGGCACCGCCAACTTCCTCCGCGGAGTGCCGCTGTGGGGCACCATGATCGCCCTCGCGGTCGACGGAATCCCGCAGGTCGGCGTCGTCAGCATGCCTGCCATCGGACGCCGCTGGTGGGCCGCCGCAGGTTCGGGAGCGTGGACCGCCACGGACGCCGAGCCGCGCCGCATCCGAGCGTCCGCCGTGTCGTCTCTCGACGACGCCAGCGTCAGCTTCCAGAGCATCGCCCAGTGGGCTGAGTCCGGGCACATCGACCAGTTGCTGACGCTCGCCGATCGCGTGTGGCGCGATCGTGCGTACGGTGACATCTACGCATACATGCTCCTTGCCGAGGGGCGAATCGACATGGTCGCAGAGTTCGGCGTCAAGGAGTACGACGTCGCCGCCGCTGTGCCGATCGTGCGGGAAGCCGGCGGTCGGATGACCGGGTTCGACGGTGCGGAGACGATCTCGGATCTCTCCACACTCGCCACCAACGGCATCCTCCACGAGGCCTTCCTCGATCTCCTGCACGACTGACCCCCGGATGAAGGCTCGCGCGATGAACCGCTTCACCTCCGCCGCACTGGGCGCTCTGCTGCTCGCTGTCGCGCTCACCTCCTGTGCCGGGACGCCGGACGGATCCGCCTCGCCCACTCCGGACGCGCCGAAACCCTCCCCCTCGGCCACAGCCGAGCCCGTGGCGTCTCCGACCCCCACATCCGCGGCGGAGCCCACCTGCGACACGATCGTGTCGGCCGGCACGGTGAAGGTGCTCACCGATCAGGGGTGGACGTTCGAGGAGAAGGAATTCGTGGTCGGCGGCGTGACGCTCGCCGATGGCCTCCTCTGCTTCTGGGCCGACTACAGCGTCGCCTCCGACCATGGCCAGCTCTACGGATGGTCGACGATCAGCGCAGAGGATGCCGCCTCCGCGCAGTCCTCCCTGCTGGCAGAAGGCTGGACCCGAGAAGACGGCCCCGACGGCATCTACATCACCGAGAACCCGCAGTTCGCCATGGGCACCGACGAAGACGGATACGGCATGACCTACCTGTTCGGCGACGGATGGGTCAAGTTCGCGGATACCCGCCAGGGTCTGATCCTGATCGAATGGGCCGGCTGACGGCACTCCAGTCCGCCCGTTTCGGTGCGCTCATCGCACCGGCGCGTCGATCACCTCGTCCACCAGGAGAATGCCGCCGGTGGAGTTCACCGACTGCATGAGATCGTCGATCCAGCGTGGGTTCAGCTGCGGCTGCTCCGGCTCGTCGAAGGTGAAGCGCAGCGGGATCGACGGGTGGATCCAGATGGTGGACCGCCCGCCCGGCTCTCCCTCGGGGTGGCGCCACGACAGCGTGAAGCTCTCCTGTCGGCGGAGCTTGGTCGCGATGACGATCTTCAGATGCGCGAGTGCTCGATCCTCGATGTGGATCGGAACGTCGGACGCGCCATAGAACAGCGTTGCCATGCAAACCAGAATACTGATCGGACGGCGATTGGTGCGCACGCGCCGCGGCCCCGAAGAGCCGATCATGAGCGGTGTATCGTCGCTCGCATGGATTCGGAGCTCGCTGACATCGCGGTGACGCTCTACACAGGTTCGCCGACCGAGTTCATCACCGCACGAAACGCCCACGCCGCCGGCACCGAGGACCCCGCTCTCGCGGCCCGAATCCGGGCCTTGAAGAAGCCGTCGGTCGCGGCCTGGGTGGTGAACGTCTTCGCGCACGAACGCAGCTCGCAACTCGGAGAGGCGTTGCTACTCGCCGAAGAACTGCGCGAAGCGCAGGCGGATCTGGACGCTCGCGCTCTCGCACAGCTCGGACGCGACCGGCGCGCCCTCACCAACAGGCTCGCCGCGGACGCCGCCGAACTCGCCGAAGCGCGCGGACAGCGCATCACGGCTTCGACGAGAGAGGCGGTGCAGCAGACCATCAGCGCCGCCTTCTTCGATCCGACCGCTGCGGCCGCCGTCGCGTCCGCTCGGTTGGTGCGGGAATTGGAACCGGCCGGCACGTTCGCAGACATCGCCGACAGCATCGTCGGCGGGGGCGCTCCTGCCGCCCCCGCGGTCGCCGCCAAGCCTCTCGATGAGGTCAAGGCTCGCCGAGAGCGGCGGGATGCGGAACGGGCCGTCCGAGAGGCGGAGAGGACGCACGATCGCGTGGTCCGCGAGGCGGCCACAACGGACCGGGCGCTCAGGGATGCATCCGTGCGCGTCGACGAGCTCACACATCGCGAGCAGGAACTCGAGGCAGAACTGGCGAAGGTGCGGCGCGATGCGAAACGTGCACGAGGTCAGGCCGAGAAGGCGGAGACCGAGCAGGAAGCACTCGCGCAGCGCGTACGAGACGCGGAGGACGATCTCCGCGCCGCGCAGAGTGCCCTCGCCCGACTCGCCGGCGATTGAAAAAGGCCCGCCTCCCTGGTTGATCACCAGGGAGGCGGGCCTTCTTGCTTGTGACAGCGACGTGGTGGAGCTGGGGGGAATCGAACCCCCGTCCAACGCTGAGTCTCCACGCCTTCTCCGGGCGCAGTCTGTGAAGACGTTCTGCTCGGCTCCGACCTTTGTCACAGACACCTAAGTCGACGAGCCCAGCCTGGGAAGAGTCCCACGTGACGTCCAGACGCCATCACGCAGCAAGATTCCTAGATGACGCCAGGATCCGTATCGGAATCACATACGGCCTGACGGACTATCGGGCTCGCTTATGCAGCGAGGGCGAAGTCGTTGCGCTTGGTTTCGGCAACTATTGTTTTGCAGAGAGCGTTTACGAGATAACTCTGCATCCTCGGCCCGCTTCTCGTGGATTCACAGGCGCTGTCGAAACCGATCAGCCCCGTGGTCCTTCTCTCGAAGGAGCCGCTGTCACACTGTTGATTTTTCACCTCGGGAACGCGAGTCCCCGAGCGTCATAGACTACAACGTTCGCGGCGGCTGCGCCATTCCTGGGCTCCTCAGTGCGCTGGCGTAGAGTCGCGACATGAGCGAAGTCACCGTCACCGTCCGGGGCGAGCATGAGGCGCGGATCGCGCCCGAGCGCGCCACCATCCGCGTCAGCGTCCGCGCCGAAGGCGCCGAGCGAGCAGCAGTCGTCGACCGCGTCATGCGTCTCACCGAGCCTGTGCGCGAGAGCATCGTCGCACGATATGACACCGGTGTCGTCGTCGACTGGTCGAGCAAGCGACTGTCCGTGCGCGCCGAACGTCCGTGGAACAACGAAGGCAAGCGTCTCGCCCCCGTGCACTACGCCAGCATCGATCTGACTGCGACCTTCGCCGAGGCGTCCGAGCTCTCGCTCTGGGTATCGGACGTCTCGCCGTGGGACGGAGTCGAGGTCGGATGGGTCGACTGGCATCTCACGACCGAGACGCGCTCGCGGATCGAGCGCGAGGTCGCGGCGGCGGCAGTCGGAGTGGCTGTCACACGCGCGCAGGCGTACGCGACGGCGCTCGGACTCGGCACCGTCGTGCCTGTGGAGATCGCCGATGTCGGGCTGATCGCGCCGACACCCGTCCAGCCGTTCTCCGGCATGGCGAAGGTGCGCGGCGCCATGATGCAGGAATCCGACACAGGCGGTGCGTCGATGGAGTACGAGCCTGACGAGATCGTCATCTCGGCCACCGTGGAGGCGCGCTTCCTCGCTCGCTGATCCGGGCCGTCAGGCGCTCACGGCGAAGGGTGCGAGATCGGCCGCGAGCCGCTCCGACACACGCGCATGCACGACCGTGCCCTGCTCGCTGTGATCCACCGACAGGAGCATCCCCGTCTCGTGGATCGCCGCGACCAGATCGCCGCGGTCATACGGAACCACCGCGTGAACCTCGACGGCGGGCTTCGGAAGCGCCTCTTCGATGGCTGCTCGAAGCTCCTCGATGCCCTCACCCGAACGCGACGAGACGAAATGCGCTTTGGGCTCGAGGCCCTGCAGCACGAGACGCTCATCGTCGGCGATGAGATCCGCCTTGTTGAAGACGACGATCTCCGGCATGTCACGCACGCCGACGTCGCCCATCACGTCACGCACGGTCTGCAGCTGACCGGCGGGATCGGGGTGCGATCCGTCGACCACGTGCAGCACGACATCCGCCTCGCCGACCTCTTCGAGCGTCGAACGGAACGCCTCCACGAGCTGGTGCGGAAGGTTGCGAACGAACCCGACCGTGTCGGTCAGCGTGTACACACGTCCGTCTGAGGTCTCCGACCGGCGCACCGTCGCGTCCAGCGTCGCGAACAGCGCGTTCTCCACGAGCACCCCGGCGCTCGTCAGGGCGTTGAGCAGGCTCGACTTGCCGGCGTTGGTGTAGCCCGCGATCGCGACGGACGGAATCGTGTTGCGCTTGCGCTCGGCCCGCTTCGCCTCTCGCGCCGGGCCGTAGTCGCGGATCTGTCGGCGCAGCAGCGCCATCTTGGTGCGGATCCGGCGACGGTCGAGCTCGATCTTCGTCTCACCGGGGCCGCGCGAGCCCATACCGGCGCCGCCGGCACCGACCTGGCCACCCGCCTGGCGGCTCATCGAGTCACCCCAGCCGCGCAGACGCGGCAGCAGGTATTCGAGCTGCGCCAGTTCGACCTGCGCCTTGCCCTCGCGGCTCTTGGCGTGCTGACTGAAGATGTCGAGGATCACGGTGGTGCGATCGATGACCTTGACCTTGACGACGTCCTCGAGGGCGCGTCGCTGGCTGGGGGCGAGTTCGGTGTCGGCGATCACGGTGTCGGCGCCGGTGGCTGCGACGATGCCCTTCAGCTCCTGCGCCTTGCCTCGGCCGATGTAGGTCGCGGCATCCGGGTGCGGCCGTCGCTGCAGAACGCCGTCGAGCACGACCGCGCCTGCGGTCTCAGCAAGGGCCGCCAGTTCACGAAGCGAGTTCTCCGCATCGTCCTGGGCCCCCTGCGGGTACACGCCGACCAGCACCACGTTCTCAAGGCGCAGCTGCCGGTACTCGACCTCTGTGACATCTTCTAGTTCGGTGGAGAGACCGCCGACGCGCCGCAGCGCATGACGATCCTCGAGGTCCCACTGGTCGCCGTCCGACGAGGCATGCGAGGCCGTCGACTGGTCCTGCAGCGCCTGCGCGGCGCCGAAGACACGAGCCTCCGTCCGCTTCTCCGCATTCGCGAGTACGCGATCGACTGCTTCGTCACCTGTGGAGTGTGTGGTGGTCTCCGTCATCCGTCCCTAATCTCTGGGTTTTGTTGCGAGCCTTAACCTTAGCCCGCGCTGTCCGCTACGCTCACGGTATGGGGTCCGACCATTACTTCACCGCGGCCCCGGCAAGCCCCGAGAACCTGCGATCGATCCGTGTGACGCTCGCAGGCCGAGAGCTGGACGTCACCACTGCTGGCGGCGTCTTCAGCCCGGATCGGCTGGATGCCGGTACAGCCGTCCTTCTCGCAAACATGCCCCCGGTTCCGCCGGGAGGCCATCTTCTCGACCTCGGAAGCGGGTGGGGGCCCATCACGCTGTCGATGGCGCTGGCTGCGCCCCATGCGACCGTGTGGGCCGTCGACGTGAATGAGCGAGCTCTCGATCTCGTGCGGCGCAACGCCGCGGCTCATGGTCTCAAGAACATCAACGCCTCCTTGCCCGAAGATGTTCCCGCCGACGTCACATTCCGCTCGATCCGTTCGAACCCGCCGATCAGAGTGGGCAAGAACGAGCTTCACGGACTGCTCGAGAAGTGGATCCCCCGGCTCGACGAGCGCAGCGACGCCTGGCTCGTCGTGCAGCGCAACCTCGGCGCGGATTCACTGCAACGGTGGATCGGCTCGACGTTCCACCCTGGTTTCAGCGTCCACCGGACCGCCACGTCCAAGGGGTACCGCATCCTGAAGGTGCGCAAGCACGGAACCCCTCCGACCGAGCCGATCACGCTCGTCTGAGCCTTCGCAGCGACGACGTCACCGACCCGCGAGTTCGGGAAGATCGCGCATGTCCGTGAACACGATGGCGCCCTCGCGCTCCAGCCAGACAGCTGGGGTGAGTCCGCCGGCATAGCCGAGAACACGCATGCCCGCGGCGCGGGCGGCCTGGACTCCGAATCGACTGTCCTCGACCACCACGCAGCGTTCAGGGCTGACGCCGAGCTGCTCAGCCGCGTGCAGGAAGAGATCAGGGGCAGGCTTGCCGTTCGCGACGTCGTCTGCGCTGAAGATCCGCCCGTCGAATCGCGGCAGGAGCCCCGTCTGGCCGAGCGTCCGCCGGATCTTCGCATGGGCGCCACTCGATGCGACGCACGTCGCTGTCGTGATCTCGTCCAGCGCTGCCTCTACCCCGTCCACCGCCGTCAGCTCGCGCGCGAATGCGTCGAGGTACCACGGCTGGTAGGGCGCCTCCCAGTCGTCGGGAAGCGGTCGACCCCGGTGTGCTTCGACCTCAGCGCGGAAGTGCGCGGAGGAGCGTCCGACGAACCGGTGCAGGATCTCGTCGTGGGAGAGAGACCATCCGAGGTCTGCGAGAACCCTGCGATCCACCTCGATCGAGAGCTTCTCGCTGTCTACGAGCACCCCGTCACAGTCGAAGATGACCAGGTCGATCTGGCCGGTCGTCGACATCAGATCAGGTCGACCTCGCCGCTGAAGACGAGCTGGGCCGGCCCGGAGAGGGCGACGTGCTCACCGTCCTCTGCAGGGAACATGCGCACACCGAGAGTGCCGCCCGGGACCTCCACGCGCCAGTTGTCGGGTGCCTTCGAGCCGGCCCAGTAGCGCACGGCCAGAGCCGTGGCCGCGACACCCGTGCCGCAGCTCAGGGTCTCCCCCACGCCGCGCTCTGAGACGCGCATCGAGACGTGTCCGATGCCGTCCCTCACCAGCGGCTCCCCCGGGACGACGAACTCGACGTTCGCCCCCGCGGGAGGGGCGGGATCGAGCACGGGAGCGCGGTGCAGCTCGAGAGACGACAGCTCCACCTCGGAGGCGAGTGCGACCACGACATGCGGATTTCCGACGTCGATGCCCAGACCGGGTCTCGTGACAGGGAGCCCGTCGGCAGTGACGAGCGGGTCATCGCCGGAGAGCTTCCACAGGCCGAGATCCACCTGGTACCCCGTCTCGCTGCGCGTCACGTCGCGGACACCCGCACGCGTTCCGATCGGGAGTGTGGAACCGGGCTCGATCGTGGCGAGGCCGGAGCGCACGAGGTAATGCACGAAGACGCGGATGCCGTTGCCGCACATCTCAGCGATGGACCCGTCTGCATTGCGGTAGTCCATGAACCACTCGGCGGCGGGCTCCTCCGCGAGAGCAGCCTGCCCGTCGGCGATCGCCGCAGAGCGCACCACACGAAGGATGCCGTCGGCGCCGATGCCTCGGTGTCGATCGCAGAGGACGGCGACCTGCTCGGCGCTCAATTCGAGAGCGCCGTCGGGGTCGGCGATGATGACGAAGTCGTTGCCGGTGCCGTGTCCTTTGGTGAATGCGACCATCCACCCAGTCTAGAGATCGCGGCTATGCGTCGACGATCAGACGCCTGCCCGTGTTCGATACCGAGAATCGCTCGTATCCGAGGTCGTCGTAGAAGCCCAGCACTTCCTCGTTGCCCTCTCTGACCATGAGCTGCACCTTCGGGCAGCCCATTTCCAGAAGAAGTCGCTCGGCTTCGCGCACGAGAGAGCGCGCGATCCCCTGATGACGGTGCGACCGGGCGGTGGCCAGGTAGTACAGCCATCCCCTGTGCCCGTCGTAACCCGCCATCACGGTGCCGATGATCCGCGCTGATGTCGACCGTTCCTCGTCCTCGACGACCAGGAACAGCTCGGGCTGCACCGTGAGCTTGCGCTCGATGTCGAGCCGGGGGTCGTTCCACGGCCGCGTGAGGCCAGCCTCGGTCCAGAGAGCCACCACAGACTCCGTATCCGCACGATCGAATGCGCGGACCTCCCAGGTCTCGCCCGAGCTCACGGGAGTCGACGGCTCAGCCATGCAGCACACGGTAACGGCCGCACATGAAGTTGCGGTTGCGTGCGACCTCGAGAAGCTGGAGGTCCAGTGCTCTCGGCAGCAACGGCGCCCCCGAGCCGAGTGTCACAGGCGCGTACTGCACCCACACCTCGTCGAGAAGACCGGCATCGGCGAACTGCCCGGCCAGGTCGCCACCGCCGACGACCCACAGATCCTTGCCCCCGGCGGCGGCGACCATCTCGGAGTGCACGGCGGCGACGTCACCCTGCGCCGCGCGAATGTCAGCGCCGGCCGGAAGCTCGAGCGGTCGGTGGGCGAAGACCCATGTCGGCTGCTCGTACCCCCATCGCCCTTCCTCGTGGCGCATGACCCATTCGTATGTCGATGCTCCCATCGCCAGAGCACCGATCGTCTTCTCGAAGCCGGCGTACGACATGGGTCCTTCTTCGTCGATGTCCTGCTTCAGCAGCCAGTCGAGGGAGTGCTGATCAGTCGCGATGAAACCGTCGATGCTGCTCGCGGTGTAGAAGTGGGTGGCCATTGATCAACCATCTCACCAGGCACCGACATCCAGCCACCGAGATCGGTGAGTCTGCGGGCTCAGGGGGCGACGAGCGAAGCGGCGTCCACCGGTGGTTCGTGCCACGTGAGGCCGGGATAGCGCTTGAACCACGACACCTGGCGGCGGGCGTAGCGGCGGGTGAGCGCCTGCGTCTCGGCGATCGCCTCGGCCTGAGTGAGCCGGCCATCGATCTGCGCGAGCGCCTGGCTGTAGCCGATGGCGCGCTGAGCTGTCGCGCCGTTCTCGAGCCCCTCGCGACGGAGCCCCTGCACCTCGTCGACCAGGCCCGCTTGCCACATGCCCTCGACGCGGGCGTCCAGCCTCTCGACCAAGGCTCCGCGGTCGACGTGCAGGCCGATGAGACGCGTGTCGGCCTGCCAGAGCGCTGGCTGTTCCGGCAGAGACGCGCCGTGCGTGACGCTGCCCTGCTCGAGGACTTCGAGCGCACGGATCACCCGTCTGGCATTCTTGGGGTCGACGCGGGAGGCCGTCGCGGGATCGAGCTTTCGCAGCCGGTCGAGCATGCCACCGACACCCTCGCTTTCGAGCTCGCGTTCGAGCCGCTCCCGGATCACCGGATCACGCGGCGGGAAGGCGAAGTCGAACACGACGCTGGACACGTACAGACCCGATCCGCCCACGAGGATGGCGTCGGCCCCGCGTCGCTGGATGTCGGTGATCACGGACCGCGCCAGCGGCTGGTACCAGGCGACGGCGGCTTCCTCCTGCACCTCCCGCACGTCGAACAGATGGTGGGGAATCCCCCGGCGATCGTGCGGGGCGAGTTTCGCCGTGCCGATGTCCATTCCGCGGTAGAGCTGCATGGCGTCGGCATTCACGATCTCGGCGGCGTTGCCTCGGCTGCGCAGCACCTCAGCGAGATCGAGGGCGAGATCGCTCTTGCCCGTTCCTGTCGCGCCCACGATCGCCCAGAGCCACGGAACCCTGTCCGCGGCGCTCGACGCCGGATCGGTCATTCCTCGAGCAGTGGTCACCTGCCGACGCGGAGCGTCGGCAGACCGAGGGATACGGCACGGGTGCCCTCGCCGGACGTCGGTGCTGGCACAGCACAGGACTCCGCCTGTCCTCGGTCCCAGGCGTCCCCGCCACGCGTGCGACGGATCCGCAACGGGAGGCCTGTCGGGTCGTCTGCGAGCAGGTGGAAGGGCGCCGCATGGGTGATCGTCACCGAGACGACATCACCGGGCCGTGGGACAGCGGATCCGGGAGTGACCTCGAAGTGGACGAGTCGGTTGTCCTCGGCGCGTCCGGTCAGACGGTGGGTCTCGGCATCCTTCTTGCCTTCGCCCGTCGACACCAGGACATCGACCTGGCGTCCGACCTGCTTCTGGTTCTCCTCGAGGGAGATACGCTCCTGAAGCGCCATGAGCCGGTTGTAGCGCTCCTGCACCACAGCCTTGGGAATCTGGTCCTCCATGGTCGCGGCGGGTGTGCCCTCACGGATCGAGTACTGGAACGTGAACGCACTCGAGAACCGGGCCTGTTCGACCACCCGCATCGTGTCTTCGAAGTCCTCCTCCGTCTCACCGGGGAATCCGACGATGATGTCGGTGGTGATCGCGGCGTGCGGAATACGATCACGGACGCGATCGAGGATCCCGAGGAACTTCTCGCTGCGGTACGACCGTCTCATGGCCTTCAGGATGCGGTCGCTGCCGGACTGGAGCGGCATGTGAAGCTGCGGCATCACGTTGGGAGTCTCTGCCATCGCGTCGATCACATCGTCGGTGAAGGCAGCGGGGTGAGGACTCGTGAAGCGGATCCGCTCGAGCCCGTCGATCTCGCCTGCGGCGCGGAGCAGCTTGCCGAAAGCCTGTCGATCCCCGAACTCCACGCCGTAGGAGTTGACGTTCTGTCCGAGCAGAGTGACTTCGATGGCGCCGTCTTCGACGAGCAGGCGGATCTCATTGAGGATGTCGCCCGGGCGGCGGTCCTTCTCCTTGCCCCGAAGACTCGGAACGATGCAGAAGGTGCACGTGTTGTTGCACCCGACCGAGATCGACACCCAACCGCTGTGCGCAGAATCGCGCTTCGTCGGAAGCGTCGAGGGGAACACCTCGAGCGACTCCAGGATCTCGAGCTCGGCGTCACCGTTGTGGCGCGCGCGCTCGAGAAGGCCGGGAAGCGAACCCATGTTGTGCGTGCCGAAGACGACGTCGACCCACGGCGCTTTCTCCAGCACGGCCTGCTTGTCCATCTGCGCCAGGCAGCCGCCCACGGCGATCTGCATCCCGTCCTTGCGTCGCTTCACCGAGGCGAGCTGGCCCAGCGTGCCGTAGAGCTTGCCTGCGGCATTGTCGCGCACCGCGCACGTGTTGATGATCACCACGTCGGCCTCGGCACCGTCAGTCGCGCGGACATATCCTGCGCTCTCGAGCGAGCCAGAAAGTCGCTCGGAATCGTGGACGTTCATCTGGCAGCCGAAGGTGCGGACCTCGTAGGAACGCTGGCGTCCATCAAGATCGATTGCTGCGGACGATGACGCGATGATCGTCGGCTCACTGCGAGGGATATTCATGATCCCCCCATTCTACGAGCGGTTGCGCGACACCGCCGCTGAGGCGAGGGGCTCGAGCCCCTCGCCTCAGTCAGTCCGAGTCGACGAACCGAACCCCGGATGAAGACGAGCCGAAAGAGGCCTCAGCAAGGGCAGACTTGGCGGCTGTCATCGCGACCGAGCCGTTGTAGCCACGGCGGGACAGCTGACCGACCAGACGTCGCAGCGCTGTGTCGCCGTCGAGACGAGACATGGCTCGTGCTTTCGAGCGTGCGTACTCGAGTGCGCGCTCGGCGTCATCGTCGGGAATGTCGTCAAGCGCCGCATCGATCACATCGCGAGGGATGCCCCGTTGCGAGAGCGCCCTCGACAGCGCAACTCGCCCCTGCCCCTTGCGCTCGATCCCGGATGTCACCAGCTGGCCGGCGAGTAGCGTGTCGTCGAGGTACCCTCGTCGACAGAAATCATCGATCACATCATCGATCGCACCAGCATCGAGCCGCACGGCGTTCTTCTCATAGCCCCTCAGAACCATCCGCGCTTCCGACAGAGAGAGCGAACGAGTCCGCAGCTTGCGGACGAGGAGCTCTTCTGCGTCGGCACGCAATTGGGAGGGGTCGACGCCCTGGACATCGTCGGATCCCAGATCCTGCGACTGCAACGCGCGCAGACGCGGTGCGGACCGAGCCGCTGCGCCGCGAGCAGGATGTCGCTCACTGGGCCCATGAGAGTCGATGGGCGCGACGGGATTCGAATCGCGGCTCGAGACGCCCCCTGTCGACTGCCACACCCCGGCGTCGGGCGCCGAACGAGCTGTCGCGCTTTCGACCTCCGGACCTTCCCGGTCGACCGACTTCGCGCGTGTGTCGTCACGACCGAAAAGGGGGATGATGGGGGCGAGCTGCTCAGGCCCGCCCCCGCCATCACTCATGGTTCACTCCGGGTGTTCCCCAACCGCGAACCATCACGCTCATGCCGGACGACGCTCGGCGAGCTCGTCAGCAGGCGCCTCGGTGGCTCCTCCGATGCCGAGCTTCTGCTTGATCTGCGTCTCGATCGCAAGCGCGACATCGGGGTTCTTGAGGAGGAACGTCCGCGCGTTCTCCTTGCCCTGGCCCAGCTGGTCGCCGTCGTAGGTGTACCACGATCCGGACTTCTTCACGATGGCGTGCTCGACACCGAAGTCGATCAGGCTGCCCTCGCGCGAGATGCCGACGCCATACAGGATGTCGAACTCCGCCTGCTTGAACGGCGGTGCCATCTTGTTCTTCACCACCTTGACCCTGGTGCGGTTTCCGACTGCATCGGTGCCGTCCTTCAGCGTCTCGATGCGGCGGATGTCCATGCGAACCGACGCGTAGAACTTCAGCGCCTTTCCACCCGCGGTGGTCTCGGGCGATCCGAAGAAGACGCCGATCTTCTCGCGCAGCTGGTTGATGAAGATCATCGTGGTGTTCGTCTGGTTGAGTCCACCCGTGAGCTTTCGCAGTGCCTGCGACATCAGTCGAGCCTGCAGACCCACGTGGGAGTCACCCATCTCGCCCTCGATCTCAGCCCGAGGCACGAGAGCCGCGACGGAGTCGATGACGATCAGATCGATGGCGCCGGAGCGGACGAGCATGTCCGCGATCTCGAGCGCCTGCTCACCCGTATCGGGCTGCGAGACGAGAAGAGCGTCGATGTCGACACCGAGCTTCGCGGCGTAGTCGGGGTCGAGCGCATGCTCGGCATCGATGAAGGCGGCGATCCCGCCGGCACGCTGGGCGTTTGCAATCGCGTGCAACGTGAGCGTCGTCTTACCCGAGGACTCGGGGCCGTAGATCTCGACGATTCGTCCACGCGGGAGCCCTCCGACGCCGAGGGCGACATCGAGAGCGATCGAACCGGTCGGAATGACGGCGACGGGTGCGCGCTCGTCGCTGCCCAGTCGCATGACCGAGCCCTTTCCGAACTGACGGTCGATCTGGGCGAGTGCTGTCTCGAGGGACTTCTCGCGGTCAGCGGGTGATGGCATGACGTGCTCCTTATGCTCGCGTGGTGCCGCCTGTAGGCTGTCGCGGTCCTCCCGGCTGGGCGGAACTCTCCGACAAGGCGTATGGCTCTTCGGCTTGCTGTTCACCGTACGAGGGGCCTCGGACATTGCGTCGTCAGCTCCGCGAATCAGGGAGAACACCGTCTCCGAACCACTTGTGCAGAAGACTACGCCCGTTTCGAACACATATTCGACGACACGCCGTCACGGCATGTCGTTAGTCGAACGCTCGTCGTATGGGTCGGAGGGTCATCGCTTGCGCGGCTCGAGGAGCCCTGCGCCGTGCCGCCGCTCCTGAGGCACATCGGTCTCGGCGCACAGCGCCAGCCAGATGTCACGCGGGGGAACGCCCGCGTCCAGAGCCTGGTCCGCAGTGCGTCCGGCGAGCTGGGTCAGAATGAGGTCACTAACGAGGGACGACCCTCGACCACCGAATTCCGCGTCGACTGCGCGGAGGAACTCACTGCGACGCATCAGAGAACGAAGAGAATCCGACGCTCAGTGAAGCGAAAGCTCTGGCTCGACGGAAGCCACGAGGTCATCGGGAACGACATCCGGGAAGACCTGGATGCCCTCGAGGACGGAGATGCGGTCGCCGACCTCTCGCATGATGATCGAGATGGGAACATCCAGAGCATCGGCCACCGAGGCGAGAATCTCGCTCGACGCCTCTTTCTGGCCCCGCTCGACCTCACTGAGATAGCCCAGGGCCACGGATGCCTTGCTTGCAACCTGCCGGAGCGTACGCCCCTTCTGCAGGCGGAAGTCCCTCAGCACATCGCCGATTTCCTGTCGTACAAGAATCATCGGAACCTCCTCCCAGATCGCCTTCTCGAGGTCTCCCTCGAGGAGACCGCCAGTCTAGTCCTACCGACCTTCACAAAATCTACCTTCGCACGCTGTGCTTTCGGTGTGAGCACATAGGACATAACGGAACCCGCGCATCAGCTATTCCCGCAGGATCCGCGCGAGCATGGCCACGGCCGCATCGACCGTCTGAGCGCGGACCTGGGCGCGATCGCCGTCGAACCTGAATGCCTCGCTCACGGACGTGTACGGGGTCACCACGGCGATGTGCACCGTGCCGACGGGCTGACCGTCGGGTGGATCCGGTCCCGCGATCCCCGTGGTCGAGACGCCGACGTCAGCAGGGACTCCGGAGACCTGCAGCGCGCGACGCGCCCCAGCCGCCATCTGCAGCGCCACATCGGGGTGCACGGGCCCGTGCGCATCGAGCAGGCCGTCGTCGACCCCCAGAAGCGTGTGCTTCACAGGGGTGGCGTAGGCGACGATCGCTCCGCGCAGCGACGCCGACGCGCCTGGCACCGAGACGAACTCCGCAGCGAGAGCTCCGCCCGACAGCGACTCCGCGATACCGAGGGTCCAGCCACGCTCGATCAGCGCGGCGAGCACCTCCGACGCCGACGCCGACGTCACGACGGCTGCCGTGCCCCTCGCACCTGCGCCACGATGTAGTCGATGCCACTCGCGACGGTGAGGATCAGCGCCAGGATCATCAGGATCGCCGTTCCGACCACCCACAGCTGGGGTCCTATCACCACGTGCAGCGGGAGCAACGCCCAGGAAAGAGCCACGGCCTGAACCGCAGTCTTGATCTTGCCCATCCACGCGGCCGCCACGACGTGCTCCTTCGCGACCATGAGGCGGTGGATCGTGATGCCCCACTCGCGGATCAGGATCACGATCACGACCCACCAGTTGAGCTCCCCGAGCACGGCGAGTCCGATGAAGCCCGCTCCCGTGAGCAGCTTGTCAGCGATCGGATCCCACAGCTTGCCGAAGTCGGTGACGATGTTGTGGCGACGCGCGAGGTAGCCGTCGACCCAGTCGGTGGAGATGCCCACGACGAACAGGATCGCCGCAACCCAACGGATGACGATGTCATCGAGCCCGTAGGTACCGCCCATCAGGAGCAGGATGAAGAAGATCACCGCAAGCGGTATACGCGCGATGGTGATCGCGTTGGGGAGCTGCCGTGGAATAGCCATCAGTCTCGTCCTGTCAGTCCCCAGGCGTCTTCGTCGCCGTCGTCTTCAGCTTCGACCACCGGCAGCCCCTGGAACTGGGCCTCGACCGGGTCGTGCGGTGCTCCGGCCGCGGTTGCGGCAGAAGTGGGAGCGGCCGGCTTCGGTGGAGCGTCGTCGCCGCGCAGTTTCGCCATGACCTGGGGCAGCTGCTCGGCCGTCGCCAGCACGTCACGCGCCTTGGAGCCCTCAGACGGGCCGACGATCTCTCGCGACTCGAGGAGGTCCATCAGGCGACCCGCCTTGGCGAATCCGACGCGCAGCTTGCGCTGCAGCATGGATGTCGATCCGAACTGCGACGACACGATGAGTTCGGCGGCCGCGAGGAGAAGCTCGAGATCGTCCCCGATGTCCTCGTCGACCTCCTTCTTCTTCGTGGGCTCGAGTGCTTCCTGCACGTCCGCGCGGTAGTCGGGACGAGCCTGACGGGTGACGTGCTTGACGACCGCGTCGATCTCCTTCTCGTCGACCCACGCTCCCTGCAGACGGAACGGCTTGGATGATCCCATCGGCGAGAACAGCGCGTCGCCCTGGCCGATGAGCTTGTCGGCACCGGGGCTGTCGAGGATCACTCGGCTGTCTGTGACGCTCGTCACCGCGAACGCGAGGCGCGACGGGACGTTGGCCTTGATCAGACCGGTCACGACGTCGACGCTGGGGCGCTGGGTGGCGAGCACCAGGTGGATTCCGGATGCTCGCGCGAGCTGGGTGATGCGGACGATCGAATCCTCCACATCACGCGGGGCGACCATCATCAGGTCTGCGAGCTCGTCGACGACCACCAGCAGGTACGGGTACGGCTTGAGCACGCGTTCGCTGCCGACGGGGAGCTCGACCTCACCGGCGCGCACCGCCCGGTTGAAGTCGTCGATGTGGCGGAATCCGAACGACGCGAGGTCGTCGTACCGCATGTCCATCTCCTTCACGACCCACTGCAGCGCCTCGGCGGCCTTCTTGGGATTCGTGATGATGGGAGTGATCAGGTGCGGAACACCCGCATAGCTCGTCAGCTCCACCCGCTTCGGGTCGATCAGGACCATCCGCACGTCCGTGGGCCGAGCGCGCATGAGCAGGCTCGTGATCATCGAGTTGACGAAGCTGGACTTACCCGACCCTGTGGAACCGGCGACCAGGAGGTGCGGCATCTTCGCGAGGTTCGCGATGACGATGTTGCCGCCGACGTCCTTTCCGACGCCGATCGTCATCGGATGCGTGCTCTTGTGCGCCGCGGGCGACCGCAGCACATCGCCGAGAGCGACCATCTCCTTGTCGGCGTTGGGAATTTCGATGCCGATCGCGCTCTTGCCCGGGATCGGCGAGAGGATACGCACATCGTTGGACGCGACCGCATAAGCAAAGTTGTTGCTCAGCTGGAGGATCTTCTCGACCTTCACGCCGTGGCCGACCTCCACCTCGTACTGGGTGACTGTCGGACCACGAGAGAATCCGGTGACCTTCGCGTCGACCTTGAACTGCGTCAGCACGCTCGTGATCTGCTCGATCACCTTGTCGGTCGCTTCAGAACGCATGACCGGCGGCGGTCCTTCGACCAGCAGCCCCGGCGAGGGAAGCACGTAGGGAGTCACGGGCGCCTGCGGCCCCTTCTCCCCCGGCCCCGGGGTTCCGAAGCCGTCGAGTCCCGGCAGCTCGGGCATCTCGCCCGTGTCGGACTCATCGTCGAGGAGCGCGGTGGTCTGCTGCCCGGCCAACGACTCGGTCACCGAGCGCACGTCGGACAGCACCTCCGTCGCGGCATCCGAGGCGTTCTCCACGACGACGGCCTGGTCGTATGCAGGAGTCGGCTCCGAGGTGGTGAGCAGAGCGGTGATGTCGTCGGATCCGAGAGTGCCCTCGTCGGGGTCCTCCTCGCGGCCGGTCTTGTTGCGTCGCCACCATGGCAGGACATCAGGATCGTCGACCTTGTCTGCCTCGTCGATCGCGGTGGCATCCTTCGCGGGCTTCTCCGGCCGCTCGGCGTCGAACATCCACGCATAGAGATCCCCGAGCCGCTGACCGATGCGGTTCGGCGGAGTCTTGGTCAGGATCAGGACGCTGAGAGCAGCGACCACCGACAGCACGATGTACGCGCCCACCGGGGTGAGGTACGACAGCGGCTCCCCGAGCATCCACCCGAACAGCCCGCCTGCCTCGCTGAGTGCGGGCATGCCGTCCTTGGGCTGCGGTCGCACGAGCAGGCCCGCGGAATCGATGCGGCCGGCCGCGGTATGGCAGAACCCCGCGAGGGCGAGGATGAAAAGCCCGAACCCGATGCCGATTCGTCCGTTGTCGTGCACCGACGAGGGATGCCGGAACAGCCAGCCGGCGAGCAGCAGGAGCAGGACCGGCATGATGAAGGCCACGCGTCCGACGAGAAGCCCTACCGAGTAGGCGCTGATGTTGGCAGCGACCTCGTTGCCGATGAAGAACCATTCGTTGACCGCACCGGCGATCGCCAGCAGCACGAGCAGGAACGGGAAGCCGTCGCGCCGATCGTCCTTCTCGAGGGTCTCGGGTCCGAAGGCTCGGAACAGTCCGCCGACACCGTGGGCGAGCCCGTTCCAGGCCCGCACCGCCACCGGGGGCTTGTCGATCTCGTCGATGTACTTCTTGGGCGCTGCCTGAGCCTTCGGAGCAGCCTGCCTCTTCGGGCGAGGCGTGGCGCTCTCGGACGCGCGCGCTGACTTCGTGGTACTCCTGGCCATACTCTCACGTTACGTCCAGGGGGCGACATAGGCCCGTAATGACGCGGCATTCCGCGGTCTTCCGCCGGCGGGCGGCGATGGTTCAGGACGTGCGGTACACCATCGTGTCGCGGACGCTCCCTGCGTCGGTGACCACGAAGCCCTCCGATCGGTACAGGGTCCGCGCGAAGTTGTCCCGTTCCACGCTGAGGCTGAGCCGAGGGTGCCCCTGCTCGCGAGCGTGGACCACGAGACGTCGGAGCAACGTGCGCCCGACGCCGTGAGCACGCCAGATCGGCTGCACGCCGATGATGAGCTCCGGCACGGCGGTCCCGACGAATCCGAAACCCGCGTCATCCGGCGACAGCATGCGATACCACGCGGCGCCGATCGGGCGCCCGTCGGCATCGACGGCGAGGAAGCCGGCATCCGCCGGCCGCATCCATCCGGCCACATAGCGCCGGTGCTCGACCGCGGTGAGGATCTCGTGGCGTGGTCGTGCTCCGCCCGAACGCCAGTTCGCCGCCTCGACGACCATGTCGCCGAGGAAGCTCCCGTCCGCCTGTACGGCGGGTCGGATCGAGAAGACGTCCGGCATGAGGAGAGCGTACGCCGTCGGCGTTACAGCCGAGTGTCGGTCGACTGTGAACCCGCGAGCGCAGCTCCGATCACGCCTCGATGACGAGTGGGACGATCATCGGACGACGACGCAGCTTCTGGTTGACCCAGCGCCCGATCGTGCGGCGGATGACCTGAGAAAGCGCATGGGTGTCGCGCACGCCGTTGCCGGAGGCTTCCTTCAGCGCTGCGATGATCTTCGGCGTCACGTCGTCGAAGACGGAATCGTCTTCAGCGATGCCGCGCGCATGGATCTCGGGTCCCGAGATGATGCGCCCCGTCGCGGCGTCGACGACGACGATCACGGAGACGAAGCCCTCTTCGGCCAGGATCCGGCGGTCCTTGAGGTCGGCGTCGGTGATCGCGCCGACAGTCGAGCCGTCGACATAGACGAACCCGAGGTCGAGCTGACCTACGACGCGAGCGTCGCCGTCCTTCAGATCGATGACGGTGCCGTTCGAGGCGATGATCGTGCGCTCGGCGTCGATCCCCGTGTCCTGAGCCAGTTTCGCGTTCGCGATCAGGTGACGGTACTCGCCGTGGACGGGAAGCACGTTCTTGGGCTTGAGGATGTTGTAGCAGTAGATCAGCTCGCCGGCTGCGGCGTGCCCCGAGACGTGCACCTTGGCGTTGGCCTTGTGCACGACGTTCGCGCCGAGCTTGGTCAGTCCGTCGATCACGCGATACACGGCGTTCTCGTTCCCGGGAATCAGGCTCGAGGCCAGGATCACGGTGTCGCCCTCACCGGGCTCGATCGCGTGGTCGAGGTTGGCCATCCGGCTGAGGACGGCCATGGGCTCGCCCTGCGAGCCGGTGGACATGTAGACGATCTTGTCGTCGGGAAGGTCTCGCGCCTTCTTGTAGTCGATCAGCAGGCCGCTCGGCACCTTCAGGTAGCCCAGGTCCTCGGCGATCGTCATGTTGCGCAGCATGCTGCGCCCCAGCAGTGCCACCCGGCGCCCGTGCGCCGCTGCGGCGTCGAGGACCTGCTGCACCCGGTGCACATGGCTGGAGAAGCTCGCGACGATGACGCGCCTCGGAGCCTTGCCGATGACCTGGTCGAGCACGGGTCCGATCGAGCGCTCGGTGGGCGTGAACCCCGGCACGTCGGCGTTTGTCGAGTCGACGAGGAAGAGGTCGACTCCCTCCTCGCCCAGGCGGGCGAAGGCACGGAGGTCGGTGATGCGTCCGTCGAGCGGCAGCTGATCCATCTTGAAGTCGCCGGTCGCCAGCACGAGGCCGGCGGGGGTGCGGATCGCGACGGCGAGGGCATCGGGGATCGAGTGGTTGACCGCGACGAACTCGAGGTCGAACGGTCCGACCTTCTCGCGCTGCCCCTCTTTCACGGTGAGCGTGTACGCCTTGATGCGGTGTTCCTTGAGCTTCGCCTCGACGAGCGCGAGGGTGAGGCCGGAACCGATCACGGGGATGTCGCTCTTCAGACGGAGCAGATACGGGACCGCGCCGATGTGGTCTTCGTGCCCGTGGGTGAGGACGACGCCGACGATGTCGTCGAGGCGGCCCTTGATCGGCTCGAAGTCGGGCAGGATCAGGTCGACGCCCGGCTGGTGCTCCTCGGGGAAGAGCACGCCGCAGTCGACGATCAAGATCTTGCCGTCGAACTCGAAGATGGTCATGTTGCGACCGATCTCGCCGAGGCCGCCGAGTGGGGTGACCCGCAGCGTCCCCTCGTCGAGTGCTGCGGGTTCTGCGATCGGGGTGGACATGCTGTCTCCTCAGTCGGACACTCGACGCGTCCGTTCGTTCGTTGTGACGCGGCTCGCCGCGCCCGGTGTCAGCGGGTCGTGCCGTGCACCTTCGGCAGGGCACCGCCCGCGGCCGCGTTGCGGTCGGGGCGGAAGTTGGAGAAGTCTGCGCCGGGGACGTCCTTCACGAGATCGAGCTCGTCCTCGATGAGAGCGGCCTCCCACTCTTCGGGACCGACGAGCGGCAGACGGACGCGAGGGCTCGAGATACGGCCGAGCCCGTGCAGGATGTACTTCGCCGCGACGGTGCCCGGCACGTGCGTCATGACGGCGCGCACGAGCGGCTCGAGCCGCTTGTGCTCAGCGGTCGCGGTCGTGAGGTCGCCGCGGTTTACGGCATCGATGATGGTCCGGTACGGCGCTGCCGCGACATTCGCGGTCACCCCGATCAGACCGGTCGCGCCGATCGCGAGGTGCGGCAGCACGTTGGCGTCGTCACCCGAGAAGTACATGAGGTCGGTCTGATTCAAGACGCGGCTCACCTCGGAGAAGTCGCCCTTGGCGTCCTTCACGGCGAGGATGTTCGGGTGCTTCGCGAGCCGGAGGATGGTCTCGTACTTGATCGGCACGCCCGTGCGACCGGGGATGTCGTAGAGGATCACCGGGAGGTCGGTGGCATCGGCCACGAGCCGGAAGTGGGTCAGGATGCCGGCCTGCGTCGGCTTGTTGTAATACGGCGTGACGATCATGATGCCGTCTGCGCCGGCCTTCTCACTCGCCTTGTACAGCTCGATCGCGTGCGCGGTCTCGTTGGATCCGCCGCCCGTGATGATCTTGGCGCGGCCGGCGGATACCGACTTCCCGACCTCGACGAGCTTGAGCTTCTCGGGGTCCGTCAGGGTCGAGGTCTCGCCGGTCGTTCCCGTCACAACGATCCCGTCAGCACCGGCGGTGATGACGTCATCGATGTGCTTCTCGACGGCGGGCCAATCGACTTCGCCGTCGGCCGTCATCGGAGTGACGAGCGCGACGAGAACCTGTCCGAAAGGGTTGCCCGAGTGCGTCATGCCCCCAGCGTATCGGTTCGCGTGCCGCTCACCCAGACGGGGCCGGGCGGATGACGTCTCCGCGGGCGATCTCGATCTTCTCGCGGAGCACCAGACCGGACAGCTCTCCCACCGTCACCTCTTTCACGTGCTTCCGGAACATCTCGATGCCGGTGATCCGCGTCTGCGCCTGCAGAGCTCCGTCGCGCACCACCACGATGTCGTCATCCACTCGCAGCACGCCAGACGTGACCGTGCCCGTCGCCACTGTTCCGCGTCCGGTGATGGTGAAGACGTCCTCGACCAGGAACTCGGTCGACCCCGAGGGCACCGACAGCGAAGCGGGCGCCGGAACGCGAGTGCTGTCGCCCGTCGCCGTCTCCCCCGCGACGCCGGAGGTCATCGCAGCGAGTCGCGCGGCCTCCGCTTCGTTGTATCGGCGCAGCATCTCGTTGGCATCCTCAGAGTCGCGCTTGCGCCCGAACAACCATCCCATGCAGTCGATACTAGGGATCCGAATAGGCTCGACTCCATGGCATGGGTCACACGCGAGTCGTCGACGGTGTACGAGAACCGGTGGATCGAGGTGCGCGAGGACCAGGTCACCGGCCCCGCGGGCGACGGGATCTACGGTGTGGTGACAATGCGGCATCCGGCGGTCTTCGTGGTCGCGCTCGATGACGAGGACCGTGTCTGCCTCGTCTCCCTCGAGCGCTACACGACAGGCATCTCGGTCGAGGTGCCCGCCGGGGGAAGCGACGGCGAAGATCCGCTCGTGGCCGCGCAGCGAGAACTGCTCGAGGAGACGGGGTTCGTCGCCGACGAGTGGACGTCGCTCGGGACGATGAACGCGCTCAACGGGATCGCCCACGCACCCGAGCATGTGTTCCTCGCCCGCGCCATGACGCGGGCGGATGACTCGACGCACACCCGAGCGGAGGAGGGCATCGACGCCGTCACCTGGGTGCCTTTCTCCGAGGCGCTCAGCATGATCGCGGACGGCCGGATCACCGATGGAGAGACCGTGGCCGCGATCGCATACGCCGGCATCCGCCTCGGTAGATTCCGCTGATCCGCGCAGCGATCGCTCGCGCCGGAGTGCCGTCGGCGTTCAGATCAGACGCGGCCTCGTCGCGCGACACCGGCGGTCAGCGAGCTCGGCAGCAGACTCGCGATCGCCACGATCGCCTTGTAGCGCAGCGAGGGAATCGAGACCGCCTTGCCCCGTGCCGCATCCCGGAGCCCCTCACGCACCACGTCACGTGCGTCGAGCCACATGAACGCCGGAACACCCTCGTGCCCGGGTGCGAGCCCCATCCGCTCGTGGAACGACGTATGCGTGAAACCGGGGCACACCGCGGTCACGCTGACCCTGTCGGAGGCGTACTCGACGTTCGCCCAGCGGCTGAAGCCGATGAGCCAGCTCTTGCAGGCCGAGTAGGTCGAGCGGGAGATGAACCCGGCGACGGACGCGACGTTGATGATGCGGCCCCCGCGGCCGCGCATCGACCCGAGTGCCGCATGCATGAGACGCATCGACGCCTCGACGTGGACGCGGAGATGACGCACCTCGTCGTCGATGTCGTTGTCGGCGAACTGCAGCGGCAGGCCGAATCCGGCGTTGTTGATCAGCAGATCCACCGGATCGGAGGCGTCGCGGAGACGGTCGGCCACGCGGTCCACATCGGCGACCTCGGCGAGATCCGCGACGAGTACCTCGACTGCGATGCCGTATTCGCTGCGCAGCTCGGCGGCGACACTCTCGAGAGCGTCCGCCGACCGCGCGACGAGCACGAGGTCGGCGCGCCGACGGGCGAGCTGACGTGCGAACTCGACACCGAGTCCGGCGCTGGCACCTGTGATCAGTGCGGTGGGCATCAGCGCTCGTATCCGAGGAAGCGGTAGCGGATGCCGGAGCGGGACGTCTGCCACTCCCCCTCGTCGACGAGCCGCCACCCGGCCTTGGACGGCGCGTAGGCGTCACCCGTGACATCGATGTCGAGCTCTGTGACCTCGAGGCGGTCGGCGTCGCCGATCACGAGTCGGAAGATCTCGGCTCCGCCGATGATCCAGACCTTGTCATGGCCTCGCACCGCATCGGTCACGGCCGCCGCACGACGGGCACCTTCCGAGGACCAGTCCTGCTGGCGGGTGATGACGATGTTCTCGCGTCCGGGGAGCGGACGGAAACGCTCCGGAAGCGAGTCCCAGGTCTTCCGTCCCATGATCACGGGCGCGCCGAGCGTGATCTCCTTGAAATGCGCGAGATCCTCGGGGACGTTCCAGGGCATGCCACCCTCGGCTCCGATGACGCCGCCGTGGGCCTCCGCCCAGATCAGTCCGACCCACGTCATACCGCCACCGCCGCCCGGATCGGAGCGTGGTGCTGGTAGTCCTCGACAATGAAGTCGTCGTAGCCGTAGTCGAGGATCGACTCCGGCTTTCGAGCGAACCGCAGCGTCGGGTACGGGTATGCCTCGCGAGTCAGCTGCTCGTTCACCTGCTCGAGGTGGTTGTCGTAGATGTGGCAGTCGCCGCCCGTCCAGACGAAGTCGCCGGGCTCGAGTCCGACCTGCTGCGCCACCATGAGTGTGAGCAGGGCGTAGGACGCGATGTTGAAGGGGACGCCGAGGAAGAGATCGGCGCTGCGCTGATAGAGCTGGCAGGAGAGCTTGCCGTCTGCGACGTAGAACTGGAAGAGCGCATGGCAGGGAGCGAGCGCCATGTCAGGGATGTCCGCCGGGTTCCAGGCAGACACGATGAGTCGACGCGAGTCCGGAGTCTGACGGATCTGCTCGATCACCTGCGCGAGCTGATCGATGCTCTCGCCGTCGGGAGTCGGCCAGCTTCGCCACTGGACTCCGTAGACGGGGCCCAGATCTCCCGAGGCATCGGCCCACTCGTCCCAGATCGTGACGCCGTGGTCCTGCAGCCATTTCACGTTCGAGTCGCCCCTGAGGAACCACAGGAGTTCGTACGCGATCGACTTGAAGTGCACGCGCTTCGTCGTGATCAGGGGGAACCCCTGTGAGAGGTCGAAGCGGATCTGCCTGCCGAAGACACTGGTGGTCCCGGTGCCGGTTCGATCCGACTTGTGGGTGCCCGACTCCAGTACGTCTCGGAGAAGGTCTTCGTACGGCGTCGGGACGGCTGCGCTCATGTGTGCCAGACTACCCGCCCCGAGGACGGAAGAGTCGGATCGTCACGATGCGACACATCGTCCTCGACGCTCTCAGATCGCCGTATTGTCGAGCCATGTCTCCCGTGCTCGCCCTCGGTATCGCCGCAGCGCTGCTCGTGCTCGCCGTCGCCATCGGCGTCGTGCTGCGTCTGCTCGACGGACGGCGTCGCCGCGGCGGTCACCTGCGTTTCGATCCGGTCGATGCCGGTGACTCGCAGCTGGGCGCCCGAGCGACCTTCGTGCAGTTCAGCACGGAGATGTGCACTCGCTGTCCTCAGGTGCGGCGGATGCTGAGCGGCTACGCCGCCGAGACGGACGGGCTGAACCATGTCGAGGTCGATCTGACGCATCGGCCGGATCTGTCGGCCCGCTACAGGGTCCTGCAGACACCGACGACATTCGTCGTCGACGGTTCAGGCGCCGTCCGCGCACGATTCCACGGCGTGCCGCACCGTCACGCACTGAGCGAAGCGCTGGCCGCCGTATGAGACAGACGAGGACGGAACGCAGATGACCACACCCGCAGGCATCGACCCGCGCGGGCCGCGCTTCGCAGCGACGATCACGACGGTGCTGCTGCTCGTCGCGACGTTCCTCGGGCTCATCGGCATCTCGACCGCCAGGACGTTCGGCTGGTTCGCCTATCAACCGCTGGCGTCAGCCGACCTGGACTCGGACACCTGGGCTGTCAGCTCGGCGACGCTCACACAGCGCGCGCTGGACCCGGCGTTCCTCCTCACCGTCGTGATCGCCTTGCTGTTCCTGTGGGGTGTGCTGTCGCCGAGGACCGCGCCCTGGGGTGTGCTCTTCCGAAGGCTGGTGCGTCCGAGACTGGCACCTCCGAGCGAGCTCGAGGACCCGCGCCCTCCCCGCTTCGCTCAGGGGGTCGGTCTCTTCGTCGTGACGATCGGTCTCCTGCTGCATCTCGCCGGCGTGCCCTGGGCGCTGCCCATCTCGACCGCTGCCGCCTTCATCGCGGCGTTCCTCAACGCCGCGTTCTCGTTCTGCCTCGGCTGCCAGATCTATCTGCTGCTGCAACGAGCAGGCGTCATCGGCCGCGCTGCCTCCGCCTGAGGCTGCGGTTCCGCCGCGAGCGACCGGTCGATAGGCTGGCCGAACACGCGATCCGCACATCGAGCAGCGCGCGAGACAACGGAGGAATCATGCCCGTCACCAGCGAAGCCACCACCACCTGGACCGGATCCCTCGCAGAGGGCTCGGGCACAGTCGCGTTCTCCTCGTCGAAGCTCGGCACCTTCCCGATCAACTGGAAGGCTCGCAGCGAGGGCAGCGACACCACCACCACCCCTGAAGAGCTGATCGCCGCGGCTCACGCCTCGTGCTTCAGCATGGCGCTGTCTCACGCGCTCTCGGAGAACGGCACTCCGCCGGAGCGCGTCAACACGAGCGCGTCGGTCACCTTCAAGCCCGGGGTCGGAATCAGCGGGAGCCACCTGAACGTCAACGCCGTCGTTCCGGGGCTCTCCCCCGAGGACTTCCAGAGGATCGCCGCTGAGGCGAAGGTCGGCTGCCCGGTCTCCCAGGCGCTGGCCGGCATCGAGATCACGCTCGAAGCCACGCTCGCCTGAATCGGATCAGCCGCGAGCGACGCGAATAGCCTCGCGGATGCTGGCGCGGGCGTCCTTGCGGCGCCCCGCCGCATCCTGAACCACACCGAGTCGGTACCGCGCGCGCCAGTCAGCCGGCGCGGCGTCCGCTTCCTCCGCATACCTCGCGATGAGCGGGTCGGCATCGGCTCGGGCGATCCGACCGCTGGGGGTGAGTTCGGACTCCGCCTCAGGCATTCCCCCTTCGGCATCGAGCGCGCGCCCCAGCCGATCGGCCGCGAACCCGAACTGCATCTCGCGGACGAGCGCCCAGGCGCCGATCGGAGCGAGCACGATCAACGCCACACCCATGCCGATCGACACCGGTGTCGCGACGGCGAAGAACATCACGGCCAGCCACACGGAGACCGCCAGATAGACCAGAAGCGCCGCGGCCATCAGACCGACGCCGATGCGCGACATCACGAGCGGATGCCGATATCGATCATGCTCTCCAGCCCGACGAAGACCCCGTTCGCCTGAGCCGCGAACGGGACCGCCAGACGGATGCCCGGAGCGTACGCGAGCGCCGGCTCTACCGTGTCGTGAGTGAACGTCAGGGATTCGCCCGGCCCTGAGAGGATGACCTCCTGCTTGGCGATGACGCCGGGGCGCCGGAGCGAATGGATCGGCACGCTGCCCACCTGCTGCCCCCTCGCACGCTGGTCGGCATGCGGAGCACTGACGGGACCCTGCTCGGCACGAGCCGCGGCGATGAGTTCCGCGGTGCGCACCGCGGTGCCGCTCGGAGAGTCGACTTTCGCCGCGTGATGAGCCTCGACGATCTCCGCCGATCCGAAGAACGGCGCAGCTGCCGCAGCCAGCGCTGAGCCCAGCACCGATCCCAGCGAGAAGTTCGGGATGAAGACAGCCCCGGTTCCGGCGTTCTCGACCAGCGGACGCACCAGAGCGATGCGCTCCGTGGACCACCCGGAGGTCGCGACCAGGACGTTGATCTGGCGTTCCACCGCAGCGCGCACGACATCGACGCTCACCTGAGGCGTGGTGGCGTCGATCACGAGATCCGCCCCGTCGAGTTCAGCGAGGTCGCTCCGAGAGGTGAGCACGCGACTCACCTCGAAGCCCTCGAGCCCGTCGATCACCGCACCGATGATCGATCCGAGCTTCCCGGTTCCGCCGACGAGTGCTACCTGCGTGGTCATGCGTTCAGTCTATTTCTCGGGGGCACCACGACCGACGCGGCGGGCCGGGGTATCGGGAATCAGACCGACATCGCGTCAGGGATGCCGGTGCGCAGCTCGAACGGAAGATGCCCGGTGTCGTTGTGGGTGAGCAGCGTCCACGGACGCCCCTGCTTCTGCGCGATCACGGTCAGCCCGCAATGCGCCTGATTGAGAGTCATCCATCGCCACTCCGGTGCGCCGAGGACCTCCCGCACGAACCAAGAGATCACGAAGTTGTGGGTGATGAGCACCTCGTGCACGTCGCCCGGCTTGCGCACCAGGAACTCGTTGACCGCGTCGAACATCTGTGCACGGCCGGCGTCGAGCTCAGCCTCGGTGACCGAGCCGAAGAACGGCTCGTACGCGGCAGGCGTCTCGTCGGTCATTCCCGTGGGTACGCAGTCGAAGAGGAGCGCGGTCGGTTCGGGGTCGACCGACGGGAGTCGGTGCGCGATCGCCCGTGCCGTCTCGTTCGCGCGCAGGAGAGGCGAATGCCACACGGCATCGAGCGGAAGTCCGGAGAGCCGGTCGGCGATGAGTTCGGCCTGACGCTGCCCGCGTGGCGACAGGGGGCCGTCGGCGAGACCGTGTTCGGCGTCCTGATGTTCACCGTGTCTGACCAGATATATGTAATGCGTCACAAACTCGCTCGCTTCATCGACAGCATCCGCCGGGATTCACTCCACCCTATGCCAGGTCTGTGACAGAGGCGTTACGACGCTCAGTTGCCGGCGCGGGTGAGTTCGGCGACCTGTGCGCGCGAGAGCGTGACGCCGGCGCCCTGCATCAGCTCGTCGACATGGTCGGTCGCGAAGGTGTTGACGATCGGTGCCGCGATCGTGCGCTGCGCGAGCAGCCAAGCGATCGACACGGCTGCCACCGGAACCTCGAGTTCGATCGCCACCTGGTCGAGAGCGCGCAGGATCTTCGTGCCACGACGGTTGAGGTGACCACGCAGCTGCTCCCCGCGCACGCCCTGCGAGGTGAGCGCCTTGCTGCGGTGCCTGCCGGACAGGAAGCCGTGCTCGAGAGCGTGCGACGGCGTGACTGCGAGGCTCTGCGCGCCGGCGACGAGACGCAGATCGCCCTCGAACGGCTGACGACGGATGAGGTTGTACGGGGAATCGATCACCTCGATGCGCGGGTACCCCGCGGATGCGAGGATGCGCGCCTCGACGAGCCGCTCGGGTGCGAATCCATACGCCCCGAGGGCGCCGATCTTGCCTGCGTCGATCATCCACTCGACGGTCGCGAGGGTGTCTTCGAGGTTCGTCGTCCGGTCGAGCGTCGCGTCGAGATACAGCACGTCGATACGGTCGACGCCCAGACGCGTCAGCGAGCCTTCGACCGCGCGCACGAGGTTCACCGAGCCGAGACCCGGGTTGTCTGCGTGGGCGCCGATCCGCACACTCAACAGGGCGCGATCACGTCGCCCCCTGGACTGCAGCCACTGGCCGATGATGTGCTCGCTGCGTCCGCCGGAGAACCCGTCTGCCGTGTGGATCGCGTTGCCGCCGAACTCGACGTAGCGGTCGAGGATCCCGTGGCTCGTCTCGAGATCGACGTTCCAGCCGAACTCGGCCGCGCCGAGCATCAGCGGGAAGGTCTCGAGTCCGGTCTCGCCGAGAGGTACGCGGATGCTCTCTCCTATTCCCGGGCCGACGATGGGTATGGGCGCGGAGGGGTGCTCTGCCGCGCCCTGCTGCGCACGCTCCACCGACGCTCCTGCGCCTACGCCGAACAACCGCATATCCTCACCCCCGTCGATCGGTGCGTACCGACCTACGTCACTGCCTCGAATGCACCCCCCGGTGCGTACTTTCGAGAGTAAGCGAGATCCGCGAACGCGCTGACCAATCCAGGGAACGGCGCGAGAACTTCCGATAACGGTTTGGTCACATCGGATACGACGAAGCCCGAGCCGTCCGCGAGGACGACCCGGGCTTCGTCAAGAAGCGCCGTCGATTACTCGGCTGCGGCCTCTTCGCCTGAAGCTGCGTCCGCTGCGGGAGCGTCATCGAGCACGGGCTCGAGCGACAGCTTGCCGCGGTCGTCGATCTTCGTGATCTTCACGAGGATCTTCTGGCCGACCGAGAGCACGTCGTCGACGTTCTCGACGCGCTTGCCACCGGCGAGCTTGCGCACCTCGGTGACGTGCAGCAGGCCGTCCTTGCCAGGAAGCAGCGAGACGAATGCACCGAACGTCGCGATCTTGACGACGGTTCCGAGGAACTGCTCGCCCACCTCGGGGTTGGTCGGGTTGGCGATCGCGTTGACCTGGGCACGGGCGGCCTCGGCCGAGGGGCCGTCGGTCGCGCCGATGTAGACGGTGCCGTCCTCCTCGATGGAGATCTGCGCACCGGTCTCGTCCTGGATCGCGTTGATCGTCTTGCCCTTCGGGCCGATCAGCTCGCCGATCTTGTCGACCGGGATCTGCACGCTGATGACGCGAGGCGCGGTCGGCGCCATCTCGTCGGGAGCGTCGATCGCGGCGTTCAGGACGTTGAGGATCGTCAGACGAGCGTCGCGGGCCTGCGTGAGCGCACCCGCGAGGACCGACGTCGGGATGCCGTCGAGCTTCGTGTCGAGCTGGATGGCGGTGATGAACTCACCGGTGCCCGCGACCTTGAAGTCCATGTCACCCAGAGCGTCTTCCGCACCGAGGATGTCGGTCAGCGCCGCGTAGCGGGTCTCACCGTCGACCTCATCGGAGACGAGACCCATGGCGATGCCGGCGACGGGTGCGCGCAGCGGCACGCCCGCGTTCAGCAGCGACAGGGTCGACGCGCAGACAGAACCCATCGAGGTCGAGCCGTTGGAGCTCAGCGCCTCGGAGACCTGACGGATCGCGTAGGGGAACTCCTCGCGGCTCGGCAGAACCGGCACGAGGGCGCGCTCGGCGAGGAAGCCGTGCCCGATCTCGCGACGCTTCGGCGAGCCGACACGGCCGGTCTCACCGGTCGAGTACGGCGGGAAGTTGTAGTGGTGCATGTAGCGCTTGCTCGTGACGGGCGACAGCGAGTCGATCTGCTGCTCCATCTTGAGCATGTTCAGCGTGGTGACACCCAGGATCTGGGTCTCGCCGCGCTGGAAGATCGCGGAACCGTGCACGCGCGGGATGACCTGCACCTCGGCGTCGAGCGGACGGATGTCCGCCAGGCCACGACCGTCGATGCGCGCGCCCTCGGTGAGGATGCGGCCGCGGACGATCTTCTTCGTGACGGACTTGTACGCCGCGGAGAACTCGAGCGGGGCGGCGGCAGGAAGGTTGCCCGCCTCGGTCGCCTCGATGAGCTCGGCCCGGACGCGGTCCTTGATCGCGTCGTCCGACGTCTGACGCTCGACCTTGTCGGCGATCTGGTAGACGCCGACGAGGTCGTCGTAGGAACGGCCTGCGACGAAGTCGTAGACCTCCTGGCTGTATGCCGGGAAGACCGGGTAGACGCCCGGCTCCTTGGACGAGGTCGCTGCCAGCTCTGCCTGAGCCTTCACGAGCTGAGCGATGAACGGCTTCGCTGCCTCGAGTCCCTGCGCGACGATGGTCTCGTCGGGCTTCGTGGCGCCGGCCTTGATCAGGTTCCAGCTGCCCTCGGTGGCCTCAGCCTCGACCATCATGATCGCGACGTCTTCGGTGCCATCGGACTTGGTGACGACGCGGCCGGCGACGATCAGGTCGAACACGGCCTCCGACACCTGCTCGGCGTTCGGGAACGCGACCCACTGGTCGGCGTGCTCGCCGTGACCGGGGATGAACGCGAGGCGCACGCCGGCGACGGGACCAGAGAACGGAAGGCCCGAGATCTGGGTCGACGCCGAAGCGGCGTTGATCGCGAGAGCGTCGTAGAACTCTCCCGGAGCGATCGACATCACGGTGATGACGACCTGGACCTCGTTGCGCAGACCGTCGACGAACGACGGGCGCAGCGGACGGTCGATCAGACGGCAGACGAGGATCGCCTCGGTGGAGGGGCGACCTTCACGACGGAAGAACGAACCGGGGATCTTGCCTGCGGCGTACGAGCGCTCTTCGACATCGACCGTCAGCGGGAAGAAGTCGAAGCCCTCGCGGGGGTGCTTGCCCGCGCTGGTGGCCGAGAGGAGCATGGTCTCGCCGTCGAGGTACGCGGCGACTGCGCCCTGAGCCTGCTGCGCGAGGCGGCCGGTCTCGAAGCGGATGGTGCGGGTGCCGAAGCGGCCGTTGTCGAGAACGGCCTCGGTGGCGGTGATTTCAGGACCTTCCAAGAGGTCTCTCCTTCTTTGTTTAGACTCGCGAGTCCGTGTGACGCGCGAGCGCATTCATGAAGGAGCGGGTTCTGACGGATATGGGCGCGCGGGCATTCCCGCGAATCTCACCTGCGCTGGCCACCAGTAGAAAGCCACCCGACGTCGCGCCGAGGAACCCACCACAGGGGACCAGCTCTCCGCCGATCGCTCCATGAGTCGATATGAAATTGTCCGGTCGACATACGCCGACCGCGTCCAGCCTATCAGCGGGGCATTGAAAGTCCTCGCTCCGGCTGTCTTTCCACGCCGCGACAGCCCGGAAGTCAGCCGACCGTGACATCGCTCGGGGCGCTCGATCGCCCGAGATAGACGTAGTCGTCGTGCTTCGCGACCCGCCCGTCTCCCGCCGTGCGTCCGTGCAGTCGTCGCCATACCCATGGCAACGCGTGCCGACGCCACCAGAGCCCCGCCCCGATCGGCTCGTTCTCGTGCAGAGCCGCGTCCAGGGCTCCGAGGGCGTCGGCATGCGGCACGGCGAGCATCTCCCCCGCCCGGTACGCGAGGAATCTATGTCCTCGGCTGCTCAGGTGCACGAGGTCCTCACCCCAGTTCGGGCGGTCGGGGAGCGAGGGGTGCAGGTCCGTGTCGATCAGGATCGCGCCGGTGCGTGCCGCGACGCCCGTGAGTGCCGTGGCGAACGCCGCGAACCGCTTCGTGTACATCGCGGCCGCGCGCCGACGGGGAAGGAACGGTGTGACGAGGAGGACATCCGCTCCGGTGCTCCGGAGGCGCGTGACCGCACCCTCGAGCTCTGCGGCGAGCGCCGCCACGTCGACGTGGGGCTTCACGAGGTCATTGGCCCCGATGAGGATCGACACGAGATCCGGTTCGAGTTCGAGTGCCCGGGGAAGCTGCGTGGCGCACACGTCGCGCACGCGCTTGGACCTGATGGCGAGGTTCGCGTAGTGGAGCCCCCCTCGTGCGGCGAGCAGAAGCGCGAGTCGGTCAGCCCATCCGCGCAGCGCTCCGTCCGGTGCAGGGTCGCACAGTCCCTCGGTGAGCGAGTCTCCCAACGCCACGTATCGCTGCCAGCGACGCGCGTCGACGGGCACACTGGGCTCCGGGCGCGCCAGACGGCGAGCGCGCAGTCCGGCATCCACAGCACGGAGCTCTCGTGCCTCGTCGAAATGTCCCAGCAGCTGATCGCAGATGCTCGACCAGCTGCGCCCCTGCACCGCCGCGAGTCCTGCTTCGCCGAAAGCCCGGCGTTTGCGCGCGTCTCCGGTGAGATCGGCGACGCGCATGCGCAGGTCGTCGAGATCGCCCGGCCGATAGAGCCATCCGTCGATCCCCATGCGCACGAGGCCGAGGGGACCGCCGCGTCCGGTGGCGATGACGGGCACCCCGCTCGCGTGCGCCTCCTGCAGGGTCTGGCCGAAGGTCTCGCTCTCCCCCGGGTGCACGAACACGTCGAACGATGCCATCGCTTCCGCGAGTGCATCGCCCTCGAGGTGCCCGAGGAAGAGAGCGCCAGGCAGCAGCGCTTCGAGCCTGGGCCTGCTCGGGCCGTCACCGACGATGACGAGACGCGTCCCCGGGATCGTCTGCAGCACACCCAGGTCCTCGACCTGCTTCTCCGGGGCGAGTCGGCCCACATAGCCGATCACGACCTCCGACCCCCACTCCGCGCGCAGTGTCACGCTGCGTCGGTCGGGTCGGAAACGCTCAGCATCGACGCCTCTGCCCCACCGGCGGATGCGATCGACACCGAGTTCGGCGAGCTGCTGCGCCGAATCAGCCGATGGTGCGAGCGTCAGGGTCGCCCGCCGGTGGAGCCGAGCGATGTGCGACTGCGCGACGCCCGTCGCCGCGGGGATGCGGTACCTCTGCGTGTACGCCGCCACATCGGTCTGGTACGCGGCGACCGATGCCACGCCGAGGTGTTCCGCGGCGAGCGCGCCTCGCCAGCCGAGGGCGAAGGGCGAGGCCAGATGAACGACATCCGGACCGAAACGGCGCAGCGATGCCGCGACCTGGCGTGCCGGCGAGGTGCCCACCCGCACGTTGCGGTAGCCGGGGAGCGCGAGGCTGGGCATGGACTCGACCTCGGCGCCGTGGACCCGAGCGGGCATGCCGACCGCATCGGGTGCGATCACGTGCGCATCATGGCCTGCGCGTTCGAGGTGGCCGAGGATCTGCAGCACGGATCCGGTGACACCGTTCATGTGCGGAAGGAAGGACTCTGTCACGATCGCGACTCTCACAACCTCAGGATGCTGCCAGCGTCAGCCGCGAGACGCGGGAAACGACTCCTGGCACCAGAAGTTCACCGGATGCTGGAGCGCTGGTCACCGGCTATGCGGACGTTGGTTCCCGTTCACCTGCGCCGAGCACTGTGGAGGCGTGCCGTCCGATCTGCTCAGCAGCCCGTGGGCCCTCGTGATCATGGGCCTCCTCGTGCTCGGCGACTCGTTCTTCGTCGTCGTCCCCGGAGAGATCGCTGTGACCGCCCTCGGGGCCATCGCGTCGAGCACCGGCGCTCCCCCGCTCTGGGCGGTGATCGTGTGCGCGGCAGCGGCGGCCGCAGTCGGTGACACCGCCTGCTATCTCATCGGCCGCACCGTCGGCACCGAGCGCTGGCGATGGATGCGTGCGCCGCGTGTGCGCCAGGCCCTCGACTGGGCCCGACGCCGCCTCGATGGCGGGACAGCGACGGTGCTCTTCACCGCTCGGTTCGTGCCGTTCGCCCGATTGGCGATCAATCTCGTCGCCGGCGCCTCGCATATCGCCCCGGGTCGATACCTGCTGCTCGTCGCAGTGGCGGCTCTCGGATGGGCTGCGTACCAGGCGTCCGTCGGTGCCGTCGTCGCCGCGCTGGTGCCGGGCGGCCCTATCGTGGCGATCGCGGTGTCGGTCGCCATCGCGGTGGGTCTCGGTGCTGTGCTCGACGTGGTGTCCCGCCGGGCCCGGAAGTGATCCACCCACCGGTCAGGAGCGTGCCCTAGGCTGGCGAACATGAGCACCGAAGAAGGCGCCTCCTCCAGCGAGGAGATGAAGCGCAAGTTCAAGGAAGCGCTCGAGAAGAAGAACGCGCACCACCGGCAGGGCGAAGCCCACCTGGATGGCGACTCCGCCGTCCACGGCGCGCCCGCCCCGCAGACGCGGCGCGAGTTCCGACGCAAGAGCGGTTGACCACACGGATGCGGGAGCCGACCATCGTCGACTCCCGCATCCCTCTTACCTGCTCAGTTCTGCGCTGCTCGAGCCCGCGCTCGCTCCTCCTTCGCGGCCATCTCATCGAGCGCCGACTCCTTGAGACCCTGGATGTCGACGGCCTTGCTCTCATCTGCCATCCCGTGGTCGTCCACACCGTCGAGCGACGACTCTTCGAACGGCAGTGCGCCGCTCAGCACCCGCTGCACCCGCTCGCGATCGATCTCGCGGGTCCAGGTGCCGATGAGCAGGGTCGCGACCGCGTTGCCGGTGAAGTTTGTCAGAGCGCGCCCCTCCGACATGAACCGGTCGATGCCGACGATCACGCCGACGCCGTCGACGAGATCAGGGCGGTACGCCTGCAGGCCGCCTGCGAGCGTGGCGAGTCCTGCCCCGGTGACACCGGCGGCTCCCTTGCTCGCGATGATCATGAACACCAGCAGCCCGATCTGCTCGCCGATCGTCATCGGCTGGCCCATACCGGTGGCGATGAAGAGCGAGGCCATGGTCAGGTAGATCGCCGTGCCGTCGAGGTTGAACGAGTATCCGGTGGGCACCGTGATCCCGACGACCGGCTTCGAGACGCCGATGTGCTCCATCTTCGCGATGAGACGCGGAAGAGCGGACTCCGACGACGAGGTGCCCACGATCAGCAGGTACTCGCGGGCGAGGTACTTCACAAGGCTGAAGATGTTCACCCGGGTCACCGCATAGAGCAGCGTCCCCAGAACGACCACGATGAACAGGATGCATGTGATGTAGAACGCGACCATCAGCACCCCGAGGCTCCAGATGGCGGCGATGCCCGTCTTCCCGACGACCGCCGCGATCGCTCCGAACGCGCCGAGCGGCGCCAGCCACAGGATCATGCCGAGGATGCGGAACACCAGCTTCTGCAGGTTCTTGACCGCATCCATGATCGGGGCGCCCTTGTCGCCGAGCCCCTGGAGGGCGAAGCCGACCAGCAACGCGATGAAGAGCACCTGCAGCACGCTCTCGCCGGTGAAGGCGGAGAAGAAGGTCGTCGGGATGATGCCGAGGATGAACTCCGTGGTGGTCTTCGCCTCGGTCTCGGTCGCGTCGTAGCTGGAGTTCGCCATGTCGAGGCCCGCACCCGGGTGGATGATGTTGCCGACCACGAGTCCGATCGCCAGCGCGAACGTCGACATCACCATGAAGTAGAGCAGCGCGAGTCCGCCGATCTTGCCCACGGTCGCGGCCTTCGCGATCGAGCCGACGCCCACGACGATCGTGCAGAAGATGATCGGCGCGATCATCATCTTGATGAGCGATACGAAGCCCTTGCCGATCGGTTCGAGACTCTGACCGACCTCGGGCCAGATGAGTCCGACCGCCGCTCCGAGCACGACCGCGATGATCACCGAGACATACAGCCATGTGTGCCTGTCCCACGCCTGCTTGCCGCGCCGCCAGTGGAATCCGGGAAGCGAGAACCCTGTCGTGATGGCCATGTTTTCCTCCTTGATCATGAACGTCTTCGTCTCATGCCCTCTGGCGCCCTCGCCTTCGGTAAGCTCACCGTCGCGGACTTCACACGGCAGCGCCATTTGTGGTCGTATTGGTCACCACCGATATGCCGGCTCCGCGATCACCGACGATCGGAAGGACGCGATGAGACCCGCCCGCGACTCCAGGAGCATCGCTTCCCGGGTCTTCCTGGTGCTCCTCGCGTCCGCCGTCGTGGTCGGCGCACTGGTTGCCGTGTTCCTCGTCGTCGATGCGCAGCGCAGTGCACACGCGGAAGCGGAGCGTGTGACGGCGGCCACATCGGTGTCGCTCGCCTCGTCACCCCTCGTCATCGATGCACTCGCGACCCAGGAGCCGGACGCAGCGACCCGGGTGCTCGAGCCCTACGCACTCGACGTGATCGCGAACGCCGATCTGGACTTCGTGACGATAATGGCGCCCGATGGCCTCCGACTCACCCACCCTGATCTCGACCAGATAGGCGGTGACTACCTCGGCACCATCCCGGATTCGCCACGGACGCTCACCGAGGTCTTCACCGGCACGCTCGGCCCGTCTGTGAGAACCATCGTGCCGGTGGTCGACGAGGACGACGACCTGGTCGGATGGGTGTCGTCCGGAGTGACGATCGAGTCGATCTCCGAGACCCTGATCCGCCGCCTGCCCCTCTCGATCGGCATCACGGCCGGGCTGGTCGCCCTGGGCGGCCTCGGCGCCTGGATCGCACGTCGATTCACCCGAGGCATCGCCGGCGATCTGCCACCGGGAAAGGTGCGCGACGCCGTCTCGTCGTACGAATCGCTGCGCACACTCGGAGACGCTCTGCGCGCCCAGACGCATGAGCACGGGAATCGGATGCACACCGCCGTCGCGCTTCTCGAGCTCGGACGCAGCGACGAGGCGATCGAGATCCTGACCGAGACCTCACGCCAGAGCCAGTCGCTCGTCGACCAGGTGACCGCACGGCAGGCGGGCGATCCTGCCGTGGGCGCCCTGCTGCTCGGCAAGGCGTCGCAGGCCAGGGAGCGCGGGATCGACTGGCGGGTCCACATCGACCCGAACACCCCCGCGTCGCCCCTCTCGCCCGTCGACAGCGTCGCCGTGCTCGGAAACCTGATCGACAACGCCATGGATGCCGCAGCGGCGGGCGCCGAGCGCTGGGTCGAGGTCGTGCTGCGGCCGTCGGCGGAGGGGGGAATCGTCCTCGAGGTGTCGGACGGCGGTGACGGCATCCCCTCGGCGCTGCACGAGCGGGTCTTCACCCACGGGTACTCGACGAAACCGGCGGGCGCGCAGGGACGGGGCGTCGGGCTCGCCCTCGTGGAGGCGGTCGTCGTCGGGGCCGGCGGCTCCGTGGATCTCACCTCTCATCCGACCACTTTCACCGTCGTCCTTCCGCCGGTACGAGGACGGAGGACACCGTGATCCGGACCCTGATCGTCGACGACGACGCTCTGACCCTCGAACTCCATCGCTCCTATCTCGAGAGGATCGACGGTTTCGTCGTCGGCGGCGAGTGCACCGGGGCCCGTGCCGCGCTCGCGGCGGTGCTCGAACAGCCACCCGACGAGCCCTTCGATCTCGTGCTCCTCGACATCACGATGCCCGACGGCTCCGGCATCGACGTGCTCCGCGGACTCCGCGCCCGTGCGGCGGCGGTGGATGTGATCGCCATCACCGGTGTGCGCGACGCCGCGACCGTGCGACAGATGGCCGCCCTCGGGGTGTACCAGTACCTCGTGAAGCCGTTCCCGTTCGCGGTGTTCCACGAGCGCCTCACGGCCTATCGAACGTATCGGGAGCAGGCGCGTTCGACGGCCGGCGAGGCGACCCAGGCCGAGATCGATGCGCTCCTCGGACGCACCACCGGGACCATCCCGATTCCCAAGGGCCTCTCAGCGGCCACGCTGCAGAAGGTGACCTCCGAGCTGCGTTCCTCGGGCGCCCCGGTGTCGGCGAGCGAGGCGGCCGCACGGCTCGGGATGTCGCGCGTGTCCGTGCGGCGATATCTGGAGCATCTCACGGATTCGGGCATCATCTCTCGCAGCGCCCGCTACGGCGCGCGAGGCCGCCCCGAGACGGAGTACCGCTGGATCCGACGCACCGACGCGGACTGACGTCGATCTGGCGCCGTTCTCGGGCGCTCACGCTGTCGGTCGTGAATCCGTCCGCGAGCACGGACCGCGGTCAGCGCGGGAGCCGCCCCTCGTGGATCAGCGACTCGGGATCCGCGGCAGCCCTGACGTCGCGGAGGCGATCGATCGACGCCGGATCACCGCACCGCTCGAGAGTCTCGCCCGGGCCGAGGAAGGTCGGGACCGTCTGCGGTGCGGTGGCCCTCGCCAGCACGTCCCGGAAGCCGGCCATGCTCGCCTCACCGGGTTCGCTCGGCACCCCCGGGAAGACGGGTACGAGGGCGTGGAGGAGCCAGCCGACCCCATGAAGCGTCGCGAACCCGGCCCGTCGAGGTTCGTTCAGCACGCCACCGAGCATCCGGATGTCGATGCCCATGATCGGCCACTGCTCCGGCAGCCCGCGGAAGCGGAAGAGGTCGTCGATCGTCGCGTCGTCGAGCGACGAGAGCGCTGCCGACACGCCCTTGCCGGGCGTCGGCTCGGTGGGCTCCCCACTCGACGCGGCGACGGTCTTCGGCGACGTGGCCCCTGACACCTCACGGCGAACAGTGCCGGCTCCCCGAACGCGCTCGATCAGGTCGTCGGCGGCTCCGACGGTGGACAGCGCCTGCACGGTGAGGAAGCTGCGTCCTCGTATCTCCTCGGGAAGCTGGGGAGCGTCGGGCATGCGCATCGAGCTCACGAACACGTTGAGTGACGCCGGGGCCTCGGCGGACAGGTCTCGGACAGCCCGCATCACCGACCCGGCGTCTGCGGCCTCGAATGTGAGCTCGGTGCCCCACAGCGCCGGGGTGGGAACCAGGTCGATCTCGAGTGCCGTCACGATTCCGACGATGCCGCCGGCACCGCGAAGCGCCCACATCAGCTCGGGGTCGCTGTCGTCATCGACACGCTCGCGGGTCCCGTCGCTGCGCAGCACCCACGCGGCCCTGAGGTTGTCGGACCCCAGCCCTGCCGTGCGGCTGAACCAGGAATGGCCGCCGCCCAGGGTGTACCCCGCGACGGCGACGACGGGGCTCGTACCGGCAGGAGCCGCCCAGCCGGTGCCTTCGAGCGCCTCGACCACCGCCCCCCAACGGACTCCGCTGCCGACCCGGACCACGCCGGAACCCAGGTCGACCGACAGCTCGTCGAAGGCGGCCATGCGGACGACGACGGCGTCGGCCAGATCTCCGGCGGCCCCGTGACCGGTGGGCTGCACCGAGAGCGTCGCTCCCGCGTCGCGGGCGGCTTGGAGAAGCGTGCGCAGATCGTCGACATCGACCGGCACGGCAACACCCGCCGGATGCTGTTCGATCGCCAGGTTCCAGGGCCGGCGCGCGGCTTCGAAGGATTCGTCGCCGGGAAGGATGAGATCGCCGCGCAGGGCATCCCGCGCGGATTCGAGCACAGAGCGAAGGGCCATGAGGTCACCGTACGACGCCCTACGGACATCGTCTACGGCCTCATGGCCCTGTGCGCGTTTCCCGGTCGAGCCGGGGATGAATCACTCTCCGGCGAGACCGCCGAGCATGTGACCGAAGGATCGGCCCTCTCCGAGATACGTCGCAGGGTCGTAGGGGTCGGCGGTCGCAGCCACCTCGCGCTTCGCGATCGCCTCGGCCAGCTCGCGCGCGCCCTTCTCGACGCGCTTCGCGAGAGGAGCGACCTCGTCACCAGTCCCGCCCCAGTCGCTGGATGCAGCGAAGACGCCGGTCGAGACCGCGTCGGCATGCAGGTATGCGAAGAGCGGTCGGATCGCGTAGTCGATCGCGAGCGAGTGCCGAGCCGTGCCGGCGTTCGCTCCGATCAGCACCGGCTTGCCCGTGAGCGCATCAGGGTCGAGCACGTCGATGAACGACTTGAACAGACCGTTGTAGCTCGTCGAGAAGATCGGCGTGACGGCGATGAGCGCGTCCGCCGAGACCACGGTGTTGATCGCGGTCTCGAGTGCGGGCGGCGCGAATCCGGTGAGGAGGTTGTTCGTGATGTCGTGCGCGTAATCCCGCAGCTCGATCACGTCGACGCTCGCCTGGATGTCGTGACCGGCGAGGGACTTCACGGTCTCCGCCGCCAGACGATCCGCGAGCATCCGCGTGGAGGACGGATTCGAGAGCCCGGCGGATACGACTGCGATGCGACGAGTGCTCATCTCAGGCCCCCTTCCGGCTGAGTCCGAACGCTGCCCCCGCAGGAGCGGGAGAGTCCTGATAGGGCGAGTCACCCGTCAGGTTGTCGCCGCGGTTGGCGCCGGGCCGTGCCTGACGCGTCGGACCGTCGCCGAACTCCGCCTTCACCCGTGCCGCGTGCGTGGGAGCATCCGGCACGCCGGCCGGGCGGTCCTTCGCCATCTCCTTGCGGAGCACGGGCACGACCTCGGAGCCGAGGATGTCGAGCTGCTCGAGCACCGTCTTCAGCGGAAGGCCCGCGTGGTCGATCAGGAACAGCTGGCGCTGGTAGTCGCCGTAGTGCTCGCGCATCGCGGCATAGCGGTCGATGACCTGCTGAGGCGAACCCACCGTCAGCGGAGTCATCTCGGTGAAGTCCTCCATGCTCGGTCCGTGACCGTACACGGGGGCGTTGTCGAAGTACGGGCGGAACTGGTTCACCGCGTCCTGCGACTTCGCCGCCATGAAGACCTGGCCGCCGAGGCCGACGATCGCCTGCTCGGGCGTGCCGTGGCCGTAGTGCGCGTAGCGCTGACGGTACAGCTCGATCAGACGCTGGTAGTGCTCCTTGGGCCAGAAGATGTTGTTCGCGAAGAAGCCATCTCCGTAATACGCGGCCTGCTCCGCGATCTCGGGTGTGCGGATCGATCCGTGCCACACGAACGGTGCGACCCCGTCGAGGGGGCGCGGCGTCGAGGTGAAGCCCTGCAGCGGGGTGCGGAACTTGCCCTCCCAGTTCACGACGTCCTCACGCCACAGCTTGTGCAGCAGGGCGTAGTTCTCGATCGCGAGCGGGAGACCCTGCCTGATGTCCTGGCCGAACCAGGGGTAGACCGGTCCGGTGTTGCCGCGGCCGAGCATGAGGTCCATGCGGCCGTCGGAGACGTGCTGCAGCATCGCGTACTCCTCGGCGATGCGCACGGGGTCGTTGGTCGTGATGAGCGTGGTCGACGTCGAGACGATCAGACGCTCCGTCTGCGCCGCGAGTGCGGCGAGGAAGGTCGTGGGACTCGACGACCAGAAGGGCGGGTTGTGGTGCTCGCCGATCGCGAAGACGTCGAGACCGACCTCTTCGCTGTGCTTGGCGATCGCCAGTGTCGCCTTGATCCGCTCCTGCTCACTCGGCGTCTCGCCGGTGGTCGGGTCGCGGGTGATGTCGCTGACCGACATGATGCCGAACTGCACCGGGACGCCTGCCTGCTCGCTCATGATTGCTCCGTCTTCTCCGAATCGGGTGCCCTGCATCCGGTTCTATTCATTTGAATGTATCTGAGTCAACGCGATGCGGACAACTTTATTCCCCGAGTAGCCTCAGAGGATGCACAGCGACGGAGCCGCCACGACGAACCCCGCCACCGGATCCGTCCAGAAGCCTCGCAAGCGCGTCCCGTTCTGGGACAACGCCCGCTACGCCTGCATCGTCCTGGTGGTCCTCGGTCACGCCATCCAGCGTCTCACGTACGATTCGGACATCGCGCTGGCGGCGTATCTCGCGCTCTATGCCTTCCACATGCCCGCCTTCGCGATCATCTCCGGCTACTTCTCGAAGTCCGGGTCGCCGACGCGAGTCCAGATGGCGCGCGTGATCACCGACATCCTGCTCCCCTATGTCATCTTCGAACTCCTGTGGACTCTGACGAAGTGGCTGGTCGAGGGTCAGGCCGACCCAAACCTCACAAAGCCCTCGTGGACGCTGTGGTTCTTGCTCGCACTCGGCATCTTCCGCCTCGTACTCCCTTACCTCGCGCTGCTGCGCTGGCCGCTGCTGTGGACGGTGATCATCTCAGTCGGGGTCGGCTACCTCCCCAACGTCGACAGCACGTTCTCGCTGTCGCGCACACTCGGCCTGCTGCCCTTCTTCGCTTTCGGATGGTGGCTGCGCGAGCGCGACGTGGTCGCACGCCTCCGTCTGCTGGAGACGCGTCCCTGGTGGACCCGCGTCGCCAGTGTCGCCCTGCTCGGCGCGGCCGGCTTCGCCGCCTGGCATTGGATAGACCTCTGGAAAGAGATCGACCTGCGCCACTGGCTGTTCTACGAGGATGCGTACGCGGACCTCGGAGGAGAGCAGTGGTGGGCCGGCGGCGTGCGCATCGCGCTGATGCTGCTGGCGGTGCTCCTGAGCGCCGCGTTCTTCGCCCTGATCCCCCGACGCACATACTGGTGGACGAGATTCGGCCAGTACACGATGTACGTGTTCCTGCTGCACTCGTTCGTGCTCTACCCGTTCCGCGAGTCCGGCGTGCTGCGCGATCTCGATCCGACGTGGCTGTGGCTGCCGCTCGTGACCCTGTTGTCTGTGGTCCTTGCCCTCGCTCTCGCGACGAAGCCGGTGCGCTGGCTCTTCCGTCCTCTGGTCGAGCCCCGCCCGCAGTGGCTCTTCCGCGATCCTGAGCTCGCTCGACGCGAAGGCCACCGCAGCGACCCGACCGGGTCCCGTCGGCCGCGCCAGGGGGCAGCGGCTAGCCTGAAGGAGTGACCCGAGCCGAGACGATCCGCGACCGCCTGGTGGACCACGCGGATGCCTCGGGATTCGGAGCCCACGGGCTTCACGTTCTGGTGGGAGCCGACGTCGCAGAGCACCGGTGGACCGCTGACGTCCGCGAGGAGATCCACTCAGTGGCGAAGGGCGTATGCGTCCTCGCGGCCGGAATCGCCGCCGACGAGGGTCTCGTGTCGCTCGACGCTCCGATCGCCGAGTACGTCCCGGATCTCCCGCTCGGAGACGGCGTCGATCGGATCACGCTCCGACGCCTGCTCTCGATGTCGAGCGGAATCGACCTCCCCTGGTCGGAGACCATGATGACCGACTGGCCCGACCTCGCGCGCGAGTTCCTCTCGCGCCCGTCGCGTGGTCACGTCTTCCAGTACTCGAACGCGAGCACCTACACGGCCATGGCCGTGCTCGCGACACGAGTCGGCGACATCGTCGACTACCTGCGACCGCGGCTGCTCGCGCCTCTCGGCATCGACGACCTCGAGTGGGAGCGGTGCCCGCGCGGCCGAATCGTCGGCGGCAGCGGCATCGCCCTGCGCACCGAGGAGATGGCACGCCTGGGCCGACTGATCCGCGATCGCGGCGAATGGGAGGGGAGGCATCTCGTCTCCGCCGCCCTCATCGACGCGATGCACGCCGATTGGGTGACGGCGGGCCAGAACCCCGGTTACGAGCGCTACGCGCTGTCGGGATGGGACGGCCCGGGCGCGGCCTGGCGCCTGCACGGCGCCTACGGGCAGCTGCTGATCTTCTCCGGCGATGCCGTCGTGACCATCACCGCTGACGACCACTTCGGCGCAGACGTCATGTCGGCGTTCGTGGCTGAGACGCTCAGCGCCTGACCGCGTTCCGCGTCCGTCAGGCGAAGAGCCCGGCGCCGACGTACGATCCGGGCTTCGCCCCGGCCGGGATCGCCCAGACGCCCGAGCCGACGTGCCTGATGTACTCGTTCATGCGGTCGGTCGACAGGCGTCGCTGCAGAGAGATGAACTGCGACGGATCGCGCTGATACGACAGGAAGAAGAGTCCCGCGTCGAGGCGGCCGAGATCGTTGTTGCCGTTGACGTAGTTGAACCCGCGGCGAAGGATGCGGATGCCGTCGTTCTGATCCGGATGCGCGAGCCGCACGTGCGCGTTCCGGTCTATCGCAGACGAACCGAAGTCCGGTGCGGTGAACTCGTCGCCGCCCGACAGCGGCGCCCCCTCGCCCTTGTCACGACCCACGATCGTGTTCTGCTCCGAGAGCCGCACCCGATCCCAGGTCTCGATCAGCATCGCGATCTTCCGCGCGACGAGGTACGAGCCTCCCGTCAGCCATGCGGGCTCATCCGATGCGCCGACCCACACGTTCGCGTCGAGCGCGGCGGCGTCATCGGCGAGGATGTTCGCCGTGCCGTCCTTGAATCCGAACAGGTTGCGCGGGGTCGCCTGGGCGGAGGTGGTGCGGGAGGTCTTGCCGAAACCGAGCTGCGACCAGCGGAGCCGAGCACGCCCGAAGGCGATGCGACTGAGGTTGCGGATCGCGTGCACCGCGACCTGCGGGTCATCTGCGCAGGCCTGGATGCAGAGATCGCCGTGCGAGGCCTGCGGGTCGAGGTCGTCGCCCAGGAAAGCGGGCAGCCTCTCGAGCTTCTGCGGGCGGCGTGCGGCGATTCCGAAACGGTCGCCGTCCTCGTTCTCGAACAGGCTGGGCCCGAAGCCGAACGTGATCGTGAGACCGGCGACAGGGAGGCCGAGAGCTTCACCGGTGTCATCGGGCGGCACCTCGGCGTCGCCCCCGACTGCGCCCGTGGCGCTCACCTCGAGGCCCTTGGTCATTCGCGACGCCGCATACGTCCAGTCCTGCAGCAACGTGATCAGGTCGTCACGATCAGTCCGCGGCATCATGTCGAACGACGCGAAGTGCAGATGCTCCTGCACCGGAGTCGTGATCCCCGCCTGGTGCGCGCCGAAGAACTCGTAGGCGATCTGCGCATCCGCCTCGGCCCTTGCGCGGCCGAGGGCCACGCCGCCGGCCAGTCCGCCGCCCACCCCCACCGCGAGGGAGGCGACTCCCCCGCCGATCGCGAGGCCGAGAAGCCCGCGTCGGCTGAGACCCGCTGATGGGGATGCCGTGGCTGCCGACTCCGGCGCGGAGTCGGCAGCCACGGCATCGTTCGCGCGTTCGTTCACGGGCGGGATCGTCCCCTTCGAATCAGTCGAGGACTGTGCCGGTGAGCTGCGACAGCGGCTCGGCGAGAGCGTTGATGAGGTCGGTGAACTCGCGCTTGTCGGCGTCGGTCAGCTCCGCGTAACCGACGAAGCCTGCCTCGAGCGAACCGTGCGCTGCCAGCGACTCGTCGAGAGCCGCGTATCCGTCCTGGATCTCGGTGACGAGCGCGGCGCCGTCATCGCCCTGCGCGGTGGCGAAGTCCTGCACGAGGGAGAAGGCCATCTTGGAGCCCTCGACGTTGGCCGCGAAGTCGTAGAGGTCGGTTCCCGACCACCAGTCCTCTTCTCCGGAGATCTTGCCGGTCGCGACCTCGTCGAGCAGCGCGATCGCACCGTTCGAGATCCCGCCGATCCCCTGGTCGTCCAGAGCGGTCGTGAACTCGTCGGAGTGCACGTAGTCGTAGAGCTCCTGAACGTCTGCGAGCAGCTGGTCACCGTAACCGGCGCGCTCCTCGGTCGTCGAGGGCGCCCAGTCCTGCCAGGCCGGCGTCTCGCCGTCGGCGTTGAGGGCGTCCTGCGCCGGCACCCAGAGGTCCTTCTCGATGCGGTGGAAGCCGGTCCAGTCGAGACCCTCGGCCACAGCATCGACCTCTCGGTAGTCGATGCGAGGATCGAGGGTGCCGAGAGCCTCGGCGACGGGCTCGATGCGCTCGTAGAAGGCCCGAGTCTGCGGGAAGAGCGCGCGAGCGGTCTCGTCGTCGCCCGACTCGTAGGCGGCGACGAACTCGTCGACGGACGGCACGAGCTGTCCGACCTGGTCCTTCACGAACGCCGCGTACAGGTCGACGGCCTGCTGCTTCTGGTCGGCATCCTCACCCTCGACCGCGACGCGGTCTCCGGTCACCGTGAACTCCGACTTGCCGACGCCCTCGCCGATCATTCCCGGCTTGCACAGGGTGAAGTACTTGCCCGGTTGCGCCACCACGGTGAGTGTGCGGGAGGCGGACGGCGCGATGTTCTCGACCTCGCCCACGATGCGCAGTCCGTCGTCGGCGAGCAGGTAGAACTCCGAGGTCTGGCCACTGTCGTTCGTCACATCGAACGTCAGGGTGCCGCTCTCGGCAGTCGTCGCAGAGACCGCGCACTCGGAGTCGGTCGACGAGACGTCGAACGCGGCGCCTGCTGCGACATCGCTCTTGGCGACACAGCCACTGAGAACGAGTGCTGCCGCGCCGGCTGCGGCGACAGTACCGAGGATTCGGCGAGAGGTGGTCATGCTGCTCCTTGCTGGGTGAGAGTGGGAGTCGAGACGTCGCGGTCTGCGGACGTGGACGAGCGAGGCGTGGTCGGCCGACGGGAACGCAGCCCGCGGACGAAGAAGAATCCGACGACGACGAGGTAGACGGTCCAGGCCGTCACCTGAAGCCACGTCATCCGCGGCATGAAGCCGACGGTCGCCTGCAGGATGGTGGCCCATGCTCCGTCCGGGGCGATCACGTTCGTCACGTCGAACGCCCATCCGAACGGGAACGCCGCCCAGCCGAGCGCCACGGCGCCGGTGACGGCGTCGATGGGAGCCGCGGAGGTGAAGGGGCCGGGCAGGGCACCTGCCTCCTGCAGGTCCATGATCGCGTATGCCAGGACGCCGGCCGCGACGATCACGAGGAAGCCACTCGTCCAGGTGAAGAACCGGCGGAGGTCGAGTCGGACGGCACCGCGGGCGAGCAGCCATCCGATCACGACGGCGACGACGAGACCGAGCATCGCCCCGAGCAGGGCGGAGGGGGCGTTTCCGAAGGACTGGACCATCGACCACAGGAGCAGGGTCGTCTCGATCCCCTCCCTGGCCACGGAGACGAAGCCGATCGCGATCAGCGCCCACAGGCCTCCGTTCGTGAGAGCACGATCGAGTCCGCCTTCGAGGGTCGCCTTCATGGTGCGCCCGGCCTTCTGCATCCAGAAGATCATCCAGGTGACCATGCCCACCGCGAGCAGCGAGAGAAGGCCTCCGATGAGCTCCTGTGCCTCGAACGTGAGCGAGTAGGCGCCGAAGGTGAGGACCGCGCCGATGCCCAGAGCGAGGGCGATCGCCAGCCCCACACCGGCCCAGAGCCTCGGCAGAGCGTCACTGCGCCCGAGACGGCGGAGGTAGGCGACGAGGATGCCGACGACGAGAGCGGCCTCGAGGCCTTCGCGAAGACCGATCAGGAACGTTGCGAGCACGGAATGGAGACTCTCTGAGAAAAGACTGAGGTAAGGCATCCCTTACCTCAGAGAGGTTATCACCAGATCGCGGTCGCCTCATTCACGTGCTCGAACCGGTGGGAGTAATGCGACGCAACACTCGACCGCGCACCTCGCGACCGATTTACGCTCGATGCATGGCTGATCTCTCCCTTCCCATCCTCGACCTGTCCCAGCTCGATGCCGGCCCCGAGGCCGCGGCACGGTTCCGGGACGAACTGCGTGCAGCGACACACGATGTGGGCTTCTTCTACCTGACGGGCACGGGGGTCTCCCCCGAGCTCGAAGCTCGCCTGCACCGGGCCGCGCTCGACTTCTTCGCGCTGCCCGAACAGGACAAGCTCGCGATCGAGAACGTCAACAGCCCCCACTTTCGCGGATACACCCGAGTCGGCGGCGAACGCACGCAGGGCAAGATCGACTGGCGCGAGCAGATCGACATCGGCCCCGAGCGCGAACCCATCGAGGGCGGACCCGCTTTCAACCGCCTCACCGGCCCGAACCTCTGGCCCGAGGCCCAGCCCGAGCTCAAGGCGGTCGTCACCGAATGGCACGACACTTTGACCGAGGTCGCGCACAAGCTGCTGCGCGCCTGGGCGGTGACGCTCGGAGCGGAGGAGTCGTACTTCGACGAGCCCTTCCGTGACCCCTCGACGCTCATCAAGATCGTCCGCTACCCGGGCACTCATGAGCCGGAGCCCCAGCAGGGCGTCGGCGCCCACAAGGACTCCGGCGTGCTCACGCTGCTCTGGGTCGAGCCGGGCAAGGGTGGACTGCAGGTGGAGCGGAACGGCGAGTGGGTGTCTGCTCCGCCCGTTCCCGGCGCGTTCGTCGTCAACATCGGGGAACTGCTGGAGTACGCGACCGGTGGCTATCTCAAAGCGACAAACCACCGCGTGATCTCCCCCAGGGCACCGGAGGAGCGCATCTCGATCCCGTTCTTCTTCAATCCGGCGCTCGACCAGCAGCTGCCGCTCCTCCACCTTCCGGCTGATCTCGCTGCAGAGGCGACCGGCATCACCGAGGACCCGAGCAATCCGATCCACGCGACGTACGGGGAGAACGCCATGAAGTCACGGCTGCGCGCCCACCCCGATGTCGCTGCGATCCACCACCCGGACCTGGTCGCCACGAAGGCCTGACCACCGGCTACAGCGCCGGGCCGCCTCCGAGCGCGACGATCTCGCGCAGCGCCTGGAGGTGGCCGGCGAAGGCCGCTCGTCCCGTCGCGGTCGAATACACCCAGGTGCGCGGACGACTGCCGAGATTGCCCTTGCGGGCGACGACATACCCCGCCGCCTGCAGGTGCGTGATGGCCTTGCTCAGCGGGGAGTCTCCGCACTGGAGGATCTCGCGGAGCGTCGCGAAGTCCAATTCGATGCCCTCCCCGAGCGAGGCCATCAGCGAGAAGCGGATCGGTGACGCGAAGTTGTCGTCGAGCCGGGTGCGCGGATGCGGCGCCGGCGGCGACTCAGTCACGGAGATCCCGCCCGGGGACGAAGGAGACGGCGACGAACAGGATGATCACCGCGGCCCCCGCCAGCGCTCCCGCGTCGAGGGGAACGGGAAGCAGCACGGCCCCGGAGAGCGCCGAGACCGCGACCGCGAAAATCGCCAGATGCGGCCATCGCCAGGATGCGCCGATCGCAGGAAGCCCGAGATCGCTGCTGAACGCGAACATCCAGATGAACAGCATCAGCAGGACGAGCATGACCAGAACACTCGCGAGCACTCCGTCCGGCGCCGACGCGAGCGTCATGAGCACCCCGAGCGCGACGCCGACGAGGATCGTCCCCCAACGAATGACGCGCGAAAGTGGCTGTGGGTGCGAGCGCGGCGGACGGACGTCGCCGGACGCACGAGCGAGCTGCACTGCTCCGTAGCCACCCAAGCCCACCAGGACGAGTGCGGGTGGGATCAGCACCCCGATGGCTGGGAAGCCCGGCGCCCAGACGGCGAAGCCGAAGACGACGAGCGCCGTGGCGACGAGCAGACCGCCCGCGAGCAGCGCCGGCCACTTCGACCACGAGGGGCGGCGCTGCATGCCGCTGCGCTGCGCCATGCCACTCGCGAGCTGAACCCACAGGAGGAAGCTGAAGACGATGGTCTGTGACGCGAGCACGCTGTCGGCCCGGAGGGCGAACGCCAACACCGCCAGATACGCCGCTGTCGCCACGGCATTGACGATCTGCAGCCATGCCAGTGCTCGACGGTCCACCGTGCGTTCGCGACGCGTGGCGACCGCTGCCGCCTCATCGAGATATCTCTGAGCGATGTCGGCACTGGGAGGCGCGAGCACCTCGTAGCCGTCGACAGGTTTCTGCTCCATGATGCCCCCTCGCGCTTTCCATTTGGAAAGCTTCTTACTTTCCTACGGGAAAGCTGGCGCGAGGTCAACCCCTGGAACATGACGAAGGCCGCCCCACACCTGGGGCGGCCTTCTCAAGAATGTTCTGCGCGATTGTACGCTGGAGCGCTCTGCGTTAGCGGCGGAGACCCAGGCGAGCGATCAGCGAGCGGTAACGCTCGATGTCGACGCTCTGGAGGTAGCCGAGCAGACGACGGCGCTGACCCACGAGCAGGAACAGGCCACGACGCGAGTGGTGGTCGTGCTTGTGCTCCTTCAGGTGCTCAGTGAGGTCCTTGATGCGCTGTGTCAGCATCGCGGCCTGCACCTCGGGGGATCCGGTGTCACCGGGGTGCGTCGCGTACTCTTCGATGATCGCCTTCTTGACGTCTGCTTCCAGTGCCATAGATTCGATCCCCTCTCTGCTTGTTGCGCGGTGCCCGACGCCTGATGCGTGAGCTCTCTTTATCCGCGGCCGATCAAACGGCAACCTGAAGAGTCTACCAGGACTCGATGCCGCGGGAGGACCGCGACTGCGCTCGCGCGATGGCGCCTCGGATACTCTCGAATCATGCATGACGGACACCCGGCGTGAGCGACGCACGCAGCCATCTGATCGACCTCAGCCCCCTCAAGGCCAGCCCGGCGTTCGCGCGGATGTGGATCGGCTCGGTCCTCGCAGGGATCGGCGGGCAACTGACGATCGTCACGGTGATGCTGCACGTGTTCGCGCTCACCGGGAGCACCTTCGCAGTCTCGATGATCGCCGTGGCCGGGCTCGTGCCGATGGTCCTTGCCGGGCTGTACGGCGGGATGCTCGCCGACGCCTTCGACCGTCGCAGGGTGGCGTTGATCGCCGCCACGGTGACCTTCGCCTCCACCGCGCTGCTCGCGGCGCTCACCTGGAGCGGCGCGGAGACCATCTGGTGGCTCTATGTGCTGAGCATCGTCAACTCCGCGGCGAACTCGGTCGGCATGGCCACCCGTACGGCGATCGTGCCGCGGCTCATCCCCCGCGACAAGCTCGCCGCCGCTTCCGCCCTCAACGGGGTGGCATTCGGACTCACGGTGATGGCCGGACCCGCCATCGCGGGAATCCTCGTCGCACTCACCGGGTACGGATGGACGTACACCCTCGATGTGATCCTGATGCTGTCGATGTTCCTCGGACTGTGGAGCCTGCCTCCGCTTCGCCCCGAGGGCGACATCGTGAGGCCGGGCTTCGCGTCGCTCGTGGACGGGTGGCGATTCCTGCGCCGAGCGAGCAACATCCGGATGCAATACGTTGTCGACATCATCGCGATGACTTTCGGGCAGCCGCTCGTGCTGTTCCCGGCTCTCGGGACGGTCCTCCTCGGCGGAGGAGCGGTGACGACCGGCATCCTCACTGCAGCCGTCGCAGCGGGCACGTTCGTTTCGAGCCTCTTCTCCGGACGGGTCGTGCAGTATCGCTGGCACGGGCGCGGCATCGAGCGGGCGGTCGAGGCCTACGGCGCATCCATCCTTTTGTTCGGCGCGGTCCTGGTGGCCGGGACCCTCTCCGACGGGGCGACCGAACAGGCTCCGAATGTCTCGCTGATCGTCGCGGCGTGCGTGGCACTCGCTCTCTCGGGCGCATCCGACAACGTGAGCTCGATCTACCGCAACACCATGATGCAGGCGGCGGTGCCAGACGCGATGCGCGGCCGCCTGCAGGGCGTCTTCATCATCGTCGTCGCCGGTGGCCCTCGCATCGGCGCCCTCTACGCCGGCACGCTCGCGACCCTCACAACTCTCTGGTTCCCCCCGCTGCTCGGCGGATTGCTCGTGATCGCTCTGGTCGCGCTGCTCGCACGGCGCATCCCGGGGTTCCGTGCCTACGACGCAGAGAACCCCGAGCCCTGAGGGCCCGGGGTTCTCGAGATCAGGCGATCAGTCCTGCTGCAGAGCTCCCTGCAGGTCGAGGCTGATCGTCACGTCCTTGCCGACCAGCACTCCGCCGGTCTCGAGGGCCGCGTTCCACGTCAGGCCGAAGTCCTCGCGGTTGATGACCGTCTTCGCCGAAGCGCCGGCCTTGTAGTTGCCCCACGGGTCGGAGCCGAAACCGCCGAAGTCGAGCTCGAAGCTGACGGGCTTGGTGATGCCTCGGATGGTGAGGTCGCCGTCGACGAAGAGCTCGCCGCCCTCGGCGCGCGCACCGGTCGACACGAACTCCATCGTCGGGAAGTTCTCGGTGTCGAAGAAGTCGCCGGAACGGAGGTGCGTGTCGCGCCCCTCGTCCTTCGTGTCGATCGACGTGACGTCGACGCTCGCCTCGACGCGGGCCTCGAGGGGGTTCTCGGGGGCGATCAGGGTCGCGCTCTTGACACCGAAGGTGCCCCGCACCTTCGAGATCATCATGTGGCGCACGCTGAAGGTGACCTCGCTGTGCGACGGGTCGAGCACCCAGGTGCCGGGACGGTAACCGGGAATGTCGATGCTGGTCATGGTTTCTCCTCGGGAGACATCAGCCGCATTGCGCGGCAACGGATGAGGGGCCGTGTTCACGGCGTCACGCGTTACAACTTACATGCACATGCATGTATTCCCTGAACGCGCAGATTCTCCTCCTACAAAAAAGAAGGCGCCGGACCCGCGAGGGTCTCGGCGCCTTCCGGCGTTGATCGGGTCAGCCTACGGCGACGAGATCGATGATGAAGATGAGGGTCTTTCCCGAGAGGAAGTGGCCTCCGCCGACAGGGCCGTACGCCAGGTGCGGCGGGATGACGAGCTCACGCCGTCCGCCCTCCTTCATACCGGGGATGCCGTCCTGCCAGCCCTGGATCAGGCCGCGAAGCGGGAACTGGATGGTCTCTCCGCGACCCCACGACGAGTCGAACTCCTCGCCCGACTCGAACTCGACACCGGCGTAGTGCACGGTCACGGTGTCGCCCGGCTTGGCCTCGGCGCCGTCTCCCTCGATGAGGTCGCGGATGACGAGCTCCGCGGGGGCGGGTCCGGTGGGTGCGTCGAACTCAGGCTTTGTGCGATCAGTCATGCTCTCCATCAAACCCGAGCCGTGGGTCGCCGGTCAACGGGATCGCTCCGCTGAGGGCGAAACGAAGATGTGTGCCGACTCGAACCCTCCAAGCCCTTGACACTCGCCCGCACCGGGTGCACCCTGTTTACAGATCAACTCAGCGCCCGGGTAGACATGCAGGCATCGCCGCAGCACCGGGCGCTGAGTCTTTCTGCGGGGCACTCGTCTCTCGCGTCAACATCAGACGTGATGCGCCTCGGCCGAGTACTCGACGAGCAACGATGCGAGCTCGTCCGGTCTGCTGAGCGCGACGCAATGGCCGGCCAGGATCTCGTCAGCGACGACGCCGAGGCGCCGAAGAGCGAGTTCACGGAGGAACTCAGACGGGAAGAACCTGTCCTCCGTGCAGACGATGAACTTCGTCGGCACGCTCGGCCAGGAGGTGAGCGGCCAGGGCGCAGCCATCGAGGCTTCGGACGGATGCGCCCTCTCGCGACCCATCGCCTCCTCGGCCAGCGCTCGCGGCACGTCGTGATAGAAGCCGACGAGGGGATCATCGTTTCCGGTCACACCGCCGTCGCGAGCCGCCTGCGCCTTCACCGCTGCGGCGAACCCGGTGTTCGACCACCACTCACCCGGGGACTCCCCCGGCATGGGGATCATCGCCGCGAGCATCACGAGGGCATCGGCTGCGAGCTTCTCGGCGACGATCGGCGCAGTGAATCCGCCGAACGAGTGACCGACCACGACTCCGCCTCGCCGTCCGCCGACCGCATCCACGACGGCATCCGCATAGTCGATGAGAGTGAGCGACTCGTCATCACCCGGCAGGTCGGGTGCGATCACCTCGTGTCCGTGCTCCCGCAGGGCGGCGGCGACCCGATGCCATGACCACCCCGTGTCTCCCGCTCCGTGGACGAGGATGAAGACGGCCATGACCGAGCTTCCTTCAGTACGCCAGCAGCGCGGCCCGCGTGGCCCGTGTGCGCGCGAGCAGGGCCTGTTCGTCTGCCGGAGCCATCGGGTCGCGACCCGTGATCGCCCGCTGACGGACGGAAGCCAGCATCGTCGCGTCCTTGATGAACTCGCGCATCAGCGGACGTCGATCGCCGCGCAGCTGCGAGGCCCAGGCGAGGCCGGTCTTGCGCCCCGCCGGGGTCGCCAGCATCGTGACCTCTTCAGGGGTGAACCATCCTGCAGCCGCGTAATCGCCGAGACGAGCCTTCGTCAAGCGCGATTCCTCTCGCCGCAAGGCGACGATGCCGAAGATGAACCCGACGAACAGCGGCACCTGGAGGACGAAGTAGAGGAGGAAGAAGTTCGCGAAGGACGAGCCGTTCCACAGGCCGTGCAGCACCATCGCGCCCAGCATCCCGAGAAGGCCGAAGCCGAGCGCTGCACCTGTCGAGGCGTGCCGTCGAGCGGCAAGGCCGATTGCGAGGCCGGTGAGCGAAGTGAACATGGCGTGCGCGAACGGCGACATGATCGCACGCAGGATGAACGTCACCGTCAGCTGCTCTCCCCCGCCCTCGATGAGGCTGATCGCGAAGTACTGGATGTTCTCGGTGAACGCGAAGCCGGCACCCACCAGCGCGCCGTAGACGACACCGTCGACCGGTCCGTCGAAGGACCGACGCGCGATGAGGAAGATCAGGAAGACTCCGAAGCCCTTCCAGAACTCCTCCACGATGGGAGCCTGGATCACAGCGCTCGCGACCTCACCCCTGAGCCCCAGGACGGCGGTCAGCCCCAGGTCGACGAGAAGGGTGAGTCCCACGGCGGCGATCGCACCCCAGGCGATCGCGAAGAACACGAGCGACTTCGGCTCGGGCTCCCACCGGTCGATCATGCGCACGACGAAGAAGACGATCGCGAGCGGCACGAGCGCGAGCACGAGCCCGATGATCGATGCGAGCGGGCCGAGGAACAGCCCGAAGTAGGCGATCAGGCCGAGCAACAGCAGACCGAGGAAGCCGAACAGCGAGAACAGAGCGACTCGTCCGCCTCGGCGCGCCGCGGGCAATGCAGGAAGACCGGGTGCAGGCGAAGGTGCGGCAGGGGCCGGAGGGGAATACGGGGTCGGCTGGGCCAGCACCGACGCGTAGTCCGGACGCTGCGAGAACTGCGTCGGCGCATAGCTCGACTGCGCGTATTGCTGAGCGGAGTACTGAGGCGGACCGGCCTGCGGCTGCTGAGGATAGGTCTGGGGCTGCTGAGGATACGCCGGGGGCTGCTGCTGTGCTGGCGGCGGCGTGTACGGCGATGGCTGGGACGGTCCTCCGGAACTCATAGCCAAAGCATATGGCGAACAACCAACTTCCCCCGGGTCTGGTGACTTCCTCCAGGCAATCGAGCCGGGCAGCGGATAGCGTAGGAGCATGCGGTTCGCTCATCTGCGTCGTGCCGACTCCCCTGCTGCGCATCTCGCAGTGGTGGAGGGTGCCGATGCCATCCTCGTCTCCGATCTCCTTCCCGACCCCCCTGCGACGCTTCAGCAGCTGATCGAGGGCGGTGAGCAGATGCTCTCCGCGCTTCGCGCCGCTGTCGAGAGCGGCACCGCCACCCGGCATCCGCTCGAGGGCTGGTCATTCGCGTCAGCGGTCATCGCTCCCCCCGCGGTGCTCGCGGTCGGCCTGAACTACGCCGCACACTCGAGCGAGCTCGGCCTGAAGACCGACGCGGCTCCGACCGTCTTCACCCTGTGGCCCAATTCGCTCACGGGCCATCAGCAGACGACGTCGTGGCCGCGAGCACTGAGCGAGGCCGTGGACTACGAGGCGGAGCTCGGCGTGCTGATCGGCACGCCTGCGAAAGACGTCGCAGAGGCCGACGCCCTGTCGTACGTCTGGGGCTACACCGTCGTCAACGACATCACCGCACGCAACGTGCAGTTCTCTGAGGCGCAGTGGTCACGGTGCAAGTCCTTCGACGGCTTCACCCCGACCGGTCCGTTCGCCGTCACGGCCGACGAGATCGCCGACCCTCAGGACCTGCACATCTGGGCCGTCGTGGACGGCCAGACCGTTCAGGACGCGAGCACCGACCAGATGGTCCGATCGGTCGCGAAGCTCATCGCACACCTCTCGCAGTCGCTCACGTTGCTGCCCGGCACGCTGATCTCCACCGGCAGCCCCGGCGGGGCCGGCTACTCCCGTGACCCGCAGATCTTCCTCCGCGATCGTTCGACCGTGACAGTCGGCATCGACGGGATCGGCGAGCTCACCACCCACTGCCGCGTGCTGGACTGAGCCGGACGCGGATATGAGAAGGGGCCCCGCCGCATGCGCCGGGGCCCCTTCTCGCAGATCAGATCTCGATGAGGTCCTCGGACGAGATCACCGGAATCGCAGCGGTGATCGCCTCGAGTCCGGACAGACGCGCGGGCGACAGCTGCTTGATGACCTCGTCACGCGACATCAAGCCGGCCTCGACGACCAGGTCGGCCACGTTCCGGTTGGTCAGGAGGGCGGTCTTGGCCAGAGCAGCCGCGGCAGCGTATCCGATGAACGGCGTGAGAGCGGTGATGACGCCGACCGAGGCGCCGACCATGGCGCCGAGACGATCGCGGTTCGCCGTGATGCCGTCGACGCAGTTGACGCGCAGCGTCCACATCGCCTGGCGCATCCAGGTGATCGACTGGAAGATCGAGTGAGCGATCACGGGCTCGAAGGCGTTGAGCTGAAGCTGGCCCGCCTCGGCTGCCATCGTCACCGTCATGTCCGCACCCGCGACCGCGAACGCCACCTGGTTGACGACCTCCGGGATCACCGGGTTCACCTTGCCGGGCATGATGCTGGAACCGGCCTGCATGGCGGGCAGGTTGATCTCGCCGAAGCCCGCCTGCGGACCGGACGACAGCAGTCGCAGGTCGTTGCAGATCTTCGACAGCTTCATCGCGTTGCGCTTCAGCGTCGAGGAGAAGGACATGAACGAACCGGTGTCGCTCGTCGCCTCGACGAGGTCGGCGGAGGTGACCAGGTCGAGCTCGGTGATCTCGCGCAGGTGCTTCAGCACGGCGGGCGCGTAGTCGGAGTGGGTCGTGATGCCCGTGCCGATGGCCGTGGCGCCCATGTTGATCTCGAACATCAGTGACGCGTTCTCGGTGAGGCGCGTGTGGTCGTAGCCGAGGGTCGAGGCGAAGCCGTGGAACTCCTGGCCCAGAGTCATCGGCACAGCGTCCTGCAGCTGGGTGCGTCCGACCTTGAGCACGTCGTGGAACTCATGCGACTTGTGCAGGAACGAGATGCGCAGCAGATCGAGCTCTTCGAGCAATGACCGGAGCGTCAGCGACAGACCGATCTTGACAGCGGTCGGGTAGACGTCGTTGGTCGACTGGCTGCGGTTGGTGTGATCGATAGGCGACAGGAACGCGTAGTCGCCCTTCTCACGCCCGGCGAGCTCGAGCGCGATGTTGGTGATGACCTCGTTGGCGTTCATGTTCGTCGAGGTGCCGGCGCCGCCCTGGATCACCCCGACGGTGAACTGGTCGTGGAACTCGCCGTCGATCACACGCTGAGCGGCCCGGTCGATCAGATCGGCGCGCTCGGGGTCGAGGACCCCGATCTCGCGGTTCGCCCTGGCGCTGGCCTGCTTGACCATGGCCAGCGCGACGACGAGGTCGGGATAGACCGAGATCGGCCGCTTCGTGATCGGGAAGTTCGCGTCGGCGCGGGCAGTGTGGATCCCCCAGTACGCGTCGGCGGGAATCTCCATGCTCCCGAGAGAGTCGGTCTCGGTGCGGGTGGGGGCAGGCGCGGCAGAAGCCATGTCACATCCTTGTGGGTAGTGGCGAGTGTGTGGTGCGGGGGATGCTCCCAGTCTACGCCTGCGTGCATGCGCCGCCAGGGATACGACGGCGGGTCAGCGTTTGCGCGAGAAGGCCTCGAGTCGTTCGTCGGGGCTGAGTCGCGCCATCCTCTCGAGCCATGTCAGCGAGAAGTGATCTCCGGTCGGCGCGTCCGTCACGGGCACCACGGTGTGGGTGATCGTCTCAGGACGCACATGCACGATCTGGAAGGCCTGTGCGGCATCCATGCCGTTCACGTCGGCGGCGGGGCGCGCGACATTCATGGTGTAGCAGGTCGCCGAAGCCACGCTGACCGGCACGCCCGCGAAGGTGCCGTGCGAGGAGTAATGCAGGTGACCGGCCAGGATGCCGCGCACGTCGGTGTCGCGGATGACCTCCGCCAGCTCGTCCTGGTGCCGCAGCTCGAGGATGTCGAAGAGCGGCAGGTGGCTCGGCAGCGGCGGATGGTGCATCGCGAGCAGAGTGCCGTGCGGCGCCGGTTCACGCAGGATCTCCCCCAACCATGAGAGCTGATCGGCGTCCAGGTCTCCGTGATGCCACCCCGGCACACTCGTGTCGAGCGCGATCAGTCTCAGCCCGTCGAGGTCCCACACCCCCGTCACCGGCTCCTGGGTGGGAGGCAGGTCGAGCAGCCCCTCTCGCAGGGCCGGGCGCTCATCGTGATTGCCCGCCACCCACACGACGGGCGTGCCCAGCTCCTGTGCGACGGGCTCCACTGCACGACGGAGCCGACGATACGCGTCCGGCTCCCCCAGATCCGCCAGGTCTCCGGTGATGACGATAGCCGCCGGGTGCGAATGCACAGCCCTGATCGCCTCGAGGGTGCGGGCGAAGTTCGACTCGACGTCGAAGCGTCCGCCGAGCCGCACGCCGTTCGCCAGGAAGTGCGGGTCGCTCACGTGGATGATGACGTGACTCGCAGGCTCGTGGCGACCGAAGACGAACTCGCTGTCGGAAGGCGCTGGCATGGTCTCAGCCTAGGCCGCACGGCGACATCGGACCATGGCCGCTCCACGGCAGCTGTAGTAGTCGCGATAAGGTGCTCGGATGGCGAAGAACGAGACGAGGCGACGGAACATCGCGGATGCAGGGCTGACCGTCCTGGCGACGGACGGTTCTCGCGGACTCACCCACCGCGCCGTCGACACGGTGGCCGGCGTGCCGGTGGGCACCACCTCGAACTACTTCCGCAGTCGGGATGCGCTCATCGAGGGCCTCGTCGAGCGGATCGGCGAACGTCTCGCCCCCAGCGACGATGACCTCGCCCGCCGATCATCCGAGCAGCCGAGCAGGGAGCTCTTCGCCGACTACGTCAGAGACATCGTGCGTCGTCTGACCGACGACCGCGATGTCACGCTGGCGCTGTTCGAGCTGAGGCTCGAGAGCAGCCGTCGCCCCGAGCTGGCCGCCCTCCTGGGCGCATGGCAGCGAGCGGGCTTCGATGCGGATGTGGCGTTCAACACGGCAGCGGGGCTTCCCGGCGGCCGACGCGAGATCGCGCTTTTCCACTACGCGATCGACGGGCTTCTGCTCGATCGGCTGACGTCTCCGATCGATCCCGGCACGTCGACCGACGAGATCGTGGACGACCTCGTCACCGGCCTTCTGCGCTGAATCCGGACGCCGCCGGACGCTCCGGTCAGTGCCCGACGACGATGATCAGGATGCCGGCCACCACGGCCACCGCACACAGCGCGAAGCACCCGTAGGCGCCGTACAGCGCGATGCGTCGCTGCGCCTCGGTGAGAGGACTCTTCTTCGCCGCCTTGGCGGCCTGCTTCGCCGCCCGCTTGAGCTCCTTCTCAGAGATCACGGTGATGGCGTCGGTGAACTCCGCCGGACTCACGACCGGCGCATGTCCGCTGCGGACCAGCAGACGCAGACCGAACGCGTAGAACGTCACCACGGCGCAGGCGCCGATCAGAGCGGCGAGGAACACCTGGACGAATGCGCCCCAGTCGATGCCGACACTCACTTCGACTCCTCGCTGTTCGTCTTCTCCGGGCTGTCCGTCTGCGTCACGACGCCTGTCTTCGGCGCCTTCTTCGCGGCCTTCGCCGCAGCTTTCGCCTTCGCGTCCGATCTGGCCTTGACCTTGGCCTTCTCTCGCGCCTCCGCGCGGGCCTTCGCCTCGGCCTTGGCCTCGATGATCCGCTGCTGCCTGCGCGTGGGCGGCGTCGTGTCCGGGTGCTCGATCGCGAGTCCCGACTCGGCGACGTCGCTCATCGCGTTCGCCGAGGTCACTGCATCTTTGCGTGAGCGCAGGAACAGGCCGATGATCACGGCAAGTGCGAGGACGGTGTCGATCGCGATGCCCCAAAGTCCGAGCCATGTGATCAGCAGGGCCGCGAGAGCGCCGACGGCACCTGCCGCCGGAAGTGTGAGGAGCCAGCCGATGGCGATTCGACCGGCGGTCCGCCAGCGAACCGTCGACCCCCGGCGGCCGAGGCCCGAGCCGATGACCGAACCCGATGCCACCTGCGTGGTCGACAGAGCGAAGCCGAAGGCGCTGGAGGCGAGGATGGTCGCGGCTGTCGAGCTCTCCGCCGAGAAGCCCTGCGCGGGCTTGACCTCGGTCAGGCCCTTGCCGAGCGTGCGGATGATCCGCCACCCTCCGAGATACGTGCCGAGAGCGATCGTGACCGCACAGGCGATGATGACCCAGAGATACGGGTCCGCCTGCTCGCTGTTCTGCCAGCCGACCGTGATGAGCGCGAGGGTGATCACGCCCATCGTCTTCTGGGCGTCGTTCGTGCCGTGCGCGAGGGCCACCAGCGATGACGTGAAGATCTGGCCCCAGCGGAAACCGTCTCGCCCGTCGGGCTTCCCGTCGTAGCGCCGGGTGATCGAGTACGCGAGCTTGGTCGCCGCGAACGCGATGATGCCGGCCGTCAGCGGGGCGATGAGTGCCGGGAGGATGATCTTCGACAACACCATGCCGAAGTCGATGCCGCCGACCCCGACGCCGACCAGCGTTGCTCCGATGAGACCGCCGAAGAGCGCGTGGGACGAGCTCGAGGGCAGACCCAGGAGCCAGGTCAGCATGTTCCAGGTGATGGCGCCGATGAGACCGGCGAAGATCATCGGGAGGAACACGTCGCCCTGGATGGTGTCCTCGCGGATGATCCCGTGCGACACGGTCTTGGAGACCTCGGTCGAGAGGAACGCGCCGACGAGGTTCAGCACCGCCGCGAGAAGGACCGCTGTCTTGGGCTTGAGTGCGCCCGTCGCGATGGGGGTCGCCATCGCGTTGGCCGTGTCGTGAAACCCGTTGGTGAAGTCGAAGAAGAGTGCCAGCGCGATAACCAGCACGACGATGAGGGCTGCGGTTTCCACCGTTCGCTTTCGGTCGTTGAGGAAGAAAGGAGAGGTGTCGACGGGATCGACGTGACGAACGAAGAGTTCACCGTGGGTTTTACTTCCGTTAACCGGCCCCGGTAGATCCTCCCACCCTCTCGGGTACCGGTCAACTCGACCTGGGCTAGCGTGGAACTCGTGACTGATGCCCCGATCGCAGACCGCCGCTCGACCCTCCGTACGCACCACGGCGACACATTCGATGATCCCTACGAATGGCTCCGCGAGAAGGACTCCACCGAGGTGATCGCACACCTCGAGGCCGAGAACGCCCACACCGAGCACGAGCTCGCACACCTGGCGGATCTGCGCGACACGCTCTTCCACGAGATCAAGGGTCGCGTGCAGGAGACCGACCTCTCCGTGCCGACGCGTCGCGGGAACTGGTGGTACTACAGCCGCACCGAGGAGGGCGCGCAGTACGGCATCCACTGCCGAACCGCGGCTGCCGAGGGAGGCTGGACTCCCCCCGTACTGGAACCAGGCGTGGCGGTGCCCGGCGAAGCCGTGCTGCTCGACGGCAACGTCGAAGCCGAGGGGCACGAGTTTTTCTCCCTCGGCGCGTTCGACACATCGGACGATGCGACGAAGCTGCTCTGGGCGACGGATTTCGAGGGCGACGAGCTCTATACGGTGCATGTGCGCGACCTCATCACCGGAGAGACTCTCCCCGATGAGATCCCCGACACCGGTGGCGCGTTCTTCACACCTGACGGAACCGGGATCCTCTACACCACCCGCGATGACGCGTGGCGTCCTGACACGCTGTGGCTGCATCGCCTCGGCACCCCGGTCGCGGACGACGTGAAGCTCTTTCACGAGCCCGACGAGAAGTACTGGCTCGGAGCCGGCATCACCCGCAGCCGCAGGTACCTCGTGATCGCTGTCGGATCGAGCATCACCAGCGAGGAGTATCTCGTCGATCTCGAGGGCGATCTGACCGCCGCGCCTCAGATCGTCTGGCCTCGCCGTGAGGGCGTCGAGTACTCCCTCGAGCACGCCGTGGTCGACGGCGAGGACCGCCTCTACATCCTGCACAACGACGAGGCGCTGGACTTCGAGCTCGTCTCGGTGCCTGCATCCGACCCGCAGGGAGATCGTCGCGTTGTCCTCGCGCATGAGCCGGGACGTCGACTGCTCGGGATGGATGCGTTCCGCGATTTCGCGACGGTGGAGTACCGCCGCGAGGGGCTCGAGCGTGTCGGGCTGCTCGACTACGCGACCGACGCGGTGGAAGACATCGTCTTCGACGAGCCGCTGTACTCGGCCGGCGTCAGCGGCAATCCGGAGTGGCACTCGCCGTTCCTCCGGCTCGGCTACACGTCGTTCGTGACCCCGGGGACCGTCTACGAGCTGGACCTCGCCACGCGGGAACTGCACCTGCGCAAGCAGGTCGCCGTGCTCGGCGGGTACGACCCCCTCGACTACGGCCAGAAGCGCGACTGGGCGACGGCATCGGACGGCACCCGGGTGCCCATCTCGCTCGTCTGGAAGCACTCGTTCGGCCAGCCGGGCTCGGAAGCGCGACCTGTGCACCTCTACGGCTACGGATCGTACGAGCACTCGATCGATCCCGGCTTCTCGGTCGCGCGGCTCTCAGAGCTCGACCGAGGAATCGTCTTCGCCGTCGCGCACGTCCGCGGCGGGGGTGAGATGGGCCGGCAATGGTACGAGGACGGCAAGCTGCTGAACAAGCGCAACACCTTCACCGACTTCGTCGCGTGCGCCGAGCACCTCATCGAGCAGGGAGTGACGTCTCCTGAGCGCCTCGTCGCCGAGGGCGGAAGCGCCGGCGGGCTCCTCATGGGAGCCGTGACGAACCTCGCCCCCGAGCTCTTCGCCGGAGTGCTGGCGGCTGTGCCGTTCGTCGACGCGCTCACGACGATCCTCGACCCCTCGCTCCCCCTGACGGTGATCGAGTGGGACGAGTGGGGCGACCCGCTGCACGGTGCCGACGTCTACGAGTACATGAAGTCGTACTCGCCGTACGAGAACGTGCGGGACGGAGTGGACTATCCGCGGATCCTGGCGGTGACCTCGCTCAACGACACCCGAGTCCTCTACGTCGAGCCCGCGAAGTGGATCGCCGCCCTCCGCGTCGCCGGAGCATCCGACGCTCTGCTCAAGTGCGAGATGGTCGCCGGTCACGGCGGTGTCAGTGGTCGCTACAACTCGTGGAAGGAGCGCGCTTTCGAGCTCGCCTGGATTCTCGACACGGTGGGCCTCGCCTCGGAGTGACGCTCGACACTCGGTGATCTGAGTTCAGGGCGACCGGCTGAGATCAGGACGCACCACACAGCATCAGCCTGATCTCGCGCTGTTCTCCTGCTTCCGACAGCCGCACTCACTCCTGCACACTCGGCGATTGATCCGATTCGATTCACATCAGAGCTGCCGGGTCCCACCAGAGGACGTACGGCTGCAGAGTGACTGCATGCGACTGGAGGACTGGCTTCGCGAGCGCGACGGAGCCGCACACACGACGGAGATCTACGCGGCTGGATTCAGCAGACACGCTGTCGCCTCGGCTGTCGACTCCGGGCGGATGCTGCGGCTCCGCCGATCTTGGATCGCATCGAAGACATGCGATCCGGCGGTTCTCGCAGCCGTCGGCGTCAGCGGACGTCTCACGTGCGTGACCGCCGCACGACGACTGGCGTTGTGGACGCCCGCTCCCGCCGAGTTCCACATCGCCGTCGCTCCGAATGCGGCGCGATTCGACTCTGCCGGCCTGCACGTGCACTGGTCCTCTGGACCGGCACCGATCGGACCACACGCTCTTCTGGATCCGCTGATCAACGTGCTGCATCAGGTCGCGCGATGCCAGGAACCCGCCACGGCGCTCGCCGTCTGGGAGTCCGCCCTCAACAGGCGCCTGATCGCCCCGGAAGTCCTGAGTCGCATCGAATGGCGCAGTGCGCGGGCATCACGCATCGCTGCGGTCGCTCACGTCCTGTCCGATTCCGGGCTCGAGACCCACTTCGTCATCCTGATGCGCTCGATCGGGGTGGTCGTCATCCAGCAGGTGTGGGTCGACGGGCACCCGCTGGATGCCCTGATCGGTGATCGCCTCGTGGTCCAGTTGGACGGATTCGCCCATCACAGCAGCGCCCAGGATCGACGGCGCGACATCGAGGCAGACGCTCGATTGCGCTTGCGCGGTTACACCGTGCTCCGATTCGACTATCACCAGGTGCTGTTCCAACCACAACTGGTCCTGAACATGGTGCGTGCGGCGATCGCCCAGCAGTTGCATCGTCGGGGATGACTGGCGTCACCAACTGGATTCAGGACGACCGCCTGAGATCAGGAGAGTTCAGTCGGAATCCTCCTGATTCGCGTCGGCAGCCCTGCTCTCGCCTCCACACCCGTGCGGGGTGCCGAGAGCAGGCGGATGCCGACGGCACCGCCTGCTGCGGTCTCAGCCGAAGAGCGCTGCAGCCTCGTCGTAGCGGCTGCGGGGAACCGTGTTCAGCTCGCCCAGTGCTTCTGCGAACGGGACGCGGACGATGTCGGTGCCCTGCATCGCGACCATCTGGCCCCATGCCTTCTCGACGATCGCGTCGGCCGCGTGGAGTCCGAGGCGGGTCGCGAGCACACGGTCGAACGCAGACGGTGATCCGCCTCGCTGGATGTGTCCGAGGATCGTCGCGCGGGTCTCGATGCCCGTGATGCGCTCGATCGCGGGAGCGAGCTGATCGCCGATGCCGCCGAGACGAGGGCGGTTGAATGCATCGAGGCCCTTGTCGCTGTAAGCCTCGTCCATGCCGAGCAGCTTGAACCCCTCGGAGACGACCACGAGCGGTGCACGACCACGGTCATGTGCGCTGGAGACGAGAGCGGTGATGTCATCGATGGACATCGGCACCTCGGGGATGCAGATGGCGTGCGCGCCCGCCGCCATGCCCGCGTGCAGAGCGATCCAGCCGACGTGACGACCCATGACCTCCGCGACCATGCAGCGCTGGTGCGAGTCTCCCGTGGTGCGCAGGCGGTCCATAGCGTCCGTGGCGATGTTGACGGCCGTGTCGAAACCGAACGAGTAGTCCGTGGCGCGAAGGTCGTTGTCGATCGTCTTCGGCACACCGATGACGTTGATGCCGTCCTTGGCGAGGCGGTCGGCTGCTGCGAGAGTGCCCTCGCCGCCGATCGCGATGATGCCGTCGATCTTGTGCCCGTACAGCGTCTTCGCGATGTTCTCGGCGCCACCGCGCTCACCCTCGTAGGGGTTCGTGCGACTGGTGCCCAGAATCGTGCCGCCGACCTTCGACAGACCCTTCACCTCGTGTCGTGTGAGGGGGAAGAAGTCGCCGTCGACCACGCCGCGCCAGCCGTCACGGATGCCGACGAACTCGAGGTCGTAGGTGGTGGTGCCCTTGAGCACGATGCCGCGGATGACCGCGTTGAGTCCGGGGCAGTCGCCACCGCTCGTCAGAATGCCGATCTTCATGCTTGCCTCAGACGGTTCAGGGGAAGGGGGAACAGGCGACGATGCCTGCGATCGACACTAGCGCTCCGAGCCGACCGGGCGCCATTCGAGACGATGAAAACCGGGGATCTTGCCGACGATTCGAGACGATCAGCGAGAAATGAGCGAACATGTCACCGAACACCAGAAATCGGCGTCAAGAACCGAAGTTCTTAACGCCGATCTCGGTGGAATCAAGCGCGTGTCACACGGCTCCGAGCGCCTCCCGGAGAAGATGCATGAGAGCGCCCAGCTGCACGGGCTCGGCGGCAGCCTCGTCGAGTGCTTCGCCGTCGAGCGCACGGGCCGCGAGACCCTGCTTCTGATCGATGAGCTCTGCGATCTTCGCGTCGATGGTGTGCGCCGCGATGATCCGCCAGGCGGTCACCGGCTCGTCCTGACCGATGCGGTGCACCCGGTCGATCGCCTGCGTCTGCTCGGCCGCGGTCCACGACAGCTCCGCCAAGACCACGTTCGACGCCGCCTGCAGGTTCAGACCGACACCGGCAGCGGTCAACGAGCACACCGCGATACCCACGGCGGGGTCGCTGTTGAAGTCGTCGATCGCCTGCTGACGGACGGTCGAGGTCTGGTCGCCGCGGATCGAGACCGACCGGATGCCGGCGGAGGCGAAGTGCGCCTCGGCCTGATCCATCACGTCGATGTGCTTCGCGAAGAACACGACCTTGCCCACGGAGCGCTGGAGCTGGGCCGCATAGTCGGCCGCCAGATGCGCCTTCGCCTGTCCGATGCGGCGCACCATGGTGAAGACGTTGTCCCCACCGGTGCCTGCGGCCTTCGACTCCTCGAGCTCGTTCTGAGCGACCAGGCGCACGATGTCCTGGTCGATCTCGCCCGGTGCGAGTCCGCGATCCCCTCGCGCCTCGATGATCCGCCGGTAGCGGGCGGCGAGCCGCTCGCCCAGCTCGCGCTCGGCCTGACGGATGCCGCGGCCGAACTCGTCATCCAGCTGCACCGGGAGGTCCGCGATGAGCTTGTCGGGCAGATCGGCTGCGACGTCCTTCTTCTTGCGCCGAACGATCCCCATCGAGATCACCGCTTCGCGGGCCTCCGGGTAGAACGCCTTGTCGGCGGGGGTGAAGCCGGTCGCGTCGAGCTTCTCCATCAGCTCTGGGCCCGGCTTCTCGCCTGTGGTCCAGCCGAGGAAGCGCCAGATCGCGTCGAAGTCCTCGACGTCGTTGATGAGCGGTGTGCCTGTGAGCGCGAGCATCAGCGGCTTGCCACCTGGAGTGCGCTCGCGCACGCGGTTCGCCAGCGACAGCACGTTCTGGGAACGCTGCGAGCTGAGGTTCTTGATGAAGTGCGCCTCGTCGACGACCATGCCGCGAAGACCGATCGAGGCGAGCCACGACATGTGACGGTCGAGGATCTCGTAGTTCACGATGAACACGTCGGCGAACGCGTCGATGTCGGTGCCGTCGCCCTGGATCACGGTCGCCCTGCGCTGCGGGGTCCACCGCTCGACCTCTCGCGCCCAGTTCATCTTGACGACGTTGGGCACGACGACGAGCAGCGGGTAGGCGCCGGCGACGGATGCGGCCAGCACCGACTGCGCGGTCTTGCCGAGTCCCGGTTCGTCAGCGAGCAGGAAGCTCCTGTGTCCTTCGCGCACCGCTTCGAGGAAGCGCGACTGGTGCACCATGACCTCGAGGCCCTTGGGAGAGAGGTGGTCGTACTCGGGGGCCGGCGGCAGGTCCATGCTCGCGGCTCCTCCCCCGGCTCCGGTCTCGAACGCCTTGTACAGGGGGCCCATGAGCTCCCAGCCGTCCAGGCGTCGACGCGGAGTCGTGGCGGCGCGCGGGGTGAGATCGGGGGCGAGGAACGGATTCGCCAGCTGGCGCGCCTCGACGGAGGGCGGTGTGACCTGACGCTCGGGGATCCCCGCGGACACCATCGGCGTCTGCACGGGAGCGACGTCCGCGATGATGAGCTCTTCGGGAGCGAGTTCCGCTCCCGACTCGAGCAGCCAGTCGCGTCGCATGCGCTTCGCAACAGGCGAGGTCGCCTGATCGGCCTCGAGAAGCTGGATCAGCGAAGTGTCGCGCGCTGCCGTCTTCGCAAGGATCGTCGCCACGCCGTCGAGCCGCTTGAGCAGCTCGGCGCGGGCGGCATCCGCGATCTCAGGATCGGCCTTGACTCGTGCGCGCTCTTCACGCACCAGGAACGCGATGACCTGGAACTTGACCCGGTTCGTGGGTCCGAGCTTTCCCCGCTGCGACTTCGCCTCGATCTCACGCACCTTGCGGGCGAGGATCGGGATGAGGGGTGCCTCATCGTCGCGACGAGACGTCTTCTTGCGCCGTGTTGCGGCGGTTGCCGTGGTCGGCATGCTCCTCCTGAGCGTGAAGGCCGGAGCATCCGTGGGATGCGTCGGCCGTTCTCGGTGTCCGCGTGTGGCGTGAGCCAGGACCGTACGAACAGTATTTCCGGTGATCGTCTACGAGCGAATGACGCGCGAGGATCAAGGACCACCGAGGCCCATTCTATGCCATGCGACCTGAGCGACGCAGATCAGGACACGCAGAGTTCGACCGGAGTTCAGCTGGAGCTGCGCGACAGCACGCTCTCGGCATCCGTCACGTCGGCGGCCATCTGCGCCTTCAGCTTCTCGATCCCCTCGAACGCGACCATGCCGCGCAGACGCTCGACGAACTCGACGGTCACGTCGTGACCGTACAGATCGAGATCGGTCTCGCCGATCACGTGCGCCTCGACCTGCCGCTCGAGAACGTCGTCGAAAGTGGGGTTGGTACCCACGGAGATGGCTGCCCGATGCCTGAACCCCGTCTCGTGATCGACGAGCCATCCGGCGTACACCCCGTCGGCGGGGACGAACGAATCGACCGAAGCCGAGAGATTCGCGGTGGGAAAACCGAGTTCGCGTCCGCGTTTGAGTCCGTGCACCACCTCGCCGCGCACGTCGACGTTGCGGTCGAGCACGCGGGCGGCCGCGGTGACATCGCCGGCCATCAGCAGTTCACGGATCCACGTGGACGAGACGCGACGGTCGGATCCGTCGAGGAACACGTCGTCGACGACCTCGACCGTGAATCCGTACCTCGGCCCGAGTTCTCTGAGGAGCTCGGGGTCTCCTGCCCCGCCTCGACCGAACCGGAAGTCCCTGCCGACGAGGACGGTGGACACATGCAGTGCACCGGTCAGGATGCTGGCCACGAAGTCTTCGGCGCTGCGCGACGCGAGTTCTTCGTCGAACGTCAGAAGCAGTGTGGCGTCGAGCCCGAGTTCTCCCAGCAGCTCCAGCTTGCGCTCGACCGTGACCACGTTCTCGGGGCAGCGATCCGGTCGAAGCACCGCGAGTGGGTTGCGGTCGAAGGTGACGGCGACGGCGCGGACTCCCGACTGCGCCGCGATCTCCTTCAGACGCCGGATCACCGCGCGGTGACCGGCGTGCACGCCGTCGAACTTTCCGATGGCCACGGCGGAGGGGCCGAAGCCGTCCGGCACTTCGCTCGGGTCACGGAAGACGATCATGCGCTGGCCTCGGCGTGGAGAACAGATCGAGTCTCTCGCGTCGGCCTGTGCGTGCGCAGCCACCAGATGCCGAAGATCGGCAGCACCAGCGGGATGAACAGGTAGCCTCGCCCGAACATCGACCAGACCGTGTCGTGCGGGAACAGGTCGGGGAAGAAGATGCTCAGAGCGCCGACCACCAGGACTCCGGCGAGCTCGAAGACGATCGCCACCCACGCCACCGCGTACCAGCCGCGTCGGCTCGCGAGAACGAGCGCCAACGTGGCGAGGATGTACACGACAGCCGCGAGGGCCGAGAGGGAGTAGGCGAGAGGCGCCTCGTCGAACTGTCGGAAGATCTGCACGAAGCTTCGGCCGGTGGCCGCCAGCGCCATCACGGCATAGACGATCACGAGGACACGGCCGATGCCGGTCATGCGGGAGGTGGGAACGGTGGTGCTCATAGCGTCCTCCATTCTAGATCCGGGCGGGAAGAGGCGGATGCGCTCCCGACCGGCTCAGGCCACCTGAACGGTCCAGATGACGTGCATGCGCCACACCATGATCGCCACGGCGAGAGCAGCCACACCGAGGATCACTGTGCTCCAGCGACTCCTCTCCATCAGCGCCCACAGCACGGCGCCTATGGGCAGCAGCACAGCGGAGACGAGATAGACCCAGTACTCGAGCAGGTCGCCCGTCGGAGGGTTTCCGGTCAAGGGTGCCGCGATTGCGGCCACGACCTGGACGACGAGGAGCAGCTCGACCAGGGCGAGCGCGCCGACGGTGTAGTCGCTCGGACGCCGGCCGGCCAGACCGAGGGCGACGCAGAACAGCCCCGCCGCGGTCGCGACCGCCACCTGAGCGATGGTCAACCAGAGGATCATCTGGGTGCCTCCGGCATGTTCATGGCGCTCTTGAGGTCAGCACCGCGTCTCTCGACGACGCCGACGAGGACGCCCTCCTCGTCGATCGCGGCCGCCAGAGAGCCGGTCAGTCGATCGGCCTGTCCCATGAGCCTCTTGCCGTGACGAAGATCTCTCGCTTCCTCGGCCGACACCGACAGCGGGTCGAGGACCCTGGCGGCCGCGGCGGCCGGGGTGAGCAGCGCCGCCTCCACCACATCGTCGACCGCCACGGCATCCGCGACGTCGAAGTCCCCCACGCGTGAGCGCCGCAGCGCCGTCAGGTGCCCGCCGACTCCGAGCGCTGTGCCCAGGTCTCGGGCGAGCGAGCGGATGTAGGTGCCGGAGGAGCAGTCGACGACGACGTCGAGATCCAGGAACCCGTCGCCGGAGCGCTCGGCGATGACATCGAAGCGCGAGACCGTGACGTCGCGGGCGGCCAGCACGACCTCCTCCCCCGCGCGTACGCGGTCGTATGCGCGGCGTCCATCGACCTTGATCGCCGACACCGAGCTCGGCACCTGCGAGATCGCACCGGTGAGCTCTCTGATCCCGGCGGACACTCGCTCGGGGGTCACCGAATCCCATGACTCGGCAGAGGCCCGCGTCAGGATCTCACCGTCGGCGTCGTCCGTGCCGGTCGTCTGCCCGAGTCGGATCGTGGCCTCGTAGGTCTTGTCGGCTCCCACGATGTACGTGAGCAGTCGCGTCGCGCCTTCGACCCCGATCACGAGCAGACCGGTGGCCATGGGGTCGAGGGTTCCCGCATGCCCGACCTTGCGGGTGCCGAGCGCACGCCTGGTGCGTGCGACGACGTCGTGGCTGGTCAGTCCAGCTGGTTTGTCGACGAGAAGGATGCCGGGCGAGACCATCTCTCAAGCCTACGATGCGTCTGAATGCTCCACCGCACGTCCCGCCTCGCTCGCGCCGCGGCCGGCCTTCGACTCCCCCCAGGATCCCGGTTCGCCTAGGCTGTCGAGGTGCCCTCGACATCGCTTCCCGCCTCCGCGGTGTCTCTGCCTCTTGCGGACTGGTATCGGGGCGCAGCACGAGATCTGCCGTGGAGGCGCCCTCGATTCCATGAGGACTTCGGCGCCTGGGGAACGCTGGTCAGCGAGTTCATGCTGCAGCAGACACCGGTCAACCGGGTGATACCGCACCTCGAGGCGTGGCTCGACAGGTGGCCCACCCCCGCGGCGATGGGTGCCGCCTCGACCTCCGATGTGCTCCAGCAGTGGGCCAATCTCGGCTATCCCCGCCGCGCCCTGTGGCTGCACCGCGCTGCCGTCGAGATCACGGAGCGACACGGGGGCGTCGTGCCCAAAGACGTGGATGCGCTGCTGAAGCTCTCGGGAATCGGCGACTACACGGCCAGAGCTGTGGCCGTCTTCGCATACGGCGACCGACACCCCGTCGTCGACACCAACACTCGTCGCGTGATGGCACGCGCGATCCTCGGCCAGGCGCAGCCGGGCCCGCCCTCGCGCCGCGATCTCGAGCTCATGGATTCGCTTCTCCCCGCGGATGTCGCCGAATCCGCCGTGTTCAACGCCGCGGCGATGGAGCTGGGCGCCACCGTCTGCACGGCGCGGTCGCCGCGCTGCGAGATCTGCCCCTTGGTCGGCGTGTGCGCGTGGGTGGCTGCAGGGCGGCCGGACACCGGTGACACCCGGAGGCGCCAAGCGACCTTCGAGGGCTCTGACCGTCAGGCGAGAGGCGCCGTGCTGCGGATCCTGCGAGCCGCTGCACCTGACGCGGTCCTGATCGACTCCGTGCTCGCCGAGTGGCCGGATCCTCTTCAGCGCGACCGTGCGATCGACTCCCTCATCGCCGACGGCCTCGCCGAGGCCGATGGCGAGATGCTGTCGCTCCCCCGCTGACTCCGACGGTCAGACGAACTGCCCGATCCGATGGGCGAGCACCGTCAGCTCGACGCGGGTCCTGACCTCGAGCTTCGCGAAGACCCTGCCCAGATGAACCTCGACCGTGCGCACCGACACGTGGAGCGAGTCGGCGATGTCGCGGTTCGGGGCACCACCGACCACCAGCATCGCGACCTCCAGCTCTCGAGCGGTGAGCATCGATGCCCAGACTCGGCGGCACGATGAGAGCGGATCTCCGGTCGCCGCGCCGTCGTTGACCTCCACCCGCTCCAGGCGCACGGCGACCGCCCTCGCCCAGGCGGTCGCGCCGGAGACCTCGAGGAGGTTCCGCGCCATCGCCAGGTGCTCTCTGCCGATGGCGATGTCACCCTTGATCAGCGATCTGGTGCCGATCATCGCCTCGACTCGCCCGCGCGAGAACGGCGAGGTCAGAGTGCGTGCCGCTGCGACGACGAGCGGACGCTCGACACGCCATTCGTCATCCGAACAGCTGGTGATCTGCACCCGCAGTCGCTGGGCGAGACCGATCTCGGGCGGCTCGATCCGATGCGGATGCCACGATGCACCATGCGTGACGACGATCGCCTCCTCGAGTCCCGGAACAGACAGCGTCGGCTGCGGAGCGCCGCGGTCGCGCCAGAGCCGCATGCACGCCGCAGCCTCGGCCGAGTTGCCCGCCAGGAACGCCTCGATGCCTCGATCCACGAGCTGATCGATGCGCGGAGGCGCGGGAAGTGCGGCAGTGAGAGCCTTGGCGAACGGCCCGAGGTGACCGAGAACCGCCAGGTCGAGCCGTCGAGCGACGACGACGCCGAGTCCGGCGAACGGCACAGCGACGGGCAGCTCGAGCGCGGCATGCAGCATCCGGTCGCGCGCAGCGCCGATGTCTCCCCGCCACATCAGGAGCAGGACTTCGACGACCGCTCGATACGCCGCGACCAGTGGACTGAGCTCGAAGCCCGCGACGAACGGGTCGACCTCGACCCCGACCGCCGAATCGCCCGCGGCGAGCAGGCTGAGGCCCCTGTCGACGTCTCCGTCGACAGCCGCTCGCAGGGCGCGGAACAAGCTTCCGGTGAGTGGGCCTGCGCCGCTCACGTCGTCTCCGTCGCCGTCGCCGATCACCAGCCATGCGAGCGCGACGACCGGGTCTCGGAGTTCTCGATCGGCCCCGACGCGCGCGCTCGCCTTTCTGAGAGCCTCGAGCCACGGACGCATTCCCCGGCGGTCGCCCCGTTCGGCGCACAGCATCGCCGCGAACGCCGAGGCCCGCGCCCACGAATACCACTGGTCGGCGTCATCGACGCGCGGCTGGATGACGCTCGTGTCGACCTCGGGCACGCCCCCACGGAGATGCGCCTCGGCGACGAGCAACCCGCCGAGACCCTGCAGGCGATAGAGCTCGTCACCGCCGGGAAACAGACTCCCCAGTCGTCTCGCCGCGTCGACCGCGTAGCCCGCGGCGATGGCCGCGACACCGGCGACGAGAGTGGCCTCATCCCGCTCGATCCCGCTCGAGTGCGCGGCTGCTTCTGCCGCGAGGTGGAAGGCCCGCTCGCTCAGTCCCGCTTCCGAATGCTCCCTGGCGATGCGCGTCAGCTCCCCCGCGGTCGCCGGTTCGCCGTGCATCGCCGCTCGAGCGCCGTGCCAGTCGGCATCGACCCGCTCGCCGCGCGCGTCGAAGAGTCGGTGCAGTCTCGAGTGCACCGCGGCGGCCGAGGAAGACGCCGTCGTCGCACGCAACCAGATCGCCAACCGGGGGTCGGCGAGACGGACTCGGCCCGCGTGGATCTCGAGAAGCGCTCCGAGCGGACCGCCGACGAGTTCTGCGGCGGACCGTCCCGCGAAATCCACCAGTGGGTCGAGCCTGTCGTCGAGCCGCAGAGACACGGCGACGAGGATCTCACGGTCGCGGTCGTCGAGCTCCAGCTGAGCGAACAGCGCCTCGACGGATGGCACCATCGGCAGCGGCGACGGGAGCGCCCTGAGACCGTGCCGCTGAGCAGCGTCGAGTCGTGCCGCGACCGCCAGGATCGTCTGCGAATCCTCCGACAGCTCGAACGCGAGTCGCGCTGCGACATGCGGCGCGCAGCTCAGATCATGCTCGAGAAGGTCGTCGAGGATCGCCTCGACGACCGCGGGTGCGACCGAGGCCGCCCCGTGCGCGCGCGTAAAAACGATGCCGAACCCCCCAGTCCCCGCGGGCGATCACCCGTTGAGCTGAGGTTATCAAGACACTCCGACGCCCCGAAGAGGGCGCCGATATTCAGGACTTCGTGTCGTCTTCTTCGTCGCGGAGGTACGGATCCGCGTCGCCCGCGTGCGACGCGGACGATGCGAGCTTCGCCACTTCGGCGTCGCGCTGCTGCGCTTCACGGAGGAGAGCCGAGATGTGATCGGCGTTCTCCGGCAGCGCATCGGGGATGAACTCGAGCGTCGGCACGAGGCGCGTGCTGAGCTGCTTGCCGACCTCGCTGCGCAGCATGCCAGTGGCGGAGGTCAGAGCCTCCCCGCTGGAGAGGCGCTCCTCTTCGGTACCGAGCACCGTGTAGAACACCGAGGCGTGCTGCAGGTCACCCGTGACACGGACATCCGTGATCGTGACGAAGCCGAGGCGCGGGTCTCGCAACCCCTTCTCGAGCCGCTCCGCAAGGATCACTCGAATCCGATCAGCCAGACGGGCCTGTCGTTCACCAGCCATTGTTCTCTCCCTCTACGTACTCTTCGGGCGAGGATGCATCACGCACCCTCGCCCGAAGATATCGAACTTGATCAGCCGCGAGGCTTCTCGATCAGTTCCGTCGTCTCGATCTCGTCACCGATCTGGATGTCATTGAACTTGCCGAGGCCGATACCGGCCTCGTAGTCCGTACGCACCTCGGTGACGTCGTCCTTGAAGCGACGCAGCGACTCGATGGCCAGGCCATCTGCGATGACCACACCGTCTCGGATGACGCGAGCCTTGGCGTTTCGCGTGATCGTTCCCGATCGCACGATGACACCGGCGATGTTGCCGAACTTCGAGGAGCGGAACACCTCGCGGATCTCGGCGACACCCGACTGGACCTCTTCGTACTCCGGCTTGAGCATGCCCTTGAGCGAGCTCTCGACCTCGTCGATCGCGTTGTAGATCACCGAGTAGAACCGGATGTCCACACCCTCACGCTGAGCGCGCTCGCGCGCCTTCGTGTCGGGGCGGACGTTGAAGCCCACGATGATCGCGTTGTCGATCGTCGCGAGGTTGACGTCGGACTCCGTGATCGCACCGACACCGCGGTGGATGATGCGGAGCTGCACCGAGTCATCGACCTCGATCTTGAGCAGCGACTCCTCGAGTGCCTCGACGGCACCGGAGACGTCACCCTTGATGATGAGGTTGAGCGACTCGACCTTGCCCTCTTCGAGAGCACGGGTGAAGTCCTCGAGCGAGATGCGCTTGCGGGCCTTGGCCAGCTGGGCGTTGCGCTCGACTGCTTCACGCTTCTCAGCGATCTGACGGGCCATGCGGTCTTCTTCGGTGACGATGAAGACATCGCCTGCACGCGGCACCGAGTTCAGACCCTGCACCTGCACCGGACGCGACGGGTAGGCCTCGAGGACCTGCTCGCCGTTCTCGTCTGCCATCGCACGCACACGGCCATAAGCCGTTCCTGCGACGATCGCGTCACCGATCCGAAGTGTTCCGGACTGGATCAGCACCGTGGCGATGGAGCCGCGGCCCTTGTCGAGCTTCGCCTCGATGGCGACACCGCGAGCGGCCTTGTTCGGGTTGGCCGTGAGGTCGAGACCCGCGTCGGCGGTGAGCAGCACCGCGTCCAGGAGTTCCTGGATTCCGGTGTTCGCCCGAGCCGAGACGTCGACGAACATGACGTCTCCGCCATACTCCTCTGCGACCAGACCGTACTCGGTGAGCTGCTGACGCACCTTGGCCGGGTTGGCGTCGGGCTTGTCTACCTTGTTCACCGCGACCACGATCGGCACGTTCGCCGCCTGGGCGTGGTTCAGCGCCTCGACCGTCTGGGGCATGATGCCGTCGTCGGCTGCGACCACGAGGATCGCGAGGTCCGTGACCTGCGCTCCACGAGCACGCATGGCGGTGAACGCCTCGTGACCCGGGGTGTCGATGAAGGTGATGGCACGCTCGATGCCCTCGTGCTCCGTCCACACCTGGTAGGCACCGATGTGCTGCGTGATGCCGCCGGCCTCGCCGTCGATGACGTTGGTCTGGCGGATCGCGTCGAGCAGCCGGGTCTTACCGTGATCGACGTGGCCCATGACCGTGACCACGGGAGGACGGATCTCGAGGTCGTCCTCGCTCTCCTCCTCCAGCTCCTGCTCGAGGTTCAGACCGAAGCCCTCGAGGAGCTCCTTGTCCTCGTCCTCGGGCGAGACCATCTGGATCTTGTATCCGAGCTCCTCGCCGAGCACCTCGAACGTCGCCTCATCAAGCGACTCGGTGGCCGTGGCCATCTCGCCGAGGTTGAAGAGGATCGTCACGAGGGTTCCGGGCTGAACCGTGTAGCCGGTCAGCGTCTCGATCTTGTCGGCGAAGTCCGCGATCGACGCACCACGGCGCATGCGGATGATCTCCCCGTTGCCGCGGGTGACGTTGACGCCACCGACGACCGGGGCGCTCCGCATCTCGAACTCTTGCCGCTTCGCCCGCCGCGACTTGCGCTGCTTGCTCTTGCCGCCGCCCTTGCCGAAGGCACCTGCGGTACCTCCACCAGGACCACGGCCGCGACCGCCGCCCCCACCGGGGCGACCTGCGAACCCACCGCCGGGACGAGCACCGGGACCGGCACCGGGTCCACCGGCACCGCCGGGACGACCGGGGCCGCCGGGACGCTGCTGGAACGGTGCACCACCGGGACGACCACCCTGACCGCCGCGCGGAGCGCCGGGACGGGGAGAACCGGGACGAGGCGCACCGGGACGCGGGGCACCGGGGCGCGGAGCCTGCGGACGCGGGATGTTGCCGGGAGTCGGGCTCGGCCGCTGGCCCATGCCCTGCGCCGAGGCGAAGGGGTTGTTGCCGGGACGAGGACCTGCCGGACGCTGGCCCATGCCCTGCGCCGACGAGAACGGGTTGTTGCCCGGACGCGGTGCGCCGGGCTTCGGTGCGCCGCCGTCGTTCGACTTGGGCGCAGCGGATCCGGACGTACCCTCGGCCGAAGCAGCAGGCTCGGCCGGAGCTTCAGCGGCCGGGGCGGGAGCCTCAGGAGCCGGAGCGGCAACGGGCTCTTCCGGCGCGGGGGCCGGCTTGGGTCCGGGCTTGGGCCCGGGAGTCGGTCCACCCGTCTTGGCGGCACCGGGCTTCGCGGCACCGGGCGTTGCAGCACCGGGCGTCGCAGCACCGGTCTTGGCCGCACCGGGCTTGGCGGCACCGGGCTTGGCGGCACCGGGCTTGGCCGCAGCGGGAGCCGTGTCAGCGGATGCCTTCAGCGAGGCGTCCGACTCGATGGCAGCGCGAAGCTTGCGCGCCACCGGCGGTTCGATGGTCGAAGAGGGGCTCTTGACGAACTCTCCGAGTTCCTTGAGCTTTGCAAGTGCGATCTTGCTGTCGACGCCGAGTTCGGCGGCGATCTCGTGTACGCGTGGTTTACCAGCCACAATTCTCCTGTCTGGGGTCGGTCCACCCAGACAGGGCAGACCACTAGTCGCGGACGGGTCTCATTTCGAGCCGTTCACTTTGTTTCCATAGCCGTTCAGCCTTTGTTTCTTGGTGGGTATTGTTCGATGATCCGCGTATCCAGATTGCCGGATGCGCGAAGTGCTCGGCCGAAAGCTCGGCGCCGCAGAGCGGCATCCATGCATTCCGGTGTCGGATGCACCCACGCGCCTCGCCCTGGCAGGACGCTTCGCTCATCGATGATGAGGATGTCGTCTTGGGACACCACTCTGAGAAGAGCGGCGCGGGGAGCACGCGTGCGACAGCCGACGCACGTTCGTACGGGTTCCATCTTACACCTGTGTTCCCGTCCGACTCGCGCGACGGGCGCGAGTCGGACGTGACGAGCGGTCAGTCCAGGACGCTGTCGGGCTGGATGTCGATCTTCGCGCCGGTGAGCTTCGCAGCCAGACGAGCGTTCTGACCCTCCTTGCCGATGGCGAGGGAGAGCTGATAGTCGGGCACCAGTGCACGCACGGCCCTGGTGTTCGCATCGAGGATGAACGCGCTGGTCACCTTGGCCGGCGAGAGGGCGTTCGCGACGAAGGCGGCGAGCTCCGGATCGTGATCGACGATGTCGATCTTCTCGCCTGCGAGCTCCTCGGTGACGGCGCGCACGCGACGCCCCATCTCACCGATGCAGGCACCCTTGGCGTTGATCGCCGGGTCGTTGGCGCGGACGGCGATCTTGGTGCGGTGTCCGGCCTCGCGGGCCAGCGAGACGATCTCGACGAGACCTGCGGCGATCTCGGGCACCTCGAGTGCGAAGAGCTTGCGAACGAGCCCGGGATGTGTGCGCGAGACGGTGATCTGCGGCCCCTTGAGGCCCTTCGCGACGCTCGTCACATACACGCGCAGACGCGAGCCGTGGGTGTACTCCTCGCCCGGCACCTGCTCCTCGGGAGGAAGGATCGCCTCGACAGCTCCGAGGTCGACGTGGATCATGCGAGGGTTCGGCCCCTGCTGGATCACGCCGGCGACGATGTCGCCTTCCTTGTCCTTGAAGTCGCCGAGCACCACGTCGTCCGCGATGTCGCGCAGACGCTGGCTGATGACCTGCTTCGCGGCGAAGGCGGCGATCCGGCCGAAGTCATCCGGCGTGGCATCCTCTTCCCCGATGATCGCGCCCTGTTCGTCCTTGACGACCTGCAGCACGGCGACGTGCCCGGTCCGACGATCGAGCTCGACGCGGACACCCTCGGGTGTGGCGCCCTCTGCGGAGACATGCTTGGAGTAGGCGGTCAGGATGGCCTGCTCGATGATCGAGACCAGCTCGTCGAAGGGGATCGCCTTCTCCTTCTCGATCCCACGCAGCAGACTCAGTTCGATATCCATGACGACTCCCTATTCAGCTCTCGTCGCGCGGGTGTGCACGCGCGACATCCGTACCACGATACCCTGTGCCCACCGCCGGTCGCCACGAGGCGGCTGCACCGATGCGGTGCCCAGCGTGCAGGAGGACTCAGTGACGACGTACGACACCATCGTGATCGGGGCGGGGATGTCCGGGGTGACGGCGGCTCGCATGCTCGCCGATGCCGGAGCGGACGTCATCGTCCTCGAGGCGAGGGATCGCATCGGCGGCCGGATGCACACCGATCGCACCGCAGGATTCCCCGTCGATCTCGGCGCGTCGTGGGTGCACGGCATCGAGGGCTCCGCGCTGTGGGATCTCGTGCAGGCTCTCGAGATTCCGACGCTCGAATACACCGTCGGCAGTTTCCAGGCCGGAGGGCGGCCGATCGAGAACTTCGACGGCGACGGCAGGCCGATGGATGCCGCCCGCACGTCCCAGTGGGTCGCCGAGGTCGAGGAGGCCGATCGCCTGCTGGTCGACGAGATCGAACGTTCCTCCCCCGGCGACACCTATCTCGATGTCACCGAGCGCGCGCTCGACCGCACCGGCTTCGATCCTGAGCGCATCGACGAGATCCGGGAGTTCTTCCGCCATCGCGTCGAGGAGCAGTGCGGAGCGTGGATCGGCGACCTCGACGCGCACGGGCTCGACGAGGACGCGATCGACGGAGATGAGGTCATCTTCCCCCGCGGGTACGACGAGCTCCCGAGGCGCATCGCCGCCGGACTCGACATCCGCCTGAGCCAGGCGGTCACCCGGATCGCGCGCACGGATGCCGGAGTCACGGTGTCGACCGAGAACGGAGAGTTCTCCGCACGAAGCGCCCTGGTCACCGTGCCGCTCGGCGTGCTCAAGGCGGGGTCGATCGACTTCACCCCTCCCCTGCCGGAGGCTGTCGCCGGGCCGATCGAACGACTGGGCATGGGGGTCTTCAACAAGATCTTCATCCAGTTCCCGGAGCGCTTCTGGAACGAGGACAGCTACGTGCTGCGGGCACTCGGCGAGGCCGGCGAGCACTGGCACTCCTGGTACGACGTGTCAGCCGTCAGCGGACTTCCCACCCTGCTGACTTTCGCGGCCGGTCCGTTCGGCCGCCGGATGCAGGAGCTGTCCGACGACGAGATCGTCGCGGATGTCGTGCGCGCTCTTCGCGACCTCTACCCCGATGCCGTCGGCGAACCCACCGCTCACTGGGTCACCCGTTGGGGGCACGACGCGTTCTCGAACGGCTCGTACTCGCATCTCGCGGTCGGGTCGTCGCACCACGACCACGACGAGCTCGCGGGACCGGTCGACGCGGTGCTGCATTTCGCCGGCGAGGCGACGTGGGGAGACGAGCCGGCGACAGTGGGGGCGGCCTTCTATTCGGGCCACCGCGCGGCCGAGAGGATCCTCGGCGGCTCCGTGGATCTCGCCCGGTTCGCCGCTGGGATCAGAGCGCGGGAGCGGACTCCAGCGAGTTGATCGCGCCGATCAGGCGGAACAGACTGCCGACCTGACGCTGATCGAGGTGCAGGGCCAGTCGCGGAAGATGCAGCACGTCATCGTCGGCGACCTCGGGCGACCGCGGAGCAGTCCTCTCGATACGTCCGCTCGCCAGCATCCCGGCGAACTGCTCGTTGAGCTGCCCCACCTCGGCATCAGACGGCTCGGCTCGGAGGCGGAGCACCAGGGTGTCTCCGAACCACCGCAGTGAGTCGTAGTTGCGCCAGAACCCTGCGATCACGGAGGCGGCCGACTCGACGGAGTCGGTGATGACGACGCGGTCGAAGTCGCCCTCGGAGATCACGCCCGTGGGCGCCAGATCTTCGTCGATGAACCGCTTGAGACCGTTCCAGAAGGTGCCGCCTGGCTCGTCGAGCAGGACGATCGGCGTCGGCTCGGCCTTGCCCGTCTGCTGCAGCGTGAGCAGCTCGAACATCTCGTCGAGCGTGCCGAACCCGCCAGGCAGGCAGATGAAGCCGCTGGACTCCTTGATGAGCATCAGCTTGCGGGTGAAGAAGTACTTCATCGCCACCACGTGCTCGCTCGCCGCGATCAGGCTGTTGGCCTTCTCTTCGAACGGAAGCCTGATCGACACCCCGAGTGAGAGCGCCGGGCCTGCCCCCTCCGCCGCAGCCTGCATGATCCCCGGGCCTGCCCCGGTGACGACCATCCACCCATCCGCTGCCAGAGCGGCGGCGACGTCACGGGCCTGCACGTAGAGCGGATCATCGTGCCGGGTCCGAGCCGAACCGAAGACCGTGACCTTGGGCACGCCCTCGAACGGAGCGAACAGCCGGAAGGCGTCTCGCATCTCGGCGAGAGCGGCGGAGGCGATCTTGAGGTCGAGACGGTCGGTGTCGTCCTCACCCAGCAGCACTGCGGTGCGCATCATGCGCATGACCAGCCTGCGGTCGGTCTTCACCCCGGCTTCGTCGAGGACGTTGTTGATCTCGGCGCTCAGCGATTCCGGCAGCGGTTCGTCGGTCATGCCCTCAGCCTGTCACGAGGGCGTGTCGGCCGGGTCTACGCAACGCCGCTGTGATCATCCTCATCGCGCGGTGTCAATACCCGTGCGCACGGACGTCATCCGAGGCACAGTGTCGGCATGACTGAGATCACTGGACCGGAAGCACTCGCACGCGTGACCGAGCTCGTCGAGGACATCGACTTCACGATGCTGACGACGACGGACGACGACGGCAACCTGGTGAGCAGACCGATGTCGACCAGGCAGATGGACGATGCCGGAGACATCTGGTTCTTCACCGCGGAAGACACGGAGAAGGTGGAAGAAGCACGAGCCCACCATCAGGTCGGCCTCTCGTATTGCGATGCCAAGGGCATGCGATATGTCTCGGTGGCCGGGAACGCGTCCGTGGTGCACGACCGCGCGAAGATGGAGGAGCTCTACTCGCCCTCGCTCGACATCTGGTTCGAAGACGGACTCGACACCCCCGGCATCGCACTTCTGAAGGTGACGCCGACGGTGACCGAGTTCTGGGAGCCTGCCAAGGGCAAGATCGCGATGGCGGCCGGGGCGCTCAAGGCACTCGTCACCAAGGACACGCCCGACGACGACATCATGAATCACGGTCGCATCGTCTGCTGACCGACGGCTCGCCCCCGGACAGACGGAAATGCCGCGCACCTCGGATGAGGTGCGCGGCATTCTCCGTCCGCGCTCAGCGCCGGGACAGCTGCTGCACGGCCTCTTCGACCGACACCGCTTCGCGGTCACCGGTGCTGCGATCCCACAGCTCGACCCGGCCGTCGGCAGCACCACGGCCGACGATGACGATCTTCGGCACGCCGACGAGCTCCGCGTCACCGAACTTCACTCCGGGCGACACCTTCGGACGGTCGTCGTAGAGAACGTCGAGGCCCGCAGACTCGAGTTGCGCCGAGAGCTCGGTCGCCACGTCGAACCCCACCTGATCGCGGCCGGCCGCGACGACCTGCACATCGAACGGCGCGACGGATGCCGGCCAGATGAGACCCTTCTCGTCGTTGTGCAGCTCGGCGATGATCGCGAGGATGCGCGTGATGCCGATTCCGTACGAACCCATCGTGACCGTGACGAGCTTGCCGTTCTCGTTCAGCACCTTGAGGCCGAGGGCCTCGGCGTACTTGCGGCCGAGCTGGAACACGTGGCCGATCTCCATGCCGCGAGCCAGTTCCACGGGTCCGGAACCGTCGGGAGCGGGGTCGCCCGCCCTGACGTTCGCGATCTCGATGATCCCATCCGAGAAGAAGTCCCGACCGGCGACGACCGAATGCGCGTGCTTCTGGTCGACATTCGCGCCGGTGATCCAGCTGGTGCCCTCGCTCACGCGGGGATCGACCAGGTAGCGGATGCCGGTCGCCGACTCTTCGCCGAGCACAGCGCCGGTGGGCGACCAGGGCCCGATGTAGCCCTTCACGAGCAGCGGGTTGTTCTCGAAGTCGTCCGCCGTGGCGGTCTCGACCTCGGCGGGCGCGAACGCGACCTCCGCGCGCTTCTCGTCGACCTCGCGGTCACCCGGAATGCCCACGACGACCAGCTCGCGCGTTCCGTCGAGGTGAGTCAGTGCCAACACGACGTTCTTGAGGGTGTCGGCAGCGGAGTAGTCGCCCTCGAGGTGCTCGTTCGCGTGGGCGACGAGCGTCTCGATCGTCGGCGTGTTCGGCGAATCGAAGATGACAGGGGATGCGTTGGCATCGAAGGCGACGGCGTCGGGCACCGCCGTCGTGAACGCCTCGACATTGGCGGCGTAGCCGCCGGCGCTCCGCACGAACGTGTCCTCACCCACGGGGGTCGGGTGAAGGAACTCCTCGCTGCGGGAACCGCCCATCGCCCCGGCATCCGCCTGGACGATCACGTACTCGAGACCGAGGCGCTGGAAGATCCGCTCGTACGCATCGCGCTGTGCCTGATAGCTCACATCGAGTCCGGCATCCGAGGAATCGAACGAGTAGGCGTCCTTCATCGTGAACTCGCGACCGCGGAGCAGGCCGGCACGCGGGCGTGCCTCATCGCGATACTTGTCCTGGATCTGGTAGATCGTGAGAGGCAGATCCTTGTACGACGAGTAGAGGTCCTTGACGAGGAGCGTGAACGCCTCTTCATGGGTCGGTGCGAGCAGGTAATCCCCGCCCTTACGGTCCTGGAGGCGGAACAGCAGGTCGCCGTATTCCTCCCAACGTCCCGTCGCCTCGTACGACTCGCGAGGCATCAGAGCCGGAAAATGCACTTCCTGCGCACCTGCGGCGGCCATCTCCTCGCGGACGACGGTCTCGATCTTGGCCTTCACGCGTAGTCCGAGCGGGAGCCACGCGAAGATACCGGCGGCCTGCGGTCGGATGTATCCGGCCCGGATCAGCAGCCTGTGGCTCGCGACCTCTGCGCCTGCAGGGTCTTCACGGAGCGTGCGGAGGAAGAAGTTCGATAGACGAGTGACCACCGGGCAAGTCTACTGACCGGTGGTCACCCGTTTCGCGCCGCGTCAGTTGAGCGCAGGGAGGCCGTTCGGGATCACGCCGCCCGCATACAGGCTGGCGGCAAGTTCCTGAACAGCGGTGAGCGCCACACGCTGCGGGAGCGGTCCGTACGAGATGCGGGCGACGCCAAGCTTCTCGTACTCCGAGGCGGCGAGGGTTCCAGGGAGCCCGATCACGCTGAGCTTGCCTTCACCGAGACCCTCGACGAGCTGGCGGGTGATGTTGGCGTCGAGCATTCCGGGCACGAACACCGCGGTGGCTCCGGCATCGAGGAACGCCCGGCCGCGCTGGATCGCATCCGCGACGCTTTCCGCGACAGGGCGGTGGCCGGCGCGGACGAAGGCATCGGTGCGCGCGTTGAGCGCGAACGGCACGCCCTCGGCCTCCGCTGCCTTGACGATGGCCTCGACTGCGGCGACGGATTCGTCGAACGGCTTGAGGCGGTCTTCGATGTTTGCTCCGACCACGCCCGCGCCGATCGCCAGGCGAGTGGTCTCCCCTGCGTCGCCGTATCCGTCATCGAGGTCGGCGGTCACCGGGACCGAGACGGAGGCCGCGATGCGACCCACCATGTCGATCATGATGTCTCGGGAGATCGTGCCGTCCTCGAAACCGAACGAGGCGGCGATGCCGTGACCGGCAGTCGCGATCGCCTTCGTCTCGGGAAGCTTCGCGACAGCGCGGGCTGACACGACGTCCCACACATTCACGACGCGGAGGATCTCCGGGGCTTCATAGAGTCCGATCAGGGTCTTGGCCTTCGCAGCAGTGGTCATACCCCCACGCTAACGCCCAGTATTCCGGTCTGGGTCGGACGGACACGCGAATCACAGGTTCCGAGGGGTCGCAGCGCATCGCGGACACTCCGCCTCCTCTCCCGTGTGCGCCTCCACCGCTGCTCAAGACAGCCAGCCGCCGGCCCTCTGAGGAGTTCCGGGCAACCCGGCTCGGGGGCGACGGCTGTCTCGTCCGCGGCGTCATAGTGTGGGGGCATGCCTCAGCGCCGATCGCACGTTGCCCCGTCAGCCGCGCAGACCGAGCTCGCCGCAGCGCTCGCCGCGCTGAGAGAGTCCCTCGACGCGCCCACGGACTTCCCCGCCGCTGTCGTCGCCGAAGCTGAGGCCACGAAAGCGGCGACTCCCGAGCTCGATCTGCGCGACATCCCCTTCGCGACCCTCGATCCGCTCGGGTCACGTGACCTCGACCAGGCGTTCCACCTCGAACGCGATGGCTCCGGCTTCGCAGTCCGCTACGCGATCGCCGACGTCCCGGGGTTCGTTGCGCCCGGCGGAGAGGTCGACACGGAGGCTCGGCGCCGCGGCCAGACACTGTACGCCGCGGACGGGACGATTCCCCTGCATCCGAAGATCCTCAGCGAGGACCGCGCATCGCTCCTGGCCGATGTGGATCGCCCTGCCCTGGTCTGGACGTTCGCGCTCGACTCCTCGGGCACCGTCACGGACTTCCGCCTGGAGCGGGCGCTGGTCCGTTCCCGCGCCCAACTGGACTACGTCAGCGCCCAGGCCGCACTCGACAGCGGCGAAGGCGGTCCCGCGGCGCTGTTGCCGGAGATCGGCGCATTGCGGATCGAGCAGGAGAAGATCCGCGGCGGCGCGAGCCTGAACCTCCCGGACGAGGAGGTGACCAGAGCGGCCGATGGCAGCTACGCGATCGAGCGCCGCCATCCTCTTCCCGTCGAGGAGTGGAACGCCCAGCTCTCCCTCATGACCGGTATGGCGGCGGCGTCGCTGATGCTGGACGCCGGCACCGGCATCCTTCGAACCATGCCGCAGCCCGACGAGAAGGCCTTCGACGCGTTCCGCCATCAGACCGAGGCTCTCGGACGACCGTGGACGACGGGACGATACGGCGACTATCTGCGTGACCTGGATCGCGCCGACCCGATGACCCTGCCCGTTCTCGAGGCAGCCGCGACCCTGTTCCGCGGCGCCGGCTACGTGACTTTCGACGGCTCCGCCCCGAGCGACGCACAACAGGCTGCGATTGCGGCGCCCTACGCCCACGCGACCGCTCCCCTACGTCGACTCGTCGATCGCTGGTCTCTCGAGATCTGCCTCGCCGTGTCGGAAGACCGGGACGTGCCCGGCTGGGTTCGCGAGTCGCTGCCCGACCTCCCTGCGCTGATGCAGAGCTCCGGGCAACGCGCGTCCAGACTCGACTCGGCGACGATCAACTGCGTCGAAGCCGCACTGCTCACGCCTTTCGTGGGCCGGACGGTCGAGGCGACCGTGATCGAGATACGCGGTGAGCGCGCGACGGTCCAGCTCGCCGACCCTGCTGTGACCGCGTCCGCCCCTGTACCCGCCGGCACGGTGCCCGGCGGACGTGTCTCCTTGCGCCTCGTCAGCACCGACGTCGCCCGAGGCGAGATCGAGTTCGCGATCTGACCCCTAGGCTCTGCTCCATGCCCACATCGCCCTACGTCAGCGGGATCCGCGAACGCATCGGTCACGATCTCCTGCTGCTCCCCGCGGTCACTGCCGTCATCCGGCGAGATGACCGCTTCCTGCTGTGTCGGCGGGTGGACTCGTCGGAGTGGGGTCTGGTCGGCGGCGGGGTCGAACCCGGTGAGGATCCGAAGGATGCCGTGCTGCGCGAGGTGCGCGAAGAGCTCGGGATCCGTGTCGGCATCGATGGTCTCGTCGGAGCGTACGGCGGCGAGGAGCTCCTCGTCCGATACGCCAACCACGACGTCGTCAGCTACGTCACGACCGCGTTCCTCTGCTCGATCCCGGATGGCTCACCCCTGGTCTTCGCCGACGGAGAACTGGCCGAGACAAGGTGGTTCGCGCTCGACGAGATCGCAGCGTTGCGACGTGATCGAGCCATCGACCGAATCCTCGGAGATGCGGTCGACCTCGCCCGGGCTCCCGCCGCGACCCCGATCGTCGAGAAGGCTGAAGATCGCACTGTCGGGGTGGACCACTTCGCCGTCGCAGCACGATTCGTCACCGCGCGCTTTCCCGGCGCCGGCGTGGCCATCGTGGCCGGAAGCACAGCACGCGGCGACCGCACCGCGACGAGCGACATCGACCTGCTGCTGGTCGGCGATCGGCTCTTCGATGTCGAAGGGCAGACGAGCGAAGCCTCGACGCACGAGTTCGAGGGCGAGATCTTCGAGGTCTTCGCATACACGCCGACGGGGTTCGACGAGTGGGCGGCACGAGGCATCGCGCAGCATCGACCGGTGACGGTGCACATGCTGGTCGACGGCACCGCGATCAGAGACGATGGCCGACTGGCATCACTCCGCCAGCAGTGGCGGAGCGTGCTCGACTCAGGGCCATCGCTCAGCGCGAGTGAGTCCGCGTTCCGTCGCTACGTCATCACCGATGTGCTCGACGATCTGGCGGACGCGACAGACCCTCTCGAGCAGCGTGTGGAGGCATCCGTCGTGTTCGAGCGGATCGCAGAGCTCATGCTGCTCACCGAGGGGCGGTGGATAGGGACGGGCAAATGGTTGCCGCGACGCCTCCGCGAGCTGAGCGTCGAGAGAGCGGACCGCTTGACCGTCCCTCTGCTCGAGAGCGACTACACGACCTTCGCGGCCCGCGTCTCGGATGAGCTCGAGCGCGCCGGCGGTCGAGTGCAGTCCGGCTTCGTTCGCTGAGCGGACTCAGACCGCGGGAACGGCCTTCGTGGTCATCACCAGCAGCTGCGGATCCGTCAGGTCGAGCGAGACCGAGATCGAGACGAACTCGGAGAGAGACTCCACGTGCGTTCCGCCGCAGAGGATCTCTGCGGCGCCCTCCGGGAGTTCGCAGTGCCAGCTGCGACGATCCACGATCGCCGGGCCTTCGGGCGCCACGCGGCTCGCCGCACCGGAGGAGACCCACGTGGCCAGCTGCGCGTTGATCGCCGTTTCCCGCTCTCCGAGCGTCGCCACGAAGGTCTCTGTGTCGAATCCGGACCTGCGCAGGCTCTTGCCGAGGCGGTACTCGTCGACCGCGCCGTCTTCATGGATGCGGCTGGACTGGTTCGCCCTGGCCTCGAAGTTCGGGTTGCCCAGGGCATCCGCACCGGGATCCTTGCGCCACAGATCGGCGAGAGCGATGTCCAACGCCAACGACGCCAGGTGGCACGCGGTGTGGCCGCGGCTGAGGCCTGCCCGTCGTGGGGCGTCGACCGACAACTCGACGCGTGCCCCCTCGACCAGCCAGGATGGAGCGTCGCCGTCGATCGGGTGACCGGCGAGCCACGTCCATCCTTCGACGCCGCGCTTGACCGGGATGTCGGCTCCGACCGCGAACTGGCCCTCGTCCGACACGGCGGCCATCACGGCCTCGGCGACACGGACGACGTTCCCTTCGGCAGAGAGCTCGCCTGTGTCTCCTGGCTGGTCCGGCCAGGTGTGGTCGACCGGGTGGAACGGGGTCGCGTCGACCACGACGATCGTTCCCCGCGATGATGTCTCGACCCGCGAGACAGTGCTCGACCCTCTGAGGTCGCCTCCGGCGAAGGACACGATCGTGGACGACGGCATGGAACTCCTCATGTCGGATCGACGGGGTCGGTCAGGCCGTGACGACCTGCGCGGTGCCGAGCGGCGCCTCAGGCCCCATCTCAGCGGCGATGCGGTTGGCCTCTTCGATCAGAGTCGCGACGATGTCGGCTTCCGGCACGGTCTTGATGACCTCGCCCTTGACGAAGATCTGGCCCTTGCCGTTACCGGATGCGACACCGAGGTCAGCCTCACGCGCCTCGCCCGGGCCGTTCACGACGCAGCCCATGACGGCCACTCGCAGCGGGACGGTCATGTCCTTGAGCCCCTCGGTGACGTTCTCGGCGAGCGTGTACACGTCGACCTGGGCGCGTCCGCACGAGGGGCACGAGACGATCTCGAGCTTGCGCTCGCGGAGGTTCAGGGACTGCAGGATCTGGTGACCGACCTTCACCTCTTCAGCCGGCGGCGCTGACAGAGACACACGGATGGTGTCTCCGATGCCCTCACCGAGCAGGATGCCGAATGCCGTGGCGCTCTTGATCGTGCCCTGGAACGCGGGGCCCGCCTCGGTCACACCGAGGTGCAGCGGCCAGTCGCCCCGCTCGGCGAGCTGACGGTAGGCCTTCACCATCACGATCGGGTCGTTGTGCTTGACCGAGATCTTGAAGTCGTGGAAGTCGTGCTCCTCGAACAGCGAAGCCTCCCAGACGGCGCTCTCGACGAGGGCCTCAGCGGTCGCCTTGCCGTACTTGGTCAGAATGCGGCGGTCGAGCGAGCCCGCATTGACACCGATGCGCAGCGAGACGCCCGCAGCCTTGGCGGCCTCGGCGATCTTGCCGACGTTGCCGTCGAACTCACGGATGTTGCCCGGGTTCACCCGAACTGCACCGCAGCCCGCGTCGATGGCGGTGTAGATGTAGCGCGGCTGGAAGTGGATGTCGGCGATGACGGGAATCTGGCTCTTCATCGCGATGATCTTCAGCGCGTCGGCGTCGTCCTGATGCGGGACGGCGACGCGGACGATCTCGCATCCGGATGCGGTCAGCTCCGCGATCTGCTGGAGAGTCGCGTTGATGTCCGTCGTCTTCGTCGTCGTCATGGACTGGACGGTGACGGGGGCGTCGCCGCCGACGAGCACCTTGCCCACCTTGATCTGGCGAGACTTGCGGCGCGGGGCGAGGACTTCGGGGATCTTCGGCATCCCAAGATTCACTGCTGGCACAACCCCCAGCCTACGCCGCCTGCATGCACGCAGGCTGGATGCCGCACGGCGAAGACGCGCGTCACACGGCCGGGGCGGCGGTGCGCGGTGTGATAGTTTTCAGCCCATGCTCGCGAACTTCACCTGGTGGCCCGCCTCTTAGGCGGTGTGTTCGCGTTCCCACGAATCCAGACCGCCTCCGGGGCGGTCTTTTCGTTGAGCCGAGCCGGAGCCATGCACAGGAGACACCGATGACCCTCTCACGTCTTTCCGAGCTCACCGCAGATCCCGCGGCGTCGTTCGTGCTGATCGCCCGAGACGGCGCCGACACCGTCGAGCTGCTCACCGGCGAGGTCGTCGATGTCGAACTGCTGGCTGACATCCCGCTGTCGATAGACGGCATCCCCCGCGAGATCTTCACCATGGTGCCCTACCGGCAGGTGCGCGAGCGCGGCTTCGTCGCCCAGGATGACGGCGCGCCCCTGCGCTGCATCGTGGTCGATGAGCACCTCCACCTGCCCACGTCTGCGCTGCTCGCCGAGCTTCCGACGGATGCCGTGCCGCTGAGCGACGGCGGCTTCGACATCGCCGACGACGAGTACGCAGGGATCGTCGAGACCGTGATCGCCGACGAGATCGGACGCGGTGAAGGCGCGAACTTCGTGATCCGTCGCGACTTCACCGCCGAGATCGAGGTCGACGACCGAACCGCCGCGCTCACCTGGTTCCGGGCTCTTCTCGCGCACGAACGAGGCGCTTATTGGACCTTCGCGGTGGTGACACCCGGGCACATCGCGGTCGGCGCGAGTCCTGAGGCGCACGTCGTCGCGCGGGGCGGCGTCGTCACGATGAATCCCATCTCGGGGACGTTCCGCCATCCTGCGGGGGGAGCCACGAGAGAGACGCTCGTCGACTTCCTCTCCTCGACCAAGGAGACCGAAGAGCTCTTCATGGTGGTGGACGAGGAGCTCAAGATGATGAGCGCCGTATGCTCCGACGGCGGACGCATCACCGGCCCGCATCTGAAGGAGATGTCGCGCCTCACCCACACCGAGTACATGCTCCGCGGGCGCAGTGCGCTCGACCCCCGCGACATCCTGCGCGAGACGATGTTCGCGCCGACCGTGACCGGCTCGCCGATGCAGAACGCATGCGCGGTGATCCGTCGCCATGAGAAGAAGCCGCGCGGCTACTACTCGGGCGTCGCCGCCCTGTTCACTCCGAACGACGCCGGAGGGCACGACCTCGACGCACCGATCCTGATCCGCACCGTGTATCTCCAGAACGGCTCGCTCAGTGTGCCCGTGGGCGCGACGCTCGTGCGCCACTCGGACCCGCACGGCGAGGTGTCGGAGACCCACGGCAAGGCCGCAGGCGTGCTCGGCGCCATCGGGGCGATCGATCGCGACAGCGTCGCCGAGGCGCGCGACGATGCCGACGCGCCGGGCGAACGGCTGCCCCTCGCCGACGACCCCGCGGTCGCTGAGCTCCTCTCCTCGCGCAATGCGCGCCTGGCCGACTTCTGGCTGAATCCGCAGGGTGACGATCTGACCGGGCCCTTCGCCGGGCGCTCGGCGATCGTCGTCGATGCGGAGGACCGCTTCACCACGATGCTCGCTCACCAACTGCGCCACCTCGGACTCGATGTCACGATCCGCGCCTGGAGCGACGTCGACGACGCCGAGCTCGACGCGGCCGACCTCGTGGTCGCCGGCCCGGGACCCGGCGACCCCCGCGACGTCGAGAGCTCTCGGATCACCAGGTTGCGCGAGGTCGTGTCGCGACGTGTGGACGCCGGGTCGCCGCTGCTCGCCGTGTGCCTCAGCCACCAGATCCTCAGCGATCGCCTCGGCATCGCCCTGACGCCCCTCGCCGCGCCGCATCAGGGGCTGCAGAAGTCGGTCCCCGTGTTCGGCGAGGACGCCTCGATCGGCTTCTACAACACCTTCACGGCCAGGGTGACCCCCGGCACGACGTCGACGGGAACGGTCGAGGTGTCGGCCGACCCTGAATCAGGCGACGTCTACGCGCTTCGCGGCAAGCGCTTCGCATCGGTGCAGGGCCACCTGGAGTCGATCCTGTCGCGCGACGGCATCCGCACTCTCGAGCGTCTGGTCTCGCACGCGCTCGCCTGATCCCAAGGCGGATGCCGTCGCGACCCGCCCGTCCAGCCAGCCGACCACGCGAAGGCGGCTCAGCCGCCGAAGATGTTCACCGGGTTGAAGACATCGGCGAGGAGCAGCACGGCCCCCATCACGATGAGCAGTGTCGCCACGACCACGGTCAGCGGCACGAGCCTGGTGGCGTCGACGGGCGGGGGCGGCGGTCGCCGGAACAGCTTCGCCCAGGCGCGGCGGATGCCGTCCCACAGCGCGACGACCACGTGCCCTCCGTCGAGCGGCAGCAGCGGGATCAGGTTGAACACGAACAGTGCGACATTGAGGGATCCGAGAAGCCCGAGAAGCACGGAGAAGCGGTTGAGGATCGGCGCATCGATCGCCGCGACCTCACCCGCGATGCGTCCGACCCCCACGACGCTCAGCGGCCCGTTCGGATCGCGCTCAGACCCGGTGACCAGTGAGACGCCGGTCTCCCAGATCCGCACCGGGAGGGTGACGATCATCGACCCCACGCGCACGACGGTATCGGCCGCCATCTGGGGTCCTGCCGACAGCGGCTGTTGGACGAAGCCCATCTGCGCCGCCATGCCGACGTAGCCGACCTCCCGGACGACGGGCTGCCCGTCCTCGCCGATGACCGGCTGCCCGCTCGCATCGGTGATGGTGCGCTCAGCCTCGATCGGAGTGATGCTCAGAGTCTGCTCGGCACCGTCTCGAAGCACCACCAGTTCCAGGGTCTCTCCTGGAGCGGCCTGCACGATGGCGGTCGCCTGCGCGAAGGTCGACACGAGCTGATCGTCGACGGACACCAGCACGTCGCCGGGCCTGATGCCGGCCTCGGCAGCCGGCGTCGCCGGGTCGTCGGCCTCGCACTCGGTCGCCGTCGATCCGGCGGGCAGGACGCACTGGTTCACCGACGCGATGGTCGTGGTCCCCTGCTGCACTCCGATGCCGGACACCAGAACAGTGAAGATCACGATCGCGAGGATCAGGTTCATCAACGGGCCGCCGAGCATCACGACGACGCGCTTCCATACGGGGAGACGGTAGAAGACGCGGTCCTCAGCACCTTCGGCGATCGTCTCGTCGTTCGCCGATCGTGCGTCCTGCACGAGAGCACGGAAGACGCCCTTCGCCGGGCCCGATGCGGTGGAGGCCGGGTACATCCCCGACATCGAGATGAATCCGCCGAGCGGCAGCAGCTTGAAGCCGTACTCCGTCTCGCCGATGCGCTTGGACCACAGTCTCGGGCCGAAGCCGATCATGTACTGGCCCACACGCACGCCGAAGAGCTTCGCCGGCAGGAGGTGGCCGACCTCGTGCAGACCGATCGACAGGCCGAGGCCGATCAGCATGAACACGATGCCACCCAGATAGAGCAGTGCTTCCACTCCCCCAAGCTAGTGCTCGTCGCCTAGGAATAAGCCCCATGTGCTGCGCAGGGCGATGACGCGGCGCGGTTAGGCTTGTGTCGTGACCTCCCGCCAGCTGCGACTTCTGCGCGCAGCCGCGGCGTCCGGTGCCGCAACCCTCGTGGCCGCAGCGTCGCACACCACCGCGGGCGGAGCCGCCCCGCATCCGCTCTTGGTCATCGCCGTCGCAGCGCTCCTCGTGCCTCTCGCGGCACTGCTCATCGGCGCCCGGGTCTCCAGATCGCGCGTCGCTCTGACGGTGCTGGTCAGTCAGGGGCTCTTCCACCTCGTGTTCCAGCTGCTCGGCACACCGACCGGCACGACGGCGCTCGGCGGCCACGAACACCATCTCGACCTCGCCGCCCTGGGCCCGGTGGTCGCGACGACCGCTCCTGATGCGCTCATGATCGTCGGTCACGCCATCGCAGCGATCGTCACCACCGCTCTGGTCTGTCACGGCGAGTCGTCGGTGCGAGCGATCGCCGGCTGGGTGCAGGCACGCCTGCGCCGCACGGTCACCCTGTTCCGACCGACCCATGAACGTCCCGCCTTCCCGGTGTTCGCGATCCGAGTGCCGACCGAGAACGACTTCTCGGTATCGGTCTCGCGCCGCGGTCCTCCTGTGCACGTCTGATCACGTATCGCCTCCCCGAGGCGTTTCCACCTTCCCGCGGATGCCGCGCACACCGACGCGCCCGCAGATCAGCACACAGGAGTACCACCATGCGTTCCACCACCACCCGCCGCAACATCACCGCAGGACTCGTCGGCGGCACGATCCTCGCTCTCGCCCTCCCCACGATGGCCAGCGCCCACGTCAGTGTCAGCCCGGATGAGCTGACTGCAGGAGACCACGGCGTACTCACCTTCTCGTTCGCCCACGGCTGCGAGAACTCGCCGACCACCTCGCTGAAGGTGACGATGCCCGAGGGCCTCGCATCGGTCGCGCCCACCATGGACAGCGACTGGACGATCGACATCGAGAAAGGCGATGACGGCCTCGTCAGCGCCGTGACCTACACCGCCATCGCGCCGGTGCCCAATGAACTGCGCGGCGCAGTGAGCATGGCTGTCGGGCTCGACGAGGACACGCCCGACTCGCTCGCATTCCCGGTCGTCCAGACATGCGTCGAGGGCAGCACCGAATGGACGCAGCTCGCAGAGGACGGCGAAGATCCGCACAGCCTCGACGCCCCGGCTCCGGTCGTCGAGGTCGTCGCCGCGTCCGCTGACGGACACGGGGAGCACGGCGCCGCAGACGAGGCCGGAGACGCGGACACCGCGAACTCGGATGCCGACGACGATGCGGTCTCCGCGAACGCGCTCGGCACGGCACTGGGCGCGGGCGGCCTCGTCGCCGGCATCGCCGCACTCGTCGTCTCCGTACTGGCGCACCGCCGCAAGGCGTGACGCCCCGGCGCGTCTCCTCGGCTCGATGGGGCCGAGGAGACGTGCCGCACCCCGTGTTCTCCTCGGAGCCGTGAGATCATTGATGCGACATGTCGATTGAACAACAACCGAGCCTGCCTCCCGTGCTCCGCCCCGCGAACCCGCCCCGGCGTGAGCTGTCCGAACTCGCCTCTCGATTCGCACGAGACGTCCGCGGCGAGGTGAACGGTGTCACCCTGTCAGGGATCACCCTCGCCACCGCCGACCTCCGCACCGGCGAGGCCTTCGTCGCGATCCGGGGTGTGAACCGCCACGGGGCCGAGTTCGCGGCCACCGCCGCCGAGAAGGGTGCCGTCGCGATCATCACCGACGCGGACGGCGCCGACATCGCCGAACCGGCCGGACTCCCCGTGCTCATCGTGGACGACCCCCGCGCCGTGCTCGGTGCGCTGAGCGCCTGGGTCTACAGCACGGGCGCAGGCGAACCGCTCCCGCTGCTGTTCGCCACCACGGGCACCAACGGCAAGACGAGCGTCTCGCATCTGCTCGAGGGCATCCTCGGCCAGCTCGGCGTCGTCACCGGACTCTCGTCGACCGCCGAGCGCCACATCGCCGGTGAGGTCATCGTCTCGAGACTGACGACCCCGGAAGCCTCCGAGATGCACGCGCTGCTCGCGCTGATGCGCGAGCGCGACGTCGAGGCCGTCGCCGTCGAAGTCAGCGCTCAGGCGCTGTCCCGTCACCGCGTCGATGGCATCCGCTTCGACGTCGCCGGCTTCACCAATCTCAGCCATGACCACCTCGACGACTACGCCGACATGGAGGAGTACTTCGAGGCCAAGCTGGCGCTGTTCCGACCGGATCGGGCGACGCGCGCAGTGGTATGCCTCGACTCACCGTCGGGCGCCACCGTCGCGCAGCGCTCGGAGATCCCCGTGGTCACCGTCGGCACCCCCTCGATCGCCGCCGATCCCGAGGGCGCGGCCCGCGCGGACTGGGTCGTGGTGATCGACGACGAGCGCGCATCCGGAACCACCTTCACGCTGACCGGCCCGGCAGGAAGACTGACGACGACCGTTCCCGTGATCGGCCCGCACATGGCGGCGAACGCCGCTCTCGCGATCGTGATGCTGCTCGAAGGCGGCTACGAATGGGACCGCATCGCCTCGGGGCTCGACCGTGACGGCGGCATCCTGGCGCATCTCCCGGGTCGCACCCAACTCGTCTCCGGCGACACAGGCCCTGTCGTCTTCGTCGACTTCGGGCACTCTCCCGACGCGTTCGAGAAGACCCTCGCTGCGGTCCGCCGCGTCACACCGGGCAAGGTGCTGATGCTCTTCGGCGCCGACGGCGACCGCGATGCCAGCAAACGCTTCGATATGGCGCGCACTGCCGTGGAGGGCAGTGACATCCTCGTCGTGACGGACCACCACCCCCGCTTCGAAGACCCCGATTCGATCAGGGCCACTCTCGTCGCCGGCGCCCGCGCGACGCGGCCAGACGCCCAGATCCACGAGTACTCGCCTCCCGAGGCGGCCATCGTGGCAGCGGTCGGCCTGGTCGGAGAGGGCGACTCGATCCTGTGGGCGGGTCCGGGGCACCAGGACTATCGCGACATCCGGGGCGTGCGCACGCCCTATTCGGCCCGCGAGCTGGCGCGACGTGCGCTGCGTGCGGCCGGGTGGCCGGTGCCCGATTCGCACTGGCCAGTCCCCTACCCCGAAGAGGACTGACCCGAGCGCCGGTGCCGTCGCGGTTCGCGGCGGCGCGGCAGCGGGGCGGCCCTCGATCGTCTCTCGCCTCGAGTGGAGGACCGCCTGAGCGCGGATCAGGCTCGCGCGATCAGCTCGTCAGCCTTGCGGCGCGCCCACTCCTCGGCCTCGGCGAGTGATTCGACTGTCAGCGTCTGCGGCGGCTCGTGGGCATCGACCACGCGCGAGATCGTGTCGACGATTCCGAGGAACGGCAGGCGTCCCTCATGGAAGGCATCGACCGCCTGCTCGTTGGCGGCGTTGTAGACGGCAGGGAATGTCGCGCCCGCACGGCCCACGGCCTTGGCGAGGTCGACAGCCGGGAACGCGACGTCGTCGAGTGGCTCGAAGGTCCACGAGGTCGCCTGGGTCCAGTCGAGGGGCCGTCCGACCCCGCCGACGCGACTCGGCCAGTCGAGCCCCAGGGAGATCGGCAGACGCATGTCCGGCGGGGACGCCTGGGCGATCGTCGAGCCGTCGATGAACTCGACCATCGAGTGCACGATCGACTGCGGGTGCACGACGACCTCTATGTCGTCGTAGGCGACGTCGAACAGCAGATGCGCCTCGATCACCTCGAGACCCTTGTTCACCAGCGTCGCGGAGTTCGTCGTGACCATCCGACCCATGTCCCATGTCGGGTGCGCGAGTGCCTCCTGGGGGGTGACCTCGAGCATCTGCTCGCGTGAGCGCCCGCGGAACGGCCCACCGGATGCCGTCACCACCAGGCGCCTCACCTCGGCGTGGGTGCCGCTGCGCAGCGCCTGCGCCAGGGCCGAGTGCTCCGAGTCGACAGGGACGATCTGGTCAGGGGCGGCCGCAGCGAGAACCAGCTCACCACCGACGATGAGGGATTCCTTGTTCGCGAGAGCGAGGGTTCTGCCGGCTTTCAGCGCCGCAAGAGTGGAACCGAGTCCGATCGATCCGGTGATCGCGTTGAGCACCACGTCGGCTTCGACATCGCGGACCAGCTGCTCGGCCTCGGCCGCACCCAGTGCAGTGCTGTCGACGTGGAAGCTCGCAGCCTGCTCCGCGAGCATCTCGGCGTTCGTCCCGGCGGCGAGGCCGACGAGTTCGAAACGTCGAGGATTGGCGCGGATGACGTCGAGCGCCTGCGTGCCGATGGAGCCGGTGGAGCCGAGGACGATGATGCGACGCATGCCGCCAGCCTATGGCAAGCCCCCGGCCCCTCTGCGTTACGGCGTCTGCTCGACCGGAGTCGTCGCGAGGATGTCGACGACGAAGACGAGGGTCTCTCCGGTCAGATCGGTGTCGTTCGTCTCGCCCTCACCATAGCCGTCCTTCGGAGGCATGGCGACGACCACCTGCGACCCGACCTTCTGGCCTTCGAGGGCCATCTTGAACCCGGGGACCACTCCGCTGGTCGGGAACTGCGATGGCGCTGCGTCCCGGCTCCAGCTCGAGTCGAACTCGGAGCCGTCCGACCACTTCACACCGCGGTACTGCACCGTGACGAGGTCGCCCGCTCCGACGACGGCACCGTCACCCTGCTTGAGGACGGCCACCTCCGTCTCGGTGGGGGCGTCGGCGTCGGGGATCGTGATGGTGGGAGAGCCGGCGTCGTCGAGCTCGACGACGGGCATGCCCTCGGTCGCATCGACATCGGAGCCGGAAGCCGTCGTGGGAAGCTGCTCGATCGTCTCGACGTAGAGGACGCTCGGGTTCATGCCCTCCTGCGCTGCAGGAAGGGTCAGGACGACGCTCGAACCGATCGGGAGGCACTCCGCCGCGACGGTGAAGACGGTGGACTGCGTCGGATCGACGATCTGCTGCGGCTGCTGGACGGCGAGGAGAGCGGACAGGACTCCGTCGGGCCCGCGCTCCGAGGTGCTGAGCACTTCGTTGGTCGTGGCGTCGATCAGCTGGTAGCGCAGCGACACGAGGTCTCCGGGCATGACGTCGTCGCCATCGCCCTCGACCACGACCGAACGCTCGGCCTCGGCGAGATCCGTCCCCTCGGGTACGGAGACCTTGGCACCTGCGCCGGATCCCTCGACGGACACGGCATCGGAACCTGCCCCCGACGCGATGTCAGCGAGGCAGGAGCTCTCGGAGCCGGCATCCGGGGTGGCGGTCGACTCCGGAGTCGCGCCACCGGAGCACCCGGCCAGCAGAAGGGTCGCCGCGGCGACGGTGGACAGGACGATAAGCGGACGCTTGCGCACAGTTGAACCTCAGGATCGCGGGCGGGACACCCCATCATCCCTCACGCCCCTTTGCTGATGCTGGGAGGCGCGCGCTGGCGCTTCATTCCCGCCGCGGCATGATTGCCGGGGTAATCTGCTCTGATGACGTCAGAGCAGTCCGTGGAGCCCGAAACTTCGCCCGCAGAGACTGAGAAGCCTCGTCACGCAGGCTTCGCCTATGCGCTCGGTCGCAGCCTCATCACCCCGCTCGCGCGCACGATCTACCGCCCACGCATCGAGGGCAGGGAGAACGTCCCGAAGGACGGCGCGGTCATCTTCGCGAGCAATCACCTGTCCTTCATCGACTCGATCGCGATTCCGGTGGCCTCTCCGCGTCCCGTGCATTTTCTGGCGAAGTCCACCTATTTCGAGGGGACGGGGTTCAAGGGCTGGCTCAGCAAGACGTTCTTCGAGTCCATCGGCGCCATCTCCGTGCGCCGTGGTGCGGGCAAGGCCGCCCTCGACGCCCTCGACGTGCAACGCCAGCTGCTCGACGAGGGCCTCGCCGTCGCTCTCTATCCCGAGGGCACGCGTTCGACCGACGGACGCCTGTACAAGGGGCGCACGGGTGTGGCCTTCCTTGCGCTGCAGACCGGAGCACCTGTCGTCCCGGTCGGATTGATCGGCACGGACAAGGTGATGCCCGTCGGCGCCAAGATGCCCACTCTGAAGGAACGCATCACGGTGCGCTTCGGCGAACCGCTCGACCTCTCACCCCATGGCCCCGCCACGAGCGGTCGCGCCCGCAGACTCGCGACGGACGAGATCATGGCCGCGATCCATGCCCTGTCCGGCCAGGAGCTGGCCGACGCCTACAACGAGGCTCCCGCGCAGAGCACGATCGAGAAGATCAAGCAGGCGCTCCCCCACGAGCGCCGCTGACGCGGGACCGACCGCTCAGTTCGTCTCGGCGCGCACCGTTGCCTCGTGCCGCACCGGGAAGTTCATCGAATTCGCGATGAAGCACCATTCGTTGGCCTGCGCATGAGCTCGCTCGGCCGCGTCGATCATCGAAGCATCGGAGACCACGACCTCCGGACGCAGCATCACCTCGACGAACGCGCCACCGCCCTTGCCGTCTTCCCGCATCATTCCCGAGGCCGAGTCCCGATAGGAGACGACGACGACGCCTGCGGTGACACAGGCGTGGAGGTACGAGAGCAGGTGGCACTCGGAGAGCGAGGCGAGCAGCAGATCCTCGGGATTCCACCGCGACGGATCGCCGCGGAACGGCTTGTCGGCCGAGGCGAGGATGTCAGGCTTGCCTGCGACCTCGAGCGTGACATCGCGACGATATTCGCGATAGCCGCTGGTGCCGGTGCCGGAGTTGCCGGTCCAGGTGGAGCTGAGTGAATAGCGATGCTCGCCGAGCGGCACTGGTCTATCTGCCATGTCGACAGTCTGCCACCAGGAAGCCCTCGACGATCCCCGCGCCTGGCACTGCGTGCACCGAACCGACGATATCCTTGGGAGGTGCTGGAGACTCTCACCGTTCAAGATGCCGTGGAACTCGCCGTCGTCGAACGGAGCGGATTCATCGAGTCCCGCCACGCGGGAGCAGCGGTGGTGCTCTCGCCCGATGGCGACATCGTCGCGCGCTATGGGAACGCTGACGCTCTGATCCTGCCTCGCTCGAGCCTCAAGCCGTTGCAGGCCGTGGCGTGCATCACCGCAGGAGCCGCTCTGGAGGGCGCGCAGCTCGCCATGTCCACCGCGAGCCACAGCGGCACCGACCGTCATGCCGCGGTCGTCCGCGATGTCCTCACCGAGGGCGGCCTCACCGAGGACCACCTGGGTTGCCCGCCGGCGTGGCCCGGCGATACGTCCGCCCGTGACGAGCTCGTGCGCGAGCACGGTGTGCAGACCCGCATCCGCATGAACTGCTCCGGCAAGCATGCGGCGATGCTTCGCGCCTGCGTCGCGACCGGCTGGCCCACCGACAGCTACCTCGACCCGACTCACCCGCTGCAGCTGCACATCCGCGAGGTCATCGAGCGTCTGACCGGCGAGAAGGTCGCCCACACGGCGATCGACGGATGCGGCGCCCCGGTCTACGCGATCACGTTGACGGGTCTCGCCCGTTCGATCCACCGGATCGGCACCGCCTCCGATCGCTCTCCGTTCGCCCTGCATCGGGTCGCAGGATCTCTGGTGCGCGCGGTGCGCGAGCACCCGTGGACGATCGACGGACCCGGTCGCCCTGACACCATCGCGATCGAGAAGCTCGGGGTGTTCGCGAAGGGCGGCGCAGAGGGGGTCATGGTCATGGTCGCTCCGAACGGAACGACCGTGGCGCTGAAGATGCTCGACGGCGGCGCACGCGCATCGACCATCGTGGCCGCGACTCTGCTCGCACGCGCAGGCGGGCTCACCGACTCCGAGGTCGCGACTCTCTCCGCCGCTCTGCCTCTCGAGGTGCTCGGTGGCGGCGCGGAGGTCGGAGCCGTCCGCCCCGGCAGCGGCATCTGACCACACGACGTACCGCTGCTCATCGCCCGGACGCCAGTGCCGGGACCACGACACGACGAGGCCCGGCGTCACCGATCAGCGACCAGGCACGTCCGGCATGCGGTCGCGCGTAGGGCGGGAGTTCTCGCACGCCCGCGAGTTGCCGCAGCTCGGCGGCGTTCTCTGCCCGAATGAGAGTCTCACCCTCTCGGCGCACCCGTTGCCACAGCGGCCAGTTCCGTTGCCACGCGTCCGCGTCGCCGATCACTATGGTCGGACGTGTCGACGTCGTGAGGTCGCGAGGTTCACCCGAGAGCGCCACGACATCGCATCCTGGGTGCGCGGCGGCCAGCGATTCGGCGACCGTCGGCACCCCCGCGGTGACGAGCGCCGTGAGAGCGCATCGCGGCGACCAACCGCTGTCCTGCCGATACCGAGAGGCACCGTGGGCAGGGCCTGACGATCGCAGTCGCTCCTCGGGTACCCAGACCAGCTGGATCTCTCGATCTCCCATCCGCATCCGCCCCGGCGGTCGGTCTCGATCGAAACCGTCGGACTCGCCGCCTGCGGCGAGATGATCGACACGGCTCGGCATCCTCAGCAGCCCCCGGCGTGGCAGCGCATCGAGAATCCGACCGATGGGCCCCGCCGCTCTCGTCGCCGTGAGCACGAAGGTGGTTTGGGAACCGTGCCGCAGGATCTGATCCCAGAGCTGCGCGACATGCTGACCGTATTCCACAGGCAGCTCGCTGATCCTGACGTCGATGTCGTCGCAGAGAACGAGACCTGCGCCGCGCGATCCGTCTGCCGCCAAAGCGACGACGGCGTCCCAGGCGTGCTCCGGGTCGGACGGTATCCAGAGCGGGTCTGCGTGCTGCTTGGCCAGCGCGCGCAGAGCCGAGGTACGCCCCGACCCCGGCCCGCCCAGGAGCACGATGCCACGATCGGCCCCGATTGAGAGGAACACGAGCGGCTGGCGCTGACGCTCCGGCTCGTCGGCTCGCCCCAGAACGGCATCGCCCTTCCGCGTCTCCACCTGAAGCGTGGCCAGTGGGAGCATACGCGGAAGCACGGGCAGCCACGGGCTGTGCGGGCTTTCGGCGTCGGCCCATCTCAAAGCGATGGCTCTCAGGTCGGCCGCGCCCGTCAGCGCCACTCTCATCGCCGTCGGTTCAGCATCCTGGGGACGACGGACCAGCGCCAGTCCCCTGGACTCCACCCCGCCGGGAAGCTCAGCCGCACCGTCGGTGCCGATCACGGCGCGGCTGTCTGCGGCGTCTGCAACACGCAGGCTCACTCGAAGCGGGCAGTTGGCCGCCAGCGCATCGCGGATCACGCCGGAAGCACGCTGGGTTCCGAGGATCAGATGCATACCGAGGGCTCTACCCCGAGCAGCGATATCGGTGAACACGGCACCGAGGTCGGCATGATCCTGAAGCAGCGCCGCGAACTCGTCGACCACGATCACCAGCCTCGCCATTCCGATCTCCCGCACATCACGTGCGCCGGCCTCTGCGAGGACGGACTCACGGCGGCGCAGCTCTGCGGTCAGGCTCGAGACTCCTCTGCGCGCACCCTCCTCATCGAGATCCGTGATGACCGCGGCCACCTGCGGAAGCGTCCGAAGCGGCTCGAAAGCCGTGCCCCCTTTGAAGTCCGCCAGGACGAAAGTCACTCGATCCGGCCCATGGCTGCACGCCATGGCTGTCACCCACGACACCAGCAGCTCGCTCTTGCCGCTGCCCGTCGTGCCGGTCACGATGGCGTGCGGCCCGTCGTCGACGATGTCGAGCAGGACGTCGGCGTGTTCGCCTCGGCCCACCACCGCAGCGAGACCGACCTGCGACTCGGGCTGGCGGAGGTCGCTCAGTGCCACCCTGCTCGGGAGCGAGTCCAGCTCATCGCCCTCGACCGAGCTCTCTTCTGCGGTCGCGATCGCCTGATCGCGGGACACGCATTCGGTGGAGACCTCGACGATCCCCTGCGGTGTGCGCACGCTCGCGCGGTGCGGCTCGACGATGTCGATGACCGTCGTGATTCCCTCGGGGACATCCTCGCCGCGTCCGAGCAGCCAGATCACGGCGTCAGCCGCCGGCCGGGGGTCTCCGCTTCGCGCCACCGCGACGCGGAGCGACCCGCGCCGCGTGAAGCGCGCCTGCGGAAACCGCGCGACCCCCAGCTCCTCGAGATGTGGGCCGACGATCGACATCTGCGCAGCTCCGAATCTCACACACAGCTGCACCACGAGGGCTCTCGCTACGGAGGCGACGACGGGGTGCGCACCGCGCAGACCGAGGCCACTGCTGAGTGGAACCGTCATCGGTACGTTCTCGACCCTGGCGCATCGTGTTCTGAAGTCTCGTTCGCGTTCCCCGTCGCCTCCCGACGCCCGCACACCGCTGGTGCCGACACCGCTGCCGACGACGATCTCGGTGTCGGCGTCCGGTGGCTCGAGGCCGCGCAGCGGAGGTTGCGCCAGACCTGCGGCCGCATCGGGATGACGGTGCCATCGCATCTGACGCTCCTCATCATGGAGTCGTGACAGCTGCGCTTCCGCGAGCGACCACGCCGCCGCGCTCTCGGCCTCCGCGACGCGGAACGCCTTTCGCCGGGAGCGCGACCCGTCGATCAGTGACGCGAGGATCATCAGAGGCCCGAGCGCTGCGAAGCACAGCGAGAACAGGGAACCGGTGACGAGCCAGAGCACCACCCCGGCGGCGACGGGCACGAGCGCCGCGATGAACGGCGTCGGCGGTCTGCGTGCGGGCACGGGGGCGGCGGGGATCGCTATGGGCAGAGAATCCATGCCCCCTAGTGGACCGCGCGGGAAGGGCCCAGTGAGCGCCCTCCACAGGGATCGGACGTTATTCGGAGGATTCGCCCTGTGTGGAGGAGGACTCGTCCGCTGCGGAGGGGGCCTCGTCAGGCGCCGAAGAGGACTCGTCCTCGATCTGCACGATGACGAGCGTCACGTTGTCGCGGCCACCGTTCTCCAACGCCGCCGCGAGCATCGCATCGACGGCAGCGGCAGGATCGGCGTTCTCACGGAGGAAATGCTGGATGCCGTAGTCGGTGAGCTCTTTCGTCAGCCCGTCCGAGCAGATCACGAACCGGTCGCCCGGGCGGACATCGAGGGTGACGTAGTCGGGTGCAGTGAGTTCACTCGCTCCCACCGCTCGTGTGATCACATTGCTGTAGGGGTGACCCTCGGCCTCTTCGGGGCTGATCTTGCCAGCGGCGATGAGCTCCTGGACGACCGAGTGGTCGGTGGTGATCTGCACCAGACGTTCGTCCCGGAGAAGGTACACACGCGAGTCGCCGATGTTGAGCGAGGTCCAGTGCGGCTCGTCCCCCTCGAACTCGAGGAAGACCCCGGTGAGGGTGGTGCCGGTGCCTTCATCGGTGGTCTCGGGGTGGTCGGCGATGTCGGCAACGGCCAGCTGGAGCGCTCCCTCGATGGCTCCGCGATCGACCGCGCCGGCGGCGACGACCGCATCGAGTCGTCTGACCGTGCTCCGGCTCGCGATCTCTCCACCGGCATGACCGCCCATGCCGTCGGCGACGATGAACAGCGGGTAGTCCGCGAAGAACGCATCCTGATTCGTCTCACGGCGGCGCCCCACATCAGTGACACCCGCCCAGGAGAGCAACAGCGAACGCTGCGCAACCCTGACGCTGTGCGTCTTCGTCGTCGTCTCAGCCACTCGTCGCCTCCGGATCGCCTGCGGGTCGGGGTCCCCCAGGACACTCACACATCGTAGTGGACGCTGCCACGGTGGCACTCGCGCCCGTGAAGGCCGCTCGCAGCCGAGCGGCGCCGTCCCGGGGCTGCGACATGACCATGCCTCCACGTTATCGTCTTCAACCGGTGCTCTGAGCCACAGAGCGTCGTCTCCGTACAGCACAGAGCCCCCGACCGAAGTCGAGGGCTCTGTGTCGCGTCAGATCAGGCCGGGGGCTGCGTGGGGTCCGTGGGCGGAACCTGCGGAGCTGCCGGGGGCGCTGCGGGCGGAGCGGGCGGAGCCGTCGGGGGTGTCGACGGCGCAGCGGGCGGAACGCCGGGTGCGGCCGGGGACGACGGCGCAGCGGGCGGTGCGTAGCCGGGCTGGGCAGGCTGAGCCGGCGGGGCGTAGCCGGGCTGAGCGGGCGGAGTGTAGCCCTGCGGCGCGGGAGGCGCATAGCCCTGCTGAGGAGCGCCGTAGCCCTGCGGAGCGCCGTAGCCGGGGCCCGCGACCGGGCGCGGCTGCACGGGCACGCCGTCCCAGACAGTGGAGTCAGCAAGGAAGCTGTTCCCTGCCCACGGAGCGGGAACGATGTTCGGGTTCCAGCGGGACTTGTCGAAGGCGTTGATGCCGTACCAGACGATCGAGAGCAGAACGAACAGGACGACCCAGACAGCGTCCTTCTGCAGCTTGAGTCCGACACGCCATGCAGCGAGAGCGAGGACGACCGCGAGCGCGATACCCGTCAGGAAGTTGAGGTACGGGATGAACGAGAGCCCGATGCCGATCAGGACGACCCACGGCGAGATGTCTCCGAGCTTCGCGAAGATCATCGTGTTGTACACGGGAACCCACGCGCGCCACTTGCCCTGCACGCCCGCCTTTTCGAAGATCTTCATCAGGAAGATCGACGAGATCACATAGAACGCCAGTGCGAAGAGCAGACTGATCAAGAAGACGACGAAGAGGCCGGCGATAGCCGCCCCGTTGTCGTAATAGTCGTTGTACATGATCCCCTCCGGATCCGATGGAGCTGACGCTGTGCGCGCCGCGACACCAACCATATCGGTGTGCTGATATTTGGGGCAACGACACACGCGCGGAGAACTCCCTGCGCGACATGCTCGGTCATTCCGCGACGACGAGCTCCGCGACACCGGGTTCGTCGGTGCGGCGGAGAACGAGTCCCCGGCCACCGGCCCACGTCTCCAGCGTCCGAAGCGACCGGATGCGGGGGCGGTCCTCGGCGAGAGCCCGCACGAGCAGCCCCTTGGACTTCTTGTTGAAGTGGTTGAGAGCACGACCGTGCTCCGTCACGACTCTCACGTAGCAGGAGGCGACGGCGTCTGGCACCGGGCCGAGCGCGACGTAGGCCTCGCTGCGCAGATCGAGGACGAAGTCGGGGTCCTCCCCCGCTATCGCCTCCGTGGTGGCGTCAGCCCAGTGTCGTCGCAGCGCGGGCAGACCTGGAAGCGATATCCCTGCAGCGAGCCGGTACGGCGGTATGGGATCGAGAGCGCCTACCGGGCCGAGCGGGGCCGAGTGGATCCACACGTGTGCGCCGAGCCAGCGACGGGATGCGGGAATGAGACTGCCCGCGTCGAGCGCGTCATACAGGACGCCGGTGTACCGATCCACAGCCGGCATGGTCGCCGCGGAGCGCAGCATCCGATTGTGCGCGACATCGCCGGCCTGCTTCGGACTGAGTTTCAGCACTTTCCGCGCGTGCTCCTCGTCTCCTGCAAGATCGACGAGAGCGTCGATCACCTCGTGACGCTTCGCGCCGAGGCCCGGAAGCGCGAGCGCGCCCAGGTCGAGCGGGGCACCGTCGCCTCCGGATCGCTTCGTCTCTGACGGGGGCAGCAGAATCTTCATGACACCTCGGTGATACAGACGCGTCCGCCCCGACCCCCGGAGGGGTCGAGGCGGACGCTATGAACTGAACTGCTCAGGCGATGAGGGCCGCGTTGCCTGCCACGATCGTCAGGACGTCGCCCTCCATCGAGAGGAAGCCGTCCTGCGCGTTGGCGAGCACCTTGGTGCCATCCGTCTGAGTGATGCGGACCTGGCCTTCGGCGAGGATGGCCAGAACCGGCTCGTGGCCGGTCATGAAGCCGATCTCACCCTCGACGGTCTTGGCGACCACGAGGCTCGCCTCTCCCGTCCAGACCTCCGCATCCGCGGAGACGAGGCTGACATGCAATGCCATGGTCAGCCGTTCTCCTTCTGGATCTTCGCCCACTGCTCTTCGACGTCGGAGATGCCACCGACGTTGAAGAAGGCCTGCTCGGCGACGTGGTCGAAGTCACCGCGGGTGATCGCATCGAAGGACTCGATGGTCTCCTTCAGCGGGACGGTCGAACCCTCGACACCCGTGAACTTCTTGGCCATGTAGGTGTTCTGCGAGAGGAACTGCTGGATGCGGCGTGCACGCGACACCACGATCTTGTCCTCTTCGGAGAGCTCGTCGACACCGAGGATGGCGATGATCTCCTGCAGTTCCTTGTTCTTCTGGAGGATCTGCTTGACCGTGGTGGCGACGCGGTAGTGGTCCTCGCCCAAGTAGCGGGGGTCCATGATGCGCGACGTCGAGGTCAGCGGGTCGATGGCCGGGTACAGACCCTTCGACGCGATCTCACGCGAGAGCTCGGTGGTGGCGTCGAGGTGGGCGAACGTGGTCGCCGGGGCCGGGTCCGTGTAGTCATCGGCGGGCACGTAGATCGCCTGCAGCGAGGTGATCGAGTGGCCACGGGTCGACGTGATGCGCTCCTGGAGCACACCCATCTCGTCGGCGAGGTTCGGCTGGTAACCCACGGCGGAGGGCATGCGGCCCAGCAGCGTGGAGACCTCGGAACCGGCCTGCGTGAAGCGGAAGATGTTGTCGATGAAGAGCAGCACGTCCTGCTTCTGCACGTCACGGAAGTACTCCGCCATCGTCAGAGCCGAGAGGGCGACGCGCAGACGCGTTCCCGGCGGCTCGTCCATCTGGCCGAAGACGAGGGCCGTCTTGTCGAAGACACCCGCCTCTTCCATCTCGTGGATCAGGTCGTTGCCCTCACGGGTACGCTCGCCGACACCGGCGAACACCGACACACCACCGTGGTCCTGCGCGACGCGCTGGATCATCTCCTGGATGAGGACGGTCTTGCCGACACCGGCTCCACCGAACAGACCGATCTTTCCACCCAGCACGTAGGGAGTCAGAAGGTCGATCGACTTGATGCCGGTCTCGAACATGGTGGTCTTCGACTCGAGCTGGTCGAAGTTCGGAGCCTTGCGGTGGATGGGCCAGCGCTCGGTGACCTCGATGGTCTCACCGGGCTCGAGGTTCAGGACCTCGCCGATCACGTTGAAGACCTTGCCCTTGGTGACGTCGCCGACGGGGACCGAGATGGCCTCGCCGGTGTCGCGCACTTCCTGGCCGCGCACGATGCCGTCGGTGGGCTTCAGAGCGATGGCGCGAACGAGGTCGTCGCCGAGGTGCTGAGCGACCTCGAGGGTGATCTCGACCGAAGAGTCGCCGATCACGATCGTGGTCTTGAGTGCGTTGTAGATGTCGGGGATCGAGTCGTGGGGGAACTCGATGTCGACAACCGGACCGTTGACGCGTGCGACGCGCCCGACGACCGCGGTCGCCGGCTGGTCAGCCGTAGCGGTGGGGGTCATTTTCGTCTCTCTCCTGATGGTCTATTTGCTCGATGAGAGTGCGTCGGCGCCGCCGACGATCTCCGCGATCTGCTGCGTGATCTCCGCCTGACGCGCGTTGTTGCGCAGACGGGTGTAGTCGGTGATGAGCTTGTCGGCGTTGTCGCTGGCCGACTTCATCGCCTTCTGCGTCGCGGCCTGCTTGGCAGCAGACGACTGCAGGAGAGCGTTGAAGACACGGCTCTGGATGTACACCGGCAGGATCGCGTCGAGGACTGTCTCGGCATCCGGCTCGAACTCGTACAGCGGATAGACGGCGTTGCCGGCCTCCGAGTCGTCGGCTTCCGTGATCTCCAACGGAAGCAGACGCACGGACTCGGGCGACTGCGTCATCATGCTGACGAAACGGTTGTACACGAGGTGGATCTCGTCGACGCCGCCGTCGTCCGCGCCGCGCCCGAAGTCCTCGAGCAGTTTCGCCGAGATCTCCTCTGCGGTGTGGAACGACGGGGTGTCGGTGTCGCCTGTCCACTCCGCGGCCGCCGCGATGCGACGGAACTGGAAGTAGCCGACGGCCTTGCGTCCGACGAGGTAGAACACCGGCTCCTTGCCCTGTCCGCGCAGGAGCTCCGCCACCTCGAGACCCTCACGGAGGATCTGCGAGTTGAAGGCTCCGGCGAGACCGCGGTCCGAGGAGAAGATCACGACCGCGGAGCGGCGGATCGTCTCGGGCTCGCGGGTGAGCGGGTGGTCGACGTTCGAGTGCGTCGCGACGGCGGACACGGCCCTCGTCACGGCTCGCGCGAAGGGACTGGACGCTTTGACACGTCCCATCGCCTTCTGGATGCGCGAAGCCGCGATGAGTTCCATCGCCTTCGTGATCTTCTTGGTCGTCTGAGCAGAGCTGATCTTCTGCTTGTAGACCCTGAGTTGAGCGCCCATGAGTTCAGTTCCTCACGCGGTTACGCGCGACGACCCTTGACGATCTTCTCCTGGTTGACGTCGTCAGCCTCTGCTGCAGCGTGCTCCTCGTGGCCGGGAGCGCCGATGGCGTGTCCCTTGCCACCCTGGAACTCCAGGATGAAAGCGTCAGTGTGCTTCTCGAGCTCGGCGACGGTGTCGTCGTCGAGGACGTTGGTGTCACGCAGCGTCTCGAGAACCTGGGTGTTGCGACGCAGGTAGTCGAGCAGCTCGCGCTCGAAGCGCAGGACGTCGGAGACCTCGATGGTGTCGAGCTTTCCCTTGGTTCCGGCCCAGATCGAGACGACCTGCTCCTCGACCGGGTACGGCGAGTACTGAGGCTGCTTGAGCAGCTCGGTGAGACGCGCACCGCGGGAGAGCTGACGACGCGAAGCCGCGTCGAGGTCGGACGCGAACATCGCGAACGCCTCGAGCGAGCGGTACTGCGCGAGCTCCAGCTTCAAGGTTCCGGAGACCTTCTTGATCGACTTCACCTGAGCGTCACCGCCGACTCGCGAGACCGAGATACCCACGTCGACCGCGGGACGCTGGTTGGCGTTGAAGAGGTCGGACTGCAGGAAGATCTGGCCGTCGGTGATCGAGATCACGTTGGTCGGGATGTATGCCGAGACGTCGTTCGCCTTGGTCTCGATGATCGGCAGACCGGTCATCGAGCCCGCGCCGAGCTCGTCGGACAGCTTCGCGCAACGCTCGAGCAGACGCGAGTGCAGGTAGAAGACGTCACCCGGGTATGCCTCGCGGCCCGGCGGACGGCGCAGGAGGAGCGATACGGCACGGTAGGCCTCAGCCTGCTTCGACAGGTCGTCGAAGATGATGAGGACGTGCTTGCCGCCGTACATCCAGTGCTGACCGATGGCCGAACCGGTGTACGGAGCGAGGTACTTGAAACCGGCGGGGTCGGATGCAGGAGCGGCCACGATGGTGGTGTACTCCAGAGCGCCGGCCTCTTCGAGCGCGCCCTTCACCGAAGCGATGGTCGAGCCCTTCTGGCCGATCGCGACGTAGATGCAGCGAACCTGCTTGTTGACGTCGCCCGACTCCCAGTTGTCCTTCTGGTTGATGATCGTGTCGATCGCGATGGCCGTCTTACCGGTCTGGCGGTCGCCGATGATCAGCTGACGCTGACCGCGGCCGACGGGGATCATCGCGTCGATGGCCTTGATGCCGGTCTGCATCGGCTCGTGGACCGACTTGCGCTGCATGACGCCGGGGGCCTGAAGCTCGAGCTCACGCACGCCGTCGGTGGCGATGGAGCCGAGGCCGTCGATCGGGTTGCCCAGCGGGTCGACCACGCGGCCCAGGTAGCCGTCGCCGACGGGGACGGAGAGGACCTCACCCGTGCGGGTGACCTCCTGGCCGGCCTCGACGCCGGTGAACTCACCGAGCACGACGACACCGATCTGGTGCTCGTCGAGGTTGAGCGCGAGTCCCTTGGTGCCGTCTGCGAAGGTGACGAGCTCGTTCGCCATCACGCCGGGAAGTCCCTCGACGTGCGCGATGCCGTCTGCCGCGTCGATGACGGTGCCGACCTCGGTCGCCGCGGCCCCAGTGGGCTCGTATGCTGCGGCGAAGTCCTTCAGCGCGTCACGGATGACGTCGGGGCTGATCGATAGTTCTGCCATTGTCTTCCCTTTGTATCTGGGTGCGCGGTTCCCCGCGCGAAGTCGTGTTAGCCGGCGAGCTTCTGGCGAAGGTCGGCGAGACGGGCGGAGATGCTGCCGTCGATGACGTCATCGGCGATCTGCACGCGCAGGCCTCCGACGACGGCGGGGTCAGAGACCTCGTTGAGCGAGATCTTGCCGTCGTAGCGACGCGAGAGTGCGTCCCTGAGACGAGTGCGCTGCGCATCCGTGAGCGGCTTGGCGCTGTGCACAGTGGCCACCACGCGGTCGCCCTGATCTGCGACGACCCGCGTTGCGCGACCGAGCATCTGACGGACGCGGCGATCACGGGGCTGGCGGACCAGCGACGAGACGATCACCGCAGTCGCGTCGCTGACGCCACCTGCGAGCAGCTTGTCGACGAGTGCACCCTTGGCGTCTTCTCCCCCGAGGCGGCTCCCGAGCGCGAGCTCGAGTTCCGCGTTCGCGGCGATCACGCGGGTGAAGCCGAACAGCTCTCCCGCGATGTCGGCCTGGGGCTCGGCGAGGGCAGCAGCTCGGATGGCGAGCTCCTCGATGCCGTCGACCAGCTGCGACGCCGAAGACCAGCGCTCGGCGACGACGGTCTTCAAGACACTCTGGGCGTCCTGAGAGAACCCGCCGAACACCGCTGCGACGACGTTCTGTCGCGCCTCGACCTGAGCCGAGGCGTCGGCGAGCGCGCCGCTCAAATGAGACGACTCCGTCACGGCACGCGCGGCTGCGAACAGCTCCCGTGCCGTGTCGAGAGTGACGTCCGTCGCTGCGGCAAGCGTCTGAGTGGATGCCGCGAGTGCCTGAGTGGTCGCGCTGCCCATTACTGAGCCGCCTTCTCGGATGCTTCGAGGTCTGCGAGGAAGCGGTCGACCACTGCGGTCGCACGTGCGTCGTCGGAGAGCGTCTCGCCGACCACGCCACCGGCGAGGTCGATGGCGAGCGAGCCCACCTCGCTGCGCAGCGAGACGAGAGCGGTCTGACGCTCGGCCTCGATCTGCGTGTGCGCGGTCGCGGTGATGCGAGCAGCCTCGCTCGACGCGGCGTCCTTGGCTTCGGCGACGATCTTCTTGCCGTCCTCGCGGGCGGCCTCACGGATCTCACCGGCCTCGGTGCGTGCCTCAGCGAGCTGGCGGGTGTACTCCTCGAGCGCGGCCTCAGCCTGCTTCTGTGCTTCGTCAGCCTTGGCGATGTTGCCCTCGATGGCGGCGGACCGCTTGTCGAGCATCGCCGTGAACTTCGGAAGGGCGACCTTCCACACGACGACGAGGATGATGAGGAACCACAGACCCGACCAGATGATGTCGTACCACGCGGGGATCAGCGGGTTAGGCGTTTCTCCCTCAGCCGCGAGGTTCGTGACAAGAGCGTTCAGCATCCTGTCTCCTTCTGAAGTCGGTAGAGATTACGGGAAGGGGATGAATCCGACGGCGATGCCGACGAATGCAAGCGCCTCGGTGAAGGCGATACCGATCCACATGAGGACCTGAAGGCGACCGGCCAGCTCGGGCTGACGGGCGACGCCCTCGATGGTCTTGCCGACGACGATGCCCACGCCGATGGCCGGACCGATCGCTGCGAGGCCGTAGCCGACCGATGCGAGGTGACCGTTGATGTCTGCGAGAACCGTAGTAGCGTCCACGGGTTTTTCCTTTCGTTGGGTGGGACGGCAGTTGCCGACCCGCTCAGTGCTCTTCTGCGACCGCGAGCTGGATGTAGACCGCGGTGAGGACGGTGAAGACGTATGCCTGGAGGACGGCGACAAGAATCTCGAAGAGAGTGAAGGCGCCGCCGAAGGCGAGGGTTCCGACACCGAGAGCGGCCCAGCCGCCACCTGCGGTGAAGAAGAAGAACTGGGTTGCCGCGAAGCACAGCACCAGAAGCATGTGGCCGACGACCATGTTCATCAGGAGTCGGAGCATCAGCGTGACGGGCCGGATGATGAAGGTCGAGAGGAACTCGATCGGCGTCACGATGACGTAGACCGGCCACGGAACACCGGCCGGGAACAGCGCGTTCTTGAAGAAGCCCAGGGGGCTCTTCTTGATACCCGCGTAGATGAAGGTGACGTAGCTCACGATTGCGAGCGTCAGCGGCACGGCGGCGATGCTCGTGCCGGCGATGTTCAGGAACGGGATGATTCCCGTGATGTTCATGAACAGCACCATGAAGAAGATCGTGGTGAGGATCGGCAGGAATCGGTTGCCGTCCTTGCGACCGAGCAGATCGTGCGCGATGTTGGTGCGGACGAAGTCCAGACCCATCTCGACGACGCTCTGGAAGCGGCCGGGGACGATCTTCATTCGACGGGTTCCGAGAACCAGGAGCAGGACCACCACCACGACGGCGAGGAACTGCACGAGGTGGATCCGGTGGACGGGAATGACCCCGAACGCGTTGAAGAGGATCTCCGGGAAGAACTCGTCGATCGAAGGTCCGTGGAACTCGCCGTCAGAGGCGAGTTTGGGCATCAGGGTCGCAGCAAGATTGAACAGCGCGGGCTCCAGCTTCGGGGCACCGGTCAGAACCGGGGCGACGATGGTCGGTGTGCTTCAAGCGCAAGCGCTCGCGAACGAGCGGCGGGCACGTGTCAACACTATCAGAATCTGAGGGTGTCCTAAGACCGAGGGGCCTCTTCGGCCGGCCCATCCTGATCACGGGTCTCCGGAATCAGGTTGTGCCTGCCGGGGGCGCGATCCTCGGGCACGATGGTGGGCAGCTGCACACCGGGCGCGTGGTCCGTCGGCGCTTCCGACGGCAGAGTGGCATCGCTCACGTTCGGCAGACGCATGCGCGTGAGCACGATGACGTCGATCACCAGCGACACGATCACGCCGGCGACGATCGAGAGGAAGAAGACCATGGGGTCCAGCCACGGCTGACCGGCGAGGAGGATCATCACGAGCAGGAAGACACCGAGCTTCAGCAGCCAGCCGCCGAGCACGATCGCGAAGAACAGCTGCACGTAGAGGGGGTCGCCGAACCAGCGGTTGGCGATCAGGATGCTGAGTGCCGTGATTCCGAGGAACAGCATGGCGAGCACGACGCCGAGCAGGCCGCTCACGAGGCCCTCTCCCCCGCCGACGAGAAGACCGACACCTCCGGCGATGATCGCGAGGACCACCATCGAGAGGGCGGACCAGAGCAGCGTCCTCCGCAGGATCGGATTGCTGGAAACGGGGCTCGGGCTCACGGGGACTCCACGGGTGTCGGGTCGGACTCAGCAGACGCCGCGGGCTTCCGTCGGCGCAGAGGATTCAGGGTGATGACGAGGCACGCGGCGATTCCCACGAGGCCGAAGACGACCCCGGGAAGATACTGGCCGGGCCAGTCCTCGCGAGCGCCCACGTACATCAGGAGGACGGCGAGCGAGATGACCGCCGTCCAGGCGTAGAAGATCAGCACGGCGTCGCGGTCGCGATGACCGAGGTCGAGCATGCGGTGATGAAGATGCTTGCGGTCGGGAGAGAACGGCGACTTTCCCGCGTTCATCCGGCGCAGAACGGCCAGCCCGAAATCGAGGAGGGGCAGAAGCACCACCAGCAGCGGAAGCAGGATCGGGATGAACGCGCCGAGGAGCTGCGATCGGCCCAGGCGCTCGGGGTCGAGGGCGGAGGGTTCGAGCTGTCCGGTCACGGCGATCGCGGACGTCGCCATCAGCAGGCCGAGGACCAGAGCGCCCGAGTCGCCCATGAAGAGCTTCGCCGGGCTCCAGTTGAACGGCAGGAATCCGAGGCAGGCGCCGATCAGCACAGCCGCCAGGAACGAGGCGAGGTTGAAGTAGCTGGACGCGCCGGTGTCACGCGTCAGGATGTAGGAGTACGCGAAGAAGACTCCGTTGGCGATCAGGCAGACGCCGGCGACGAGCCCGTCGAGTCCGTCGATGAAGTTGACCGCGTTCATCACGATGACGATCGCGAACATCGTGATGGTGATGCTCAACCAGCTCGAGAACACGATCAGATCGCCGAACGGCAGGGAGAGGATCTGCAGCCCGCCGCCCACCGTGATGATCCCTGCGGCGAGGAACTGCGCGCCGAGCTTGATCATCCAGTCGAGATCCCACAGGTCGTCCACGACGCCGATGACGGCGATCAGCAGCGACGCGGCGAGGATCGACCACATCGTCTGCGGTGGCATCCACATGGTGGCGAAGAATGGATTCGCGGCCGAGAATCCGATCGCTGCGGCGATGCCGAGGAAGATCGCGACGCCGCCGAGACGCGGCGTCGGGGTGGTGTGGACATCCCGTTCGCGGATAGTCGGGTAGAGCTTGAACCGCAGGCTCAGCCGCCAGACCGCCCAGGTCAACGCGAATGTGATCGCGGCGGTCAGGAGGATCGTGAAGAGGTACTGCTTCACGAATCCCCGTCCGATTCCGGTGCCTGCGCGTCGGGCTCGAGCAGATCGCCGAGCACCTCCTCCAACCGCTCGCGGCTGACAGCGCCGACTCGGAGGATGCGCACGCCGCCCGTGGTGGGCTCAGCGCCGCGGGGCACCAGCGAGGTCGCGTCGACGATCGTCGACGCGATCCCGTCGCGGCTGACACCGTCGGCGAGATAGACCGAGACGCTGTCCCCGAGCATCCGCTCGGCATCGAGCGCCGAGATCGCCGACTCACGGCCCGTGAGGTTGGCGCTGGACACCGCGAGCGGCCCCGTCTCGGCGAGCAGCTCGAGTGCGACGCGTCCTTCGGGCATCCTGACGGCGACTGTACCCTCCGTGTCTCCCAGGTCCCAGACGAGGGAGGGCTGGGCAGGCAGGACGATGGTCAGGCCGCCGGGCCAGAACTCATCGACGAGACGCTGGACGGGCTCCGGCACGGACTCCGCGAGCGCGTGCAGGGTCTCCTTCGTGCCGATGAGCACGGGCGGGGGCTGGTTGCGCCCTCGTCCCTTGGCATCGAGGAGGCGCTGCACCGCTGCGGGCGAGAAGGCGTCGGCGGCGACGCCGTAGACAGTGTCGGTGGGCATGACGATGAGTTCGCCGCGGCTGATCGCCTGGCGGGCGTGGCGCATGCCGGCGAGGAGCTGAGCCTCATCGCCGCAATCGAAGATGGAGGACATGACGATCCGATTCTAGTTGGGGATGCCTGTGCGGTTCGTGTCCGCGTCTCAGGGGCGCAGAGCGGTCGTCGCTCTGTCTCGGAGCGTGAGGTCGCGGTGCGTCGCCGCCGCCCGCCACCCGTCGCGGGTGAGGATGCTGCGGATCTCCTCGCCCTGCAACTCGCCGTGCTCGATGACCAGAAGCCCGCCCGCATGCAGCAGCTCGAGGGCGCGCACGCTGAGCACGCGCACGACGTCGAGACCGTCCTCTCCCCCGTACAACGCCATCGACGGGTCGAAGAGGCGCACTTCCGGGTCGCGGGGCACAGCGGCGTCAGGGACGTACGGCGGGTTCGAAATCACGACGGACGCGGTGCCGTCGAGCTCGGGGAACGCATGCGCCAGGTCTTCATTCACCAGGGTGAGGTTGTCCACGCCCGCAGTGTTCCGTGCCGCCCATGGGTAGGCGTCGGGCGACAGCTCCGTCGCGAAGACACGCGCATGGGGCACCTCGGTGGCCATGGCGAGAGCGATCGCGCCGCTGCCGGTGCCGAGGTCGATGCCGATCGGCGCGGGAAGCGGGGAACCCAGGAGGGCATCGATCGCGTACTGCACCACGGTCTCGGTCTCCGGTCGGGGCACGAAGACCCCCGGCCCCACGGCGAGTTCCAGATGCCGGAACGGCGCGGTTCCGGTGATGTGCTGCAGCGGCTCCCTGCCCGCCCGGCGGGTGACCAGGGCTCGCAGTGAATCCGCATCCGCCTCCTCGACCGCATCGCCGCGGATGATGACGGCCTGTACCTCTCCCCGTCGCAGACCGAGGACGTGGCCCGCGAGCAGCTCGGCATCGACGAGGGGATCCGAGACGCCCGCGTCGGCGAGTTGTCGGGCCGCGGCATGCACGGCTGAGGCCAGGGTGAGATCGGGCATGGATCAAGCGTAGAGCGCAGATGGTGTCATATTGCCCACCCCTCCAGAGTGCTCGCCTAGGCTGGAGCGCGCAGTCCCCCCGCACAGGAAGGCTCTCCCCATGCCCGGAATCCACTCCGACATCACCACCGCTTTCGGCAACACTCCCCTGGTTCGTCTGAACCGGGTCACCGAGGGCCTCGGCGCCACCGTGCTGGCCAAGCTCGAGTTCTACAACCCGGCCTCGAGTGTCAAGGACCGGCTCGGCATCGCGATCGTCGACGCCGCAGAGGCATCGGGCGAGCTCAAGCCCGGGGGCACGATCGTGGAGGCGACCAGCGGCAACACCGGTATCGCCCTGGCGATGGTCGGCGCCGCCCGCGGCTACAAGGTGATTCTGACGATGCCCGCGTCGATGTCGAAGGAGCGGCGCATGCTTCTCAAGGCATTCGGCGCCGAACTCGTGCTCACCGACCCCACCAAGGGCATGACGCACGCTCTGGCCGAGGCGGAGGACATCGCCGCCCGCACGCCCGGTGCGGTGCTGGCGAAGCAGTTCGCCAACGAGGCGAACCCCGCGATCCACCGCAAGACCACAGCGGAGGAGATCCTCCGCGACACGGAGGGCTCAGTCGACTACTTCGTCGCCGGGATCGGCACCGGCGGAACCATCACCGGTGTCGGCCAGGTTCTGAAGGAGCGCATCCCCGGCGTGCAGATCGTCGCCGTCGAGCCCAAGGACTCCCCGATTCTCACCGAGGGGCACCCCGGACCGCACAAGATCCAGGGCATCGGACCGAACTTCGTGCCCCCCATCCTCGATCGCGATGTCCTCGACGAGGTCATCGACGTCACCTTCGACGACGCCATCCGTGTCGCGCGTGAGACCGCGCGCAAGGAGGGCATCCTCGTGGGCATGTCTAGCGGCGCCGCGATCTGGGCCGCTCTGCAGGTCGCGCAGCGCCCCGAGGCGGCGGGCAAGACCATCGTCGTCATCATCCCCTCGTTCGGCGAGCGCTACCTCTCGACCGCCCTGTACGAAGACCTTCGCGAAGGCTGATCCGCTCGATGGGCATGATCGACCGAATGCGCGAGGACATCGCGGCAGCGCGCATCCGCGACCCCGCGGCGCGCAGTGGCGCTGAGGTGGCGCTGCTGTATCCGGGGCTGCACGCGATCTGGGCGCATCGCGTCTCGCACGCGCTCTGGCGCCGACGGCTGCGGCTCGTCGCCCGGGCCACCTCGCAGATCTCGCGCTGGCTCACCGGCATCGAGATCCACCCGGGGGCGCGGATCGGCCGACGCTTCTTCATCGACCACGGCATGGGTGTGGTGATCGGCGAGACGGCGGAGATCGGTGACGACGTGATGCTCTATCACGGCGTCACGCTCGGCGGTCGCACGCGAGGCGTCGGCAAGCGTCACCCCACCCTCGGCGACGGTGTCGCCGTGGGCGCGGGGGCCAAGATCCTGGGGCCGGTCACGATCGGCGAGGGCTCGGTGGTCGGGGCGAACGCCGTGGTGACCCGTGACGCCCCGGCAGACAGCATCCTGGTCGGAGTGCCGGCGAAGCCGCGGGCGCGGATCATGGGCGAGGACACCAGAGCCGTGCTGACCGCACCGGACTACTCGATCTGACGCTCTCGCGTGTGCATCACGCGCCGCGGCGCGACCGCACCTTGTCGACCTTCTTGCGGAGGAAGATCAACGGCAGCAGAACGCTGCCCAGCGCGGTGATGAGCCAGACGATCACGGATCCGAGCATCCACCCCGAGAGATCGACGATGCGCAGCCCGCCGATCGGCAGCAGCACGACGATGACGAGTGCGATGAGCGTCGAGAAGATCCCGATGCCGCCCATCAGCACCGGCGCGTACCGATCGGCCATCCTGCTGACCCACGGAGCGAGAACGCTCTGAAGGATCGCGAAGATCACGATGCAGATCACGAATCCCCACCATTTGTCCCACTCGATCTGGAAGCCCTCGAGCAGGAGGTCGGCGGCGATGAGGCCGAGACCTGCGGACACGAGATACATGAGCGCGCGGAACAGAAGGGTGATCACGGCCTGAGCCTATCGCTCTCACTGCGCGACGAAGAAGGGGATCGCTCCCGACAGGATGCCGACGGCGAGCATCACCAACGACACGATCACCGCGCGCCAGAGCACCTTCTTGTGATGATCGCCGAGGTTGACGCTCGCGAGCGAGACGAGCAGCAGGATCGCCGGCACCAGAGGACTCTGCAGGTGCACGGGCTGACCGATGATCGACGCCCTCGCCATCTCGACGGGATCGATTCCGAACGTCGCTGCGCTCTGGGCGAGCACCGGCAGGATGCCGAAGTAGAAGGCGTCGTTGGACATGAAGAACGTGAACGGGATCGACAGGACTCCGGTGATGGGTGCGAGGAAGGGCCCGAGGGCCGGCGGCAGCACATCGGTGATCCATGTCGCCATCGCGTCGACCATGCCGGTGCCGGTCAGCACGCCGACCAGAACTCCGGCGGCGATGACCATCGACACCACCCCGACGATGCTCGGGGCGTGTGCGACGATCTCGGACGACTGCTCCTTGATCCCCCGGAAGTTGACGAGCAGCGCGACCGCCGCTCCGACCATGAACACATAGGGAAGCGGCATGATGTCGAGCACGAGCAGCACCATCACGGCGAGCGTGAGGGCGAGGTTGAACCAGATGAGCCTCGGTCGCAGCGTCGGCCGTGCGGGGTCGAGCATGGTGTCCGCCATGGCCGTGTCCGCAGGGTCCACGCTCGCCGCGGCCACCGGGCCGCGCCCACCTGCCACGACCACGATGTTGCCGGTGCGCAACGCCGCACGGGCACCGGGCTTCGCATCCGAGCCGCGGAAGATCTTCGGCACCGTCGAGAAGGCTCCGCCGTCGGTGCCGGTGAGCAGCGCATCGGAGTCCAGGCGGCCGAGACGACGTCGCTCCTGCAGACCGAGCATCCAGGCGAAGCCGAGCGTCACGACGATGCCGACGCCGAGCGCCGGCAGCATGGGAACGAAGATGTCGGTCGGCTGCAGGCCCAGAGCGGTCGCGGCGCGCACGGTCGGCCCGCCCCACGGCACGATGTTCAACGTGCCGTTCATCAACCCGGCGACGCAGGTGAGGACGACCGGGCTCATGCCGAGACGGAGGTAGATCGGCAGCATCGCCGAGGTCGTGATGATGAACGTCGTCGAGCCGTCGCCGTCGAGAGAGACAGCGCCTGCGAGAATAGCCGTGCCGAGCACGACCTTCGCGGGGTCGTCACCGAGAACGCGCGTGATGACGCGGATCAACGGGTCGAACAGGCCGACGTCGATCATGATCCCGAAGAACATGATCGCGAACATCAGCAGTGCGGCGGTCGGCGCCATGGTGGCGATCGAGTCGAGGATCATGTCGCCCATGCCGAGCCCGGCGCCGGCGAACAGCCCGAACACGGTCGGCACGAGGATCAACGCCACCATGGGAGTCAGCCGCTTCGTCATGATCAGGGTCATGAAGGCGAGCACCATGGTGAATCCGAGAAGGACGAGGACCCACTCCGGCGGTACGAACGCGACGTCGTAGGTCGGCGCCTCTTCGGCGGCCGCTGACAGGCCGGTGAGAACGTCGGGCATGCTGTGACTCCTTCGTCGGGGATCCGTCGACTCCGACGGATCCTGACGAGACTAGGCAATCCGTCGCTTGCGAGCGCGGTATGCCGCATTCCCGGACGTTGTGCGCGTAGCGTGAGTTCTGCGCATATTGCGCGATGGTCGCGTGCGAAGGGAAGAGGGTGTCGAAGACGACGACGAGACCTCGGTTCGCGACACGGACGCTGCTGCTGCACCTCGGCACGGTCGCGCTCGTGGTCGCGCTGTGCACCGGTGTGTACCTCGCTCTCGCCGTGCAGCAGCTGCGCGCCGAAGCCGAGTCCACCGCCCTCGGCATCGCGAGGACCCTGGCCGAGGACCCGCAGGTTCGCGCCGAGGTCGCGCGCATCTCCTCAATGCAGGAGACGCCGGATGCCGAGGTGCTCAGAAACGGCGAGCTGCAGCGCATCGCGTCGAACGTGTCCGACCGCACCGGAGCGCTCTTCGTGGTGATCGCCGACGCGGACGGCATCCGCCTGGCCCACCCCACCAGCTCACGCATCGGCCAGATGGTCAGCACGCCTTTCGAGGAGGTTCTCGCCGGGAACGAGGTCGTCGACTGGCAGACCGGCACCCTCGGCGAGTCGGCGAGAGCCAAGGTGCCGGTGCGTGACGAGGCCGGCGTGCCCGTCGGCGAGGTCAGCGTGGGGTTCGAGCGCACGGGAGTGTTCGACGACCTCCCACCCCTGCTCGCCGTGATCGGCGCCACAGCCACGGGGGCGGTGTGCCTGGCGATCATTGCATTCCTTCTACTGCGTCGTCGGTGGGAGCGGCTCACGCTCGGCGTGCAGCCGGAAGAGCTCGTGGCGCTCGTGCAGAACCAGACAGCAGTGCTCAACGGCGTCGACGACGGCGTGCTCGCGGTCGACATCGCCGGCGTCGTGCGGGTCAGCAACGATGCGGTCGACCGTATGCTCGGCCTCGATTCGCCGGTCGGACATCGGCTGGCGGAGCTCGGACTTCCTCCGGCTGTCGTCGAGACCGCGACGGGCAGGCGCACCACATCGACCGCGGTGGTGGGCGGACGCGTCCTGTACTTCGACTCCAGACCGGTCATCCGCGACGGGAGGCCGCTCGGAGACGTGCTGATCATCCGCGACCGCACCGACCTCATCGCGCTGACGGAGCGGCTGGAGACCGTGCGCGCGGTCACCACTGCGCTGCGCGTGCAGCGCCACGAGTTCGCCAATCGCATGCACGTGGTCGCCGGACTCATCGATGCGGCCAGGATCGACGACGCCAGAGGCTTTCTCGATGAGCTCGTCGAGCGGGGCTCGGTCGCGTTCCCCGTCGCCGGGCTCGAGCTGCTCAGCGATCCCTTCCTGCATTCGTTCCTCGGCGCCAAAGGCATCGAAGCCGGTGAGCGCGGCGTCGCGTTGCGGATCGCGGACGAGACCCAGCTGATCGGAAGTGTGGCAGAGCCGGAGGACGTCGCAGCCGTGCTGGGCAACCTCGTCGACAACGCGGTGAAAGCAGCCGCCTCCGGAGAGCGGATCCCCCGCTGGGTGGAAGTCGCGGTGCTGGGAGACGGTGACGCGCTGGTCGTCACGGTCGCGGATTCCGGGCCGGGACTCGCGGGGATCGATCCGATGGCGCCGCGGACGCCGGGTGAGGACGACCACGATCACGTGCACGGCCACGGTCTGGGCATCCCCCTGGCTCGAGACATCGCGCGCCGCCGTGGCGGAGACCTCTGGATCATCGACGCGGGGGGCGGGGAGCACGGCGCCGTTCTCGCCGCGCGCATCGGCCGCGCCGTGTCCGACACTCCGACGACCGAGGAGAAGCAATGACCGACCCCCTCCGCGTACTGATACTCGACGATGACTTCCGCGTCGGCCTGCTGCATCAGAGCATCGTCGACGACCAACCGGGTTTCACCGCCCTGGAGCCGGTGCGGTCTCTCGCCGAGGCGAGGGAGCGCATCCGCTCCGCGCGCCCTGACCTGCTCCTCGCTGATGTCTTCCTCCCCGACGGAGACGGCATCGCTCTGGTGCGGGAGGCCGGGATCGACGCGATCCTCATCTCGGCGGCTGATGACGCGCCCACGGTGCGCCGGGCGCTCAGATCAGGTGCCGTCGGATATCTGCTGAAGCCTTTCGACCGACGCGCGCTGATCGGCCTGCTCGAGCGCTACGCGCGGTACCGCAACCTGCTCGCCGGCGACCGGCCCCTGCGTCAGGAGGACGCCGACCGTGCTCTGGCGATCCTGCACGGCGCCGGAGAACCGGTGTCGGTCTCGCGTTCGGCGACGGAGCAGCTGGTGCTCGCCGCACTCGGCGATGGCGAGGCCTCGGCGGCCGAGGTCGGGGAGCTCGTCGGGATATCGCGCGCCACTGCACAGCGTCACCTCGCGGCTCTCGCTGCACGCACCGTCGTGGAGGTGCGACTGCGCTACGGCGCGACCGGACGACCCGAGCACCGGTACGCGGCCCGCACCTGACCCGAGCACAGGCGAGGAGCGACGCGCGATCGGCTCAGGAGTCGGAGCCCACCGCGGCGAGCCGGGCCTCTTCGTCTGCCTGGATGGCACTGACGATGATCGGCTCGAGCGCACCGTCCATCACCTGGTCGAGGTTGTAGGCCTTGAAGCCGGTGCGGTGGTCTGCGATCCGGTTCTCGGGGAAGTTGTACGTGCGGATGCGCTCCGAACGATCCATCCCGCGGATCTGCGACTTGCGCGCGTCGGATGCCGCTGCATCCAGCTCCTCCTGCTGCTTCGCGAGCAGTCGCGCTCGGAGCACGCGCATCGCCGCCTCACGGTTCTGCAGCTGGGACTTCTCGTTCTGCATCGACACGACGATGCCGCTCGGCAGGTGCGTGATGCGCACAGCCGAGTCCGTGGTGTTCACCGACTGGCCGCCAGGGCCCGATGAGCGGAACACGTCGATCTTCAGGTCGTTCTGATTGATGGCGATCTCGTCGGGCTCATCGACCTCGGGGAACACCAGCACTCCGGTGGTCGAGGTGTGGATGCGCCCCTGCGACTCGGTGGCCGGCACACGCTGCACGCGGTGCACGCCGCCCTCGTACTTCAGGTGCGCCCAGACGCCCTGCGCCGGGTCGGTCGACGACCCCTTGATCGCGACCTGGACATCCTTGTAGCCGCCGAGGTCGGACTCGTTCCGCTCGAGCAGCTCGGTCTTCCATCCCTTGGACGCCGCGTACTGGATGTACATGCGGAGCAGATCTGCGGCGAACAGCGCCGACTCGGCACCGCCCTCCCCCGCCTTGATCTCCATGATCACGTCGCGTGCATCGTCGGGGTCACGAGGGATGAGCAGACGCCGGAGCTTCTCCTGCGCCGTCTGCAGACCCTCTTCGAGGGACGGGACCTCGGCGGCGAACGCCTCGTCGTCGCGAGCGAGCTCACGCGCAGCGTCCAGATCCTCGGATGCCGCCACCCAGGCCTCGTAGGCGGCGACGATCCTCGACAGCTCGGCGTAGCGACGATTGACGCGCTTCGCCCGAGCAGCATCGGCGTGCACCGCCGGGTCGGAGAGCTCCTCCTGCACCCGGCGATGCTCGTCGATCAGAGTCTGGACGGACTCGAACACGTCAGCTCCGCTCAGCGGATGTTGTTGTCGTGACCGTGCGCGCCCGAAGGCAGCGTCGGGATCGACTTCTGCATCTGCACGAGGAACTCGACGTTCGAGTGGGTCTCCTTGAGCTTGCCCAGGACGACCTCGAGCGCCTGCTGCTGGTCGAGGCCCGCGAGGGCTCGGCGCAGCTTCCAGGTGATCTTGACCTCGTCGGTCGACAGCAGCATCTCTTCGCGGCGGGTGCTCGACGCGTTCACGTCGACGGCCGGGAAGATGCGCTTGTCGGCGAGCTGACGCGACAGGCGCAGCTCGCTGTTGCCGGTGCCCTTGAACTCCTCGAAGATGACCTCGTCCATCTTGGAGCCGGTCTCGACGAGAGCCGTGGCGAGGATCGTGAGGGATCCGCCGTTCTCGATGTTGCGCGCAGCGCCGAAGAAGCGCTTGGGCGGGTACAGCGCCGAGGCGTCGACACCACCCGAGAGCACCCGTCCGGATGCCGGAGCCGCGAGGTTGTACGCACGGCCGAGACGCGTGATCGAGTCGAGCAGCACGACGACGTCGCGGCCCAGCTCGACGAGACGCTTGGCACGCTCGATGGCGAGCTCTGCGACCGTGGTGTGGTCTTCGGCAGGACGGTCGAACGTCGAGGCGATGACCTCGCCCTTGACCGTGCGCTCCATGTCGGTGACCTCTTCGGGGCGCTCGTCGACGAGCACGACCATGAGGTGGACCTCGGGGTTGTTCTGAGCGATCGCGTTCGCGATCTGCTGCAGGACGATCGTCTTGCCGGCCTTGGGCGGTGCGACGATGAGTCCGCGCTGTCCCTTGCCGATCGGAGCGACGAGGTCGATGATGCGCTGGGTCAGCTTCTCGGGCACCGTCTCGAGGCGCAGACGCTCCTGCGGGTAGAGAGGGGTGAGCTTGCCGAACTCCACGCGGGTCGCGGCGTCGTCGATCGACAGGCCGTTGATCGAGTCGACCTTCACGAGGGCGTTGTACTTCTGGCGCCCCTGCTGCTCGCCTTCGCGCGGCTGCTTGATCGAGCCGACGATCGCGTCGCCCTTGCGCAGGTTGTACTTCTTGACCTGTCCGAGGGAGACGTAGACGTCGCTCGGGCCGGCGAGGTAGCCGGTCGTGCGCACGAACGCGTAGTTGTCGAGCACGTCGAGGATTCCGGCGATCGGAACGAGGACGTCGTCCTCGCCGATCTCGGTGTCGAACTCGTCGGTCGGCACACCACCGCGGCGCTTGTTGCGCTGACGGTTGCGGCCGTTGCCGCCCTCGTCTTCGGCGGGTGCGCTCTGCTGCTGCTGAGGCTGCTGCTGCTCGCCGCCCTGTGCGGCGCCGTTCTGACCGCGACCGCGGTTGCGGCTGCGGTTGCGGTTGCGGTTGCGGCCGCCCTGTTCCTCGCCGCCGTCAGCGGAGTCGGAGGACGAGTCGGCGGCGGGGGCCGCGTCGGCCGGTGCGGCGTCGGCGGGCTTCTCGGTCGCAGGAGCCTCGGTCTCGGCCGCAGGCTTCTTCGCCGTGCGGCGTCCGCGGCCGGTGGTCTTCTTCGGCTCGTCGGTCGAGCCGGCAGCGTCAGCAGAGCCGGCTGCGTCAGCGGAGTCGCTGCTGTCGGCGGTCTTCGCAGCGGGGGCCTCGGCGGGCGCTGCGGGAGCCGATGAGGAGGCTGCAGGAGCATCCGCGGCTGCGGGGGCCTCGGCGGTCTCGGCGTCGGCCTTCTTCGCACGACTGCGACGGGGGGCCTTGGCTTTGGGAGCCGCGTCGGCGGCGGGCGTCTCGGCAGCGGGGGCCTCGGGCGCCGGTGTGCTGTCTGCGGACGCAGCAGCTTTCTCCGCCTTCGCGGCGGCTGATGCGGTGCTCGCCCGGCGCGGCGCGCGCTTGCGGGCCGGGGCCACCTCGGTCGCGGCAGTCGTCGCGGCGTCGGAGCTCGCGGCCTTTGCCGGAGCCTCGGCGGCAGTCGCCGCCTGGTCGTTCTGGGTCTCGGAGAAATTCTCCACGAGTACTCCCTCTTTGGTCTCGGGGACATGAGCGGCACGCGCACAACGGGTGCTGCGCGCGATCGCACGGACTGACGCTCGGCGTCAGTCAGCCTCTGCACTGGGTTCTCGGAAAGAACGGAGTTCTCGGTGAGAGCAGTGTCACAGGGGTTTGCGTGCGGGTCTTGCAGAGTTGCAATGGGGCCAGATTCACGCAGTTACGTGGAGCCCTCCGCTCGATTCCCCACTGTACCACCACGCACGTCGACCGCGAGCAGCAGCGCGTCCCACGGGGTGTCGGTCGTCGATGCGGCGAGTTCCATGGCGTCCTGACGGCTTCCCGGGCCGTCGGCGAGCACGAGCACGCTGGGACCGGCGCCGGACACCACGGCGGCGAAGCCCGCCGCACGGAGCGTCTGGACCAGCCGCTGAGTCTCGGGCATCGCCTCGGCCCGGTAGTCCTGGTGAAGGCGGTCGGCCGTCGCGTCGAGCAGCAGTTCGGGGCTCTGCATGAGTGCCGCGATCAGCAATGCCGAGCGCGAGACGTTGAACACCGCATCTGCCGTCGAGACCTGAGGCGGCTGCAGCGAGCGTGCTTTCGTGGTCGACATCGTGTACGAGGGCACGAGCACGAGCGGCGACACACCGCGGTGCACGAGCAACTTCTTGTGCTGCGCTCCGCGCTCCCCCATCCACGCGATCGTCAGCCCGCCGAACAGCGCGGGCGCCACGTTGTCGGGGTGTCCCTCGATCTCGGTGGCGAGGCGGAGCATGTCGACGTCGCCGATCTCCACATCGCCCTCGAGCAGCCCCTTGGCCGCGAGGATGCCTGCCGCGACCGCCGCGCCTGAGGATCCGAGTCCACGACCGTGCGGCACGCCGTTCTCGGCGACGATGCGCAGCCCCGGAAGGGGCCGCTCGACGTCTGCGTACACATGTGCGATCGTGCGGACGATGAGATTCGAGTCGTCACGGGGGATCTCGGCGGCTCCGGAACCGGAGACCTCGATCTCGAGCGCTCCCGCGGGGAGCTCCGTGACCAGAAGCGTGTCGTAGACGCTGAGCGCGAGTCCGAGGGTGTCGAATCCAGGGCCGAGGTTGGCACTGGTCGCCGGGACCGTCACCTCGACCGTGCGCCCTGCCGCCATCGTCACTCGCCTTCCACGCGGAGCACCGAGACGACCCGTTCGACGACAGAGCTGCCCGCGAGCGCATCGACCGTGGCGCTGAGCGCGGCATCCGTGGCACGGTGCGTGCCGATGACGAGGCGAGCGGTGGGCTCGTCCTCTCCTTCGACGGTCTGCACGACAGTGGCGACCGAAACGGCCCCATCGCTCAGGATGCCGGCGACGGTCGCGAGCACGCCCGGAGCGTCCGCGACCTCGAGAGTGATCTGGTATCGGGTCGTGACGTGACCGATCGGCACCACAGGGAGGTTCGCTCTGGTGGACTCCCCCACGCCGACGCCGCCGGCGATGTGCCGGCGAGCCGCCGACACGACGTCTCCGAGCACTGCGGATGCCGTCTGCACTCCGCCGGCGCCTGCACCGTAGAACATCAGCGACCCTGCGGCCTCCGCCTCGACGAAGACGGCGTTGTTGGCGCCGTGCACCGAGGCGAGCGGGTGCGACTTGGGGACGAGTGCCGGGTAGACGCGCACCGAGATCGACTCGGTGCCGTTGGCCTCGATGCGCTCGCAGACGGCGAGCAGCTTGATCACGAAGCCGGCGGCGCGCGCCTCGTCGATCATCGACGCCGTGATCGTCGTGATGCCCTCGCGGTACACGGCGTCGAGCGGAACCGCCGTGTGGAATGCGAGACTCGCGAGGATCGCGGCTTTCTGGGCGGCGTCGAATCCCTCGATGTCGGCGGTCGGGTCTGCTTCGGCATAACCGAGGCGCTGCGCGTCGGCGAGAACGTCGGCGAAGTCGGCACCCTCGGTCTCCATGCGATCGAGGATGTAGTTGGTCGTGCCGTTCACGATCCCCATGATGCGCACCACGCGGTCGCCGGCGAGCGAGTCGCGCAGCGGGCGGATGATCGGGATCGCACCGGCAGCGGCCGCCTCGTAGTAGACGGATGCGCCCACCCGGTCGGCCGCCTCGAACAGCTCGGGACCATGCGTGGCCAGCAGCGCCTTGTTGGCCGTCACGACATCGGCGCCGGAGCCGATTGCCTGCAGGATGCTCGTGCGTGCCGGCTCGATGCCGCCGATCAGCTCGATCACGATGTCGGAGCCGAGGATCAGCGACTCTGCATCCGTCGTGAACAGCTCCTTGGGCAGATCGGTCTCGCGCGGCGCATCGAGGTTGCGCACCGCGATGCCGGCCAGCTCCAGCGTGGCACCCGCGCGGTCGGCGAGTTCGTCGCCGTGGCGAAGAAGGAGGGCGGCCACCTGGGAGCCGACCGCTCCGGCGCCGAGGAGCGCCACCCGAAGTCGTCGGTACTCAGTCGTCATTGCATCTCTCCTTAGGAGGGTTGATCAGTCGTGCTACGTCGGGGACCGCGTCGTTCGCGCGGATCACCCGTGGTTCTCGGACGCCCCGACGCCGACATCGCGTGCCAGGACGTCGGCGATGGTCTCGCCGCGGACGATGATCGCCGACCGGCCATCGCGCACGGCGACGATCGGAGGGCGAGGGACGTGGTTGTAGTTGCTGGCGAGCGGCGCGCAGTAGGCGCCGGTGGAGGGAACAGCCAGCAGGTCGCCCGGAGACACATCGGCGGGCAGATACTCGTGGTCGACCACGATGTCGCCGGACTCGCAGTGCTTGCCGACCACCCGGCTGAGCTGCGGCTCCCCTGAGCCGAGCCGCGAGGCGAGACGAGCCGAGAACTGCGCTTCGTAGAGCGCCGTCCTGGCGTTGTCGCTCATGCCGCCGTCGACGCTGATGTAACGCCGAGTGGCTCCGGTGTCGAGCGCGACGTCCTTGGTGGTTCCGACCTCGTAGATCGTCACCCCGGCGGTGCCCACGATCGCCCTACCCGGCTCGAACGACAGGGCGGGCACGGCGATCCCGCGTGCGGCGCAGCCCTCCGCGACGGCGGCGACGATCTCGCCCGCGAGCATCTCGATCGGCGTGGGGTCGTCGACGCTCGTGTATGCGATGCCGAAGCCTCCGCCGAGGTTGAGCTGAGGCACCGGTCCACCCTCGAGCAGCGCGGCGTGCAGCTCGAGCACCCGCTCTGCCGACTCGCGGAAGCCCGCGACGCCGAAGATCTGCGATCCGATATGGCAGTGGAGTCCGGCGAATTCGATGCCGGGGATCTCGCGGATGCGGGCGACCGCCTGCTCGGCGTCGGGGAGCGGGAAGCCGAACTTCTGGTCTTCGTGGGCCGTCGCCAGAAAATCGTGGGTCTCGGCGTGCACGCCGCTGATGACCCGCACCAGCACGCGCTGCACAGCGCCCGTCCTGGCGGTGATCGCCGCCAGACGCTCGATCTCGATCGCGCTGTCGACGATGATCGTGCCGATGCCCACCTCGACGGCGCGCTCGAGCTCGGCGACCGACTTGTTGTTGCCGTGGAAGCCCAGGGATGCCGGAGCGACGCCCGCTGCGAGCGCGACCTCCAGCTCGCCGCCGGTGCACACGTCGATGCGGAGTCCTTCGTCGATAACCCAGCGCGCGATCGTCGTGGTCAGCAGCGCCTTGCCCGCGTAGTACACCTGCGCGGTCGTGCCGTATTCGCTCGCCGCCGCGTCGAAAGACGAGCGGAAGGCGCGGGCGCGGGAACGCACCTCGTCCTCGTCGATCACGAGCAGCGGCGTGCCGTACGTCTCGGCGAGAGCGGTCGCGGAGATGCCGGCGATCCGCAGTTCTCCGTCGGCGCCGCGGGCTGCGGAGGCGGGCCACACAGCGGCGGGAAGATCATTCACGTCGTCGGGCACGACGAGCCATTCCGGGGCGAGCGAGTCGGCAGGGGAAAGCAAGGAACACCAATCGTGGGACGAGTCTCGGGCGGATACGCGCACTGCGAGGTTGCCCCCGATTCTAGGGCACCGTGCATGCCGCATCAGTCATGGTGACACTCGGCGTCAACCCCCTGCGGACACATCCTGCCGACTCGTAAGGTGGTGGAGATGAGCACCGAATCCGCAGCACCCGATGCCCGACGCCCCGGCCTGATCGCGCGCGTCAGCACTGCGACGATCCGCTGGGCTCTGACCCGTCGTCCGGTGCGGGCCTTCCTCCTCTACTCGGAGCGTCGGGGCCCCATGCTGGCCGACAGCGTGACCTACCGCGCGCTGTTCAGTGTGTTCGCCGCCGTTCTCCTCGGCTTCTCGATCGCCGCGCTGTGGCTCGCGGGCAATCCGGACGTCTGGGATGCGATCATCTCCGCCGTTCAGTCCGTGGTGCCCGGTCTCATCGGCGAAGACGGCGTCGTGAATCCCGATGACCTCAAGGAGCCGATCTCGCTGTCGATCGCGGGCGCCGTCTCGACGGTCGCTCTGATCGGCTCGGCGCTCGGCGCCGTGGGATCCCTGCGCACGGCGGTGCGAGTCCTCGCCGGAACGGCGCACGCCGACGTGCTGTTCATCTGGGTTCTGCTCCGCAACCTGCTGCTCGCGGTGGGTGTCGCCGTGCTGTTCATCGCTGCAGCGGCCGTCACCTTCGCCGGCCGGCTCGGGATCACCTGGATCAGCGGTCTGCTCGGCATCCCCGAGGATTCGCCCGTCGCATCCTGGGGCATCCGGATCGTCTCGCTGATCGTCGTACTGGCGCTCGACACCGTGCTCATCGCGGGCGTGTTCCGGCTGCTCTCCGGTCTCCGTCCCTCGGGGCGCTCCCTCTGGATCGGGGCTCTCATCGGCGGCGTCGGGCTGCTCGTGCTGCAGGAGCTCTCGGGGCTGTTCATCGGGGGCGCGACGAGCAATCCGCTGCTCGCCTCCTTCGCCACGCTGCTCGCGCTGCTGATCTGGCTCAACCTGTCGACCCAGGTCATCCTGATCTCGTGCGCCTACATCGTCACATCGGAGGAAGAGCGCAAAGACCGCGTGCATGCCCGATTCGGCGCGACGACTTTCCTCCAGCGACGCGTGCAGCGAGCTGAGGCCGAGGTCGCGCTCGCGACGTCGGAGCTTCGCGCGGCCCAGAAGGCCGAGCGGTAAGCCCGCCTCGGTTCCGACGACGACTGAGCCTCACCCCTGAGGGCAGGTGCCCTTCTCGAGCAGACTCTCGTCGGTGGCGATGGCACCGTCGACGTCGACATCGATCACCGCCTCCGCTCCATCGATCTCGAGGTCGGTGAGTGTGATGCCCGCGGGCAGCTGATCGGCGATGCAGATGCGCTGTGTCTCGGTGAGCTGTTCCCCGAGTGCGCCGAGGGTCGATCCGACCTGATCCGCGTCGACCTCGAGTCCGCCGATGGTCAGCCCGACGGGGGTGAGCTCGAGGTCTCCCTCCGCGACGCCAGGAGTCACCGTGAGGGAGATCGGGATCGCGATGCCCAGCACGCTCACGGAGCCCGCTACCGTCGCGTTCGGCGTGTCGAGCGTGACGGTGTCGATGGGGAGATCGGTGTCGGACAGCAGATCCGTGAACTGCGACTCGTCGATGCGGATGGTGCCGGAAGCGCCGCGCAGGTCACCGCCGCGCAGCGGGACGCCCGTGGCAGTGACGTCGACGGCGCCGGTGATCCCCTCCAGGGTCACGGCGTCGGTGGAGAGGTGCAGGCTGTCGAGCGTGCCAGCGATCAGCTGAGGCAGCAGGATGCCGTCGGCCTCGACCGCGAGTTCCTGGTCAGCGGGCAGATCGAGCTGCTCGATCACGATGCCCCGCACTATGCCTGGCAGGACAGCCCGCGCGATGAGCTCCGCCGCGACGACGAGAGCGGCGAGCACCACGACGACGATCAGCAGCACCCATGGCCACCGCTTGCGCTTGCGTGCGGGGGCGGCGACACCGTCGACGGGCGCACCATCCTTGCCGCCGGGGATCACGAGCGTCGGATGCTCGGAATCCGCAGCGGGGTAAGGAAGGGTGTGGTTGTCGTCGCTCATGCTGCCATCCTGCCCTACGACGCCGGACGGCAACCGGAGTCACATCCGCTCTGGCGCAGACACACCGAGCAGGTCGAGTCCGTTGCGGAACACCTGCCCTGCGGCGTCGTTGAGCCACAGACGCGTGCGGTGCACCGTCTCGACAGGGTCGTCGCCCTGTGGGATGACCCGGCAGTTGTCGTACCAGCGGTGGTACAGGCCCGCGAGCTCTTCGAGGTAGCGCGCGACCCGGTGCGGCTCGCGCACCTCAGCCGCGAACGCGACGATGCGAGGGAACTCCTGCAGGGCGCCGAGAAGCGCGCTCTCGGTCTCGTGCGTGAGCGTCTCGGGAGAGAACTCCGAACGGTCCACCCCGGAGTCGGCGGCATTGCGCGCGACGTTGTGCGTGCGAGCATGCGCGTACTGGACGTAGAACACCGGGTTGTCGTTCGTGCGCTTCTGCAGCAGCTCGGGGTCGAGCGCGAGGGGAGAGTCGGCGGGCGAACGCTCGAGCGAGTAGCGCAGAGCGTCGGTGCCGAGCCACTCGCGCAGATCGTCCATCTCGATGATGTTTCCGGCGCGCTTGCTGAGACGTGCACCGCCCACCGAGACCAACTGCCCGATCAGCACCTCGACGTTCTTCTCGGGGTCCTCCCCTGCCGCGCCCGCGATCGCCTTGAGGCGGTGGACATAGCCGTGATGGTCGGCGCCCAGCAGGTACAGCTTGTACTCGAAGCCGCGATCGCCCTTGTTGAGGTAGTACGCGGCGTCGGCGGCGAAGTAGGTGTACTCGCCGTTGGAGCGACGGATCACACGATCTTTGTCGTCGCCGAAGTCGGTCGTGCGCACCCAGACAGCGCCCTCGTGGTCGAACACGTGCCCTTGCTCGCGCAGACGATCGACGGCACGGTCGACGAAGCTGACTCCGTCTTGGTCTTTGGCGTGCAGAGTGCGCTCCGAGAACCACACGTCGAAATCGACGTTGAACTTCGAGAGCGACTGCTTCTGCTCTTCGAGCTGGAAGCCGTAAGCGAGTTCGCGCGTCACGACCACCTGCTCGTCGCCGGGCAGGTCGAGCAGGTCGGGGCGCGCAGCGAGCACCCGTGCGGCGAGGTCGCCGATGTAGCTGCCGGCGTATCCGCCCTCGGGGGTGGGCTCGCCCTTGACTGCGGCGAGCACCGAGTTGGCGAAGCGCTCCATCTGCACGCCGGCGTCGTTGATGTAGTACTCCCTGGCGACCTTCGCGCCTGAGGCCGCGAGCACCCGGGCGATCGCGTCGCCCAGCGCTGCCCAGCGGGTGTGGCCGATGTGCAGCGGTCCGGTCGGGTTAGCGCTGACGAACTCGATGTTGATGCTGCGCCCGGCCTGGGTGTCGTTGTGCCCATACTCGGCACCGGCGTCGACGATCACCTTCGCGAGTGCGCCGGCTGCAGCCGCATCCAGGCGGATGTTGATGAACCCGGGCCCCGCGACCTCTGCGCTCTGCACGCCGTCGACCTGCGCGAGCCCGTCCGCGATCTGCTGCGCGAGCTCACGGGGGTTCGTGCCGAACGGCTTCGCCAGGCGCATCGCGATGTTCGAGGCCCAGTCTCCGTGGTCGCGGTTGCGAGGACGCTCGAAGACGATGTCTGCTGCGGTGAGTCCGAGCGGCTCGCCAGGACGTCGTTCCTCGGCGATCGGTGCGAGGACGGCGAGGAGGGCTGTGGCGAGCGTTTCAGGGTTCATAGGCCTCCCAGTTTACGGCGCGTCACGCGTCGGAATTTGCGCGGGCGGGATCGTGATCTACAGTCATGCCATGAAGGCCGCCCCCGCCCGCCGCCGTCTGCCCGTCGCAGGCCTCGCCGTCGCCGTGATCCTGGCGCTCGCCGCGGTCGTCCTCGGTGTCTGGCGCCCGTGGGTTCCCGTGCCGTCCTCGACACCCGTCGGTGCCGCGGCAGGCGAGCAGGAAGCGGTCGAGATCGCGCCTGCTCCGCTGCTCCTTCCCGAGCATCCGACCGTTCTCGTCTTCGGCGATTCCTGGACGTATGGCTCGGCCGCGACCGACCCGACCCTCGGCTACGCGTATCGGCTCGCCGACCTGATCGATGGCGAGACGATCGTGAACGGCGTCCGCGGCAGCGGCTACCTCAAGCCCGGCCTCGACGGCCCCGCCTTCGGCGAGCGCATCGCCGCTCTGGATCCGACGCTCACCCCCGACCTGATCATCCTGCAGGGATCGATCAACGACCGGGCCCAGGGTGAGGCCGGGTACAGAGAAGCCGTCACCGCCGCCTGGGACGCGATCGCGGCGAAGTATCCGGAGGCGACGGTCGTCATTCTCGGCCCGGCACCGCACGAGTTGCCCGTCGGTGCCGAGACCGCTCGCATCGACGCCGATCTCGGCGCCCTCGCCGCGGCTCGCAGCTGGTGGTACATCTCCCCCATCGCACAGGAGTGGATCACCGAGCAGAACTATCTGTCGGTCATCGACGTCGAGGTGGGCCGCAAGCATCCGTCGACCGACGGACACCGCTACCTCGCCGAGAAGCTGGCCTCCGCACTCGGCGAACTGGGCGACGCGCCGGTGACCGAGGCCGGTGAGTCGGAGACCACTCCCGAGCAGTGATATTGTCGATCGGTACGCCTCCGTAGCTCAGTGGATAGAGCGCCGGTTTCCGGTACCGTAGGTCGCAGGTTCGACTCCTGTCGGGGGCACACAAGGGTTGTACGCGGAACGAGTGCAGATTCGTACGCGACACCAATCACTACGAGAAAAGCCGCCTGGGCTCAGGCGGCTTTTCTCGTCGACCGCGGTGCTACTCCTCAGCATCACTCTCTTCGGGTGACGCCCCTCGTCCCGTCACGGCGGGAGAATCACCTTGCAGGTGCAGGCAGTCGGGCCATCGCATCACGGCGCCGCCACGCCGGCAGAGAGGTGACAGCCATGTCCACACCCAGAGCCGCGACGACATCAGCCGCCTGGACGGGGTGGGCGGCCTTCGCGGGCGTCATCATCCTCATCAGCGGTATCTTCTCCCTGTTGCAGGGCCTCGTGCTCCTGCTCGGGCCGCGGGCGTCCTACGTCGTGATCGACGGCTCGCTGTTCCTCTTCGATGTCGCCGGATGGGCATGGTGGCACATCGTCATCGGGGCGCTGCTGACGATCACCGCGTTCGCGCTGTTCAGCGGCGCAGTGTGGGCGCGAGTCATCGCCGTGATCCTCGCGGTGCTCAGCGCGGCCGGTCAGCTGCTCGTCCTGCCGGCCCAGCCATGGTGGTCGGTCATCGTCATCGCGATCGACGTGCTCATCATCTACGCACTGACCGCACACGGCCACGAGCTGTCCGAGCGTCGGACGCCGAACGAGCGCGGCGCCGTGGTGTGACCCGAGGATTCTCGCACTGAGCGTCGCGCGGTACACCGTGTCATCAGCGCGCGGGCTCCGCACGACGGAGAGAGGAGACCCGTTCCCGCTCAACGGTCCACCGCGGCGCGAATGGCTATTCGCGGAATGAGCTTCAGACTCGCCGCACCGGCGGAAGCGTGTAAGTGCCGTCCAAGACCGCTTCCTTCGGCTGGTAGATGCGGATCATCGGTCTGAAATCACCGTCTGGCGTCGGGAGCCAGTTCGCCCTGTGCTCCGGCTCAGCGGGCTCATCGTGCTGGAGATAGACAGTCAGCGATCCGTCATCCGCATAGTGGATTCCCTCTGTCCGGTCACCGATGGAGTAGCGCTCGATGGGGTTGTCGACGAGGTAGTACTCGGGCATCGAGTACATCGTCATGGACCAGAAAGCATCCACGGGCGGGAGTTCGGTGAAGGTGATCTCGTACCGGTGTGCACCGTTGAGCTGCTCGCCTCGGTCATCCACATACACCTGCGGATACACGGCCTCATAGGCATGATTGCCCCAGAGCGCGTTCCGTGCGGCGACCGCGCGGTCGAGGTACGCGTCGTCGCGGCCGGCGATCTTCCATTCGTCGCTGTCGATAGCGCCGACGCTGAAGGCGCTTCGGTTGTAGTCGAAGAGGTGCAGGCTCATCTGCCACCCGTTAACTGCGTTCGGATCCTTGGCGCGGGCGGCTTCTTCAAGCCGCTTCTTCCCCTCTACGAGCCCTTCGCCCAGCGCCCGGGCGAGCTCCGGGGAGGGCGAGGAGTAGGGGCCGCCGTCGTCGAGAAGACCAAGGCCTGCAAGCGATGCGAGGTAGTCCTGGTCGTCACCGGCCGGAGGGAAGGCCTGCGACCACAGCCGCAGTTCGTCCCAGAACTGCAACGGCTTCGGCAACTCCGGGTTCGCATGCGGGATGCCGCTCGGCTCGGAGTTCCCGTCCACAGCCGTCAGCGTGAAGTGCTTCTGGAGCTCGAGCACCCGCGGGAGGTCTTCGGGTCCTGAACACGCAAGGCGCCCGACGATGGTCGCGATGTTCGTTGGGGCTTCGATGACGGTCAGGTTGTCAGCGTTGTCGCCTGCCCACCCTGGTCCGACGATGAGGTACCTGGCCTCGTTCGTGCCTGTGGCTCGGCGTCCGACATAGGCGAAGTTGTTGGTCCATGCATCGACGAACTGGAGGACGTAGTAGGCGCCTTCGGTATCCGGGACGTGCAGGATCTGCGGCCCGCCGGAGAGATCGAGCTGTGCGAGCGCGTACACGGTGTCGTTGTTGACGCTCACGAACGGGTCCGACGGTGTGGCCAGCTTCTGAGCGAAGCCGAACCTGTTGAAGGGAGTGGCGGGCAGGCTCCCCATCCCCCCGCCCGAGATGACCTGGAGCGAGTTGACGTTGTAGACGAGCGGGTACCCGAAGATGAAGGCGTCTGCGGCGAGGGCAGTGAGGTTCGTCATGGGAGGCCTTTCAGTCGGCGATGCGGGTGATTGCCGAGACGACGTAGCTCTGGTCGAGGACCGAGGCGTCGGGTTCGTACATGCGCATGACAGGGCGGAAGTCGCCGGCGGGGCTGGGCAGCCAGTTCGCTGCGGCCTTCGGATCAGCGGGCTTCTCGTGACTGATGGTGATGGTGAGTGCCCCATCGTCGTCGAGAACGATGCCCTGGGTGCGGTCTCCGATGGAGTACCGGTCGATGGGGTTCTCGATGAGGTAGAAGTCGGGGACCGAGTACATCGTCAACGACCAGAACGCGTTCACGGGAGGTGGCGGGTCCAGCCGCAACGTGTAATTGCGGGAGCCTGTCAGTTGTTCGCCCTGATCGTCGAGGTAGGTCATGATGTACGCGGCTTCATAGGGGTGGTTTCCCCAGAGGCCGCCGATGGCGGCCGCCGCACGCTCGACGATTCGCAGTTTCGGATCCTGGATCTTGAACCGGTCATCGTCAAGGGCTCCGACCTCGAAGAAGTCGAGATTGTAATCGAACGCGTGGAACGTCAGCTTCCATCCGTTGACCTCGGGCGAATGGCCGGAGACGAGGGCCGTGTGCAGAGCGTCTTTCGCGTGTGTGAGGCCACCTGCCAGCGCAGCCACGGTGTCAGCCGGGAGCCCGGCGTACGGCGACTCTCCTTCCACGGCCAGTCCCAGGGGTGCAAGGCTCTGCAGGAGCGGTCGGTCCCGCTCAGCGGGAGGGAACTGCTGGGACCAGATCCGCAGCTTCTCGAGGAACAGCAGTTCCGCCGGCACGTCTGTGTCCGGGATGGCGAGACCCGCAGGGATCGCGCTCGGGTCGAGTGGCGTGAGTGTGGTGGCATCTTGGAGTGCATGCACGACGGGGAGATCGTCGTCGCTCGCGACCGCCCACCGACCGACGATGGACGCCACGAGAGTTGGGAAGTGGATGACGGTGACGCCTGCATCCGCGGTACCGTCCCATTCCGGAGGGACGAGCAGGAAGTCTCCCTCACCGGTTCCGGTGGCGCGGTGGCCCACGTATGCGAAGTTGTCGGTCCAGGCGGACACGAACTGGAGCACGTAGTACCGCCCGGCCGTGTCGGGCACATGCAGGGCGACGGGTCCGACGCTGAGGTCGAGCTGAGCCATCGAGTAGACGGTGTCGTTGTTGATGGTGACGAAGGTATCTGCAGGGCCCGCGAGTGCGCGTGCGTGGCTGAACGTGTTGAACGGAGCTGCGGGGTTCGCCCCGACGCCTTCTGTGACATATCGCGTGATCTGGTCGAGGTTGAACACGAGCGGGAACCCGTAGAGGTACGCCTGTGTGACCTTCCCGGTGTCGGTGTCGATGGTACTCATTTGCCCTCCAAGGGTGTCGGTAGGTGTCAACTGCGGCCGAGACCGGCGTCAGTTCAGGATCTTCGCCTTCGCTGCCTGAAACTCTTGATCGGTGAGGGCGCCTTGCTGGTGGAGGGACGAGAGTCGCTCGAGTTCTCCGAGGGTGTCCCCGCCACTGGATGCGGGTTGACGCTGCGCCGCCTGGTCAGCGGCATATCGAACCGCTTCCTGCTGTTGCTGCGCCTGATAGGCATCAGCTTCGGCGGCTTGTTCCGCCCTCCGCTGTTGGCTGCCGCGCATGGCGCCGGAAACAGCAGTCGCGGTGCCTGCGACGACGGCGGTCCGGGCCGCAAGGCCGAGGAGGCCAGGTCGTCCGAATCGGTTGAAAAGTGGCATCAGAATCTCGATTCAGTCAGTCAGTCACGCAGGTGGGTGAGGAGATCGTTCACGACGGGAGCGGGGATACGCTCCGTCGCGAGCACAAGTCCTCCCGAATCCGTCAACGCCGACGCGAGCCGACGCGCCCACGTGTGCTCGATGACGAGTACGGCCGCGGAGGTTCCGGCGGGGATCTGTTCGGCGAGGGCCAGGATGTCGTCGTGGGCGGCGATTCCGGTGGCTTCGAGTTCGATCTCCCCGAAACCGTACTCGTCCGACACATCTTCGATCTCGGTGATCTGCACCTCGCCGCTGGCGTCGTGAGAGACGAGAACGAGATCGACCAGCTTGACGGTTCCGGACTCGATGACGTCGGCGAGCGCCGCCCGGAGTCTCGGCTCCGGGGCGGCGCTGGCCAGCCCGACGAGGATCAGTTCGACAGGACCGTATTCAAGGTCGGGCATCGTCTTCTCCTACTTCGCGTCGAGGTCGTGGATGAGGGCCTTCTCGTCCTCTTCGGAGAGGGACGTCTGGACTACGGTGCCCTCGTAGGGTGCGAGTGCCGCCGCGAATTTGTCTTCCGTGAGCTTCACGGCGTAGATGACGACGGCCGATTTACCCGCGGTCACGGTGCTCTTCACTCGGTCTCGGAACTGCGCGTCGAGTCCGCTCTTGTCGAGGCCGGCGAACAGGGCGCCGAAGAGCCCGCCGAAGATCAGGCCGGCGAACGGGACGAAGAACAGGATTCCGATGAGAGTGCCGAACAGTGCACCACCTGCCGCGCCGACGCCGATCTTTCCGGTGGTTCCGGGGTACTCGACGTGGGTCTTTCCTTCACCGTCCACCTTGACCAGCGCGAGACCGGCGAGTTCGACGACGAGGTCGTTCTCCAGCGACTGGACTTCGTTGTACGCGGCTTCTGCCTGAGCTTCGTTGTCGTAAGCGATGACGATCAGATCTGACATGTGGGGCGCTCTCCGTTTACCTGAGACGAGGTCGAAATGATCTCGTCGGCTCGACACGGTCGGAAGGACCGCGTTGGCATCGAACATAGGCACGCGGAAACAGGATCGCTAGCAACCGGAGCGCTAGGGCTTTCCAATCACCCGATAAGGGTGAGAAATGCTCCCGCCGTCCTGAGACACACTGAGACCATCGACGCGAAGTGAGGGCGGTGACCGATGACAGATCTCGTGCTGTCCCTGCTGCCGCTGTCCCTCGGGATCGTGATGAGCCCCCTCGCGATCATGGCGCTGGTCGCTGTGCTGCTGTCCCGACGGGCACGGGTGAACGGACTCATGTTCTTCGTCGGGTGGGCTCTGGGCGTCGCTCTCGGCCTGTCGGCGAGTTTCATGGTCCTCGGGTTCTTCGAGGTGCACGAACGGCAAGCTCCGCCTCTGTGGGTTCCGATCCTGCGCTTGCTCCTCGGGATCCTTCTGGTTGTCGGCGCGATCTGGATCTATCGCCGTGGACAGGCTCATGCGCGTGCGATGGCTCGCGCATCCTCACCTGGCGATGTCACGGCAGCGGCCCCTCAACTGCCGGGCTGGTTGAAGTCGGTCGAGACCTTCACGCCTGGACGCTCGCTCGCGCTCGGGTTCGGAATCTTCGTCCTGAATCCCGTCGATCTCTCGTGCGCGATTCTCGCGGCGCTTGACGTGCGCGTGGCCAACCTCGACGCCACGACGTCTCTGCTCGTCATGGTGGTCTTCGGCCTGATCGCAGTGCTACCCATCGGCATCCCGGTCGTCCTGGTTCTCGCCAAGGGCGAATCGGCGACTCCCACGCTGACGCGGATCCGCGCCTGGATAGCTGGTCACACCAGTGTTCTCAACGCCGCGCTCGTCTTGGTGATCGCGGTGCTGCAATTGCAGAAGGCGGTATCGGTATTCCTCGCGTATTGAGCACAACACGGAGCCGATGGCAGGTGTCCCCGTGAACACGACACCCCCCCGCCATCAGCGATCTGCTGAGCGCACCGACGATCAGCGGCTGGGACATCGCCTTCGCAGTGATCTCGATTGTCGCGGCGTGGGTGATTTCGATCTTCGCGAAGCGGGCAACATTGTCGGTCCTTCGGAAGCTCCAGGGCATCTCCGAGGGAGCTGCGATCCTCACGGCCCGCATCGTCCGATACGTGATCCTGCTCGCGGGTGTCGGAGTCGCCTTCGCTTTCCTCGGCGCATCCGTGCAGCCGCTGATCGCCATCGGATTGATCGTCGCGGCGGTTGTCGTCCTTGCGTTGCGAGGAATCAGCGCGAATTTCGCCGCCGGAGTGGTTTTGCAGACCCGCCACCCCATCAAGGTCGGCGACGAGATCGAGGTCGACGACTACGTCGGCACCGTCCGAGAGCTCAACGGACGAAGCGTGGTCATCATCACGCGCGATGGCCGGACGGTGCACGTCCCCAATGCGACGCTGCTGGAGAACCTGCTTGTCAATCACTCCGAGCTCGGACAGCGACGCTCCGATATCCTCGTGCGGAGCCGCGCCGGGGCTTCGCAGCTCGACGAGATCACTGAACTGGTCACAAGCTCTACCGCGGCCGTGGTCGGGATCCGCAGCGCGCCGCCGGTGACCGTTCTCGTTCAGAGTGCCGAACCGGAGCGTCTGACTCTGCTCGTTCGCTTCTGGCATGACCCGGTCGCCGCGCCCGCGATTTCATCCCCCGTCGTACGGGCTATCGCCGACGCGCTGGCGGCCGCCGGCGTAGACGCTGTGGTCACCTCCGATATCCCCGCGCCTCCTCTCGTCCCGCCCTCGGAGCTGTGAGATGTCGGACGCATCATCACCAGAAAGCAAGGAGCGCCGCGGCATGCAACGACCCTTCGCCGGCCTGACCTGGCGCAACGCCGCCACCGAGACAATCGCGGGGGTGACTCTGCTGGCCATCGCAGTGCCTCTGAACATCGGATATGCGCAGATCGCCGGACTCCCGCCGACCGCCGGGCTCTACGCCCTCGTCGTCCCTGCCATCGTCTACGCGCTGCTCGTCACCTCTCGACAGCTCGTCGCTTCGCCCGATGCCGCTGCAGCCGCGCTGGTGGCGTCGTCCATCGGAGGTCTTGCCGTCGCAGGGAGCGAGGACTACCTGACGATGGCGTTCGCGCAGGCCATCATCTGCGGTGTCATGTTCATCCTCGCCTCTATTTTCAAACTCGGGTTCCTCGCCAACTTCCTGTCCAAGCCGATCCTGATCGGCTTCGTCGGCGGGCTAGCTCTCGACATCCTGGCCAGCCAGTTCGCGAAGATGCTCGGCGTGAAGATCGACTCGGGCGGGGAATTCATCGACAAGGTGATCGGGCTCATCACCGGCCTCCCGACTCTGAACGGGTGGTCCGTGCTCATCGCCGCGGCAGCTGTGGTCATACTTGTCGTCGGTCGGAAGGTCGCGCGAGCCGTTCCGTGGGCGCTGATCGTGCTTATCGTCTCGACAGTCGTGGTCGTCATCACCGACCTCGAGCAGCAGGGAGTCGCAGTGCTCGGGGTGGTCGAGGCCGGCCCGCCAACGCTCACGTGGCCGATGCTCGACTGGGCGACGTGGTTGGCCCTCGTCCCGTCGGCCATCGCTCTGACGATGGTGACGATGGCGGAAGGCCTGCTCGTCGCGCGCAGCTACGGCGAGAAGCGCGGCTACACCACGCGCCCGAACCGTGACCTGTTCGCCTTCGGCGCGGCGAACATAGCCGCGGGAACCACCGGAGGGTTCTCCGTCGGGTCGTCCACCTCACGCACTGCGGCGATGGACCAGGCAGGCTCTCGCACGCAGTTGCCGTCAGTCGTCGCCGCCGTCGGCACGCTGCTGCTCCTGCTGTTCGGAACGGCACTTCTCGAACACATACCCTCACCCGCTATCGGAGCCATCGTCGGCATCGCGATCCTTCCTCTGCTCGGAACTCGCGACTTCATTCAGCTCTGGAAGCAGGATCGTTTCGAGTTCGTCGTCGGCGCGGTCTGCTTCCTCGCGACCCTGTTCATCGGCGCCATCCCCGGCATCGTGATCGCATTCGTCCTCGCTCTCATCAATCTCGCCAAGAGAGCCTCATCCCCTGCCATCGACGTCCTCGCCGCCAACGACAGCCCTGATTCCTCCCTGTTGGATCCGGCGCCCGCGGGTACCGCCACGGCGCCCGGCGTGATCGTCATCAGGCTGGCGGCTCCGCTGTTCTTCGCCAACGGATCCGTGTTCTCGGATGCCGTCAAGCGCGCAGTCACTGCGACACCCGACGCCCACCACATCGTGCTCGATCTCGAAGCCGTGACTGACGTCGACGTCACGGGCGCGGAAGCCTTCGAATCGCTCAAGACGTGGCTCGCCGCGAACTCGGTGGAGCTCGCCTACAGTCGTCCCCGCCAGCAGATCCTCGAGAGGATGAAGACGCTCGGCCTGGTCCGCGACGAGGCGATCTATCCCACCAACCGGGCAGCGCTCGTTGCGTTGTCCGGACCGGCAGCATCCGAATAAGGAGAACACCATGGGTTCCGTCATCGGGGAGATTCTGCCCCTCGCGCTCGGCATAGCTATCAGCCCCATCCCCATCATCGCCGCGATCCTCATGCTGCTCTCCCCCAAGGCGCGCGGCACCAGCGTCGGATTCCTCATCGGCTGGATCCTCGGCGTCGTTGTCGCTGTGGTCGTCTTCACCATGCTCTCCTCGCTGATCCCGGAGAGCGACAATGACGCCTCGAAGCCCATCGCCGGCGTCATCAAGATCGTGCTCGGCGCTTTGCTGCTTCTGCTGGCGGTCAAGCAGTGGCGAGCCCGCCCGCAGGGTGGCAAGGAGCCGCCGCTGCCGAACTGGATGTCGGCAATCGATTCCATGACGGCCGGCCGCGGGCTCCTGCTCGGCTTCGCCCTCTCCGGCCTCAACCCGAAGAACCTCCTGATGGGAGTCGCGGCGGGTGTCGCCATCGGTGCCGGCGACCTCGGTGTCGGCGACACAACGCTCGTGATTGCGATCTTCACCGTCATCGCCGCGTCGACCGTCGCAGTTCCCGTGATCGCGTACCTTGTGGCGTCACAGCGCATGACCGGACCACTGGGAAGCCTGCGCACCTGGCTCGTCCACAACAACTCCACTGTGATGGCGGTCCTTCTGCTCGTCATCGGCGTCGTGCTGATCGGCAAGGGCATCGGCTCGTTCTGACGCGGCGAGCGTCTCGTTTATTCGGCGCGATCCTGTCCATCCCCCTCACCCTCCTCGCCCGAGCACTCGTCCTCGAAGGGGACCCACGTATGACCTGGCTGCGATGGGTCACCGGGGACCGCTCAGCGACACCGCCACAGACGCCCTCGACGAAAGGCGGACGGTAGCCGAAGTCGATCAGACAGCCGACATCCCGAGGACGGCTGCATTCCGAGCGCGGCGGTGATCGGATGAGTGAGCGCCGACTACGGTCAGGAGCCTTTGCGGTATTCGACGACTTCGATTCCCAGGTCCGACACGCGATTCAGGAGCGACTGCAGATCACTCTGATCGCGGAGCTCGCCGACCAACAGCGACCCATCGCTGACGCTGATCACGAGCATCTCGGGAACGGTGGCGACCAGGATCTCTGTCGCGGGCGCTGCGACCCGGATCTCGTAGTGCGGCACGATACACCTCCAGGACTCATTCTCGTGACCAGTTCGACGAATACCTTCACCCGAGGAGGGTGAAGGGCCTGAACTGCTCTAAACCAATCCGAGCTCGCGGGCAGCCGCGACCGCTTCTGCCCGATTAGCTGCCCCGAGCTTGCTGTAGATGCTGCGAAGCTGCGACTTCACGGTGTTGATGCTCACCTGGCGTTCAGTCGCGATATCGGCAAGGCTCTGATGCGCCGGCAGCTCCCTCACCAGCTCTCGCTCCCGCAATGTCAACGCCGGCAGATTCGTGGCCTCAGGAACCGGGATCGCCGCACGGTCGACGACTGTGTCTGCGAACGACTGCCACGACCCCAACCTGTCAGCACGTGCGCGGAGCAAGAGGGCTGGCTGGTTGCCCTCCTGCAGGAAGGGTCGGATCGCGCCGAGGGGCGCCGCGGCCATCAAGGCGTTCAGCACGCGTTCTGTCGAGGCGGCTTTCTTGCCATGCTGTTCCGCGTAGGTCGCAAGATAGACCCAGGCGTAGCTCACGGTGAGCGGGCTGACCTTCATCGCCCCTGATTCGATACCTCTTCGAAGGAGCATCTCCGTCTCGCGAGATGGTCGACGCATGAACGCGGCCGTCAGAGTCTCAAGGCGATCTGAGCCGAGCACGCGACGGACACGGAAGAGTATCCGGTCGGCGAGGGTCAGATCGCCGTGCCACATCGCGGCGTACATCCACGGCACGACGGCGTAGGCGACGCTGGGCATCGAGTCGGCGAGGTCTTCCTCCATCACGGTGGTCAGAGCGTTCAGGGTCTCGTGTCCGGGGTGTCGTTCCAGAGCGTCCAGGGCGAGCAGTACGCGCGCGAGATGCTGCATCGTTCCCTCGACAGGCGATTCCCTCTTGTCTATGAGAGGCCTCAGCGATGCCACTGGCAGGGCCCGGCCCTGGTGATAGGCCTGCGCGGCAACTGCGAACGCGGCGCGGGCAGCGACGCCATCGGCCGCGTCAGCGTCATCGATGAGCTCCTTGCTGAGGGCCAGAAACACGGCCTCGACGTCGATCCACTGCCCCGCCGTCGCTACCACCGAAAGCGCGCTTTCCAGCGCGAGGAGCCTGAGCCAGCGCTCAGTGCCGGTCGAGCGCAGGTGAGCCCCGAGCGCGATGAGCCGTTCCGCCTTACGAAGTCGACCATCGTTCTCACGCGCATCCTCGTGCACCCACGCGTCGGCGATATCGCCGAACGCCTGGACGTCAACGGCGAGAGGAGTGTCGCTGGGACCGACAGCTGCCGGGATGCTCACGACGTCCTCCCCGGAGGCGTGCGCCCAGAGCCTGTCGACGATCTCGTCGACCGGAGACTTCGTTCCTCGACGTGCAGCGGTGCGGGCGGCAAGTCGCCGACGCGCCGCGTTTCGGTCGTCGAAGTGCGGAACACCCAGGAGCAGTCGCATGTCCGCGTCCAGCCGCTCACGTTCGCGAGATGGCAGGGCACGCACCGCACGCATCACGGCACCCGACTCGCCTTGGAAGATGAGGGAGTATCCATGCGCATCGAGAAAAGCCGCGAGAGCGTCCTGGTCAGCCGCGTGTTCCCACTGGTCTAGTGCGCTGCGGAGATCACCGTGCCGGGTGAACCACTCGGCGGCGCGGGCGTGACCCTGACGCGCCCTTTCGATATCCCTGTGTCGCTGCTCGGCACGAAGGAACGTCGCGAGCAGTGGATGGAAGACGTACGAGTTGGACTCGACGGCAACGAGAGTGTTCGAGCGGGCGAGGTGGTCGAGGATCCCCGCGGCATCGTTGTGCTCCGTGAGCTCGTCGAGGAGCAAAGCGGGTACCTCTCGCGCCACGGCAGACCACACGAGGACGTCTCTCTGGGGTGGGGGAAGACGGTCCAAGAGCTCGTGAACGAGGTATTCGGCGATCGGTCGGCTGTCCCCGTTGAAGCGCGACAAGACATCGCCCATCTCCGCCTCCTGGGCCAGCCGGCTCAATAGCGCGAGCGCTACCGGCCATCCATGGGTGACGGCGAGGATCTTCCGAACATGGTCAGCGTCGGCCGCGTCGATCCCGAAGAACTCATGGACCTCCGCAGGGGTGAATTCGAGGTCTGCTTCACGAATCTCTGTCGTGACCACCCAGCGGGATGGAGAAACCGGGAACGGATCGAATCGCCCGGCGAGGACAATACCCGCGGTGGCGGTCGTGTCCTCGAGCAGTTGAAGGATCTCGGCACGTGTGGCGGCCGTCGCCAGCTCGACTCTGTCGAGGACCAGATGCGAACGGCTGCCCGCGCGAACCTCGCAGATGGCGGAGGTGACCCTCGCTGCCTCCGAGCAGTCGACGATCTCCACCGGCCTATCGAGGGTGTCGATCCACTGGCCGATAATAGCCGTCTTGCCAGCGCCGGCCGGCGCCCAGAGCGCCACGATCCGCCCGCCTCGCTCGAGGTCTTGGAAGGGCTCCAAGAGACGCGGCCTCTCGATTCGATGACCAAGACGACGACAGGACTTTCCCCCCGGGAAGCTCATAAGCCGAGCGTAGCGATCCGGTATATCGGCGTCTATGGTCACGTTTACCGAATCGGTGCGCGGGCCCGGGCCGGATCTCATCGCCCTGTGTTGGAGCAACTTCGACTGTTCTTTCTGCGGCCTTTATCCGGTCGGTCCCTTCGAGCACGTCAGGAACAGCGTGAATGCTCGCGGCCAGCTCGACGACCTCCTACGCGAGGCTCGGCATGCTGCACGGGCCTGGAGCATGCCGACGACCGTGACCGATACGCGTCACACTGACGAGCATCACGCTCGGCTAGTCTCCAACCATGGGTCTACTCGACTGGATCGGGCGGCGACGACCACCGGCGGTGAGCCCGGGCCGCGCCGGAACCCCCGTCAAGCCGGTTCTCGCGTCGCGGCGCGAGACCGCGTCGGGAATCACGGTCTCTGCCTATACGGCCGGAGGGCCTCCCGACGGCTACGTCTCGCCGTATCTATCAGCGGATGAGGCCGAGGAGCTCGTGCACCTGGACGACCGAGGTTTGCCCAACCTTCACGTGGTGGAGTTCCGAGGCGAATGGTGGCTGGCGGAGACGTCAACCGGGCGGCTAGTGAACGCTGGGTCCCGGGTGCTGAGACGTATGGGGATCTGGAGCGTGCGCGTCCGTGGTGACGAGCACGCACCTGGCACCCTTCGTATCGGCCCGGCACGCCTGGTTCGAGAGCCGGATAACGAGTTCGACGCGAACGCGGTCGCGATCTATCAAGATGGGATTCGTTGTGGGTACTGGAACAAGGGCGCTGCCCGCTCGTTGGCGAAGATCCTCGACAACGGCCAGGAGATGTCGACGTATGCCATCTCCGCCCGTCCCCCGAAAGTGATTGCGGCGGAGCAGCGGGTTCTCACGCACCTCGTGGGGAGATTGCGACCATAGGCACCCGCCGGTGGTCTGGGAGAACTATTCATCTCGAGATTGCACTGCGTCAGCTCATCGATGCCGGCCTTGCTACCCGCGAGCAGCGGGGACGCTGGGCCAACGTCCGCGTCGTTCCCAGCGGTTGGCTCCGAAGATACGGCATAGCCCTCGCCCCGGCGGTCGCGGGCGACTAGTTGCCCTGCAGCGCACGGGTCGCCATGTACTCCTCCGCGGCGGGTTCCAGCTTGAAGTCGAGCAGCTCCACGGAGTGCGCCTTCAACACCTCACGCACCTCAGTTGGTGTGGTGCGGAAGTACTCGCGACGCAGGTTGATCTGGTTGATGCGCCGGTCCGCGAAGTGCTGGTGCAGCATCGCTTCGATGCTGACGGCGTCATCAGCGAAGAACAGGGCGTGGACGTCGAACCGGAACGGCACGGACGCGTCGCCGAGTTCGTTGACGCGGTCCATCGGTTCGAGGCGCCGGGTGAGGCCGATCTTCACCACGTCGGGCCCGAAGGAACCGACGTTGCTGATGACGTAGACGTATCCGGCGCGGATGTTGGCTGCGCGGTAGTCGACGTTCTCGATGGCGTGTTCGACATCAGCGAGTCGCGCTCGCATGCGCTCCGCGCCTTCGAGATCGCCGTTCGCTTCGAGGGCGGCGATGGTGTTCGCGTAGTGCCCGCGTTCCTTCTCGAGGCGCGCCTTCTCGGCGGCGAGTTCCTTCTCAGCCTTGCGCTGCTCTCGAAGTTCCTCACGGTGCGCACGGTCTGCTTCCTTCTCTTCTTGAACGGCGCGGAGGTGTCGGTTGGCGAGTTCGAGCTCGCGGAGCCGGAGCTGGTGGAAGTACGACGTGATGCTCAGGTCGATCATCGTGCCGAGGCGAGCGATCTGCTCCTGCGCGGTCGTGAGGCGTTTCTGAGCGGTGGCAAGGTTCCCGGCACGGACGGCCTTGACGCAGTTCTCTGCTTCGGCGTTGTAGGAGCGGAGCATGAGCTTCGACATGTCGCGAACGAACTTCGCGCCCTTGGCCGTGCTGTTGTTGAAGGTGAAGTTGCTCGTCGCCTGCGTCGCCCGGCCGGCGCGGACGGCCGTCTTGATGTCTGCGCGCAGCGCTTCGAGCTGCGTGGCCAAGGCGACCGAGTCCTCGGCGGGATGCTCGTAGTCGTAGAGGCCCAGTTCCTGCACCTCGACAGCCCCGCGCAGGTCCAGGAGCGAGGCTTGCGTAGACGCGATGTCCGCTTGACGCGATGCGAGCTCGGCCGAGGCGGCTGTGACCTGCCCGCGAACGCCATCGACTTCCTGGTTCAGGTAACGCTTCAGGTCGTCGAGGGCGGCGACCTCCTGGAGTCCGTACTGGTCGATGAGCCCTTGAAGCCGGGCGATCTCCGAGCGGAGCTTCTCGGCGTGCTTGCGTGCACCGACGAGCGGGATGCTCTCGAGAACCAGCGCGTTCTGTCCTCCAGTCACCGGGGCGACCGCAACCGGGGCCTGTTCAACGACGGGAGGGTTCTGCGCCGGGGCCGAACCGCCCGCGGGCGACGATGCAAGCGCTCGAGCCTCTGCGCGGCTGCGCGCCAGCGGGGCAACGGTCTGCGCACCGGCAGCGAAGACGTGTTCCGTCCACACCGCGCCGTCCCAGTACCGTTGCTCGAACTGCCCAGACGGATCTGGATGCCAACCGGCCTGCACAGTCTGTTCAGTCACTCGCTCAACGTAGCGCACCGCTTCCTACACAGGAGCCGGACCGTGTTTCGTCCGCAATAGCCCTCGGCTGCTGGGCCAAGCAACCCGCGCTCTAACAGCCACGACACACTCCATCGGCTCCTCGATCTCGCGCAGCTCACCCGCCCTTGCGAGTGCGCCAGACTGTGGTCATGGTGAGCAAATCGTGGAGGGGCTACTGGTGGCTACCGTCGTCGCCGGACGCGCGGGTGCCAGGTCGACTGGTCGTCGAGGAAGACGGCAGGTGCGAGCTTCAGATCATCGGCGGCCTCGATATGGGCAAGGCAACCTCTCGGCAGCTCAGCGAGCGCGTACCAGCGATCTTCGGCGATGCGGAGGGTCAGCGAATAACCGTCACTGACTGTTTCGTCGTGCGGCAAGATGGCTTCGGAGGTCCTGCCAGCCAGTTCCAGGACATCCATGTGCACGAGGCACTTGTTGGCGTCCACGTCGCTCCTGAGGAGGCGGTCTTCGAGTCCGCCATCGTCACCATCGAGCACCTATCAAGTTGGTTGGCGATCCAAGAGCACGTGTCGCGTGACGGCACTGACGGCGTAGAGTCCGCAGCGACCCGGCGTCCTTCCGAACGGAGCTGCGAAGTCGACGGTTGGACTTTCACAGCCCGACCTTTGGTGCAGCCCTTCCATGTCGTGGCCCAACGCGCGCGACTGACCGTGAATGGCGAGATCTCAAACTACCTCGTGATCCGTGCGCCCCGTCCGGTCGCCGCTGGCGGCTTCGATAAGCCCGTGCTCGAGCTGATGGACCTGCTAACCCTGGCCTCAGGAGAGCCCAGCGGTCAGATCGCGCTGACGCTAATCCACAAGGATCCCAACGAGCAGCTGGATCGTGACGGCTCGTCACTCTCGCTGGAGCGGCGGGTGGAGTGCTTCGGCGCTCGAACTCACACGGCGATGCCTACTGAGTCGGCTGTACCTGACTGGAGGTTCCTCTTCACCTGCGCGGACAAATCATTCGAGGAACTCGTCCCCGCGTGGCTCGCACTTCGACGACGAGCTCCTGAAGCGTGCAACGTGTACTTCGGGATGAAGTACGCCCGTCCTAACTTCACAGAAGTTCGCCTTCTCATGATCGCTATCACCGCAGAAACCCTTCACCAGTCCATCCGCGAGGACGAGACCGAACTCCCGCCCGAGATGTTCACTGATCTTCGCGCTCGGGTGCTCGCATCACTCGAGGATGCAGACGAGCGCCGATGGGTGAAGGCACGGCTCCGAAACGCGCCGAGCTTTCTGGAGCGGCTGAGCTCTCTCGTGTCGATACCTTCCGAAGCTGCCGTCACCGCCGTCATACCCGACATCGAGGTATGGAGTCGCGCGCTTCGCGACGCCCGCAATAACCTCGCCCACACTGGGAACAACAAAAGCGACGAGGACATCTTCGTCCTCGAGAACATCACTGCATCTCTGCTGACCTTGGTGTTGATGTCTGAGCTTGGCCTCACCGAAGAGACACAGGATCGCGCAGCCCTGCAAGTACTCGCGCCTTCTCTCCCACCAATTCGACCGTGACCGGCCCATCTTTCGCAGTCAGCCACAGGGCGCCGGCCAAAGTGGAGGATTACGAGGATGTCCGCAGAGGATTGGGGTAGTTTGACCGACCAGACCCCCCCCGGAATCACGCGGGAAAACACCTTCCGCGTACAACCCACACACATCAACTCCACGAGAAAAGCCGCCTGGGTTCAGGCGGCTTTTCTCGTTGGTGCTCTGCGCGACGTGAGCGCACGACACGAAGTCAGGCGTCGTCGGCCGTCACGGCGTTACCCCAGACCCAGCATCGGAACGTGCTGTCGCCGGCACGGAACTCTATACCTGCGGCAGATGGCGTGGAGCGCGCGAGCTTGGCGTCCACACGGATGGCCTCCGGCCCGAACCGGACCCACGCGCGGACTGCACGGTATGGCTGCGGGTAGATGGTGACCGGCTGTTCTCGAAGTGCGAGTTCGCGCTCAGTCAGGGACTGGAGGTGTCCAGATCGAGCGGCCGCGAGGATCGCCTGGTGCTGGGATCGCATGTCGTAGTGAGCGGCGAGACGCTTACTAGACCCCATGCCGGCTCCCTTCTCCGGCCTGAGTTCAGGGTAGCAACATTCGAAGCTATGTTCTATTCTGAACTCATGCGACCGACGACCGATCACCTCCCGGCAACCCTATGGATGGTCGACGACATTCCGTCGCGCATGGTCTTCGCCGGGCACCGGTGGAGGGTGTCCGACACCCCTACGCGCCTGCGTCACTCGATCTGGTCCGCATCGCCCGATCAGCATCACGGGCTCTATGGATGGCGCTTCCAGGGCACGAACGACGACGGGTTGTCGCTGGTGTTCGATGTCTTCAGGGGCGCGGACGGCTGGCACGTCCACCGCAGCTACGACTAGTCACGCGTGAACCGGCGCACCGGACACTGCTCGGACTGGTTCACTCGACGCTCCCGCTACGCGTTGACCGCACATGGTCACGAGCTGTCCGAGCGTCGCGCCCCGAGCGAGCGCGGCGCCGTGGTGTGACCCGGGTCTGAGACATCACTCGGAGCGCCACTCACCACCTATGATTCGTGAGATGCTGCGCAATCGTCGGCCGCAGGGCGTCCACGGCCCCACACGCACCGCTCACGCTCCCACTCCCGCTCCCGCTGAGGCTGGAGGGCTCTCCCCCAACCTGCGCGTCCTCCTGACGCTCGCGGCGGCGACCGTCGCTCTCGCCGGGGTGTACTTCGCCCGAGAGGTGTTCGGGCCCGTCGCGCTCGCGATCGCGATCGTGGTGATCTGCGAGCCCCTCCGCCGACCACTCGATCGGCGCGGCTGGCCCCGGTGGGCCGGAACGACAGCCGTCATCGCCCTCGCCTACCTGATACTCCTGGCCATGGGCGCGTTGCTGTGGCTCGCGGGGACGCAGTTCGCTCGACTGATCAGCGACCTCACCTCCGAGGGCGGTCTGACCCGCGCCGCGGATCAGCTCATCTCTTCACTGCGATCCCTCGGGCTGGACGCGGAGTCGTCGGACGCTGCGGCCTCGGTTCTCGATCCCGCGACGCTGCTCGCCGTCGCGCGCAGCGTCGGCGGCACAGCGCTCAGCGTGGCCACCGCGCTGTTCTTCGTGTGCGCATACATCATCTTCATGGCCGTCGACGCCGCCCGCTACCGTCAAGCTCCCGTGCTCTTCGCAGCGAGCAAGGGTGCGACGATCGAGCGCATCGTGCGCCTCAACTCCGGCATCCGCAGGTACTACGTCGTGAACGCCACCTTCGGCGCCATCGTCGCGGTCCTCGACGGGCTCGCGCTGTGGTGGATGGGAATCCCGGTTCCGATCGTCTGGGCGATCCTCGCGTTCGTCACGAACTTCATCCCCAACATCGGGTTCGTCCTCGGACTCGTCCCACCGGCCATCCTCGCGTTCATCGTCGGCGACTGGCCTCTGCTCCTCGGCGTCATCGCCGTCTACTGCGTCGTCAACGTCGTGCTGCAGGTCCTCGTGCAGCCCAAGTTCGTCAGCGACGCCGTCGACCTGAGCCTCACACTGAGCTTCCTGTCGGTGATCTTCTGGACCTTCATCATCGGACCGCTCGGAGCGATCCTGTCCATTCCGCTCACCCTGCTCGTGCGCACTCTGGTGCTCGAAGGCGATCCGAGCACGACATGGCTTCGGTGGCTCTCCGGTGACCGGAATGCGGTTCCTTCAGAGGAGCACCCCGCAGAGGAGCGACCTGCGACGAGACCCCGGCGTCGACGGTCCGCACGCGACCTCCGATCAGGCGACCGCTAGGACACGGCCTCCGTCAATCGGATGCGCCGCTCCCCGGCGCTGCATCTGCGGCCGCTGCGTCCTCGTCCCGGCGTGGCTTGGCGCCCGCACCGGCGCCGAGCGAGATCGTCGAGAGCAATCCGAGCGACAGGAACCCCGCCGCCGTCCACGCGGCGAACCGGGTGCCGTCGGAGAACGCCGACTTCGCATCGTCTGCGATCTCGGCGGTCTCGGGCTGCGCCTCGAGCCCGCTGATCGCCGCGCCGGCGCTGTCGACGACGGACGACACGATCTGATCGCGTTGCTCGACCGGAAGCCCCCGTGCATCGAGTGACGATGAGAGGATCCCGGCCGTGCTCGTGAACAGCACGGTCCCGAGCACGGCGACACCGAGAGCAGCACCGAGCTGGCGCGACGTCGACTGGGTGCCCGACGCCGCGCCGCTGTCATCGACCGGCACGTCGGCGAGCACGACACCCGTCAGCTGAGCTGTGGCGAGGCCGACACCGAGTCCGTAGACGAAGAGGAACGGGATGAGGGGCACCCACGACGCGTCTGGGGCGATGACGAAGCCGACGCCTGCGACGCCGATGATCTCGGCCAGAAGTCCCGCCCGCACGACCCAGACCGGAGCGATCTTGCCGCTCGCCGCGCCCGCCGCACCGCTGGCCACGAACGACCCGCCGGCCAGGGCGAGCAGCAGCAGGCCCGTCTGCAGCGCATCGAACCCCAGGACGAACTGCAGCCACAACGGCAGCGCGAGGATGATGCCGAACTCGCCCAGAGACACCACTGTCGCCGCTATGTTGCCGTTGCGGAACGACGGAATGGAGAACAGACGCAGGGCGAGAAGGGTCGACCTGCCGCGGCGCTCCCGGTGCACGCCCCACGCGATGAAGGCGACGAGGGCGACGACGGCCAGCGCGAAGGCGAACGGGATCGGAGACACGTCCGACGGCCAGGTCCAGTCGCCGATCTGCAGACGCTGGTCGACGAGCCACCACCCGTAGGTACGCCCCTCGATCAGACCGAACACGAGACTCGCCATCGTGATCACCGCGAGGATCGCTCCGACGACGTCGATCTTCGACGTCCGATCGCTGCGCGATTCGGCGACCGTGAGCAGCACCCCGATGATGATGACGATCCCGAGCGGGATGTTGATGCCGAAAGCCCAGCGCCAGGAGAACGCCGTCGTCAGCCATCCCCCGAGCAGAGGGCCCACAGCTGCCATACCGCCGATCGTCGAGCCCCACACCGCGAAGGCGATGCCGCGCTCGCGGCCTCGGAACGTCGCATTGATGATCGACAGTGTCGTCGGCAGGATCATCGCCCCGCCGACTCCCTGCGCGAGACGGGCGAGGATCAGCATCCCGCCGTCCGCTGCGAACGCCGCGAGCACCGAGGACGCCGCGAAGACGACGACGCCGATGAGCATCACGCGCCGTCGTCCGAAACGATCCGCCAGACTGCCGAACACGAGGAGCAGGGCGGCGAACACCAGCGTGTACGCCTCCTGCACCCACTGCACCTGGGTCGAGGTGATACCCAGATCGTCGACGATCGCCGGAATCGCCACATTCACGATCGTCGAATCGACGATGATCAGCGACACGGCAATGCTGATGAAGACCAGGCCCACCCAGCGCAGGCGAATGTAGCGTTCCATGACTACTAGCCTAGCTAGCAATTAGACAGGTGTCACGAATCTGCTCACCGCCTCTGAGCCGCAATCAGTCGGCGTGCGTCTCCGCGGCCGGACGATCGACGATCCTCCGAACACCGCCCCTGGCGAGCATGAGCACGATGATGAGCGCGGTCACCTGCAAGAACCCACCCAGATACACGGCGTCACCGAAGACCCACGCCACGATCTCGAGCACGAGGAACTTGCTACCGGGAAGGACGAGGAGCAACGCGGCGACGTTCAGCACTCTGACCCAGCGGCTGTGCGTGCCGCGGATGCGCGCCATGATGCGCTTCTTCACGTAGAGCACTCCCTCGAGCACGACCTTGAGCAGCACCGCCGTCAGCAGGCGAGAAGGAATGACTCGGAGATGACCTCGGGGAACAGCTGGATGAAGACGCCGAGCACCACGAGGTAGACGAAGATGTCGACGAGGTCGACGGGACGGAGCCGCACGGCCTCATCGTAGCGAGGACTCGAACACGATTAGATTGTGCACAATCTAATCGTGTGCAATGCTTGAGAGATGGCCGTGACCGATGAGATGGTGTGCTTCTCGCTGTATTCCGCAGCCCGAGCGACGACGCAGGCCTACCGAGCCCTCCTCGCACCCTGGGGTCTCACCTACCCGCAGTACCTGGTGCTCGCGATCCTCTGGATGGAGGGCGAGCAGACGATCGGGTCGCTGGGCGACGCGATGCAGCTCGATTCGGGCACCCTCTCCCCCCTCGTGCGTCGCCTCGAGCAGGCGGGCTACGTGATCCGAGCCCGCAGCTCTGCCGATGAGCGGGTCGTCACGGTGGGGCTGACCGAGGCGGGCACGGCGCTGCGCACCGAGGTCGCGCCTGTCCACACCACGATCGCAGCCCTCGCCGGAATGCAGGACGACGACCAGCGTCACCGCCTGATCGCCGAGCTGCAGGAGCTCACCGGGCGGCTGCAGAAGACAGGCGCCACCCCGCACCCGTGACGCGCACACCGCGCGCCGACTGACCACAACCGGAAGGAATCCACACCATGGAAGCTCTCTACACCGCCGAGGCCCTCGCCACAGGAGCCGGCCGCGACGGCCGCGTCGCCACGAGCGAAGGCAACCTCGAGCTCGACCTCGCCATCCCCAAGGAGATGGGCGGCAGCGGAGACGGCGCCAACCCCGAGCAGCTGTTCGCCGCCGGTTACGCCGCGTGCTTCCACTCCGCACTGCAGTCGGTCGCCCGCACGCAGAAGGTGAAGATCTCCGACTCGTCGGTCGGTGCCCGCGTGCAGATCGGATCCAACGGCGAGGGCGGTTTCGGGCTCGCCGTGCAGCTCGAGGTCGTCATCCCCGACCTCCCCCACGAACAGGCCCAGGCACTCGCGGACGCCGCCCACAAGGTGTGCCCCTACTCCAACGCGACCCGCGGCAACATCGACGTCGAGATCACCGTCACCGACGACTGATCCACCCCGAACATCCCCCACGATCGATCCCACGAGGAGACACAATGCGCGCACTCACCCATGACACCTTCGGCGATCCCGAACAGGTTCTGACCGTCACCGAACGCCCCACCCCCGAGCCCGGCCCGGGTCAGGTGCGGCTGAAGATCGTGCTGTCGCCGATCCACAACCACGACCTCTGGACCATCCGGGGCACCTACGGCTTCAAGCCCGAGCTGCCCGCGGCATCCGGCACCGAGGCCCTCGGCATCGTCGACGCTCTCGGCGAGGGCGTCGACAGCCTGGCAGTCGGACAGCGGGTCGCCACCGGCGGCACGTTCGGCGCCTGGGCCGAGTACGTGGTCGCGAACGCCGCAGGTCTCATCCCGGTTCCCGAGTCGCTGAGCGACGAGAGCGCGGCACAGCTCGTCTCGATGCCGTTCAGCACCATCAGCCTGCTGCAGTTCCTGGGGGCCGAGAAGGGCGACTGGATCGTCCAGAACGCGGCGAACGGCGCGGTCGGACGCATGCTCGCCCAGCTCGGCGCCGCTCGTGGCGTCAATGTCATCGGCCTCGTGCGCCGCTCGGCCGGCGTCGACGAACTCCGCGAACAGGGCATCGAGAACGTCGTCTCGACCGACGACGACGGCTGGCGCGAGCAGGTCGCCGAGATCACCGGCGGCGCGCACATCGCCTTCGGCATCGACTCCGTGGGCGGATCGTCTGCGGGAGACGTGCTGTCGCTCCTCGGCGAGGGCGGCACACTCGTCGCTTTCGGCGCCATGAACTCGCCCACGATGGAGATCGCCTCGGGAGACGTCATCTTCAAGCAGGCGACCGTCAAGGGCTTCTGGGGCAGCAAGGTCATCCAGACGATGGATGCCGCCACCCGCGGCGCTCTGTTCGGCGAACTCATCCAGCGCGTCAGCGACGGCACCCTGACCCTGCCGGTCGCCGGGGTCTTCGACGCCGCAGATGCGGCCGACGCTGTGCGCGCGAGCAACACCGCCGGCCGCGTGGGCAAGGTGCTTCTGAAGTTCTGATCTCGGCGAGGCGCAGGGTGTTGCGCATTACTTGACAGTGGCAATTAATGCCGCATACGCTGACGGTGACATCGAAATCGATCGAACACACCGGAGTGCGATGACCGACACACTGCGCCTCACCTGGGACGCCCCCGCCACCCAGTGGGAGGAGGCGACTCCACTCGGCAACGGCCGCATCGGCGCCATGTCATTCGGCGGGCCGGGCGGTCGCTATCAGCTCAACGACTCGACGATCTGGTCGGGGACACCCGACGGCCCCGCGCGCGCACTGCAGAACGTGCGCGCGAAGGGCGCCGGCCCCGAACGTCTCGCGGCGGTTCGCGAGGCACTCAGCGCCGGTGACGTGCGCATCGCCGAGGACCTCCTCATGGCCTTCGAGGGTCCCTACTCCCAGGAGTTCCTGCCCCTCGCCGACCTGCACGTCCGCGTGCACGAAGCCGATGAGGATGCCGACCTGTCCGCTCCGTGCCGCGTCCTCGATCTCGACTCGGCGACGCTCACCGAGACACTCCGGACCCCGAACGGGGACGTCATCCGTCGATCCTGGATCTCGGCTCCGGCACAGGTCCTGATCATCGAGCTCACCTCGACCGTCGAGTTCGCGGCGACCATCGAGCTGTCCACGCCCCTGCGCGGTCGCATCGTCGATGCGCACGATGCGCACGACGCCCTCGTCCTCGACGTCCAGGCGCCGATCGACGGCGCTCCGCTGCACGAGGACTCGGTCGATCCCCTGCGCTGCACCGATGACGACACCGAGTTCGATGCCTATGCGGCCGTCGCCGTGTCGCTCGACTCGGACGGCGAGGTGCGTCGAACCGGCGATCACCTCATCGTCCGCCATGCCCGCCGCCTGCTGATCGCCCTGTCCACATCGTCGCGCGCCGGTTTGTGGTGGGCCGACGCCGACGGGGACTGGCGGACCGCCTCTCGGGAGGCGATCCGGGATCGCGCACGAGCGAGAGCGGAGACCGCGGCTCAGCGCGACGTCTCCGCCCTCTTCGCCGAGCACGTCGCCGACCGGCGACGCATCACTCGGGCGCGATTCGCGATCGGCAGTCGGCGTGAGGGCGAGTGGAGCGTCGACCGCGATGTCCTTCACGGCTCCGACCCTCTGCTGCGCGCGACCGTCGCCGCCGAGTTCGGGATGTACCTCCTCGCCTCCAGCTCTCGCGCAGGCAGCCCCGCCGCGAACCTGCAGGGCATCTGGAACGACCAGCTGCAGCCCGCCTGGTCGTCGAACTACACGATCAACATCAACACCGAGATGAACTACTGGGCGGCTCCGATGCTGCTCGACCCCGATGCGCTCGAGCCGCTCCTCTCGCTCGTCGAGCTGCTCGCACGCACGGGCACCGACACCGCGCGCGAGCTCTACGGGGCGCGCGGGTGGGTCGCCCACCACAACAGCGACGTCTGGGGCTGGAGCCTGCCCGTGGGCGACGGCCACGGCGCCGCGAGCTGGGCGATCTGGATGATGGGCGGAGTATGGCTCACCCACAATCTGTGGGACGCGTACGAGTTCGGCGGAGACACCGAGCTGCTGCGCGCACGGATCTGGCCGCTGATGCGCGGTGCGGTGGAATTCTGTCTCGACTGGCTCGTGCCGGGTGCCGACGGCCACCTGGGCGCCTCCCCCTCGACTGCGCCCGAGAACTCCTACGTCGCCGCCGACGGCCGGCCGACTCCCCTCGGCCTGACCGCGACCTCGGACCTCAGCCTCATCGGCTCGCTGTTCGAGCGCGCACTCGTCGCGATCGATGCGCTCGGCCTCGACGATGCGCTCGAAGCCGAGGTGAGAGAGGCGCTCGCAGCTCTCGCACCTCTGCAGATCGGCTCAGACGGGCGCCTGCTCGAATGGTCCGCGGAGGTCGAAGAGCACGAACCTCTGCATCGGCACCTCTCCCCCGTCGTCGGGCTGTTCCCCCTCGACCTGGTGACACCCGAGCGCACCCCCGAGCTGTTCGACGCCTCCGTGCGGCTGATCGACGCCCGCGGTCCCGGCGCGATGGGCTGGTCGTGGGCCTGGAAGGTGGCACTGCGCGCCCGAGCACGGCAGGGCGAGGTCGCCGCCTCGCTGCTCGAGGAGGCACTCACCCCGTTCGACGGCGACGCCACCCGGCACGGCCCGGTCGACGGGTCGGAGTGGGGCGGCCTTCTGCCCAACCTGTTCAGCACGCATCCGCCGTTCCAGATCGACGGCAACCTCGGCTTTCCTGCCGCGATCGCCGAGATGCTCGTGCAGAGCCACGGCGGCACGGTCCGCCTGCTTCCCGCGCTCCCCCTCTCGTGGGATCACGGAGACGTCCAGGGCATGGCTGTGCGCCCCGGCCTCGTGCTCGACATCGCCTGGGTGGGCGGGCGGGTGACCTCCGGCATCCTCCGCAATCCCGGTGACCACGACAGGCACGTCACCGTCTCGGATGACGACCGGGTGGCGGAGATCCTGGTGCCCGCCGGCGGGCAGGTCGACCTCGCGCGTCACGGTTTCGGCTCTGTCGAGGCAGACGAGGCGGAGTCCCGTGCACGGTGAGACGCGTCTCATCGACGCGCCCACCACTCAGACCGAGCCCGAGGATTTCGACGTCTTCTGGGCGGACACGATCGAGAAGACCCGCAGCCGTCCCCTCGATCTCACCGTCACCGCGCACCCCACGCGCCTCACGCAGATCGATGTGTTCGACGTGTCGTTCCGAGGATTCGGCGGAACACCCATCCGCGCCTGGCTGCGCGTGCCGCACGGCGCCGCAGGACCACTTCCGGGGCTGGTGCAGTTCTTCGGCTACGGCAACGGCCGTGGCCACGCACTGCGCGATCTGCGATGGGCATCGGCCGGCTACGCCCACCTCGTCGTCGACGCCCGCGGCCAGGGGCACGGCGACACCGACGACGACCACGCCGACGGCGGCCCCTCGGCCGGCGGTTTCCTCACCCGCGGCATCCGCTCGCGCGAGGAGTACTACTACCGCCGGGTCTATGCGGATGCCGTGCGAGCCGTCGACGCCCTCCGCGCCATCGACCTCGTCGACGCCGAACGAGTCGGTGCAGTCGGGGCGAGCCAGGGCGGGGGGATCGCGCTCGCGATCGCCGGCCTCGTGCCGGACCTTGCCGCCGTGATCGTGCAGGCCCCGTTCCTCTGCGAGCTCGACCGGGCGGCGGTGCTGAGCCCCGAGCATCCGTACGCGCTGCTCACGCAGTACTTCGCCGACCGTCGCAATGACACCCCGGCCGCTCTCGAGACTCTTCGGTATTTCGACGGCATCACCCATGCGAAGCGCGCGAACGCCCCGGCGCTGCTCAGCACGGGACTCCTCGACGGCATCGCACCACCCGACACGGTGCTTCCCGCGTTCACCGCATACGGCGGCCCCAAGACCGTGGTGCTCTGGCCGTACAACGGACACGAAGCCGGCGGAGACCTCGACGAGGAGAACGCGCTGGAGTTCGCAGCCGAGCATCTCGGTGCGCGCGCGCCCGACCGCCTCGCGGCGGATTCGCTACGATAGCCGACACGACCCGAAGGACCCGATGGACCACGACACCGTAGCGCGTACCACCCTGATCCGCTCGGCGTCCGACGCGGGATCCCGGGTCTTCGAGACGATCCTGACGCGCAGCCCCATCAGCAGGATCGACATCGCCCGCCAGACCGGACTGTCCCAGGCCGCCGTCACGAAGGCCGTCGCCCCGCTCGTCGCCGCCGGCCTCGTCGATGCACCGCCGGCCTCGCACCGCGACGGCACCCCCGGGCGGCCCGTGAGCCCGGTGTCCATCGTCCTCGAGGCGATGGTCATGATCGGCGTCAAGGTCAACGTCGACGAGGTCATCGCCGTCGCCACGGACCTCGCGACCACCGTGCTGGCCAGCGAGCGGCGCGCCCTCCCCGCCGACGATCCCGGCACCGTGATCGAGACGATCTCCGAGATCGTCGATGCCCTCGAGACCCAGCTCGGGGCGAGCGCCTCGGCGATCGCCGGCATCGGCGTCGCCGTCTCGGGCGACGTCGACAGCTCCACCGGCATCGTGCGCGAGTCGAACATCATGGGCTGGGCCGATGTGTCGCTCGGAGACCTCCTGCAGGAGCGCCTTCCCTGGCCCGTCACCGTGGAGAACGACGTCCATGCCCTGACGATCGGCGAGCACTGGTTCGGAGTCGGTCTCGGCACCGCATCCTTCGCCATCGTCACGATCGGACGCGGCATCGGCAGCGGCCTGCACCTCAACGGCGAGGTCGTCAGCGGCGCGTTCGGCGTCGCGGGTGAGATCGGCCACCTGCCGCTCGCCGACCCGTCTCTCGTCTGCCCGTGCGGCCGCCGCGGCTGCGTCGAGGCGGCCGCATCGACGGGCGCGATCGAGTCAGCCGTATCGGCCGCCCTCGGACGCCCGATCGCCATCGATGAGGCCGTGGCCCTCGCCCATGCGGGCGACCCTGACGCCGATGCCGCGTTCCGAGAAGCCGCCCGCCTCATCGGCACGGCGATCGCCACCCTCGTGAACCTCACCGGCCCTGAGGTCGTCATCATCGGCGGAGAGGGCGTCTCCGACTTCGATCTCTTCGAGAAGACGCTGCACGATGCGTTCGACGCGCACGCGTTCGGCGCTGCGGCGCGCTGCCGCATCCTGACCCGGCCCCACACGTTCGAGGACTGGGCGCGAGGCGCATCCGCCGCCGCCATCCAGTCGCTCGTGCGCTGACCGTCGGCCACAGCTCTTCGACCGGAGGGAGCGGATGCCGTCGGCATCCGCTCCCTCCGCTGCGCATCCGCTCCTGCGACGGCCAGACGCAGAAGTGCGCGAGACGGATGATCCGTCCCGCGCACCTCATGGTCGATCAGAGTGCGTCGTAGGCCGCCTGCAGCAGCTCCAGGTAGCGTGCGAGTCCGAGCCCCTCGATGTCGGCGACGTAGGCGTCCCACGCGGCGTCGTCTGCGATGTCGCGCTGTCCGGTGACGAACTCCGCCTGCGCCTGCGTGATGTAGGTGGCGATGTTCGTCTGCAGCTCCGCGAGCTCGGCAGAGGTCTCGAGGTCGGGCCACAGCTTCTCGACCGGGAAGAGCACGCTCTCGTCGGGTGCGAACGGCTCGTACTCCTGCGTCGCATAGAGCAGACGTCGCTCGTAGCCGTCCGGCGTGTAGATGTCCTCAGGCACCACCTGCGCGTTGCGGAACTCGAGCGAGTCCCAGTACTGCGACATCGAACGCCACGCGGCATTGGAGGTCTCGTCGTAGGTGACGGGACGGAAGGTCGGCTCGAGCTCCGGGTCGAGCGCGAGATCGCCCTCTTCAGCCGGCACCCAGGCCTCGCCCTCGGGCCCCATGGACGCGCGGATCTGCCCCTCGTCCGTGGCGAGGTAGTCGAGCAGCTTGATCGCCTCGATGCGCTCCTCCTCGGTCGACTTGTTCGTGAGGGCGAAGGTCCCCACCGGGTTCACGGGCGATCGCCAGGTGGCGAGCTGCGTGCCGTCCGGTCCTGCGAGGGGTGCCACCGCGTCGTAGTTCTTGTCGCGACCGTCCGGCGAGTCCGCCGAGACGAAGACGTAGGGGTGCAGAGTGACGGCGGAGCCGAGGATCTGCGCATCCGCACTGTCACCGAGCGCCTTCAGCGCGTCGCCGTTCTGAGTGAACGCCGCCGTGTCGAGCAGCCCCTCCTGGGCGAGCGTGGTGATGTACTCGAGCCCTGCGCGCCAGCTGTCCGAGGTGGCGTTCAGCACGACCTCGTCGCCGTCGAGCACGAGCGGCGGCGGACTGGACGGCCCGCCGACGGGTGCATAGGTGAAGGCGTTCATCAGGTAGTTGATGATGGGCTCCGACGCCGATCCGCTCAGCGGCACCTCGTCGGCCGCGCCGTTGCCGTTCGGGTCGCCGTCCTTGAAGGCACGCAGCACCGTGCGCAGCTCCTCGGTGGTGGTCGGCTGCTCGAGTCCCAGCGCGTCAAGCCACGTCGTGTTCATCCAGAGCTTCGACGGGTAGCTGCAGTGGAAGCACTCGCTCCACTGGGTGATGGCGTAGATGTGACCGTCCGGCGCGGTGACCGACTGCTCCCAGTCGGGTTTCTCCTCGAAGCGCTTCTTGAGGTTCGGCGCGTGCTCCTCGATCAGGTCCTCCAAGGGCATGAGCACGCCCTGTTGGCCGTATTTGAGGATCTCGTTGCGTGAGAATCCGTCGACCCACGGCACGAGGAAGTAGGCGTCCGGATAGTCACCGCTGGCGAGAGAGATCTGGCGCTTCTCTCCCGCGACGCTGCCGTCGTAGGTGGTGGTCTGCCAGTCGAAGTCGATGTCGAACTTCTTCTCGACCTCCTGGGTGAAGAGGTTGTCCTTGAGCGAGCCGTTCTCGCCCTGTGGGCCGAATGCGACCAGCTGGCCGTTGTCGTCGCTCGACGGGGTGCAGGCGGCGAGCGCCAGTCCCGTCGCGACGACGGTGACCGCTGCGATCGCCCCTCGTGTGATGCGGTGTGTCATTGCCGGAATCTCCTTTGACCGGTTCAGGTGTGCGGGTGTGTGTGGTGGGTCTGAGTGGGGTCTGATCAGCCTTTGACGGCGCCGACCATGATCCCCTTGCTGAAGTGCTTCGCGACGAACGGGTAGACGATGAGCATCGGGACCGTCGCGATGATCACGGTCGAGTACTTCAGCAGGTCTGCGAGCTCTCTGCGCTCGAGCTGTGCAGCGAGATCGCCACCGCCTCCGCCGTCGTTGAGGATGAGGATGCCTCGGAGCACCAGCTGCAGCGGCTGCAGATCGGCGTCGCGCAGGTAGAGGAGGGCGTCGAAGTACGAGTTCCACTGCATGATGGCGTACATCAGCGCGATGACCGCGAGGAGAGGCTTCGCGAGCGGCAGCACGATGGTCCAGAGGATCCGCAGTTCGCTCGCGCCGTCCAGCTGCGCGGCCTCGTACACCTCGTCGGGGATCGACGTCCGGAAGTAGACCATCGCGATGATCACCTGCCAGACACCGATCGCGTTGGGGAGGAGCATCGACCATCGCGTGTCGAGCAGACCGAGCGACTGCACCACGATGTACATCGGGATGACTCCGCCCGAGAACAGCATCGTGAACACGACGCCTCCGGTGAGCGTCTTGCGGCCGAAGAGGTTGGCCCGCGACAACGGGTAGGCGATGGCGACGGTGCCGGCGACGCTGATGATGGTGCCGGCCACGGTGTAGAACACCGAGTTGCCGAATCCTCGGAGAATCGCCGGGTTGTTGAGCGCCTCCGTGTAGCCGCGGAGCGTGAACTCGACGGGCCAGAACAGCACACGCCCGGATGAGACCGCCTGGGGACTCGAGAACGAGCTGGCGACGATGTTCAGCAGGGGCAGGAGCACGACGAGCAGGAAGACCGTGAGCAGCAGGTAGGCGGCGATCACGAAGACGCGATCCGCGCGGGTCTCTTTGACCTTCACGCCGGAGGTCAGGGGGTCGCGCCGGCGCCGACCGCGTCCTCTGCCGGACGAGACGACGATCTCCTCGGTGAGGAGAGGCTGTTCTCTGATCACAGTGCTCACCACAACCCGCTTCCGGTCACTCGCTTGGATATGCCGTTGACGACGAGCAGCAGCAGCAGGCTGATGACGGCGTTGAAGAGCCCGATGGTGGCTCCGAGGCTGAAGTTCGCATTGAGAATGCCCGTCTTGTAGACGTAGGTCGGGATGATCTCCGAGGTCGAGAGATTGAGCGCGTTCTGCAACAGGAACGCCTTCTCGAATCCGATCGCCATGATGTTGCCGACACCGAGGATCAGGATGATCGTGGCGGTGGGCAGGAGCGAGGGGAGGTCGACGTACCAGATCTTCTGCAGTCGCGAGGCGCCGTCGATCTTCGCGGCCTCATAGAGCGAGGTGTCGACCGAGGCCAGAGCCGCGAGGTAGATGACGGCCGAGTAGCCGGTCGTCGTCCAGATGTCGGTCGCCACGTAGATGTGGCGGAAGAAGTCGGCACTCGCCAGCAGGTCGACCTGTCCCGCACCGAAGAAGCTGAGAGTGCGCCCGAGGATCCCCACTCTCGGTGACAACAGCAGGATCGTCATCGACACGATCACGACCGTCGAGATGAAGTACGGGGCGTAGGTCACGAGCTGCACGGTGCGCGTGAAGAACCGCAGCCTGACCTCGTTCAGCATGATCGCGAGGATGATCGGAAGAGGGAAGCTCGCGATGAGTGTATATACCGCGAGGATGAAGGTGTTGCCGATCAGCTTGGGGAACACCGGGTTGCGGAACAGGGCCGCGAAGTTGTCGAACCCGACCCACGGGCTCCCCCACACCCCATCGATCGGGTTGTAGTTCTTGAACGCGATCACAGCGTTGGCCATCGGCACGTACCGGAACACGATGAACCAGATCACGGGCAGTAACAGCAGCAGGTACAGCTGCCAGTATCGGCGCAGACTGCGGGCGAACCGGGAACGTGCGTCGGTACGTCGAGGAGCCGGCGTCGAGACCTCGACCGGTGGTGCGTGCTCAGCACTGAGCTTCATGATCGCCCTCCCAGGGCAGGGTTACTTTACGTCGTAATAAAATCACGCGCAGCGAAAAAAGTAAACGCCGACTTTTGTGGCGGAGATTTCTGCGGATCGCTTGCACCCCCCTCGCAAACGTGATTTATTGACGTTGTCAAGTAACTACCGGAGGGTCTTATCCCATGACTTCCCGTGCCGACACCGTCGTCGCACTCCGCGCCTCAGGCGTCGCATTCGTTCTCCAGATCGCCGTCCCCATCCCCCGTGTCCTGCACTGGGGCGCAGACCTCGGCGAGTCCACAGCGGCGACGGCATATGCGCTCGCGCTGACCGCCAGCCCCGCTCAGCTCAACAACTCCCCCGACATCCCCCGCTCGTTCTCCGCTCTGCCCACGGAGTACGAGGGCTGGTCAGGAACACCCGCACTGTCCGGACACGCGCAGGGCCGCGCGACGACGCCGCGACCACGGCTCGTTCGGCACGACGCGGTCATCCCGTCAGACGGAGTCGGCGGCCGCATCGCGCTCGAGTTCGAGGACGAGGTCTGCGGCATCCGCACCGAGCTGCGGTATCACCTCGACGCACACGGAGTGCTCGCCGTCGACGCCTCCCTGACCAGGGCCGCAGAACTCAGCCCGCGGATCGGAGACACCGCGTATACGGTCGGCGCGTTCCTCGCCCTGCTTCCCCTTCCCGAACGCGCGACGGAGATCCTGGATTTCACGGGCAAGTGGTGTCGTGAGCGGTCTCCGCAGAGGTCGCCGTTCGGGTTCGGAACACACCTGCGGTCCGCACACCGTGGCAAGCCCGGCCATGACTCTCCCTTCCTCTTCGCGGCCGGCACCGAGGGCTTCGGATTCGGTCACGGCGAGATCTGGGCCGTGCACCTCGCATGGAGCGGCGAGCAGCAGTACCTCGCTGAGCGCCTTCCCGAGGGCGCCGGGGCATTCAGCTCGGTCCTCGGCGCCGGCGAGGACCTGCACCCCGGCGAGATCATCCTCGAGGACGGCGAGCGCTATGACGCGCCGACCGCCCTGTTCGTCTGGTCAGACGACGGCCTCGACGCGATCAGCGATCGACTGCACCGGCGGCTTCGCGCGCGGGACTCGCACCCGCGCGGCCCGCGCCCGTTGGTCCTCAACACCTGGGAGGCCGTCTACTTCGATCACGACCTCGCCCGCCTGACTGCCCTGATCGAGAGGGCTGCAGAGGTGGGCGTCGAGCGCATCGTCCTCGACGACGGCTGGTTCCGCGGCCGACGGGAGGCGGATGCCGGCCTCGGCGACTGGTTCGTCGATGAGGACGTCTGGCCGCAGGGACTCAGCCCGCTGGTCGATGTCGTCCGCGCACACGGCATGCAGTTCGGCCTGTGGTTCGAACCCGAGATGATCAACCTCGACTCCGACCTCGCCCGGTCGCATCCTGACTGGGTCCTCGGGCCCGCCGAAGGGTTCGGGCCCGAATCCCGATCACAGCACGTGCTGGACATCGCCAGGCCCGAGGCATACGACTACCTTCTCGAACGCATCGACGCGCTGGTCCGCGAGCATTCGATCGACTACCTCAAGTGGGACCACAACCGCGACCTCCTCGAGGCGGTGAGTCGCGGCACCGATGGCGATCGTCCGAGTGTGCATCGGCAGACCGAAGCGCTATACCGGCTGCTCGATGAGCTCCGCCTGCGCCACCCGGAGCTCGAGATCGAGACGTGCTCGGGTGGCGGCGGTCGGGTCGACCTCGGAATCCTCGACCGCACCGACCGCGTGTGGGCATCCGACTGCAACGATCCGGTCGAGCGGATCCAGATCGAACGGTGGACGCGCACGATCGTGCCACCCGAACTGATCGGATCTCACCTCGGGGCCGCTCGCTCGCACACCACGGCGCGGACCACCGATCTGTCGTTCCGTCTCGCCACCTCGCTCACGGCTCACGCCGGCATCGAGCAGGACCTCACATCGGTGGACGACGACGAGCTGGCCGCCATCGCCCGCTGGGCCGGCATGTACCGGGAGTTCCGCGACCTGCTGCACAGCGGTCGCGTGGTGAACGCAGACCTCGCCGATCAGGCGACCTCGCTCTCGGGGATAGTCGCCCAAGACGGTTCCGCGGCGCTGTTCACGTGGAGCAGGTTCGCGACCTCGGCGGCGGGTCAGTCGGGTCGAGTGCGCTTCCCCGGGCTCGATGCGCACGCGGCGTACAGCGTCCGGATCCGCGAGGACCTCGGCTCCGCGAGTCGGCACGGGGGCGACCCCGTGTGGGTGACCACCGCTCTGGCGGGCGCGATCGACGTGCCGGGAGTGGTCCTGAGCACTGTGGGGGTTCCTCTCCCGACCCTCAACGCGCAGCAGGCGATGCTCATCGAGATCCGGCGCACCGACAGCTGACACCCCGATTCTTCCTTCCCATCCACACGACAGAGCAGTCGAACGAGAGGAAAGCAATGAAGACCCATCGACAGAGAAGGCGAGCGGCCTCGATCACCGGGGCACTCGCCGCAACCGCACTCGTCCTGAGTCTCGCCCCCGGCGCGACCTGGGCGACCGCGGCGACGCCCACCCCGACGCCTGCGCCGGAAGCGACCCCGGTCTCCACGCCGTCACCACCCGCGGAGGACTCTCCCGAGACGCCGCCCCCGGCGGAGGAATCCCCCGAGACCACGCCCCCGACGGAGGATCCGACGCCGACGGAATCCTCCGAGCCCGCCCCCTCGGCCTCGCCCGATTCCACCCAGGCGCCGCCGGCGAAGGAGGCGGCGAAAGCCACGTCGGACGCCGACGACGGGATCTCCGAGCTGTCCGCGAAGCCCTACATGGGCTGGAGCAGCTACAGCATGCAGGTCTACGAGGGCGGCCAGTGGATCACCGCCGATCAGATCATGGCGCAGTCCGATGCCATGCACGACAAGCTGCAGGACTTCGGCTACGAATACATCAACATCGACGCAGGGTGGAACGGCGGCCAGGACGAGTACGGACGCCCGATACCCAGCACGACGCTGTTCCCCGACGGGCTGGATGCCGTGATCGACCACGTGCACGGCAACGGCCAGAAGGTCGGCCTGTACCTCATCCCCGGCATGAGCCTGGAGACCGCTCAGAAGGCGCTTCCGATCCACAACGCGCCGGGCTGCACCACCGAGAACCTGCTCAAGCAGCCCCTGCAGCAGGGCGACTACTGGGGCTTCGGCTACCGCTTGGATTTCGACAACCCCTGCACGCAGAAGTACATCGACTCGATCGCCGACCTGCTCGGCGAGTGGGGTGTGGACTTCATCAAGTTCGACAGCGTGACGCCCGGATCCGGCATCGGCGACCTCTCGATGGATGCTCGCGAGGAGGTGGCCGCCTGGTCTGAGGCTCTCGAACGCAACGGCATCTGGTTCGAGCTGTCGTGGGCGGTCGACATCAACTACGCCGACTACTGGAAGCAGTACGCCGACGGCTGGCGCATCGACTGGGACGTCGAGTGCTATTGCGGCGACGAGGCGCTGACGACCTGGGAGAACGTCGCGCGTCTGTTCCCGCGGCTCTCCGACTGGTGGCGCCACGCCGGACCCGCCGGATGGAACGACCTCGACTCCCTCAATGTCGGAAACGGCAGGATGGACGGCCTCACCCGCGACGAACGGCGCACGGCGACGACACTGTGGGCGACATCTGCCGCCCCGATGTACCTCGGCAACGACCTCACGAACCTCGACGAGTTCGGCCTCGACCTGATCACCAATCGCGAGGTCATAGCCGTGAATCAGGCGGGTGTCCCCGCGCGACCGGTCTTGACCGGCACGAAGCAGCAGGTCTGGTACGCACTCAACCCCGATGGCACATATACGGTCGCGCTGTACAACCTCGGTCGTGCAGACGCCGACATCACCGTCGACTGGTCTGACATCGGTCTCGACGGATCCGCGAAGATCCGCGACCTCTGGGCCGGCAAGAACCTGGGCACGGAGGCCGACGGCTTCACAGCCGAGAGCGTGCCGATCCATGGTGTGCGTCTGCTGAAGGTGACGCCAGCGAAGCAGGCCGTGCTCACGGTGAACGATGATTCGCTGCGCGTCGGCTACGACGGAGACTGGATCCGCAACGACGGCAACGAAGTCCCGGCGACATCGCAGCCGTTCACCGTCGCCGTGTCCGACACCCCGGGGGGTGGCACGCCCACCCCGCCCGCCACAGGTCTCACGGTGACGCTGAACGACGACGATGCACGCATCGGCTACAGCGGCTCGTGGGGGGACAGCAACAATCGAGGACTCGGCGATCACGGCGACGATGTGCACTACGCAGAGACCAACGGAGCGGCGTTCGAGTACACGTTCCAAGGCACCGGCATCCAATACGTCACCGAGAAGCACGAGTCGCAGGGAGAGGTCGAGATCTACCTCGACGGTCAGCTCGTGGAGACCGTGGACACGTCGCTTCCTGCGGCGGACGGCCGACTCTCGCAGCAGGTCGTCTACGGCGTCGCCGACCTCGCGAGCGGGAGCCACACCCTGCGTGCGGTGAAGAAGTCCGGCTCCTTCATGCTCCTCGACAAGCTGGTCGTCACGCTCGACAGCCAGCTGAGCACGACCTCGGGAGCCTTCAACAAGGCCGCGCCCGCCGATGTCGCCGTCGACGTGCTGCGGGATCCCGGCGAGCTCGCCTCGATCAGCGTCGCCGGCGATGCGCTCGAGCGCGACGTCGACTTCACGCTGTCAGGCAGCACGGTCACGATCCGCTCGTCGTACCTTGCGACGCTTCCCGTCGGCGATACGACCCTGGACTTCGACTTCACGGGAGACCACCTCGATGACGTGCACGCCACCGTGGCTGACGGAGCGTCCGTGGCATTCAGCTTCCGCGGAACCGGCGTCTCGTGGATCGGTCCGAAGGGCCCTGACCAGGGCACGGTCGACGTCTACATCGACGACAAGAAGGTCGAGAGCATCGATACTCACAACGAATCGCGCGTCTCGACCCAGGAGCTGTTCTCCGTCTCGGGTCTGAAAGACAAGGAGCACACGATCAAGATCGTGAAGACGTCGGGAGACGTGCTGCGCACGGACGTGTTCCGGTACACGGTCAAGAAGGTCGGCTGATCACCGCCGGGGCGGGCCTCGCGCCCGCCCCGGCAGCACCGTGCGCCTCTCGGATGTCCGCGCCCGGGTGCATACTCTGCGGCATGGAGATCACACTCGCACAGCCCGCGGGACTCGTCGTGAGCCCCGCATTCAGTCATGTCGCCGTCGTCCCCCCAGGGGCCACGACGATCCACATCGGCGGCCAGAACGGCGTCGACGAGACCGGCGCGCTCGTCTCGGCGGATGCCGCCGAGCAGTCGCTCCGAGCGGTTCAGAACGCCCGCATCGCCCTCGAGTCAGCCGGCGCGAGCCTCGACGACGTCATCAGCTGGACCATCTACATCCATCAGGATGCTGATCTGCGCGCTGCCTACGGCGCCGTCGCATCCACGCTCGCGCGCGACGGCGCCCCTCCCCTGGTGACCGCAGCCCTGGTGGCCGGTCTCGGCGTCCCCGGAGCAGTGATCGAGGTGAGCGCGATCGCCGCTGTCATCCGCGAATGACCTGACCCGGCGTCAGCTGTTCAGATTCTGCCCCGCACCGGCGTCCGCTCGGCCGAGTCGCCGCCCTCCGGCATGGCCATCTCGGCGCGAACACCGAGCAGTCGCACCTCACGGTCGTGGTCGAGCGTGTCACCGAGAGCGAGAGCCGCATCGACGACCTCGGCCCGCTCGGTCGTCGGCTCTGACAGCTTGCGACCGAAGGTCTTCGTCTCGAACGGTGCGTAACGCACCTTGAGGTGCACGCGGACGACCGCGCGCCCCTCGGAGGCGCAGTCGTCGAAGGCCTGCCCGGCCAGATCGACCAGCGCCGACCGCACCTCCGCGGGCGTCGTGAGGTTCTGCTGGAAGGTCGTCTCACGGCTGTGGCTGCGTGCCACCCAGGGGGTGCTGTCGACCACGGCAGGTCCGAGACCCGACCCCAGACCGTGATACCAGACGCCCATCCGGGGACCGAACTCCGCGGTGAGCTGGCCCTCATCGGCCTCAGCCAGCTCACGGACGGTCGTGATGCCGTGGGCTGCGAGTCGCTTCTGCACCTTCGGCCCCACACCCCAGAGCCCCCGCGTGGGCTTGTCTCCCATCACCTCGAACCAGTTGTCGGCGGTCAGCCGGAACACGCCTCGGGGCTTGCCGAACTCGGTGGCGATCTTGGCGCGCACCTTGTTGTCTCCGATACCGACCGAGCAGTGCAGCCCGGTCGCCTCGAGCACCGCGCTCTGAGCGAGGCGCGCGATCCCCTCGGGATCGTCCGTCGTGACGCCGAGGAAGCACTCGTCCCAGCCGATGACCTCGAGCACCACCCCTGGCAGCGCGCGCAGCGTCGACATCACCTCCGTCGACGCCGACTCGTAGGCGTCGTGGTCCACCGGAAGGAAGACAGCGTTCTCGGGGGCCTTGCGCGCCGCGATCCTCAACGGCATCCCGGATCCGATGCCGAACTCGCGCGCCTCGTACGACGCCGTCGACACGACGGCTCGCTCCGTGGGATCCCCCCTGCCGCCGACTATGAGGGGAATCCCCGCGAGCTCGGGTCTGCGCAGCACCTCGACCGCAGCGATGAACTGGTCCATGTCCACGTGCAGAACCCAGTCGCTCATGCATCGAGTGTGGCCCGTGGCACTCGGGAAGTCACCCCTCGCACACGATCAGCGTGCGGTGCTCAGCTGATCGAGATGCCGATCGCCGTCGCGATCACGGCGAGCAGCGGCAGAGTGCCCTGCATCGCGGCCGCCCGCAGCTTGGTGCGGTCGGAGAGCACGAGCACCAGTGCTGCGGCGAGCATCATCCCCGTGCCGGCGAAGACCAGAGTCAGCCCGATCGTCGTGAGGCCGATGATCACGAACCCGACGCCGAGCAGCGCGGTCAGCGCCAGGAACAGGTTGTAGAAGCCCTGATTGAAGGCGAGGGCCTTCATCGTGACGGCGTCGGCCTCGCTGGCGACGCCGAAGATCCTCCTCGTCTCGGGTTCGGTCCACTTGAGCGATTCGAGCGCGAAGATGAAGACGTGGAAGGCGGCAGCGGCCGCGGCGAGGACGAGTCCGACGATGAGCATGACTCGATGGTATCGACCCTCGCGTGCCGTCAGATCAGGAAGATCGGCAGCAGCCCGGGGTTGTGCGCGTGCACGAGCACGGCGAAGACGACAGCGTCGAACAGCAGATGCACGGTCACGACATAGGCGAGCGAGTGCGTCCGCATGAAGATGAACCCCTGCAGAAGCGCGAACGGGATCGTGAGCAGCGGACCCCACTCGCGGTAGCCGAGCTCCCACAGGAAGGAGACGAACACGATCATCTGCAGCACGTTGGCGAGGGCATCGGGAAAGTGTCTGCGCAGCAGTGCGAACACGGTGCAGATGAAGAACAGCTCGTCCCAGATGCCGACTGCGCCGACGCCGACGAACAGCCGCGCGATGAGCTCGGGCGAGTCGACGACCGGCCAGTTCTGATAGACCCCGCTCGTGATGAAGTAGAAGGGCAGGATCAGCCAGCCGAGCACCAGGACCGCCACCAGCCAGCCCCATTGCAGGCGCCCCCATCGCCGGTGTGCACGCCAGGGGAAACCGATCGCCCGATCTCGGAAGACGAAGCGCGAGACGACGTACGGCACGGCGACCGCGCCTCCGAGCGCCAGCGTGAAGCGCAGCATCGCCGGGTTGTCGAGCTCCGCCGCCAGCGGGATGACGCTCACGATGAGCATTCCGAGCGCGATCAAAGAGAGGTCCCGGGTGAGCGAAGGCCGACGACTCACGCCGATCACGCGAGCGCTCTCAGGCCGCGCGCCGACGGTCGCCGTCTGATCCGGGGACGAGGGCACACGCCGTTCGACCAGCCAGGCGGCGCCGACGCCGAGCGCGAGCAGCGCCCAGCCGAGCCAGGCGATCTGCACGACGAAGAACGCCGGTGCCGCAAGGCACACGAGCAGCGCAGGTGCGACGGCGGGCCAGGTGGTCGACGTGCGCTGGATGTCGATCACGCGCGCGGCTTCCGCCGATATACGAGATCGCGGATGTCGCGTCCCTTGGCGATCCCCTTGCGCTCGAAAGCCGTCATGACTCGTCCGTCGAACCGCTCCGCCCAGTCACCGTCGAAAGCGCGCTCGAACAGCGGCTCGTCGTCGAGCACGTCGCGCATCTGGAGGGCGTAGTCCTCCCAGTCGGTCGCCAGGCGGAGGAGACCTCCGTCGCGAAGCGCGCGGGCGGCGGTGTCACCGAACCCCTGGCGGACGAGCCGGCGTTTGGTGTGCTTCTTCTTGTGCCACGGGTCGGGGAAGAAGATCCAGACCTCCGCTGCGGCTTCTTCGGGCAGGTAAGACGAGAGCACCTCCGGCGCATTCGCCTCGACCACACGCACGTTGCGTGCGCCCTCGCGGTCGGCATCGAGCATCGTCCTCGCCAGCCCGGCGCGAAAGACCTCGACGGCGAGGAAGTCGTCATCGGGGCGCGACGACGCCGCAGCGACGATGGCGTGCCCCTGGCCGGATCCGATCTCGACGTACAGATCGGCCGTCCGCCCGTATTCGACGGTCGGGTCGAGCCTCGCTTCAGGGTGCACCGAGGTCCACGCGACATCACGAGGGACGTCCAGGAGGTAGTGCGGTCCGAGCTCTTCGAACGCGCGTTCCTGCGCGTCGGACATCCGGCCGCTGCGGCGCACGAAGGAGACCGGTTCGTCGCGGAAGGTTCCGGGTTCGGGCATGCTTCCAGGGTAGTCGGCGGCGATCGACGCCACAGACCGCGGATCAGGGCGCGGGCGCAGTGACGAAGTCGATCAGCTCTTCGACCCGGCCGAGGAGCGCGGGCTCGAGATCGCGATACGTGTGCACCTTCGACAGGATGTGCTGCCAGGCCCGACCGGTGTCGCCCTGCGTCTCGTATGGCCAGCCGAACGCACGACAGATCCCGGTCTTCCAGTCCGTCCCCCGGGGGATCTCCGGCCACTTCGCGATTCCGAGAGCCCGCGGGGTGACGCACTGCCAGACGTCGACGAACGGATGGCCGACGATGCGTACGTGTTTTCCATGCGGTCCGCGCGCGACCGCATCGGCGACGCGCGACTCCTTCGACCCCGGCACGAGATGGTCGACGAGCACCCCGTAGCGCCGGGAGGCGGTCGGCGGCTCGGCGGCGAGCAGCTCATCGAGCAGATCGACTCCCTGCAGGAACTCGACGACCACGCCCTCGACCCGCAGATCTGCGCCCCACACCTTCTCGACGAGCTCGGCGTCGTGCTTGCCCTCCACCAGGATGCGGCTGGGCAGTGCGACCCTGGCTCGCTGGTCGGCGGCCACGAAGGATCCGGATGCCGTGCGCCGGAGTCCCTGCTCCTTCGCTGCGGGGACGGTGAGGCGCACAGGCGATCCGTCGATCAGGAACCCGCCGCCCAGGGGGAAGAGTCGCTTGCGCCCGACTCGGTCTTCGAGCTCGACGTTGCCGCCCTGCACCCGCGTGACCGCTCCGCAGAATCCGTCCTGTGCGACCTCGACGACGAGATCGAGCTCGGCGGCAACCTGAGGAACCGGCTTCGCTGCGCGCTCCCGCCAGCCGGCCGCGAGCACATCAGATCCATACCTGTCGTCCATGCCATCCAGCGTATGTGTCTCCGCTGAGGGCGAACGGCTATCCCCGCTCGGAAGCTGTCGCGTGTCGGTCTCAGTGCATAGACTCGTGCCATGGGGCTCGGCTGCCGGTCGGAGGGAACACGATGAAGACACGGTGGCTCGCGCTGGCCGCGCTGACCGCGGCAGCGGCCGCAGGGGCGTTCTCCGCCTCGGCCGCGTCTGCGACCGATCCGGTCACTCTCGACTCGGGGTACGTGACCGACGACGCCGACGTCCTCAGCGCGAGCGAAGAGGATGCTGTCGAGGCGCGACTCCAGACGCTCAGCGACAACTCCTCTTCCGACCTCTTCGTCGTCCTCGTCGACGACTTCACCTCGCCGTCCGACAACGTCGCCTGGGCCGACACCGTCGCAGAGAGCAACAACCTCGGCTCCGAGCAGAATCTTCTCGCCATCGCGGTGGATGGACGCAGCTACTACATCTCGGCCGCCCCCGACGGTCCGCTCAGCGACAGCAAGCTCGACGATGTCGAAGACAAGATCCAGGGCCTGGCCGCACAGGAGGACTGGGAGGGCATGATCGTCCTCGCTGCCGACGAGATCGAGGGTGACGGCGGGGCGGGCGCTCTGCGAGCCACCCTGATCGTGGTCGCTGTCATCGCACTCGGCCTCGTCGTGTGGCTCGTCATCGCGCTCGTACGCCGCTCGCGGAGGAACGCCGAGATCCGCAGGCGCGGGGCCATGCCGGAGAAGCCCGATCCGAACGATCCGTTCTCGACTCTGACCGACGAGCAGGTGCAGACGCAGGCAGGTGCTGCCCTCGTGCAGGCCGACGATGCGATCACCTCGAGCCGGGAAGAGCTCGGCTTCGCCGTCGCACAGTTCGGCGAAGCGGCCACCTCGGCGTTCACCGGCGCAGTCGAGACCGCCAAGGCCAAGATGTCGGAGGCCTTCGATCTCAAGCAGAAGCTCGACGACGAGATCGAGGACACCGTCCACGATCGTCGCGCGTGGCACATCCGCATCATCCAGATCTGTGACGAGATCGACGATGTTCTCGACGAGAACACCGAGGCGTTCGACGCCCTTCGCAAGCTCGAGCAGAATGCACCGCAGGAGCTCGAGCGAGTGAAGGGTGAGAGGGCAGCGCTCCAGCCTCTCCTCGACGGCGCGGCTGCTGCTCTCTCGGCCCTCGCCGACACCTACGACTCGACGGCTCTGTCGACCGTCGCAGACAACCCGGCGCAGGCCCAGGAGCGCGCGCTGCTCGCAGACCGTTCGATCGAAGCCGCAGCACAGGCGATCGCCGCGGGAAGGTCGGGCGAGGCCGCCTTCGCGATCCGCACGGCCGAGCAGTCCGTCGCACAGGCGGCTCAGCTGGTTCAGGCGATCACCGCGCTCGGCTCCGAGCTGACGGACATCGAAGCGCAGGCGCAGGCCCTGGTGACCGAGCTGCAGGCAGACGTCGCCGCCGCGCAGCAGCTGCCAGACCCTGACGGAGCGATCGCCTCGGTCGCCACGGCGACCGTCCGCCAGCTGCAGCTGGCCCAGACCGGCCTCGCCGGAGCCTCACGCGACCCCCGGCGGGTGCTCGACGCCCTCACTGCCGCGAACACGCAGATCGATGCCGCGATCGCCCAGGGCACACAAGCGGCGGAGCGTACCCGCCGAGCGCAGCAGATGCTCGAGCAGACGCTGACCCAGGCCGGCTCCGAGATCCGCGCGACCCGTGACTACATCGAGACGCGCCGCGGCACGGTCGGGTCGACCGCACGCACCCGGCTGTCGCAGGCCGAGGCCTCCCTCACCCAGGCACTGAACCTGCGCGCGACCGACCCCGTGGCGGCGCTCACCGAAGCCGGTCGCTCGCTCGATCTCGTCCGTCAGGCCACGTCGTCCGCGCAGGCCGACGTCGAGGCGATGAATCCGAGCCGGTACCAGAACGACAGCTGGGGCGGCGGAGGCGGCAGCATCTTCGGCGGATCCGGTTCCGGCGGCTCCGGCCTCGGCGGCGACATCCTCGGCGGCATCATCGGCGGTCTGCTCTCCGGTGGTGGGGGCGGCGGTGGCTCCTCCCGCAGCAGCAGCTGGCGCTCCAGCGGAGGCGGCGGTTTCCGCAGCTCCGGTTTCGGCGGAGGCGGCGGCAGCCGCTCCAGTGGCCGCAGCGGCCGTTCGGGAGGGCGACGCTTCTGAACCGCACACACATCGACCCCAGACATCGAGTCCGACCCTCTGAAAGGAACCACGCATGACCAAGCAGTCCATCTTCGGACGTATCTCGACCCTCGTCCGCGCGAACATCAACTCCCTCCTGGACTCTGCGGAAGACCCGCAGAAGATGATCGACCAGCTGGTTCGCGACTACACGAACAGCATCGCCGATGCGGAGTCGGCCATCGCAGAGACCATCGGCAACCTGCGCCTGCTCGAGCGCGACCACGAAGAAGACGTCCAGGCGGCCACCGAGTGGGGCAACAAGGCCCTCGCCGCCAGCCGCAAGGCCGACGAGATGCGCACCAAGGGCGACGCGGCCGACGCCGACAAGTTCGACAACCTCGCGAAGATCGCTCTTCAGCGTCAGATCAGCGCCGAGCGCGAGGCGACCGGGGCCGAGCCCCAGATCGCGGCACAGACCGAGATCGTCGACAAGCTCAAGTCCGGCCTCAACGGCATGAAGGACAAGCTCGGCGAGCTCAAGAACAAGCGCAGCGAGCTGCTCGCCCGCGCGAAGGTCGCCGAGGCGCAGACGAAGGTCCAGGACGCGGTCTCGTCGATCAACGTCCTCGACCCCACCAGCGAGCTGGGCCGTTTCGAAGACAAGGTCCGCCGCCAGGAGGCCCTTGCCCAGGGCAAGATCGAACTCGCGGCCTCCAGCCTCGACGCGCAGTTCGAGAGCCTCGAAGACCTCGGTGAGCTCACTGAGGTCGAGGCTCGTCTCGCCGAGCTGAAGGCGGGCGGCTCCGCCCCTCGTCAGGCCATCGAAGGCTCCTGATACACCTGCGGGTGCCTCGGATCCTCGTGTCCGAGGCACCCGCTCCTCTTCACAGCTGGAGGCACCCATGGTGCGTTTCCTCGTCGTCCCGCAATGGCAGGGCTCCCCTGCCCCGCGCGCGATGCTCCTCGTCGACGGCGCCTCGGCGATCGCCGGCGACCTTCCGCGCGCAGCCACCACCGTGCTCGATGTGCCGGTGGAGGCGGGTGAGTCCCTGGGCACGGGCGTTCGACGCCTCAGCGCGCTTCTTCGCACCAGAGAACTCGTCGAGGCGAGCATGACGGCCGACACGGTGATCATCGGCGGCGACTGCAGCGTGACGGTCGCCGCCCTGGCGGCTCTTCCCGGCGGCACCGATGACCTCGCAGTCGTGTGGTGCGACGCGCATGCCGATATGCACACGCCCGACACCTCCCCCTCCGGCGCGTTCTCGGGCATGGCGCTCCGAGCCGTGCTGGGCGAGGGAGAACCTCAGCTCACGCTCGCGCCCGGAATCGCACGCGATCGAGTGGTCACGGTGGGCATGCGCAATCTCGACGATGCCGAGGTCACTGCTCTCGACGGACTCACGCAGCTCTCCGTCGAAGATCTCGACTCGCCTGATGCCCTGGCCGACGCGGTCGAGGCGACCGGCGCACGCCGCGTATGGGTGCACATCGACGTCGACGTGCTCGACCCCGCCGAGATCGCCGGCGTCTCCTCCCCTGCCCCGTTCGGGCTCGCGCCTGCGGCCCTCAGCGCAGCGATCCGCGCGCTGCGATCACGTGTGCCGCTGGCCGGCGCGACCATCGCCGGATTCGCCCCCCGGTCGCCCGCCGATGCGGTCGACGACCTGGGAGCGCTGCTCCGCCTCGTCGGTGCGGTCGCATGACGGCTGACTGGCGGCCCGCTGCCGAGCTCGCCTTGGCGCGCGGTCGACGACTCGACCGGAGAATCCCCTCGTTCCTCCTCCGCTCGCCGGTCAGCCGGATCGGATACTGGTGGGGCACGGCCGTCGGCTGGATCTGGGGCTCACTGTGGAGCACGGGCCCCGTGGAACGACGAGCAGGCCTCTGGGTGTTCCGAGGGATGCCGAACTGGACGTTCAATCGCGGCGGGGTCTGCGTGGGCGGCTGCTTCCTCACCGGTGACGCCCGACCCAGCGACGCGATGCTGCGCCACGAGGCGGTGCACAAAGCACAGTGGCTGCGCTATGGATTCCTGCTTCCGGTGCTCTATCTCTTCGCAGGCCGGGATCCCCTGCACAACCGCTTCGAGATCGAAGCGGGGCTCGAAGACGGCAACTACGTCCGCCGCAGCCGCCCTCAGCCGTAGACGGGCAGCCGTAGACGGGCAGAGCCCTGATCCGTAGAGGGCAGAGCTCTCAGCTGCACACAGGCAGAGCCCTCAGCCGTAGACGGGCGGAGCCCTCAGTCGTAGACGGGCAGAGCCCTCAGCCGTAGACGGGCAGAGCCCTCAGCCGTAGACGGGCGGAGCCCTCAGCGGTCGACGGGAAGAAGTCCGAACCGTTCGGGGGCGTAGATCTGAGCGGGCTGGATGTCGAGGGTGCCGGTCAGGTGCTCGACGATGTCGGCCGTGCCGAGGTAGCCGCCGAGAAGGGTGATGTGGGTCTCGAGCTCGTCGTCGCAGAGCATCTCGTCAGCCCAGGCGCAGGTTGCTCGCGCGAGCGCCTGTCCGGGCGCGCAGGCCCGTCCGGTTCCGGGTGCTCCCGATCGCTGGGCTCGAGCGAGCCAGGTGACGGTCATGCGTCCGGGAGCGTCGATCACGCCGATGTCCGATGCGTCGGCGACCTCGATGAAGATCCGGCCCGATGCGCACAGCGGCAGAGTCGTGAGGAAGACCTCGAGTTCGGCGAGCGAATGCTCGTCGGCGGTCACCAGGTGGTGAGCGCGACGACGTGCGGCGCGGCGCTCGGCACGCGTGCTGCGGGTCTCGAGGAAGGTCTCCATGATGCATCCATCATACAGGACGCGAAGGGTTGCCTAACCTTGCTCAGTTACTTCTTCCACGAGCGCCGCCCGAAGAGCCTCGAGCTCCTGATCCGTCATGCCGTTCGCACGGAGATAGCCGGCGGCCGAGCCCCACCGCTCGTCGACCTGCTCGAGCAGCGCCCTCATTACGGGCGCAGGCGACTGCGTGGCCAACGCGACCGCGTGCACCGCCTGCGGATGCTGCGACCTCAGGTACGCGGCGATGCGATGCGACCGCTCGGCCGGCAGCAGCGACTCCGTGAGTGCATAGTCCTCGATGATCGCCTCTCGGTCGGCGCCCACCGCGGCGAGCGCCAGGGCCACCGTCACCCCGGTGCGATCCTTGCCCACCGTGCAGTGGACCAGGGTCGGCTCGCCCGCGGCGATGATACGGATGGCGGCGACGAGCCGCTCTCCGCTCTCCTCGAGGAGATGAAGATAGAGGTCTTCCAGGCTCGTATCGGTCTCGAAGAACGAACGCACGGATCCGAGGAAGAGTGGAAGGTGGGTGGTGTCCGGCCCTTCGATCTCGGTCGGCTCCGCGGCGACCTCTTCGCCGTCGCGGAGGTCGACGATGTGCGCGACACGACGACGAACCTCGTTCACGCCCGCCGTGGTGGCGGCGGAGAGCTGGCCCGACCGCAGCAGCATCCCCGAACGGATCCGCCCGCCGTCTGCGGGCAGTCCGCCGACGTCGCGGAAGTTGTTGACGCCGTCGATGTCGAGGACGCTCATGCCTGCGCCTGTGGGGCGCGGGGCGGGACGGGGTATCGTCCGGCGATGACGACCCGGTTGAAGGCGTTGATCGAGACGCACGCCCAGCTCAGTGCCGCGTACTCCTTCTCGGTGAAGACTCCTCCGACGCGGTCGTAGACCTCGTCGGAGATGCCCTCTTCGGAGATGAACGTGAAAGCCTCCGCGAGCTCGAGCGCGGCCTCCTCCCGGTCGCTGAAGACGTCGCTCTCACGCCAGGTCGCGATCTGCATCAGCGTGTCCGTGTCGAGGCCGGCCTTGAGGGCCCTGTCGACGTGCAGGCGCGTGCAGTAGCTGCATCCGTTCAGCTGCGAGGAGTGGATCATCACGATCTCCTTGAGCCGATCGTCGATGCCGTTCGCTGCACAGATGTCACCGACCGTACGGGCGAAGGCGTCGAGGGCCTGATAGGCCGCTGGCTCGGTCTTGGAGAGGTGCACTCGCGTCTCGCTCATGCCTCAATGATATTCCGTTGCGCAATCGTCCCGGCGAGTCGCTTTCCACCCAGGCAAATGCAGAATGACAGCAGTCGTCCGCATCCAGCTTGCGCTATGACAGGCTCAACCGCAACCTGTGTTGACACATTGCTCCTGCATTTCCACACTGCCCCGAGAACAGAGCAGAATATGCAGGTGGCGATCGACACCAGCGAGTTCAGCTATCTTCCCGCACAGGCGCAGGCGATGGGGGTCCCCGTGCCATCCGTCCGACGCGTGACGCTGCCCCTCCCCGACGGCCGTCACGTCAGCGCTCTGCAGTACGGCGAAGAGACGCCCCGTGTCACGCTGCTGCACGGCGCGGGCCTCAACGCGCACACGTGGGACACGACGGTGCTCGCCCTTCAGCAGCCGGTGCTCGCGATCGACCTCGCCGGACACGGCGATTCATCATGGCGCAGCGACGTCGACTACACCCCTCGCACGCTCGCGATCGACGTCGCGGCAGCACTCGACGCCTGGACCGACGGAGCGCAGCTGGTCGTGGGCCAGTCGCTCGGCGGCCTCACCGGCGCCGCCCTCGCTGCAGCCCGCCCCGACCTCGTGTCCGAGCTGATCGTCGTCGACATCACCCCTGGCATCGACACCTCTGCCGGACCAGCCGCCCTGCGCGAGTTCTACGCAGGGCCCACCGATTTCGAGACGCGCGACGAGCTCGTCGACCGCGCGATCTCCTTCGGGTTCGGGGGCGCCCGCTCCGACACCGAGCGTGGGGTGTTCCTCAACACCCGCGTTCGCGACGACGGCCGCGTCGAGTGGAAGCACCATTTCGCGCATCTCGCCGCTCAGACACTGGCAGCCCACGGCCCCGGAGACGACTCGGCGCCGTCACTGCTCCACACGACCGGATGGCAGGATCTGTCGAAGACGACGGCCCCGGTGACGCTCGTCCGCGCCATCGACGGCTTCGTGAGCGAGGCGGATGCGAAGGAGTTCGGCGAGCGCCTGCCCCACGCCCGCGTCACCGCCGTCCACGCCACGCACAACGTCCAGGAGACCGCACCCGCCGAGCTGGCGTCGCTGATCTCCTCATCCCTCGCTTCTCGCGGAATGTGACGTTCCGTTCCACATTCCGCCCTCACCGCCCCGACACATCCCTAGGCTCGATCCAACGGCACACAGCAACTGCCGCACCGAGAGGAAACAACCCATGTTCCGACGTACGCGACGACTCGCGCTGATCTCCGCGATCGCGGCGAGCGCCATCGTCCTCACTGCCTGCGCAGGTGCCGCAGAGCCCGAGACCACCGAACCGGTCGGAGAGCCTGATCCGGACGCGACGCTGCAGGTCGGCCTCGTCCTCGAGCCCACCAACCTCGACATCCGTCACACCAGCGGCGCAGCGCTGGAGCAGATCCTGATCGACAACATCTACGAGGGTCTCATCAGCCGCACGCAGGAGAACGAGATCGTGCCGCGACTCGCCTCCGACTACGAGGTCTCCGAAGACGGACTCACCTACACGTTCACGCTGAACGAGGGCATCACCTTCCACAGCGGAACCGCACTCACCTCCGCCGATGTGGTCGCCTCCTACGAGGCTGTGCGCACGGACGCGACGCTGCAGGGCAATGCCGAGTTCGCCTCAGTGGCCTCGATCACCGCACCGGACCCGACCACGGTGCAGATCGTGCTGACGGCGCCGAACCAGAACTTCCTGTTCTCGCTGACCGGTCCTGCCGGTCTCGTGTTCCAGACCGGCGATACGACCGATCTCAAGACGGCCGAGAACGGCACGGGTCCCTTCACCCTCACGCGGTGGAACAAGGGCAGCGCCATCACGTTCGCCCGCAACGAGGCCTACTGGGGCGAGCCTGCGGGCGTCGCCGAGGTCGAGTTCCAGTACATCCCTGACTTCACGGCCGGGGTGAACGCTGCTCTCGATGGCGGCGTCCAGGTGCTCACAGCGGTGGATCCGAATCTCGCCCCGCAGCTCGAGGAGTCCGGCGACTTCACTCTGACGACCGGCCGCACCACCGACAAGGCGACGCTCGCGTTCAACAACGCCAAGGCGCCCCTCGACGACGTCCGGGTGCGCGAAGCGCTGCGTCTCGCGATCGACCACGAGGCTCTCGTCGAGGCCGTCGGCGCGGGGTCGACCCTCTACGGACCCATTCCCGAACTGGACCCCGGTTACGAAGACCTCTCCGACGTCGTCTCCTACGACCCGGAGAAGGCCAAGGAGCTGCTCGCCGAGGCTGGGCAGGAAGACCTCGAGCTCACCCTGACGATCCCGAACTTCTATGGAACGACGGTTCCGAAGGTTCTCATCTCCGATTTCCAGAAGGTCGGAGTCACCCTCGACGTCGACTCGGTCGAGTTCCCGGCCTGGCTGGAGGACGTCTACACCAACCACGACTACGACCTGAGCTTCGTGCTGCACGTCGAGCCGCGCGACTTCGGCAACTTCGCGAATCCCGAGTACTACTTCGGCTACGACAACGCCGAGGTGCAGAGCCTCTACACCGAGGCGCTGGCCGAGGTCGACCCCGACAAGTCCGCGGACCTGCTCGCCGAGGCGGCGCGGATCGTCTCCGAGGACCACGCGGCGGATTGGCTGTACAACGGCGCGACGATCACGGCCGTGAGCCCGCTGGTGACCGGGTTCCCCGAGGACTCGATCAACTCGCGCATCAACCTGGCCGGCGTCACCGTGGCCACCGAGAAGTGATGACGCGCACTTCGTGATCCGCTACGCGCTCGTCCGAGGAGCCCTGCTCATCGCAGGGCTCCTCGTGTCGAGTGCGGTGATCTTCCTCACCTTGCGCGTCTTCCCCGGCGACGTCGCGCAGCTGATCGCCGGCACCCAGGCCTCCCCCGCCGAGGTCGAGGCGCTCCGAGAGGCGCTGGGCCTCAACCGTCCCCTCCCCGCGCAATACGCCGAGTGGATCGGGGGCCTCTTCCGCGGTGATCTCGGCACGTCTCTGCTCTCCGGTGCATCGGTCGGCGAGGAGCTGCTCGAGAAGGCGCAGGTCACGGTTCCCCTCGGCATCCTCGCCCTCCTGATCGCCGTGCTCATCGCGGTGCCGTTCGGCATCCTGTCGGCCGTGCGGCGCGGCGGCCGCGGAGGCACCGCCCTCAGCGTCGGCGCACAGGCCCTCGCCGCCGTGCCGGTCGTCTGGGCGGGGATGATGCTCATCGTCGTCTTCTCGGTCTGGCTCGGCTGGCTTCCGCCGCAGGGGTTTCCCCGCACGGGGTGGAGCACGCCGTGGAAGGCGATCGAGTCGCTCCTCCTGCCCGCTCTCACGATCGGCATCGTCGAGGGGGCGATGCTCATGCGGTTCGTCCGCAGCGCCACCCTGCAGGCGGCGGGCCAGGACTTCGTCCGCACGGCGGCAGCCAAGGGTCTCACCCGCACCCGCGCTCTCATCTCGCACGGCATCCCCGCAGTGGGCCTGTCGATCATCACCGTGCTGGGACTCCAGATCGCCGGGATCATCGTCGGGTCTGTCGTCATCGAACAGCTCTTCACACTTCCCGGGATCGGACGGATGCTGGTGGCGGACGTCGGCACCCGAGACCTCATCAAGGTGCAGAGCGAACTCCTCGTCCTCACCGGATTCGTGCTCGTGGTCGGATTCCTCGTCGACTTGATCCATCGCGCGATCGATCCGCGCCAGAGGGAGGCCTGATGCCCGGCTGGCTTCCGAGACTGGCGCGATCCGCCACAGGTCGATTCGGCTTGATCGTCGTCGCCGTCGTCGCGCTCACCGCACTCGTCTCGCTGTTCTGGACGCCGTTCGATCCCCAGGAGTCCGACCTGCGCGCTCGCTGGTCGGTCCCGAGCTGGCCCCATCTGCTCGGCACCGACGACACGGGCCGTGACATCCTCAGCCTGCTCATGGCAGGTGCTCGCACGACGGTCTTCGTCAGCATCGGCGCCGGCGTCATCGCGACCTTGGTCGGCATCTCCCTGGCCGCGCTCGGAGCGCTCACCGCCCGCTGGCTGCGAGAGACGGTGGCAGTGCTCGTCGACATCCTGATCGCCTTCCCCGTGCTGCTGATCGCCATGATGATCTCGTCGGTCTGGGGCGGCTCGCTGTGGGTGGTGATCTGGTCGGTCGGCATCGGCTTCGGCGTCAACATCGCCCGCGTCACGAGGCCCGAGCTGCGCCGCGTGCAGCAGAGCGACTTCGTCCTCGCCGCTCGGGCGTCCGGCCTCACGACCGGACAGAGCCTCGCTCGCCACCTCCTTCCGAACGTCGCCCCCGTGTTCATCGTGCAGCTCTCGTGGTCGATGGCGGTCGCGGTGCTCGCCGAGGCCGGCCTGTCGTACCTCGGTTTCGGCGCCTCGGTCACGGAGCCGAGCTGGGGCCTCCTGCTCGCCGACCTGCAGCGATACATCGGCGTGCATCCGCTCTCGGTCATCTGGCCGGGCCTCGCGATCACGATCACCGTGCTGGCGCTCAACCTCCTCGGTGACGGCCTGCGCGAGGCCACCGACCCCACGCTGCGTCACCGCGCGGCCGAGATCCACACACCGGCGGTGATCGCATGACCCTCGAGGTGACGGACCTCGTCGTCCGCATCGACGGACGCCCCGTCGTCGACGGCATCTCATTCGAGGTGCCGGACGGATCCCGTCTCGGCCTGATCGGCGAGTCCGGCTCGGGCAAGTCGCTCACGGCCCTCGCGGTGCTCGGTCTGCTCCCCGAGGGTGCGGTCGCGAGCGGCAGCATCCGCTGGAACGGCACAGAGCTGATCGGACTCCCTGACCGCGAGCTCGCGAGACTGCGCGGAGACGAGATCGGGATCGTGTTCCAGGAGCCCCGCACCGCCCTGAACCCGATCCGCACCATCGGCAGGCAGATCGCCGAGTCGATCCGCATCCACGAGGGCATCGGTCGGCGAGAAGCCCGCGAGCGTGCGATCCAGGAGGCCGCACGCGTGCGGCTGCCCGACCCCGCATCGATCGTCGACCGCTTTCCGCATCAGCTGTCCGGCGGTCAGCGGCAGCGTGTCGCGATCGCGATCGCGCTCGCGTGCCGGCCACGCCTGCTCATCGCCGATGAGCCGACGACCGCTCTCGACGTCACCATCCAGGCCGAGATCCTGTCGCTGCTGCTGAACCTCGTCGAGGAACAGGGCATGTCCCTCATGTTCATCACCCACGACCTGGCGGTGCTCGCACAGGTCGCGACTCAGGGCGTCGTGCTCGAAGAAGGTCGGGTCGTCGAGGCTGCACCCGTGAGCACGCTCCTCACCGCTCCGGCGTCGCCGATCACGCAGGAGCTCCTCCGCGACGCCACCGCGACGCTCTGGCGTCCTGAGGGAGGCGCGCGATGAGTCTCATCGAGGCGCGGTCGCTGCGGCGCGACTTCGTGATCCCCAAGCGTTCGACGTTCGAGCGCACCCGGCTGCAGACCGCGCTGGCACCGACCGATCTCGACATCGTCGAGGGGTCGTCCGTCGGCATCATCGGCGAGTCCGGATCGGGCAAGTCCACCCTCGTCAGGCTGCTTCTCGGTCTCGACCGCCCGACGTCCGGCACCGTCGCGGTCGACGGGAGAACGGTGGATGCCACGGCATCCGCGCGGTCCCTGCACTGGCTGCGCCGTCAGACCGGTCTCGTGTTCCAAGACCCCTACGCATCGCTGGACCCGAGGATGACCGCGGCGCAGATCGTCCGCGAGCCGCTGTGGGCGCTCGGCATCGACGAAGATCACCGAGCCAGGGTGCGCGAAGTGCTCGAGCAGGTGGGTCTGGAGCCCGAGATGGGCGATCGATACCCGCACGAATTCTCCGGAGGGCAGCGGCAGCGCATCGCGTTGGCGAGGGCCATCGTCCACCGGCCGCGCATCCTCGTCGGCGACGAGCCGCTGTCGGCGCTCGATGTGACCGTCCGCGCTCAGATCCTCGAGCTCCTGATCGAGCTGCGACGCACCGCAGACCTCACGCTCGTCCTGGTGTCCCATGACATCGGCGTGGTGCAGAACCTCTGCGACACCGTGATCGTGATGAAGGACGGGAGCGTCGTCGAGCGAGGAACCACCGCAGACGTGCTGCTGCGTCCGACGCAGGACTACACGAAGACGCTGCTCGCGGCGATCCCGGTGATCCCCGCTCCTCCGGCGTGAGCGCGGCTCTCAGCGACCGGAGCCCGTGCTGAAGAACTTCCGTCGACGGCTCGGGCGCAGGGCGCGTCGCATGTAGACGGTGCCGAGGTCGCGGCCGAACTTGTGTCCGACTCGACCCATGCGCCCGGCTTCGACGAATCCGAGCTTCGCGTGCAGACGAATCGACGCGTCTGCCTTGGTGTCGCTGATCACGGCCACCATCTCGCGGATGCCGAGCTGCTCGCATGCGTCGATGAGCGCCTGCAGCAGTGCGACTCCGAGTCCTTTGCCGCCGGCCCCCGGTCCGAGGTAGATCGAGTCCTCGACGGTGTACCGATAGGCGTTCTTGCCCGCCCACGGCTGCGCCAGCGCATACCCGATCACGACTCCCGCCGGCGAGACCGCCACCAGGAAGGGCAGGCCCAGCTTGCTCAGCAGCGCGAACTTCTCCCGCCAATAGGGGATGCTGCTGCGCCGTTCATCGAGGGTGACGACCGAGTTGCTGACGAAATGGTTGTAGATCTCGCGCACGTACGGCAGATCGCCTGACCGTGCGGGGCGGATCGCGTACGAGAACACCTCGGGTTCCGGCTGCGGGCGCAGATGGCGCGGCAGCACACGGCGGCGATCACCGGGCTCGAACTGCATGCGATCAGCTTAGAGGGGGCTCGCCGCCGATGCGCCAGTCGACCGGGCTCGCACCGAGCCCTTCGAGCAGCTCGTTCGCCCGGGAGAACGGGCGGGAGCCGAAGAACCCCCGACGGGCGGACAGCGGCGACGGATGCGCTGACACGATCACAGGGGTGTCGCCGAGCAGCGGCTGGAGGTTCGCGGCGTCCTTTCCCCAGAGGATCGCGACGAGCGGCTGGTCACGAGCGACGAGAGCGCGGATCGCGAGCTCGGTGACCTGCTCCCACCCCCAGCGGCGATGGGATCCGGCCTCGCCAGGACGCACCGTCAGCACGCGGTTCAGCAGCAGCACCCCCTGGTCGCTCCACGCGGTCAGGTCCCCGTGCGGCGCCGGAGGGATGCCGAGGTCGCTCTCGAGCTCGGCGTAGATGTTGCCGAGACTGCGCGGCAGGGGGCGCACGTCTCGGTCGACCGCGAAAGACAGGCCGATCGGATGCCCGGGAGTCGGATAGGGGTCCTGACCGGTGATGAGCACCTTGACGTCCGAGAGCGGGCGTTCGAACGCACGGAGCACATGATCCCCTGCGGGAAGATAGCCCCGCCCCGCAGCCTGCTCGTCGCGCAGTCGCTCGCCGAGAGCGGTGATCGTCTGCTGAGCCGGCGCCAGTGCGTCGGCCCACCCCGGATCGATGAGACCGTCGTCGGCGAGCTCGGCAAGAGTTCGCGCAGTCATCGTTCAGTCGATCGGTCGCACGCGCAGCGGTCCGCGGGCGAGCAGATGATTCGCGGACTGCGCGACGGGTCGCATCGTGATGAGGTCGAGGTTCACGTGGCCGGGAGCATCCAGCGCGTAGGCGATCACGTCGGCGACGTCTTCCGCCTGCAGCGGCGCCTCGACGCCCGAGTACACGGCCTCCGCGGCGACCGAGTCGCCGCCCAGCCGGTTGAGCGTGAACTCCTCGGTGTGCACCATGCCGGGGGCGATCTCGGCGACTCGGATCGGCTCGCCGTTCAGCTCGAGTCGGAGCGCGTGCACCAGCATCGCCTGCGCGGCCTTGGCCGCGTTGTAGCCGCCTCCGCCGGGGTAGGCCACCTGTGCGGCCGTCGACGTCACGAACACGGTGTCGGCGTGCCCGTCCGCCGCGGCCGCCCGCCTCAGCAGGGGCAGGAGACCGGCGACCAGTCGCTGGCTCGAGAGCACGTTGGCGTCGTACATCCACTGCCAGTCGTCGATCGAGGCGTTCTCGACGCGGTCCGTCCCCCGTGCTCCGCCGGCGACCTGCACGAGCGCATGCACGGGCCCCGAGGCCTCGAGCTCCGTGACCAGCGCTGCCACGGCATCCGGGTCGGTCAGGTCGCACGCGATCGTCGAGGCACCCGTCTCCGCCGAGAGCGCCGCCAACCGGGACGCACGTCGTGCGACTCCGACGACTCCCCAGCCGCGCGCGCGCAGCGCACGCACCGTGGCCTGTCCGATACCCGAGCTCGCACCTGTCACGACTGCACGCCTGTTCACCATGCCTCCACCGTACGATGTTCCGGCCACTATCTCGCCTCGCGCACCGCCACGTCGCGCTTTCGGGCCGACGATGCGGTCGTCTCGGGCGATCTCGCCCCGCTTGTGAGCACCACCGCGACACCGATCCCGCACAGGATGAACCCTCCGACCGTGACGACCGTCATCGGCTCTCCCAGCAGGATGCTGCCGGCGAGTGACGTCGCCGGGGCGATCAGGAAGAGCAGAGCCTGCAACGCCGTGATCCCCACCCGCCGCAGCAACCACCAGTACAGGCCGTAGGCGGCGAGTGTCGGGAACACCGCGGTGAGCGCGACGGCGAGCCAGAACGAGGCCGACGCCGGCGGGAGCAGGGTTCCGGTCACCACCGCGATGACGAGCAGCAGCACCGCGGTCACCGTCACATGGATGGTCAGGGTGAGGAGCACGCCGCTCTTCACCGCCGACTTCCGCTGCAGCAGGGTGCCGATGATGAGGCAGACCATCGCCACGGCCGGCAGCAGATACGCCATCGCAGGCGCCTCGGAGGACCCGAACTGAGAGCGCACCACGAGGAGCACGCCGACCGCTCCGATCACGAGCCCTGCCCATTGCGCACCTCGCACTCGCAGACCGAGCACTGGTCCGACGAGGACGGCCACGACGAGTGGCTGCACCGCGTCGATCAGCGCCACCGTGCCTGTGGCGATGCCGGCCGCCACGGCGCCGTAGACCGCGACACAGTATCCGAACTGCGCGAAGAGTCCGATCGTGGCCTGCGTGCGCACGTCGCGAATGTTCAGCCCCTTCGCTGCGCCCGAGAGACGGAGCACGGCGAGGAGAAGGACGGCCAGCGGCACGAACCGCCACACGAGGAGCGTGAGCGGCGACACGTCCACCGTGGCGTACGCAGGAATGATGAATCCCGAACTCCAGGTCACGATGAAGGCCACGGCGGCGGCGACAGTGACCACCGAACGAAGTATACCGATCTGTTTACTCATGTGTTGACTATACAGACTGGTATAGTCAAATTCATGACGCAGCCCGTTCCCGAGCTCGCCCCGCTCACCCCCGGAGGGCAGCGCGTTCTCGACGCCGCCTCGCGGCTCTTCTACGAACGCGGCATCCATGCGGTCGGAGTGGACACGATCGCCGAGGTGGCCGGAGTCACGAAGAAGACGCTCTACGACCGCTTCGGATCGAAGGAGGCGCTCGTCGTCTCCTACCTCCAGCACCGCGACGCTCGGTGGCGCGACCACGTGGCCGCCCACCTCTCCCGCGTTCCCGAGCCCGGCCCTGATCGTGTGCTCGCGATCTTCGACGCCGCCATCACCTGGTCCGACGAGAACAGCCCGAAGGGATGCAGCGCGATCAACGCGCGCGCGGAGATCGGAGACGGCAACGACGACCACCCTGTGTTCCCCGAGGTGTCACGTCAGAAGGCCTGGCTGCTCGACGTGTTCGAGGAACTCTGCGCCGAAGCGGGAATGCCCGATCCCCGTGCGATGGCGCAGGCGATGATGCTGCTGTACGAGGGTGCGATCGTGACGGTCGGGATGACGACGTTCGCCGAACCGTTCGTGATCGCGCGCACGTGGGCGGGGCGACTGCTCGGTCAGGCCTGATCCCCGGCTCGTCGGCCCGCGGGTTCAGCCCGACTTCATTACGTCACATTTCCCACCCGCTGTTGACAGCCTCCGATATTCCGTACTGTCGCACCAACGACATCAGTCGAACCGACCTTCCAACAGTTCCAGGGGGAACACATGTCCGCACCCGAGACCTGGCGTTTCGAGACGAAGCAGATCCACTCCGGAGCTGCTCCCGACCCGGTGACCAAGGCCCGCGCAACGCCCATCTACCAGACCACGTCCTACGTGTTCGACAGTGCCGACCACGCGGCGAACCTGTTCGCTCTGGCCGAGTTCGGCAACATCTACACCCGCATCCAGAACCCGACCCAGGACGTCCTGGAGCAGCGCCTCGCGGCACTCGAGGGGGGCACCGGCGCCCTCGTCCTCGCCAGCGGTCAGGCTGCATCGACGTTCGCCGTGCTCAACATCGCCGAGGCCGGCGACCACATCGTGTCATCGAGCTCGATCTACGGCGGCACCTACAACCTGTTCAAGTACACGCTCGCGAAGCTCGGCATCGAGGTCACGTTCGTCGAGAACCAGGACGACCCCGAGGAGTGGCGCCGCGCCATCCGCCCGAACACCAAGCTGTTCTTCGCGGAGACCATCGGCAACCCGCAGATCAACATCCTCGACATCCGCACCGTCGCAGACGTGGCGCACGAGGGCGGCGTGCCGCTGATCGTGGACAACACGATCGCTACCCCGTACCTGATCCGCCCGTTCGAGCACGGCGCCGACATCGTCGTGCACTCCGTGACGAAGTTCCTCGGCGGCCACGGCACCACCATCGGCGGCGCGATCATCGACGGCGGCACCTTCGAGTGGTCGAAGAACGTCGAGAAGTTCCCCGGGCTCACCGTGCCCGACCCCTCGTACCACGGCGCCAGCTACACCGCTGCCGTCGGCGACCCGCTCGCCTACATCATCAAGGCCCGCGTGCAGCTGCTCCGTGACCTCGGCTCGGCCATCGCACCGCAGAGCGCCTGGAACCTCATCCAGGGCATCGAGACCCTCTCGCTGCGCATCGAGCGCCACGTGCAGAACGCCCAGGAGATCGCCGAGTGGCTCGACGGCCGCGACGATGTCGCGTCGGTCAACTACTCGGGCCTGCCCTCCTCACCCTGGTACGCCAAGGCGAACCACTACGCCCCCAAGGGCGTCGGAGCGGTGCTGTCCTTCGAGCTCAAGGGCGGCGTCGAGGCCGGTCGCGAGTTCGTGAACAGCCTGTCGCTCTTCAGCCACCTCGCGAACATCGGCGACGTGCGCTCGCTCGTGATCCACCCGGCGTCGACCACGCACGCACAGCTCACTCCCGAGCAGCAGCTCACCGCCGGCGTCACGCCCGGCCTCGTGCGTCTGTCGGTCGGCATCGAGAACATCGACGACCTCAAGGCAGACCTCGACGAGGCGCTCGGCGCGGCTCGCCGTGTGTCGGAGGCCGCTCGGGCCTGACCGTCCGTCGACACTGCAGGTGCCCTGGGCTTCGGCTCGGGGCATCTGCTCGTTCGGGGCACGCACGGCCCGTGCACAGACAGCTCCGTCGACAATGGGAAGCCTGCCCGAGGAGCCCACGATCACCGCCACGACGAATTCGCCGACACACCGACGCTCGAACGCGCGCGCGGGGCGCATCATCGCCGTCACAGGCCTCGTGGTGCTGATCATGATCGTGGGCGTCTGGATCCCTGGAGTCGTGGGAACCGCGGCCGCCGCGCTCCTTCCCTGGAGCGGCCTCGCGCTCGGAGTCCTGTCGACGATCGCACTGATCCGCGCCCGCCGCGTCGTCCTGGTGCTGCTCGTGCCCATCCTCGTCTGGGTGCTGGCGATCGCACCCTCCACCCCCGGTTTCGCATCGGGTGCCCCCGACCAGACGCCCACCGTCGAGATCGTCAGCCAGAACGTGCGCGCGCACTCCGGCGGTGCAGCGGAATCCGCAGCAGACCTCGCCGCGTCCGGTGCCGACGTCATCGCGCTGACGGAACTCGACGCCGACAGCCTCGCCGCCGCCCGTGACACGCTCGCCGCCGACTACCCGCACTCCTACGCGATCGGCACGGTCGCCGTCTGGAGCCGCCTCCCCATCGCCGATGCCCAGGCGCTGTCGCTCGGTCTCGACTGGAAGCGCGCGCTGCGCGTGGTGGTGAACGCGCCTGATGCGGACGTCGCCGTCTACGTCATGCATGCGGCCTCCGTGCGGCCAGGAGTGCAGGACGACCGAGACGCGATGCTGTCCGGTATCGCCGATGCCGTCGCTGCAGACCCCGCCGAATCGATCGTCGTCATCGGCGACTTCAACGCCGCCTCCGCCGACCCGGCACTGGGTGCCGTGCGGTCGCAGCTCGACTGGGTCCGACCGACCGACGGCACCCTCGGGTTCACCTGGCCCGCCGCTCTGCCGCTGGCCAGGATCGACCACGTCTTCGTGCGCGGCCTGGCCGTGCGCAGCTCCACGACGATGCGGGCCGGCAGCAGCGACCACCTGGCGACCGTGACGACGCTCGGCTTCTGAGGCCGCGCACGGCGGATCCGCCGGCGGCACACCCGGGTCCGTAACGTGCGTCCGACGAGTCGCGTGCCAGGCGAGAATGGGAGCATGGACTGGCAGACGACCTCTGAAGACACGGTGCCCTCGGCGCCCGTGACGGAGGCCGACGTGCGTCTGCTTCGCGCACGACCACCGGCGACCGGCGCGTGGCGCGACGGAGACCCGGCGGGCGGACGCAGCTTCGCCTCGTTCGGCGCCTTCGCGACCGAGAGCGGCGCAGAGCTCCCCGGCATCCGTCTCGCGTTCGAGACGTGGGGCGAGCTGAACGACGCCCGCGACAACGCGATCCTGGTGCTCCACGCGCTCACCGGCGACAGCCACGTGCGCGGCGGCGCCGGAGCGGGGCACCCCACCGCAGGCTGGTGGGAGGACGTGACCGGGCCCGGAGGGCCGCTCGACACCGACCGGTGGTTCGTCATCGCGCCGAACATGCTCGGCGGCTGCCAGGGCTCCACGGGACCCGCCAGCATCGCGCCCTCCGGATACGAGTGGGCCTCCCGCTTCCCCTATCTGACCATCCGCGACCAGGTCGCAGCCCAGGTGCGCCTCGCAGATTCCCTCGGGATCGACACCTGGGCCGCCGTGATCGGCGGATCCATGGGCGGGATGCACGCCCTCGAATGGGCCGTCACGCACCCTGATCGCGTCGCCCGCCTCGCAGTGCTCTCCTCCCCGCCCGTCACCACTGCCGATCAGATCGCCCTGAACACGGTGCAGCTCGAGACCATCCGCATGGACCCGAGGTTCCAGGGCGGCGAGTACTACGACCTGGCCGACGGCGACGGTCCGCACCGCGGCCTGGCGCTCGCCCGACGCATGGCGCTGCTGAACTACCGCAGCCCGATCGAGCTCAACCAGCGGTTCCAGCGTTCGTGGCAGTCCGGGGTGTCTCCTCTCGGTCACGGCGGTCGCTTCGCCGTCGAGTCGTACCTCGACTTCCACGGCAACAAGTTCACCCGCCGTTTCGACGCGAACAGCTACATCACCCTCGTCGAGGCCATGAACTCGCACGACGTCGGCCGTGACCGCGGTGGCGTCGAAGAGGCGCTGCGCGCCGTGACGGCCACGACACTCGTGCTGGGGATCGACAGCGACCGGCTCTTCCCCGTCGACGGCCAGCACCGCATCGCCCGCAGCATCCCGAACACCCTCGACGGCCCCGAAGCGGTGGTGCTGACCAGCGACTTCGGTCACGATGGATTCCTCATCGAGACAGAGGCGGTCGGCAGCAATCTCCGACGGCTGCTCGCGAGCTAGCTCTCGTCGATCGTCCAGGGCAGCGAACCGGTGCGCAGCCGCACACCGTCCCACTCGAAGTCCCTGCCCTGCGGCGTTTCGACCACTCGGGTCGAGAAGTGCTGCGCCACCCCTCCGGAGGCGAGCGCGGCATCGACCGAGGAGAATCGGCCGAGCTGGTGCAGGGTGACCCAGGTCGGAGGGAAGAGCGTCCACTCCCCCGTCGCGTGTCGCGACAGGGCTTCTGCCGGGCTCAGCCACACCACGTCGACGACTTCGTCGACCGAGAACCGCGGTTCGTCGTCGGGCGCTGAGGCGAGGAAGAACCAGGTCCGGATGCGAATGGGTGCCTCGACCGGCGGCTGCCAGCGCGACAGCAGCACGGGATCGCTGATGATCAGGCCGACCTCCTCGGCTGTCTCGCGAACCGCCGCCCTGCGCGCATCGTCACTCTCATCCGCCCCCTCTCGGCGGTCGGACGGCTCCGCCTTGCCGCCGGGGAACACCCACGCCCCCGCGAACGAGCCGCGATCGGGCCGACGCATCAGCAGCACGGCGAAGCCCTCGGGCGTCGGACGCAGCAGCACGGCTGTCCCGGCGACGGGCAGATCGTCGAGGTCGGTCACAGCCTCACTCTACGAGGCGGAGCACCGCTCACGCCGCCGTGAGCACCGGTCTGCGCGCCTCCGAGCGATACGACAGCAGGGCGATCAGGAGGCCGGCGACTGCGAGCGCCGCACCCGTCCAGGACGGCGCGACGAAGCCCCATCCGGCGGCGATCACCATGCCGCCGAGGAATGCGCCGAGGCTGTTGCCGATGTTCAGCGCAGAGTGGTTCATCGCAGCGGCGATCGACTGGTTGTCTCCGGCGACATCCATCAGCCGGGTCTGGATCGTCGGGCTCAGCACCGAAGACACGAAGCCGACCACGAACACGAGCAGCGCGAGGGTGACGATCCAGAATGCGAGCACGGCGAGGAGGGCGAAGACCACAGCCATCGCGGCAAGTCCGAAGAGCAGCGTGCGTCGCAGGTCGATGTCCGCGAGGTGTCCGCCGACGAGGTTGCCCGCTGTCATCCCGAGCCCCATCAGCACCAGCACGATCGGCACCGCCCACTCGGGCGAGCCGGCCACCTCGGTCACCAGCGGCGCGATGTAGCTGTAGACCGCGAAGAAGCCGCCGAAGCCGATCGCGCCGACACCGAGTGTGAACCAGACCTGGGGAATGCGGAAGACACCGAGCTCCTCGCGCATGGTCCGCCCGGGCGAGCCGGGATGTGCGGGCACGAAGAACGCGATGCACACCGTCGCCAGGGCGAAGACGAGCGTCACGACCGCGAAGGCCGCCCGCCATCCCCAGAGCTGACCGAGGAACGTTCCCAGCGGCACTCCCACCACGTTCGCCACGGTCAGACCTGTGAGGATGAAGGCGACGCCCTTGGCGCGGTTGCCCGGCCCCATGACGTCCGCCGCGACCAGGGCGCCGATGCCGAAGTAGGCACCGTGCGGCAGACCGGCGAGGAACCGTGACGCACCCACGAGTTCGAAGGTCGGCAGGAACACCGTGAGCGCGTTGAACACGGTCAGCGCCAGCGCCAGGCCGATCATGACCCGGTGCCGGGGGTAGCGGGCGACGAACCCGGCGATCGTCGGAGCACCGACGACCACGCCGAGCGCGTAGAGCGAGATCAGCCACCCTGCCTGACTCAGCGCGTCTTCAGGGCTGGAGGCCCACAGCGTGGGCAGCAGCTCGTCGGCGATGTTGGGCAGCAGGCCCATGACGACGAATTCGGTCATGCCGATGCCGAAGCTGCCTATGGCGAGGGAGAGGAGCGCCCACTTCGCCGCACCCCTCGATTCAGTCGAGGGATTCACCCGTCGAGTCTACGGGGTGTCCGCGTCGTCGATCGCCGCCTCGAGCCGCTCGATCTTCGCGTCGAGCTCTCCGGTGTAGCCGGGCCGGATGTCGGCCTTGAGCACGAGAGACACTCGCGAGCCGAAGGGCATCACGGCTTCGGTGGCGCGCTTGACGACATCCATCACAGAGTCCCAGTCCGGGCCCTCGATCTCGGTGAACATGCTGGTCGTGCGGTGCGGCAGGCCCGACTCCCGCACGACGCGGACGGCGGCGGCGACCGCATCGTGGACCGACGCGTCGGAGCGCTCGGCTCCGTCGGAGGGGACGCCGCTGGGTGCGACGGAGAAGGCGATCAGCATGGTTTCACTCCCGGGTGGTGGACGAACGATGGGCGGGCACGCGGACGAGGGCGCGGATGCCGACGGCGAGGAGCACGACGAGCACGATGTTGCGCAGAGTCAGGATGGCGACGGGCAGCGTCTCTGCACGCAGCAGCGCGTCGTAGCTCAGTGGATAGATCAGGCAGGTGAGCGCGCACAGCGCGAGCACGAGCAGCGCAGGCGCGGCCGCTCGCGTGCGGTCGAGAACGAGCCAGAGGACGGCCGGAGCGATAAGCCACGTCTGGAACTGCGGAGAGCCGACCTTGTTCGCGACGATCAGGGTCGTCACGAGACTCAGCGCGAGCGGAGGGAACAGCCGTGCGAAGGATGCCCCGCGTGATGCCTTCAGCGCGCCGATGACGGTGATCACGACGACGAAGACAGCCATCAGGGGTGTGAGCACAGCACTCACGGCATCCGCGCCCTGCGCGCTGATCTGGAAGGTCAGGATGTCGAAGCTGTACTCGATGCGGGCAGCCCCGGCGATCGCGAGCCACAGGAACGGGCTCGCGGCCACTGCCTCGATCTGCAGACCGCGGCCGGTCTGCTCTGTCAGGAATCCGAAGATCTCGGCATCGGCTCCGAAGGCGACCAGCACGACGACGACGGCTGCCGATACGGCTGCGGCCGTGAGCAGAACGCGCATCCGACTTCGGGCTGCCACGACGGCTGCGACCAGCAGCGCGCCCGGCCAGATCTTGATCCAGGCGCCGATCGCCAGCAGCGCTGCCGCGGCAGCGGGGCGGCGACCCAGCCAGAGTCCGCCGATCACCGCGAGCGGCACCGTGATCGCGTCGATGCGGTACATCGCGATCGGTCCCAGCAGAAGCAGGGCGGTGATCCAGAACCAGGCGGCCATCCGCCGAGGCTGCGACGGCGAACGCCCGACGAGCACAGCGAAGGCGATCGCATCGAGCACCGTGACGAGCACCGCCCACGCGATCAGGTACGCCCCGGAGGCGCCCATCACCGCGATGAGCGGTGTCGACAGGATCTTCGCGAGCAGCATGGGCACGAGCGCGAGCTGCGGATAGACCCACGTCTCGGTGACTCCGACGATCGCTCCACCCGACAGCGCCGCCGACGACCACGGTTCGTACACGAGCACCACGTCGCCCATCGGCTGGCTCGGATACAGCCAGCCGGCGACCGCCGTGAAGAGGTGCACGAGTCCGAACGCGCTCCACAGCACGACGAGACGCATCAAGAAGGTGTGACTCACGCGACGACGTCCGAGAATGCGCGAGGCAGCGCCTCTGCGACATCGAGCGCCACGATCGGATGTCCCGTCGCGCGGCCATCCGCGCCCGCACCAGCGGCGAGGACACCGGCATGACCATGCAACCACGCGGCCGCGGCTGCGACCTCAGCCAGCGGTGCGTCGGCGTTCGCGGCGAGGAGCGCCCCGAGCATGCCGCCCAGGACATCGCCGGTGCCCGCAGTCGCGAGCCAGCCGGTGCCCGCCTCCACCCGGATCAGGTGTCCGTCCGGATCCGCGATCAGCGTCTGTGCGCCCTTGAGCAGCACGACGGCGCCGACCTCGTGCGCCACCCGGGCGACGGCGTCGGCGCGGTCGTCGCGGGTGCCGTGTCCGAGCTGATCCTGCAGGCGCTCGAACTCACGGCCGTGCGGCGTCAGCACGCGCGGGGCACGACTGCCTCGCGCCAGGTCGAGCGCCCCCGCGTCGACGACCACCGGCACCTGCCCGTCGAGCAGGTCGAGCAGCTCGCGCTCCGTCTCGGGGCTCCTCGCGGTATCCGTCCCTGATCCGATCACCCAGGCGCCGACACGCGCGCCCGCGATGCTCGGGCTGACCACGGTCTCGGGGCGTCGTGCGATCACGGCATCCGCGGCTCGGCCGTCGCCGACGTAGCGCACGAAGCCTGCACCGACGCGCCACGCCGCCTCGACACCGAGCACCGCGGCACCCGGATAAGCGGACGATCCGGTGCGCAGGCCGACGACGCCCCGGGAGTACTTGTCGTCATCCGCGCCTGGCACGCGCAGGAAGCGTGCGGTGTCTTCGCGGAACCAGTCACGTGCGTCGGGCATGACTCCACGTTAGTGCGGCGGCCCGCACCGCCCCACCCGGCCGGTAGCGTCTAGGGGTGAGCATTCTCTTCTCCCCGCTGAGCATCCGTTCCGTCACGTTCCGCAACCGGCTCTGGGTGTCTCCCATGTGCATGTACAGCGCGATCGACGGCGTCGTCCAGGAATGGCACCACACCCACCTCGCCCAGTTCGCCTCCGGCGGAGCCGGTCTGATCGTCGCCGAGGCGACAGCCGTCGTCCCCGAGGGCCGCATCTCGCCACGGGATGCCGGCCTCTGGAACGACGAGCAACGCGACGCGTGGGCGCCGGTCGTCGAGGCGATCCATTCACGTGGCGCCGTCGCGGGCATCCAGCTCGCGCACGCCGGCCGCAAGGCGTCGACCTGGTGGCCCTGGGCCGACGCGCGCGGATCGGTACCGGCGGCGGACGGCGGATGGACGACCACCGCGCCCTCCGACATCGCCTTCGATGGCTTCGCGGAGCCTGCGGCGCTCGATCAGGACGGCATCGACGCCGTCGTCGAAGGCTTCGCGAGCGCGACCCGCCGTGCCCTCGACGCCGGCTTCGACGTGCTCGAGGTGCACGGTGCGCACGGATACCTGCTGCACCAGTTCCTCTCTCCGCTCTCGAATCTGCGAGACGACGAGTACGGCGGCTCTCTCGAGAACCGCGCTCGACTGCTCCTCCGGGTGGTGGGCGCGATCCGCGAGGTCGCCGGAGACGGGGTGCCCGTCTTCGTGCGTATCTCGGCGACCGATCATGCCGAGGGCGGATTCACCCCCGACGAAGCGGCGATCGTGAGCGGCTGGGCGACCGAGCACGGAGCCGACCTCATCGATGTCTCCAGCGGCGGGCTCGTGGCGCATCAGCAGATCAGCGTGTTCCCCGGATACCAGGTACCGCTGGCCGAGAACGTGCGCCAGGGCGGACGCATCCCCGTGTCGGCGGTCGGACTGATCACCGCCGCCGAACAGGCGGAGCAGGTGCTCGCCGACGGTGCGGCCGATGCGATCTTCGCGGGTCGCGAGTGGCTGCGCGACCCGCACTTCGCGCTCAGGGCCGCCCATGAGCTCGGCGCCGAGATCACCTGGCCGCCGCAGTACGAGCGGGCGCGCTGGCGCTGATCGCCACCCCGCACAGAAGCCCCCGGGTCCGCATGGACTCGGGGGCTTCTCGGTCATCGCGGATCAGTGACCGCGAATACGACGGGTCGCGTCCTGCACCTCGCCCACGAGCTCCTCGAGGATGTCCTCGAGGAAGAGCACGGCAGTCGTGCGACCCTGGGAGTCCCGCACCTTCGCCAGGTGACGCCCTGCGCGGCGCATCACGGCGAGAGCGTCCTCCAGATCGGTGTCCTCCTGCACCGGGACCATATGGTTGATGCGCTTCGAGGGCAGCGGCTCGACCAGCTTCTCGGCAGCACCGGGTCCGTCGGACGCCCGCAGGATGTCCTTGAGGTGGACGTATCCGACAGGGGTTCCCTCGTCGTCGACGATCACGTATCGGGAGAACCCGTAGCGGGCGACGGCCTTCTCGACGTCATCCGGAGTCGCGGACTGCGGAAGCGTCACGAGATCGCTGAGCGGAACAGCCACATCGCGAGCCTTCTTGTCTGTGAACTCCACCGCTGCCGCCACAGTGCCCGCCGTGTCGGTGAGCACGCCCTCTCGCCGGGACTGATCGACGATCGTCGCGACCTCGTCGAGCGTGAACGTCGATGCGGCCTCGTTCTTCGGCTCGACCCGGAACAGCCGGAGCACGCCGTTGGCCGCCGCGTTCAGCAGCCAGATCACCGGCATGAAGATCTTCGACACCATCACGAGGGGCGGCGCGAGGATGAGCACCGCGCGCTCCGGAACCGAGAACGCGAGGTTCTTCGGCACCATCTCGCCGAACACCACGTGCAGGAACGACACGATCAGCAGAGCGATCGCGAACGACACGGCATCGACGACGCCGTCCGACCAGCCGAGCGCGTGCAGCGGCACGGCGAGCAGGTGATGGATCGCGGGTTCGGAGACGTTCAGGATCAGCAGCGAGCAGATCGTGATGCCCAGCTGCGAGGTCGCGAGCATGAGCGTCGCATGCTCCATCGCGAAGAGCGCGGTCTTGGCGGCGCGCGACCCGCGGTCGGCCTTGGGCTCGATCTGCGACCGGCGTGCGGAGATCACCGCGAACTCGGCGCCGACGAAGAACGCGTTCGCCACGAGCAGCACGACCAGCCAGGCCAGTCCTCCCCAGTCGTTCATCGTCCGACCACCTCTGCGGGAAGATCCTGATTCGGGACGTAGCGGATGCGGTCGACGCGACGACCGTCCATGCGGACCACCTGGAGCTTGCCCGTGTCGAGGTCGACCTCGTCACCCACCGACGGCACGCGCTCGAGGACGCTCATGACGTAGCCGGCCACGGTGTCGTACACGTCACCCTCCGGAACCTCCACCCCTGCTCTGCGTCGCAACTCGTCCGGCCGCAGCTCTCCGGGGAAGGTGATGCCGTCTCGCCCGCGGACGACTCCGGCGCGCGTGCGGTCGTGCTCGTCGGAGACCTCGCCCACGAGCTCCTCCACCAGGTCCTCCAGCGTGACGAGACCGGCGGTGCCGCCGTACTCGTCGACCACGACGGCCAGCTGGTATCCGCGGGCTCTGAGCTCGGAGATGAGCGCGTCGACGTGCACGGTCTCCGGGACGCGGAGCGGATCGGTCGAGAGCGCGCCGACCGGCACCTCGCCTCGTCGATCACGCGGGACGGAGATCGCGGCCTTCAGGTGCACGACACCCGTGATGTCGTCGAGGTCGTCGTCGTACACGGGAAAACGGCTGTGTCCGGTCCGGCGGGCGAGCTGGATGACGTCATCGGCCGAGTCGCCGACCGCGAGGGCGTGCATGCTAGGACGAGCCGTCATCACGTCGGCGGCCGTCAGGCGGGAGAACGTCAGCGTCCGATCGAGCAGGCTCGCGGTGTCGGCTTCGAGCAGTCCGGCACTCGCCGAGCGACGCACGAGAGAAGAGAGCTCCTCGGCGCTGCGCGCACCGGACAGCTCTTCCTTCGGCTCGATGCCCATGCTCCGCAGGACCCCGTTCGCACTGCCGTTGAGCACCACGACGGCCGGCTTGAAGACGGTCGTGAACGCGACCTGGAACGGCATGACGAGCTTCGCGGTCGCGAGCGGCAGCGCCAGGGCGAAATTCTTGGGCACCAGCTCACCGAGAATCATCGACAGCACGGTGGCGACCAGCATCGCGACGATCGTGGCGATCGGACCGACGGCCGCCTCAGGGATGCTCCATGCGACGAGAGTCGGGCCGAGGAGGTTGGAGAGCGCCGGCTCCATCGTGTACCCGGTCAAAAGCGTGGTCAGGGTGATGCCCAGCTGAGCGGACGAGAGATGGGTCGAGGTGTGCCTGAGCGCGCTGATGGTCAGCGACAGACGGGATTCGCCGCGGGCCTGACGGGCCTCGAGATCGGCACGGTCGAGATTGACCAGGGCGAACTCGCTCGCGACGAACAGCCCGGTGCCCACGGTGAGCAGAAGCCCCACGCCCAAGAGGATGTAATCCATCAGTCGTTCCTCCCGAGACGGGGAGGCAGGCAATGGGGCGATGTACTACAACTGGGAGGGTCGTCCATGGTGTCCACGATTCTACGGGATCGCAGTGGGTCGGAGCGCGGACGACTACCAGCTGACCGGGAGGGCCTTGCCCTCTTCGTATCCGGCGGCGGACTGCAGCCCGACGAGCGCCCGTTCGTGGAACTCGGGCACCGACGATGCCCCGGCATAGGTGAACGACGAGCGCACGCCCGATGTGATCATGTCGAGCAGGTCCTCGAGTCCTGGGCGCAGCGGGTCGAGGTAGATCTTCGAGGACGAGATCCCTTCTGCGAATAGCTCCTTGCGGGCACGCTCATACGCATCGAGACGGCCGAACCGAGCCTGCACCGCCTTCGTGGAGGCCATGCCCCAGGATTCCTTGTAGATGCGGCCCTCGGCGTCGCTCTGCAGCTCGCCCGGCGCCTCGATCGTCCCCGCGAACCAGGAGCCGACCATCACGGACGCGGCGCCCGCGGCGAGCGCGAGCGCCACGTCGCGCGGATACCGCACTCCCCCGTCCGCCCAGACGTGAGCGCCGAGCTCCCGGGCGGCCTCGGCCGTCTCGAGCACAGCGGAGAACTGCGGGCGGCCGACGGCCGTCATCATGCGCGTCGTGCACATCGCGCCCGGCCCCACGCCGACCTTGAGGATGGAGGCGCCGGCCTCGACGAGGTCCTTGACGCCGTCGGCGGTGACGATGTTGCCGGCCACGATCGGGATGCCGAGATTCAGCGCGGCGACGGCGCTCAGCGCGCGCAGCATCCCCTCCTGGTGTCCGTGCGCCGTGTCCACCACGAGCACATCGACGCCCGCGTCGGCGAGGGCCTTCGCCTTGGACGCGACGTCTCCGTTGATGCCCACCGCCGCCGCGACGGCGAGGCGGCCGTCGCCGTCCATCGCCGGGCGATACAGCGTCGACCGCAGGGCACTGCGCGCGCTGAGCGTTCCGACGAGGTGCCCGTGGTGCGTGATCGTCACCATGTCGACGCCCGCGTCGGTGATCACGTCGAAGGCATGACGCTCTGATCCGATGTCATCCGCATCGAGAGACGGCGTGCCGGCGTGCACCAGATCGCCCAGCTGTGCATCCGGGAGCGCAGTGGCCAGCCGCGTCGCCGGCAGGACACCGAGAATACGCTCGGCATCGTACGGAGCTCCGCCCGTGGCCACGACGATGCCGTGACCTGCGGTCGCAGGCATCAGCCGGAGTGCGTCCGACACCGATGCCTCAGGAGGCAGCACGATCGGCGTGTCCCACAGCACCGGCTGCGCCTTGACGTCGCGGATCGCAGCATCGAGACCCTGCAACGGCATGTCCTGAGGGAGCACTCCGAGTCCGCCACGCCGCGCGAGCACCGCCGCGAGCCGGGGGCCGGTCACGGAGTTCATGTTCGAGGCCACGATCGGCAGGGTGGCCGGGGTGCCGTCCTGCGGGGCCAGATCGACCTGCAGACGGCTGGTGACGGCGGATCGTCGCGGCACGAGGAACACGTCGGAATAGGTCAGATCGACTGCGGGTGACTCACCGGAGAACTCCATACCCCCACGGTACTCAGATAGCGGCGTCGAGGGCGCATGCCTTCGACGAATGCGCGAGGAAACACGTTAGGCTTGGAAGTCGAGAGTGTGCGGGCCCGGACGCATCACGCGTCCTGCTGTGCATACGTGGACTTCAGCGATGAAAGAGGGCGATCGAGCGTGTCGAACCAGGTGACCGGCGTCGGGGGCGACGGGGGGTTCGGAGCCAATTCCTGGCTCGTGGAAGAGCTCTACGAGCAGTACAAGGTGAACCGCGACTCCGTCGACAAGGAGTGGTGGCCCATCCTCGAGAAGTACCAGTCGGATGCCGCGACCGGCACCGCGGCTCCCGCGCCCGCTGCCGAGCAGCCCGCGCATCCGGTGACAGCCCCCATCCCCGTCATCGGCGCACAGCCCGTGGCGCGGACCACGACCAAGCCTGCCGCCGCGGCGCCGATTCCGGCGCAGGCCCCGAAGCCCGCGGCGAAGGCCGAGGCACCGGAGTCGGCAGATCCCGTCGAGGAAGACAAGGTCACGCCGCTCCGCGGTCTGCCCAAGACCCTCGCCGCGAACATGGACGAGTCTCTGACCGTCCCCACCGCGACCAGCGTCCGCACGGTGCCCGCGAAGCTGATGATCGACAACCGCATCGTCATCAACAACCACATGGCGCGCACCCGCGGCGGCAAGATCAGCTTCACTCACCTCATCGGCTGGGCGCTCATCCGCACGCTCGACGAGTTCCGCAGCCAGAACGTCTTCTACGCCGAGATCGACGGCAAGCCCTCGGTCGTGGCACCCGCGCACGTCAACCTCGGCATCGCCATCGACCTGCCGAAGCCCGACGGCACGCGCGCACTCATGGTACCCAGCATCAAGCGCGCCGACACGTTGACGTTCAGCGAGTACCTCGTCGCATACGAGGACCTCGTCACGCGCGCCCGCAACAACAAGCTGACGGCCGCAGACTTCCAGGGCACGACCGTGTCGCTGACCAACCCCGGCGGCATCGGCACCGTGCACTCCGTCCCCCGCCTCATGAAGGGGCAGGGATGCATCATCGGCGCCGGTGCGCTCGAGTACCCGGCGGAATTCCAGGGAGCGAGCGAGAAGACGCTCAACGAGCTCGCGATCGGCAAGACCATCACGCTGACGAGCACGTACGACCACCGCGTCATCCAGGGCGCCGGCTCCGGCGAGTTCCTCAAGAAGGTGCACGAGCTGCTGATCGGGCAGCGCGGCTTCTACGACGACATCTTCGCTGCTCTCCGCATCCCGTACTCGCCGATCCGCTGGAACCCCGACATCGCGGTCGACCTCGCCGAGCGCGTCGACAAGCAGTCCCGCGTGCAGGAGCTCATCAACTCGTTCCGGGTGCGCGGACACCTGATGGCCGACATCGACCCGCTCGAGTACGTCCAGCGCTCGCACCCCGACCTCGAGATCGAGAGCCACGGCCTCACCTTCTGGGACCTCGACCGCGAGTTCGTCACCGGCGGGTTCGGCGGCCGACGGGTCGCGAAGCTCCGCGACATCCTCGGCGTCCTGCGCGACTCGTACTGCCGCACGCTCGGCATCGAGTACATGCACATCCAGGACCCGGAGCAGCGTCGCTGGTTCCAGGAGAAGGTCGAGGTCAAGTACCAGAAGCCCGGCCATGACGAGCAGCTGCGGGTCCTCCGCAAGCTCAACGAGGCCGAGGCCTTCGAGACCTTCCTGCAGACCAAGTTCGTCGGTCAGAAGCGATTCTCGCTCGAGGGCGGCGAGTCGCTCGTCCCGCTGCTCGACGAGATCCTCCAGGGTGCGGCCACCTCCGGCCTCGAGGGCGCCGCGATCGGCATGGCGCACCGCGGCCGTCTGAACGTGCTGACCAACATCGCCGGCAAGACCTACGGCCACGTGTTCCAGGAGTTCGAGGGCACGCAGACCCCCGGCAACCAGCGCGGCTCCGGCGATGTGAAGTACCACCTCGGCACCGAGGGCACCTTCGTCGCCGACGACGGATCCGAGCTCCCGGTCTACCTCGCCGCGAACCCGTCTCACCTCGAGACCGTGGACGGCGTCCTCGAGGGCATCGTCCGCGCCAAGCAGGACCGCAAACCGATCGGTACTTTCGCCTGGCTGCCGATCCTGGTGCACGGCGACGCGGCGTTCGCCGGGCAAGGTGTGGTCGTCGAGACTCTGCAGATGTCTCAGCTGCGCGGATACCGCACCGGCGGCACGATCCACGTCGTCGTCAACAACCAGGTCGGCTTCACCACCCTCCCCAACGATTCGCGCAGCTCGGTGTATTCGACGGATGTCGCGAAGACGATCCAGGCGCCGGTGTTCCATGTGAACGGCGACGACCCCGAAGCCGTCATCCACGTCGCGCAGCTCGCTTTCGAGTACCGCGAGCGGTTCCACCGCGACGTCGTCATCGACCTCGTCTGCTACCGACGCCGCGGGCACAACGAGGGAGACGACCCCTCGATGACGCAGCCGCTGATGACGGATCTGATCCAGGCGAAGCGATCGGTGCGTAAGCTCTACACCGAGTCGCTCGTCGGTCGCGGCGACATCACCGAAGAGGAGTACGACGAGGCCAAGGCGGACTTCCAGAACCGTCTGGAGATCGCGTTCGCCGAGACCCACGCTGCAGAGACCGGCGCCAACCCGGTCGCTCAGGACCTGCCTCCGGCTGACGAGCAGGTCGGCGCCCCGGAGATCACCGGAGTCTCGAACGAGGTCATCCAGCTCATCGGCGACGCGTTCGTGAACAAGCCCGAGGGCTTCACCGTTCACCCGAAGCTCCAGCAGCAGCTCGAGAAGCGTCTCGACATGAGCCGCAACGGGAACATCGACTGGGGCTTCGGCGAGCTGCTCGCCTTCGGTTCGCTCCTCGTCGAGGGCACGCCCGTGCGGCTCGCGGGGCAGGACTCGCGGCGCGGCACGTTCGTGCAGCGTCACGCGACACTGCACGACCGCGCGAACGGCCAGGAGTGGCTGCCGCTGTCGAACCTGTCAGAGTCCCAGGGGCGCTTCTTCGTCTACGACTCGCTCCTGAGCGAGTACGCCGCGCTCGGCTTCGAGTACGGCTACTCGGTCGAGGCTCCAGAGGCACTCGTGCTGTGGGAAGCCCAGTTCGGCGACTTCGTGAACGGCGCCCAGTCGGTCATCGACGAGTACATCTCGGCGGCCGAACAGAAGTGGGGACAGCAGTCCAGCGTCACCCTGCTCCTCCCCCACGGCTACGAGGGCCAGGGACCGGACCACTCGTCGTCGCGCATCGAGCGCTTCCTGCAGATGTGCGCGCAGGACAACATGATCGTCTCGCGCCCCTCGACGCCCGCGTCGTACTTCCACCTGCTGCGCCGTCAGGCCTACGCCCGTCCGCGCAAGCCGCTCATCGTATTCACCCCGAAGGCCATGCTGCGCCTGCGAGGTGCGACGAGCCCTGTCGAGGCCTTCACCCAGGGCCGCTTCGAGCCCGTGCTCGACGACAACCGCGGTCTCGACCGCAACGCGGTGAAGCGCGTGCTCGTGCACTCGGGCAAGGTCCACTGGGATCTCAAGGCCGAGCTCGACAAGAACCCGAACCCCGAGATCGCGCTGGTCAGGCTCGAGCAGCTGTACCCGACGCCGATCGACGGTCTGAAGGCCATCACCGACTCGTACCCGAACGCCGAGCTGGTGTGGGTGCAGGAAGAGCCGGAGAACCAGGGGGCTTGGCCGTTCCTTGCTCTCGCATTCGCCGATGTGCCCGGGGACCGCAGCTTCCGCCCGGTGTCGCGTCCCGCGTCGGCATCGCCGGCGACCGGCTCGTCGAAGGTGCACGCGGCCGAACAGGCGAAGCTCCTGCGAGACGCCCTCACCATCAGCTGACGGCTGTCGGAGAAAACGGAGAGGGGCTCACGGCGATGCCGTGAGCCCCTCTCTGTGCAGTCCGTCGTCGCGGCGGGCGGCGCTCAGTACCAGATGCCCAGGAGCGGGGCATCTGCTGTGCGGAACGCATCGTCGAGCACTGCCGCCGTCTCCATCGATGCGTGCAGACGGCCGGCCGCGCGGAGCCTAACAGCGCTGACCCCGCCCGCGTAGATCGACGAGAGAGCCCCCACGCCGAGAATGACGTCGGCCTCTGCGCCGTCGTCGACCCGTGTGACATCCGCCGTACCGTCGGCACCCGAGGTCAGTCGCCACGAGCCTTCGGCGAAACCGAGAGGATCCTCGACTCGGAACACCACATCGAGGGGCGCACGATATGTGCGGGCGCTGAGCGCAGCGGGCACGTCGAGGAGGCGCAGCCACCCGTGATCGTGAGGGGTGAGGTCCACGCCTCGCTGGTCGGTGACGAGCCAGGTGATCGGATCGTCGATCGGGCGCAGGTCGACCACCACCTTCGACACCAGGTCGTGCTGCAGAGCGAATCTCCAGAGCGCGGCCAGGGCATCCGTCGTGGT